>NZ_JBQLZN010000080.1:0-113353 GCF_052168295.1 Parasphingopyxis sp. | reverse complement strand
GAAACGGCAACGGTGGCGGAAACGGCAACGGCGGCGGCAACGGCAACGGTGGCGGAAACGGCAACGGTGGCGGAAACGGCAACGGCGGCGGGAACGGCAACGGTGGCGGAAACGGCAACGGTGGCGGAAACGGCAACGGCGGCGGCAACGGCAACGGTGGCGGCAACGGCAACGGTGGCGGCAATAACCAGAGTGGTGCCGGAATTGGCGTCGATGTTGGTGTCGGCGGCGTCGGTGTCGGCGTGGGCGTCAGCGGCAATCTCGAAGCTTGCGCGCTCGGCCCCAATTGTGGCGGTGCCGATCTCGATGCAGGCCTGGCCTCGGTCGGCGCCGGTGAACCGGGCGGTCCGTCAGGCATTTGGGAACAGAATTTCGGCGGCGGTGGCCGCAATGCTGCGCCCGAATAGGAACAGAGACGGCTGAACGTCCGTGTATCGGCTCCGCTCCCTCTTCCAACGTTACTTCGGATATCGCGGAGTAATCCTAGCGGCCGCCTTGGCGGCCGCTTTCGTGTCGATCTCGTCGGGATTTGCGCTTACCGCCGAACAGGAGCTGCGGACGGTTCGCGATACGGTGCGCGCGCAACCTGCCAGCGGCGATATCGTGATCGTTGAGATCGACGCGCAAAGCCTTGCGGCGATCGATCGGTGGCCATGGCCGCGGCGTGTCCATGGCGAGCTTGTCGACCGGCTGAATGCGGCGAATGTCGACATGATCGCATTCGATGTGGACTTTTCGAGTCCGTCGACCGCGGATCAGGATCGGGCTTTTGCCGATGCACTCCGCCGCAGCGAGGCGCTCGTACTGCTGCCGGCGTTTCGCCAGGCCGCCGGTGCGGGCCGTTCCACGGTCATCGACAGCGAACCGATACCGATCCTGCGCGAAAGCGCTTTCCTCGCGGCGGTAAACATCCAGGCCGACCAGAGCGGTTTTGTGCGACGGGCGCTTCTCGGTGTGAATACCAACGGGCTACCCCGGCCGTCCCTCTCGGCGATGCTCTCCGGCACGCAGGGTGCGTCGGATACGGATTTTCCAGTCGATTATGCGATCGATCCGGATACGATCCCGCGTGTAAGCTATGCCGATATTCTTGTCGGGAGTGCCGACACCGCGGACCTGGCCGGTAAAACCGTCATGATCGGCGCAACGGCAATCGAGATGGGTGATCGGTATGCCGTGCCCCGGCATGGTGTCCTCCCCGGCGTCGTGATTCAGGCGCTTGCGGCCGAAACGCTGCTCGCCGGCGGCGTTCCCAGCGAATATGGCCCGGCAGCCGCGTTGCTGATCGCGCTTGTCGGCGTGCTGATGCTCATCGGCCGCGGTACACGATGGGTGCGCGCGACCACCTTCGCCTTTTCGGGTGCAGCTGTTCT
This sequence comes from Parasphingopyxis sp., assembly GCF_052168295.1. GTDB lineage: Bacteria > Pseudomonadota > Alphaproteobacteria > Sphingomonadales > Sphingomonadaceae > Parasphingopyxis. The sequence continues at coordinate 111,980 of NZ_JBQLZN010000080.1, read as the reverse complement.
TGCTTTGCCGCTGATCCTCGAAAGCCAGTATCAGGCGACCGCCATGGTTATCCCTGCGCTGGCGATGCTCATTGCGGCAGCGGCAGCGGCCGGCGGCGTTCTGGCGTTGCGCAAATATCGGAAGGCCGCGCTTGAGGATAATCAGTCCGGCCTGCAGAATGACGCGGCTCTGGTCCGCGAAGTGCGCAGTGACGCGGACACGACCATCATCGTTGGCCGTATCCAGAATTTCGCCGAAACCGCCGCCCTGCTTTCGCCCGACGAAATAGGCGAATTTTTTGCGCAGCTCGCGCATCGGCTCAGCGTCAATACGGACGGCACGATCTACCGGATCGACGAAAGCATGATCGGCTGGCAGTGCGAAAATATGGACGACCAGGAATTGGCCGATCACCTCGATGCGGTCGCCACGCTGATGCGCACGCCTCTGGTGCTCGGCAAGCAGCGCGTCGATGTTGACCTGTTCCTGGGCGTTGCCGCCGGACGGGGCAAGGATGGCAGATCGCTGATCGCCTGCGCAGCCGCCGCGGCCGAGCGCGCTACGAATGCGGGACATCGCTGGCAGCGCTATGTGGAAGGCGATGACGAGGCCGGTAAATGGCAGTTGGGACTGCTCGGCGAGCTCGACGAGGCGATGACCAACGGGGATCTCTGGGTCGCGCTACAGCCCAAGCTGGATATCGCATCCGGCCGGGTAACCGGCGCGGAGGCACTGGTCCGTTGGCAGCATCCGTTGCGCGGCGCGATTTCGCCGGACAATTTCATTCCGCTCGCGGAAAAACGGGGCCGGATCGCGGACCTCACCCTCTTCACGCTCGACAAGACGCTCGAAGCGCTCATGCGTTGGGAAGAGCAAGGGCTGGACACAGGCCTGTCCTTCAACGTCTCGGCGAAGCTGCTCGATAACGGCGAATTCATGGAAGAGCTTATCCGCAGCGTCGGCAGATCGCGGATAGATCCGTCACGCCTTACGGTGGAAGTCACCGAATCCGCGGCGTTGGACGACGCCGAATCCGCCATCGCCGCCATGCACATGCTGCGCAAATGGGGGATCCGCCTGTCGGTCGACGATTATGGCACTGGTCAGTCCACGCTGTCCTATCTCAAACGCCTGCCCGCAGACGAGATCAAGATCGACAAGAGTTTCGTTCAAGGCCTCGAAGACAATGCCAGTGACCGCATTCTCATCCGTTCGACCATCGAACTGGCGCATGAGCTCGGGCTGAAAGTGGTCGCTGAAGGGATCGAGAACACCGAAGTGCTGGAAATCCTGAAAGAGCTGGGCTGCGATATTGCTCAGGGATTTTACATCGGCCGGCCGATGGCTATCGATGAGTTCGAAGCCATGTCGAGCGCAGACCACGATAAGCCGGCGCGCCGGGCAGCCTAACCGACCTGCGGTTCATATGGCCGGCGAGCGCTCATCCGCGCTCGCTAGTGCGTCTTGGCGATCCGGCTACTCGGCTTCCGCCTTCGCATTCTCCGCCCGGTCCGCATTGTCAATCATGTCCTGGCCGAACTTGCGCGCCATGTCGGGTGTCATCGCGACTTGCAGGCCGTTCGGGACATTCGGCGGCAGGTCCGAATTTTCGGCGAAATACAGCATCCGCAACAGCACGTTGCCGGGTGCGGTCGCCGATTGGTAACCGTGGAAGGCCAGCATTCTGAAATTGCCGTCTTCGTCTGTATCCCAGTCTTCCACGATGCTCTCCTGTCGAACGCGTGCGCAATTATTCGCCCCCTGCATAAGGGGACGCCGGATGTATCGGTCAAGCCAAAAGGCTTAGTTTTTCTTGAGCGTCAATCCGCCGAAACGCTTGTTGAAGCGATCGATCCGCCCGCCGCTGTCCACGAGGTTGCGGCTGCCGCCCGTCCATGCCGGGTGCGACTTCGGATCGACATCAAGGCTCAGCGTGTCGCCTTCCGCGCCCCAGGTGGAGCGGGTCTGGAACTCGGTGCCATCGGTCATCTTGACCGTGATCATATGGTAATCGGGGTGAATATCGTTTTTCATTGCTCTTGCTTTCCATATGGCTGGTTTCCGACCAGCCCGTTCAAGCGAAGGCGCGCATCTAGCGATTACAGCGCTGCTTGACAAGGGCTTGCGGCCGCGCGTAGCCGCTGTTTTCAGCGAAAGGTGCCGTGCGAAAGCGCGGTGAAAAGGGAAGCCGGTGCGAGTCCGGCGCTGTGCCCGCAACTGTCAGCGGCAGATCCCTCCCCTTGATGCCACCGGGCGCTTGCCCGGGAAGGCGGGGAACGGAGTTCGAACCGCAAGCCAGGAGACCTGCCTTTTGCGTCGTCCAAGCCCGGCCGGGTCCAGCCGGAGTGACGGGAAGCCGTGCGCTTCCTTCGTGGCGGCAGAGCCGTGGAGGGAGCGAAGGTGGCGCAGAAAGGCCGCGAATATCGAAGCATTTGGGCAGGTTGCCTCGCGGCGGTCATGCTATACCTCGGTATCGGCACGTCGGTTGAAGCAGCGCCGAGCCGTGTCGTTTCTGTCAATATGTGCACCGACGAGCTACTCCTCTTGCTCGCCCGCCCAGAGCAGATCACTTCGGTCACCCATCTTGCGCAGGATCGACACGAATTTCCCTTCTGGCGCACCGGCCGTCGTTATCCGGCGAATGACGGCAGCGTCGTCTCGGTCGCCGGACACCGGCCCGACCTCATACTCACCATGGGCGGCGTCGCCCGCGATCGCGCGCGGCTTGCCGAGCGGATCGGCGCGGAGGTCGTTGCGATCCCCTTCCCCCAAACACTTGGCGATGTCGAGAACTCGGTCCGCACGGTCGCCGAAGCCCTGGGGCGAGAGGCGCGCGGTCGGCAGATTATCGCGCTGCTCCGCCATTTTACTGCCGAACGTCCGGACAATCCCCGCGAAGTCACTTTTCTCAGCGACAGCGGCTACAGTTTTGCGGAAAGCAGCCTCGGTGCGGAATGGCTGACCCTCGCCGGGGCCCGGGTTCCCGATGGCCAGGGCGTGCGCGTAACCGCCGAAACGCTGCTGCTCGACCCGCCCGAAACGGTGATACGCAGCGATTATCGTCGCGGCCAGACATCGCGCGGTCAGTATTGGCCGGGCTTCCGCTTCATCGAGGGCGTGCCGGATACGCGCATCGTCTATACCGACGGCCGGCGCTGGACCTGTTCGGGTCCCTCGCTCCTTCCCGAAATCCGTCGGTTGCGGGCGGTTCTGGCGCGATGAGGGCCGTCCTCTATCTGCTTTTCGTCGTGCTCGTCGCGGTTTTGATCATCGTGTCCGTGACCGTGCCGTTGCATTCACTGCCGCAACTGTTCGCCAGCGAGCCGGATCTTGCTTGGATCGTCGTGACCGAGCTGCGGTTGCCCCGCGCCCTGCTTGCGTTGGTCTACGGCGCCGTGCTCGGTGCCAGCGGGGCGGCCATCCAGGCGCTTTTGGCAAACCCCCTCGCCTCTCCCGACATCACCGGCGCGACTGGCGGCGCAGCGCTCGGCGCAGTGTTCGCGGCGTACATTATCGGCTTCGCCAGCCCGTTCGGCATCGCCATCGGCGGTGTGGCGGGTGCGGGCGTCGCGCTGGCGCTGCTATTGTTGCTCGCCGGACCGCGTGCCGAAACCGCGACCCTGCTGCTCGCAGGCATCGCGATCAGCGCCATCACCGGCGCGGGAACGGCTCTGGCGCTGGCGCTCGCCCCCTCCCCCTTTGCCTTTTACGATGCCTATGCCTGGCTCATGGGTTCGCTCGTCGATCGGAGTCTGCCACAGCTCGCCTTTGCGGCGATACCGGCTCTGGCCGCAATCGCCTATTTCGCCCGCTGCGCGCCAGCGCTCGACCGTCTCGCGCTCGGCGAAGATGTCGCGGAGTCGATGGGCTATGATATCGTTGCGCTGCGCAGGAACATCGTGATCGCCACGGCCATCGGGGTCGGCGCAGCGGTATCTGTGTGCGGCGCGGTCGGTTTTATCGGACTTGTCGGCCCCGTCATCGCACGGCGGCTGACGACTGGCCATCCGGGCCGTGCGATCCTGCCGGCAGCGCTGATCGGCGCGGCGCTGCTGCTCGCTGCGGATATCGCCGTGCGTTTCGCGCCCCCCGATCGCTCCGTGCCGATCGGTGTGCTGACGGCGCTTATCGGCGCGCCTTTCTTCCTGTGGCTGGTTGCGCGGATGCGCTGGAGCGTGCGGCCATGACGGCCCGGCTGATGGCAACCGCCGCCGCAATCCCCGGACGGCTTCACCCGTGCGATCTCGCATTCGAGGCGGGCACCGTGACGATGCTGGTCGGACCGAACGGCGCGGGAAAAACTAGCTTGCTGCATGCTCTGGCGGCTTTGCCCCTGAGCGCTGGCGAGATTCGCGTGAGCGGCGAAGATATCAGAACGCTCTCGCCCGGCCGCCGGCTCCGCTACCTGTCCTTTCTTGGTGCATCGCGTGCCGTCAATTGGCCGTTACTGGCCCGGGATTACGTTGCGCTGGGCTTGCCGCCGGGCGCATCGGCAGACCGCATCGATACGGTCTTGCAGTCGCTCGATGCCGGAACTCTCGCGCAGCGCCGTCTCGACCGGCTGTCGACCGGTGAACGGTCCCGCGTGATGATAGCGCGGGCACTTGCACCGGGGGCGGAGCTGCTGTTGCTGGACGAGCCCTGCGCGAATCTGGATCCCCGCTGGCAATTAGCGGTGTTGGAGCGGCTTCGGGCCGAAGCGGCCGTTGGCGCTGCGGTCATAGTATCGATTCACGATCTTGAGCTTGCCCGCCATTATGGCGACCGTGTGATCGTAATCGATAAGGGCCGGATCGCGCAAGATGGGCCGCCTGACATCGCCTTGTCCGGCGACATTCTGGCGCGCATTTTCGGTGTCGTCCGCATGGACGGTCGTTGGAAACCGGCGTGACGCGCGTCTGCGCTACGCCTCTGGCGGATCGGCGATCATCGCCGTGAAATCGGCCTCGGCGACAACCTTGTCGTCGAGATAGGCCTTGCCCGCGAACTTGCAGACCGGGAAGCGCTTCTTGGCGTAGCTGACTTTCAATGTGAGCAGGCAGCCCGGCTCCACCGGCGCGCGGAATTTCGCGCCGTCGATCGCCATGAAATAGACGAGCTTGCCGCTTTCCAGCAGGTCGAGTTCCTCGACGGCCATGATGGCCGCCGCTTGCGCCATGGCTTCGATAATGAGTACGCCCGGCATGATCGGACGGCCCGGGAAATGACCCTGGAAATATTCCTCATTCATCGAAACGGCTTTGAGAGCCGTAATCGATTCGCCGGGCACGATTTCCGCGACGCGATCGACGAGCAGGAAAGGATAGCGATGCGGAATGGCCGCCATCACCCGCTTGATGTCAAGCGGGCCGATGGCGGCCGTTTCCGACGATGCGGACTCGCTCACCGGCCTTCAGGCTGCGCCGCTGCCGGTTGCTGGGCCTGCTGCGCCGCGCGCAACGTGTCGCCCGGGTTCCAGCCTGCCGGCGGGATCGCCTGCACGCTCGGAACGCGGGTATTGAGCTGCGTCGTGACCGCAGCGGTGATGTTCGCTGCCGAGTTCGGCGCAAGCGAGGCAACAGCGTTCGGCTCGAGGACCAGATCGACATTGGATGCCGCCATCGCAGCCGTCAGCGCATCGTTGAAATGCACGGCGATCTGCTCGCGTACATATTGCGTGGCGAGCAGAATGGGCTGCCGGATCGTCGCCAGTTCCTGCTGCGCGGCCTGCTGACGCGTGGTGAACGCCTCGATTGCCGGACGCGCACTCTCGGCTGTGGCGCCGGGAGCCGATTGGGCGGCCTGAGCAGCCTGTTGCAGCGGCTGCAGTTCGGCGACCAGCGCCTGTTCGCGCGTCTGCGCTTGTTGAATCTGCGCAGCATAGGTGCTCTGCACCTGCGCCGCGGCCGCCTGGAAAGCAGTCGTCTGTTGGATCGCCGCATCGACGCTCACGACGCCGACGCCGCGGGCCTGCGCATGGGCTGGGCTCGTCGCAACCATCGGCAGCGCAAGCAACAACCCTGCGAAGAAGGTTTTGGTTTTTGAAAACATCAGAATTGGGTTCCTATGTTGAATGAGAAGATTTTGTCCTCGTCGCCTTCTTCCTGAAGCAGGGCGTATGCGAGGTCGATGCGGAACGGCCCGAATGGCGAGTTCCACGATACACCGGCGCCGACGGTAACACGCGGCGAAGGCGAATCACCCACGAACCGTTCGAGGAACGGCGCGATCGTACGATTGGCCTCGGCGAGCGCATTGCCCATATCGTCCACCGAATCTGTGGTCAGCGTTCCGTCCGGCGCGATGAACAGCGGAGCGCCATTGTTGTCGAGCAGGCGCGTCACGATTGGGCCCGGAATTGCATCGCCCGTACACGGCGTGCGGCCGACCTCGTCGCCATTGGCATCGAGGCACGGAAACGTCTGAAGAACCGGGTCCGTCACGCCGAACACCGCGCCCGCGTCAACGAAGATCGACGGCCGGAAACCAAGTTCGCGTGCGCCCGAACCGAGCGGGATCTCGAGCTCGGCCCGCGCCAGATAATAGGCGCGGCCACCAATCGCGTCATCGACGACGAAACGCGGATCGGTGATCAACTCGTTCGTACCCGGCGTGTATGAGAAGCGCTGGACACGCGGACCGACACCGCGAATGTCGAAGCCGCGAATCTGCGGCTCGCCCAGGAAGAAACGGTCGGTTAGCCGGATATCGTCGACACCCGCGCCCCCGCGATTCTCGAAAGAGAGCGTATAGCCAGCCTCCGCGCTGAGGCCGAAGATGAAGCCGGATCCGAGGTTGAAAAACTGGTCCGCATCGATGCGCGTTCTGAGATAGCGGACATCGCCGAAAACGCCGGCAAAGTCCTGACTCAGAATGATGCGCCGGCCGCTGGACGGGCGGATATTGTTGTCGAGATTATTGTAAACGAGCGAATAGCCTACGCTGGAAATTATCCGATTGCCGATCGTGTCGCAGAGAAAGCGGCCGGCGAGCAGCGGGCTGCATTCGTCGTTGATGAAGAATGTGTTTTCATCCAGCGTAACGTCTTCCTGGCTCAACCCGTAGCGGAGTGCCAAGGTCCAGAACTCGGTCAGCGGAACGCCGGCGCGGATCTGAAAGCCGGTGCTAACCTGCTGATAGGTGGTGTTGCGGTCGTTACCGATGAAGTTGAACGAGTCGAAATCGCGACGGAACAGGTCGACGCCGACCGCGATGTTGCGGTCGAACAGATAGGGCTCGGTAAAGCCCAGCTCGACCGAGTTGGAGAAGCTCGACCAGTTGACGCCCGCTCGCAGCTCCTGCCCCTTGCCCATGAAGTTCCGCTGCCGGACCGAGAAGTTGAGAATGAAACGCTCGAGACTCGAAAAACCGGCCGAAAGCTGGAGTTCGCCGGTTGCGTTTTCCTCGACATTGGCCGTTAGCACGATCCGGTCCGGGGCCGAACCCGGCGACTGCGCGATCTCGAAATTTTCCTGGAAGAAGCCGAGCGACTGGATACGCGCCTGCGAACGACGGACGAGGAAACTGTTGAAGGCATCGCCTTCCTGGAGGCGGAATTCGCGCCGGATCACCTTGTCGCGCGTCAACGTGTTACCGTTGATCTCGATCCGCTCGACATAGACGCGGGGCGTTTCCTCGATGCGGAAACGGACGTCCATCGTCCGGTCCTCGCGGTTGATATTGAACTCCGGCCGCGCCTCGGCAAACGCATAACCCAGGAGACCAGCCGTCTCGTTCAGCCGGTCGATCGTGTCTTCGATCTGTTGCGCGTTGTACCAGTCCCCCGTCTGCATCGGGATGAAGTTGGAGAATTGCTCCGAACGGAAGTCGCGCAGGTCGGAATCGAGTTCCAAATCGCCAAAGCGATAGCGTTCGCCTTCTTCCACGACATAGGTGATGATGAAGTCGCGCCGGTCCGGCGTCAGTTCCGCAACGGCCGAGACCACGCGGAAGTCGGCATAGCCTTCGGTCAGGTAGAATTGCCGCAAACGCTGTTGGTCGAACGCCAACCGGTCGGGATCGAACGTGTCGCTCGACGAGAAGAAACGGAAGAAGCGCGACTGTTTCGTCGCCATTTCCGAGCGCAGGTCGCTGTCCGAATAGACCTCGTTGCCGATGACGTTGATCTGCTGGACGCGCGAACGCGGCCCCTCGCTGATCTCGAAGACGATATCGACGCGGTTCTGGTCGAGCTCGACCATCTGCGGCTCGATGGATGCGGCGAACCGGCCGCGGCGGCGATAGAGTTCGATGATGCGCGATACGTCCGCGCGGGCACGCGAACGCGTGAAAATCTGGCGCGGGGCGAGCCGGATTTCGCCACGGATATCCTCATCGTCCAGGCGGCGATTGCCTTCGAGCAGGATGCGATTGATGACCGGGTTTTCCTGGACGACGATGACGATGTCGCCCTGATTGTCGCGGATCTCGACGTCACGGAACAATTCGGTTTCGAAAAGGTCGCGCAGCGCTTCGTCGAGGTCCTCGCGCGTATATGTCGCGCCCGGCGCCAGCTCGATATAGGAGCGGACCGTATCGGGCTCGATGCGTTGCGAACCTTCGACCTGTACGGAACGGATTACAGCGCCCGGAACGAGCGCCGTATCGGGGTCGACCGCCTCGGCCTCGGTATTGAATTGGGCCAGCGGATCCTGTTCGGACGTCTGGGCGTGCGCGGGCGCGGCGAACCCACCCAGTATCGTTCCCAGCATCAGCCCGGAAAGCCATGTCCGCTTTGAAAATCGTGGGTTACTCAGATGCACGCAAACCGCCTTATTATCTTATTCCGGTTGGAAGAAACCGCCCTGCCCGATTGAAGTCAGCCGATCAAGCCGCTCAATCGCTCCCAGACACCGAACGATCCCAGATCGATAACCGTCACCATCAGCATGAAACCCAACAAGACGGCAAGACCCATACGAAAAGCCCATTCTTGTGCCTCTGGCTTGATCGGTCTTCTGCGAACGGCTTCGGCCGCATAGAACACCAGGTGACCCCCGTCGAGCATCGGAATTGGCAACAGGTTGATGAATCCGAGATTAATCGAAATCATCGCCATGAAGATCAGGAAGGCATAGATACCGAGAGACGCCGTCTGACCCGAAATCTGGCCAATTTTCAATGGGCCGCCCAATTCCTGGATCGACCGCTGTCCACGGATGATCTGCCATAAGCCGACCGTAATCATCTCGAGACTCGAAATCGTCTGGTCGATGGCGGCGCCCGGAAGCTCCAGCAGCGAGAGCTGCTGGATTTCGATCGCCGATCCGTAGACGCCAATCCGGCCTATGCGCGCTGCGTTGCCGAACCGGTCCTCGACGGTCACGTCGCCGGTTACCGCCGTGATGGTCAACGGCTCGTCGTCGCGTTCGACGCCGAAGGTCATCTCCTCGCCCGGCCGAAGGCTGACATAGCGCGCCAGATCTTCGAACCGGTCGATCTCCCGGCCCTGAACCGAGGTGATGCGATCGCCGATCTCGAAGCCGGCAACATCTGCCGGGGAGCCTTCCTCTAGCGCGGTGACGACCGCAGGGTTCTGAGCCTGGCCGTAGGCGGCAAAAATTCCGACGAACAGAATGATCGCGAACAGGAAATTGATCATCGGGCCCGCGAGAATGATAAGGAAACGCTGACCGACCGGTTTGTACTGGAAAAGCTTGGCCTTTTCGGCATCGGGTAGTGTGTTCGAATTGGGATCTGGCTGGCTGGCGGCGTTGAGGTCGCCGGCAAACTGCACATAGCCGCCGAGCGGTAACCACCCGATCTTCCAGCGCGTATCCTTCTTGTCCGTCCAGCCGGCGATCTCGCGGCCGAAGCCGATCGAGAATTTCTCGACCTTCGTGTTGAACCAGCGGGCGACCAGATAGTGCCCCATTTCGTGTACGAAGACGAGCGGGCCGATGATCAGCAGGAATGCACCGATAGAATAGAGAATTCCGGGGCTTTCGATCATGCGGCGAGGGATTCCATCTGCTGTTGCGCGTGTGCGCGCGCCTCGGCGTCGATGGCGAACACATCGTCCAGCGTTTGCGGCGCGTTCGGCGCATAGCCGTTCAGCACGCGCGCGACAATCTCGGCGATATCGAGAAACCCGATCCGATTGGCGAGAAACGCGGCGACGGCCTCTTCGTTCGCGGCGTTCAGGATCGCCGGGCGCGCGCCGCCGGCTTCCATCGCCGACCGGGCGAGTGCGATGGCGGGAAAGCGTTCGGCATCGGGTTCCTCGAAGTCCAATCGCGCGATTTCCGCGAGGTTCAGCCGTTCGCACGGCGTTTCCATGCGCTCGGGCCAGGCGAGCGTATGCGCAATCGGTATCCGCATGTCCGGTGCGCCGAGTTGGGCCAGCACCGATCCGTCGCGATACTCGACGAGCGAATGGATGACGGATTGCGGATGGACGACGATCCGGCAATCGTCGGGCGGCAGATCGAACAGATAGCGCGCCTCGATAAGCTCCAGTCCCTTGTTCATCAGCGTTGCCGAATCGATCGAGATTTTCGCGCCCATCGACCAATTGGGGTGTTGCACGGCACGTTCCGGCGTCACATCGCGCATCTGTTCGCGCGTCCACTCGCGAAACGGTCCACCGCTCGCCGTCAGGATGATGCTCGCTATGCCGCCCGGGCGTTCATGATCGAAACATTGGAAGATGGCATTATGCTCGGAATCGACCGGCAGGATCGTGACGCCGCGCTTGCGGGCGGCTTCGAGCATGAGCGATCCCGCCGACACGAGCGATTCCTTGTTTGCGAGGCCTACTGTCGTTCCCGCTTCGATTGCGGCCATCACCGGCCGCACACCTGCCGCGCCGACGATCGCTGCCATGACGAAATCGGCATCCATGGCGGCTGCATCACAAATGGCTTGCGCGCCCGCCGCAGTCGCGATGCCGCTGCCAGCCAGCGCGCTTTCAAGTTCGCTCTCAAGCGTCTGGTCCCCGATAACGGCAACCTTCGCGGCATGCTTTCGGGCAACATCTGCCAGCCCCTCGACATCGCGGAAGGCCGTTACGGCAATCACTTCGAAAGCGTCGGGATCGCGATCGACGAGATCGAGCGTCGATTGGCCGACCGATCCGGTCGCGCCCAGTATCGAGATTCGCTTGCGACCGCTCATGAGAGCCACCCGGTGAAGCTCAATCCGGCGACGCATATCGCCACGGGCAGCAGCCCGTCGAGCCGGTCGAGCGCCCCGCCATGGCCGGGAAATATGTTGGAGCTGTCCTTCACATCCGCCTTTCGTTTCAACCAGCTCTCAAGCAGATCGCCAAGTTGTGCAACGACGGCCAGCAGCGCCGCAAGAGGGATGATCGGCGCGCGCAGCTCGGTCGTTATGACGAATATCGCGCTGACCAGCATGGCGCTCGCCATACCGCCGATCAGCCCGGCCCAGGTCTTGTTGGGGCTGAATGTCGGCGCAAGCTTGGGGCCGCCGATAGTCTTGCCGGAAAAATAGGCGCCGATATCGGTGCCCCAGACCATCGCGAGCGTCCAGAGCGTAACTATCAACCCGCCCTGCTCGCGGAGAAAGACGATGGCGATCGAGGCGGCCGCGATATAGGCAAAACCGGCGGCGAGACGCGCACTCCAGAAGGCGAAGCCGAGCACGATTGCGACAACGCCGGCCGTCATCAGGTCGAGCGTGTCGACGGGCGCATAGGCGGGGCTGAAAACGAGCATCAGGCACACGATCACGATCGCGCCCGAGAGTGTTTTGCGCGCGGGCAGCTTCAGCAAACCCCCGCACTCGTACATCATGATGCCCGCGAGCACGGTGACCAGCAGCCAGAAGCTCCACTGGCCGAGCCAAAGTGCGCCGAGGGCGACGGCAATGAGTATTAATCCGGTGATCGCGCGCTTCCACAGATTGCGAAAGCCGCTGGGCGCGGCGATTTCGGTCATAGACCGCCATAGCGCCGGTCGCGGCGCGCGAAATCGCCAACCGCATCGCGCAGTGCCTGTTCGTCGAAATCCGGCCAGAGCGTGTCGGTGAAGTAGAGCTCGGCATAGGCCGCCTGCCAGAGCAGGAAGTTGGACAGCCGGCACTCGCCCGACGTCCGGATCAAAAGATCGAGCGCGGGCAACCCATGCGTGCTCAACCGGCCGTCGATCGTCGATGCGGTGATATCGGACGCGTCGATCCGGCCTTCCGCCACATCTTCGGCAATCGCACGAACCGCCTGGGTGATCTCCGACTGCGATCCGTAATTCAGCGCCACCACGAGCGTCGCTTTGCTATTGTCGGCCGTGCGCGCGATCGCGCCGTCGATCAGCTCGACGACATCGGGCTCGAACGCCTGATAATCGCCGATGACACGGATGCGGATCCCCTCGCCCGCCAAAGCTTCCAGCTCCTTGCGGATGAAGCGGCGCAGCAGGTCCATCAGATCGGCGATCTCGGCGGCCGGGCGGCTCCAATTCTCCGAGGAGAAGGCGTAAAGCGTCAGCACTTCGATGCCGAGCGCGCCGGCGGCCTTCACGACCGAACGCGCCGCCTCGATCCCCTTGCGATGCCCGGCGATGCGCGGCAATCCACGTCGTTGCGCCCAGCGGCCGTTGCCGTCCATGATGATCGCGACATGGCGCGGAACCCCCGCGCCGCTGCCCGTACCGGCCGCCGCGTCGTCCACGGATCGGGCCGGTTCGGCGGTCACAGCTCCAGAATTTCCTTTTCTTTCTCGCCCGCAATCTTGTCGATCTCGGCGATCTTGTCGTCGGTCAGCTTCTGGACCTCGGCTTCGGAGCGCTTCTTGTCGTCCTCGCCGATCTCCTTCTTGTTCTCGTCGGCCTTCAGCGCATCCATCCCGTCGCGGCGGACATTGCGGACGGCGACTTTCGCCTTCTCGGCATATTGCCCGGCAAGCTTGGCGAGTTCCTTGCGCCGTTCCTCGGTAAGGTCGGGGATCGGGAGGCGGATCATCTGGCCGTCAAGCTGCGGATTGAGGCCGAGCCCGGCCGCGCGGATCGCCTTTTCGACCGGCTGCACGTTGGAGCCGTCCCACACCTGCACGGTCAGCATCCGCGGTTCGGGCGCGCTCACCGTCGCCACCTGGTTGAGCGGCATATTGCTGCCATAGACCTCGACCTGCACGGGATCGAGCAGCGAAACCGATGCCCGGCCCGTCCTGAGGCCGCCAAGGTCGCCGCGCAGCGATTCTATGGCGCCGTTCATGCGGCGCTCCAGATCGCTCTTGTCATATTCCGCCATCAGGCGTCTCCTTCTTGCTGGACGGTCGTCGCCACACCATCGCCGGCGAGCACATTGGCGAGATTGCCCCGCTCCCGGATGTTGAACACGACGATCGGTATATCGTTATCGCGGCACAGCGCGACCGCGGCCGCATCCATCACCTTGAGATTGTCGGTGAGCACGCGGTTGAAGCTGAGCGTGTCGTAGCGCGTTGCTCCGTCGACCTTTTTCGGATCGGCGTCATAGACGCCGTCGACGCTGGTGCCCTTGAACAGCGCGTCGCAATTCATTTCGGCGGCGCGCAGGGCGGCCGCGGTGTCGGTCGTGAAATAGGGATTGCCGGTGCCGGCGGCGAAGATGACGATGCGGCCGCGCTCCATATGGCGCATGGCGCGGCGGCGGATATAGGGCTCGCAGACCGAGTCCATCGGAATGGCTGAAAGGACGCGCGTGTCCTGCCCGATCTGCTCAAGCGCATTCTGCACGGCGAGCGCGTTCATCACCGTCGCAAGCATGCCCATATAATCGGCGCTCGTCCGGTCGAAGCCCTTGGCTGCCGCCGCCAGCCCTCTGAAGATATTGCCGCCGCCGACGACAAGGCAGAGCTCGTGGCCTGCCTCTTTCGCCGCCGCGATCTCTTCGGCCATGCGCGCCGTCGTTTCGGGATCGATGCCGAACTGGCCGTCACCCATCAGGGCTTCGCCGGAGAGCTTGAGCAATATGCGGTTGTAATGAGGGCGGGACATCGCCGAGCCGGTCTTTCGTCAGGGTGATATGGATGCGGCGCGCACCCTAGTGGGGGTGCGCGCCGCTGCCAAGCATTTGATCATGTCCCTGTGAATTGGGACATGATCGGAGAATTGCGCTAGGCGCCGACCGCTGCGGCGACTTCCTCGGCGAAATTCTCTTCCTTCTTCTCGATGCCTTCGCCGAGCTGGAAGCGGATGAAATCCTTGAGCGTGATTTCGGTGTCCGCGTCCTTTGCCGCCTGGGCGACGACGTCCTCGATCTTCGTCTTGTTGTCCATGACGAAAATCTGGCTCATCAGCGCGTTTTCCTTGCGGTACTTCGCGATTGAGCCTTCGACCATCTTCTCGACGATATTGTCGGGCTTGCCGGATTCGGCGGCCTTTTCCTTGGCGATCGCGCGTTCGCGCTCGATCATCTCGGGGTCGAGACCGTCACCCGTGAGCGCCAACGGCGAGGCTGCGGCGATGTGCATGGCAAGCTGCTTGCCGAGCGGCTCGAGCACGTCCGCACCCGCGCCGCTTTCGAGCGCGACGAGCACGCCGATCTTGCCCATGCCCTCGGCTGCCGCGTTGTGAACATAAGGGACGATGACGCCGCTATCGACGCCGATCTTGCCGACCCGGCGCAGGCTCTGATTCTCGCCGATCGTGGAGATATTGTCGGTGAGCTTCTCCTCGACGGTTCCGCCGTCGGGATAGGCGGCGCCCTTCAGCGCATCGACATCGGCGTCCGTGTCGAGCGCGATCTGCGTTACCTTGGCGACGAAATCCTGGAACTGATCGTTCTTCGCGACGAAGTCGGTTTCCGAATTGACCTCGACGGCCGCGCCGGTCGTGCCGGATACGGCGACCCCAACCAGGCCCTCGGCGGCCGTGCGGCCCGCCTTCTTGGCGGCGGCGGCGAGGCCCTTGGTGCGCAGCCAGTCGACAGCCGCTTCGATATCGCCGCCATTCTCCTGCAGCGCCTTCTTCGAATCCATCATGCCTGCGCCCGTGCGGTCGCGCAGTTCCTTTACGTCCTTGGCAGAAAAGTCGGCCATGTGTCCGTCCTCATTATTTGCAATTTTTACAATTATCGGCCGCCGGGCTGCGGACCCGGCGGTCGATCGTCCAAACGCCGATTGTTACGACTGGGCTTCGGCAACGGCCGGTTCAGCGGGCGGTTCGACAGCCGCACCGAGATCTTCGCCCGCAGCGGCCGCGGTGGCCTGCGAACCCGCGCCAGCGGCAGCGGCGATCGCTTCGCAGTAGAGGCGAATAGCGCGCGCCGCGTCGTCGTTCGCCGGTACCGGAAAGGCGATACCGTCCGGGCTCACATTGGAGTCCAGGATGGCGACGACCGGGATACCGAGCGTGTTGGCTTCCTTGATCGCCAAGTCTTCCTTGTTGGCGTCGATCACGAACATCACGTCCGGCAGGCCGCCCATGTCGCGGATGCCGCCTAGCGAAAGCTCCAGCTTGTCGCGCTCGCGGGTCAGCTGCAGAACTTCCTTTTTGGTGAAGCCCGAAGCGTCGCCCGAAAGCTGCTCTTCGAGGTTCTTGAAGCGCTTGATCGAGTTCGAGATCGTCTTCCAGTTGGTCAGCATGCCGCCGAGCCAGCGATGGTTGACGAAATGCTGGCCGCAGGACTGCGCCGCTTCGGCGATCGGCTGCTGCGCCTGGCGCTTGGTGCCGACGAAGAGGATCTTGCCGCCCGATGCGACTGTCTGGCCGACAAAGTCGAGCGCCCGCTGGAACAGCGGAACGGTCTGCGACAGGTCGATGATGTGAACCCCGTTACGATCGCCGAAAATATACGGCTTCATCTTCGGGTTCCAACGATGGGTCTGGTGGCCGAAATGCGCCCCGACCTCGAGCAATTGCTGCATTGTGACGGAAATGTCCGCCATAGTCTTTCTCCTTCCGGTTATGCCTCTGGGAAGCAAGAATCAGGGCATCGGCCCCAACACCGGTATGTGCGCTTCCCATGTGGAATGCGCGCCAGATAGGCGCTGTGGCGAGGAAATGCAAGTCCGCGCTTGACCGGAACATTAAAAGAACATAGAGAATAGAACACAAGGCGAACATCAAGGCGTCTTGAAAGCTCGAACGGCATCGCATTGGCAGCCGCAAGATGGAGATCGATATGTTTCAGACACTGGCCGCGATATTCTTCACCTTTGCGCTGATCGCGCCCGTGGCTGTTATCGCGCTGACCTTAAGCGGTAACGGGCGGCGTATCGCAACTGCGCTGGCAGGATCGGGCGGGCGCGCGCCGGACGTCGCTGTGCGTCAAGTTTGTCAACTTCGGGCCGCCAGTATCGGGAAAACAGGCCGTACCGTCAGTCGGCCGGTATCCCGCCGGTTTCAGCCTGTGCGCGCCGCCGCCTGACTTTCGCATAGCTCCAGATGCTGATCGGGATGCTGCCGATATAGGCAATGGCCATCGCCGAGAATGTCACCCAGGGAAGGTTGACGAGCAATACGATCAGGGCGGCGATACCGACGAGCGCGCCAAAGCGCATGCCGCTGCGCAGCCGGATCGACGACCAGCTGAACGTCGCGACATTGGATACCATCAGAAATGCGATAAGCGCGGTCCAAGGCGCAACTATGTAGAATTCGCGAAATACCGGCTCTTCGAACACGAGAGTCAGGAATATCGGCAGCATCAATAGTCCGGCACCCGTCGGAGCCGGCACGCCGGTCAGGAAGCCAGCCGATTTGTGCGGTTGTTCCTCAACGTCGATGCTCGCGTTGAACCGGGCGAGACGCAATGCGCAACAGGCAGCGTAGGCGAGCGCGAATATCCAGCCATAACGCGGCACGGACTCCAGCGCCCAGAGATAGACGATGAGCGCGGGCGCGACGCCGAAAGCGATGACATCCGACAAGGAATCGAGTTCGGCGCCGAAGCGCGTCTGGCCGTTGAGCAGCCGCGCGACACGGCCGTCGAAGCCATCCAATATGCCGGCGATGACAATGAAGGTCAGCGCCGTTTCCCATTTGGCGTCGAGAGCGAATCGCACGGCGCTCAACCCCATGCACAGCGCAAGCACTGTAATGCCGTTGGGGATGATCGCCCGCAAAGGAATGCCGCGCACCGTTTTCATTGCGTGACGCCGAATGCGCGTATGTCCTCGCCGATCTTGGCGATAACCGTCTCGCCGGCGATCATCTTCTGGCCCAGCGCGACGCGCGGCGCGGTTCCGGCCGGCAGGTAGACATCGACGCGGCTGCCAAAGCGGATGAGGCCGACACGCTGCCCAGCGACGACCATATCGCCCGGCTTGACGAACGGCACGATACGCCGCGCAACGAGCCCGGCGATCTGTGTAAAGCCGACCCGCTGGCCGTCGCGCGTTTCCAGCAGGATATGCTGGCGCTCATTATCCTCGCTCGCCTTGTCGAGATCGGCGTTCACGAACTTGCCCGAAATGTAGATGACGTCCTTGATCGTCCCGCTCATCGGCGCGCGATTGATATGGACGTCGAACACGCTCATGAAAATCGATACCCGGCACATAAGCTCGTCGCCGAGCCCGTCCGGGCCGGCCAGTTCGGCCGGCGGTGGCACGTCCCGGATGAGCGTGACCATGCCGTCGGCGGGTGCGATGATCAGGTCGTCGCCCATCGGCGTGACACGCTGCGGATCGCGGAAGAAGGAGGCGATCCAGATCGTCAGCCCGATCAGCGGCCAGGCGATGATGTCCCAGCCGAACCAGAGGAAGAAGATCGCTGCAGCCGCGGAAACGGCCAGATATACATAGGCTTCCGGGTGGATCGGCGGCCATTGCCAACGGACGGTGCGATCATCCTCCGGCGGTTTCTGAAGCTCTGTCATGCGAGCCTGATACAGTCGGCCGCCGCGAAGGACAATCGCCGCCTTTTTCGGCCCCAACCCGGTTGATCGTACCGGTTTTGCACCCTAGACCGGCGCCAAATCTCGAAACTCCCCTATCCGGAAAGCGACACGGCACATGGCGACCAAGATCAAGGTGAAGAATCCCGTCATCGAAATCGATGGCGACGAAATGACGCGGATTATCTGGGAATGGATCCGCGAGCGGCTGATCCTCCCTTATCTCGACGTCGATCTGCACTATTACGATCTGTCGATCCAGAAGCGCGACGAAACCGACGACCGGATCACGGTGGATGCGGCGAATGCGATCAAGGAACATGGCGTCGGTGTGAAATGCGCGACGATCACGCCGGACGAGGCGCGCGTCGAGGAATTCGATCTCAAACGCATGTGGAAATCGCCCAATGGCACGATCCGTAACATCCTGGGCGGCGTCGTGTTCCGTGAACCGATCGTGATCGAGAATGTGCCGCGCCTCGTGCCCGGATGGACGGACCCGATCGTCATCGGCCGCCACGCGTTCGGCGATCAGTATCGCGCGACGGACATGCTCGTGCCGGGCCCCGGCAAGCTGCGGCTCGTGTTCGAGGGCGATGACGGCACGGTCATGGACGAGGAGGTGTTCAATTTCCCCTCCCCCGGCGTCGCCATGGCGATGTACAATCTGGACGACAGCATCCGCGATTTCGCGCGCGCCTCGATGAATTATGGGCTGCAGCGCGAATGGCCGGTCTATCTGTCGACCAAGAACACCATCATGAAAAAATATGATGGCCGCTTCAAAGATCTGTTCGAGGAAGTGTTCAAAAATGAATTCAAGGAACAGTTCGACGCCCTTGGTATCGATTATGAGCATCGCCTGATCGACGATATGGTCGCCAGCGCGCTCAAATGGAACGGCAAGTTTGTCTGGGCCTGCAAGAATTACGATGGCGATGTGCAGTCGGACACGGTCGCGCAGGGCTTCGGCTCGCTCGGGCTGATGACCTCGGTGCTGATGACGCCGGACGGCAAGACGGTGGAAGCGGAAGCGGCGCATGGCACGGTCACCCGGCATTACCGGATGCACCAGCAGGGCAAGGCGACCTCGACCAACCCGATCGCCTCGATCTTCGCCTGGACACGCGGCCTCATCTACCGCGGCAAGTTCGACGAGACGCCCGACGTTACGCGCTTCGCCGAGACCCTCGAGCGCGTCTGCGTCGAGACGGTCGAGAACGGCCAGATGACGAAGGATCTCGCCATCCTGATCGGTCCGGATCAGGCCTGGATGACCAGCGAACAGTTTTTCGAGGCGATCCGCGTCAATCTCGAAGCCGCAATGGACGAGTGGTAGGATAACCCTCCGCCGTTAATCCGGTGACAAATCGCTAGCGGAGCCCCACTAAGCTTCGCATGATCCACGCCATCGAATCGGAAGCATTCGGCAACGCGCTCGTTATTCTGGGCGCGGCGGGCATCGTCATCCCGCTGTTCGCGCGGTTCCGGATCACGCCGATCATCGGTTTCATCATGGTGGGCGTGCTCGTCGGTCCGTCCGGCCTCGGATCGCTGACCGAGCGGGTGCCCTGGCTCGTCCATGTGACCATATCGGACCGCGAGGCGATCGAGCCATTTGCCGAGTTCGGTATCATCTTGCTGCTTTTCTCCATCGGCCTGGAACTCTCGTTCAAACGCCTCTGGGCGATGCGCGGCACGGTGTTCGGGGTCGGCGCGGGCCAGTTGATGGCGTGCGGGATGCTGATCGGTGGCGCGCTCTACGCGATGGGGCAATCGCCGATCGGCGCGATCGGCCTTGGCCTAGCGCTCGCCCTGTCCTCCACTGCACTGGTGCTGCCGATGTCGGGGACGAAAACCCCGGTCGGCAAGGCGGCGCTCGGCATCCTGCTGTTTCAGGATGTCGCCATAGTCCCGATCATCTTCTTCCTCGGCGCGATGGGGCCGATGTCGCAGGATGCCGGTCTTGCGGCGCTGGGGTGGACGTTACTGCTGAGCGTGGTGACGGTTGTCGCGATGCTCGTCGGCGGCCGATTGCTGTTGCCGCGCCTGTTCGCCCAGGCGGCGCGCACAAAGACTCCGGAAGTGTTTCTCGCCGCCTGTCTGCTGGTCGTGATCCTCGCCAGCCTGGCGACAACGGCCGTCGGTCTTTCGCCGATCGTCGGCGCGCTTGTCGCGGGCCTTGTAATCGCGGAGACCGAGTACCACCGCGAGGTCGAAGTCATCGTCGAACCGTTCAAGGGCCTCGCGCTCGGCGTATTCCTGATTACCGTCGGCATGAGCGTCGATATCCCGGTCGTCCTGCAGAATTGGGCGTCGCTGGCGCTGGCCGTCGTCGGTGTCGTGGTCGTGAAGACGATCGTCATCGGTCTGCTGTTGCGCTTTCAGGGCGCGCGGCGTGCCACTGCAGCGGAGGCGGGTATGCTGATGTCCTCGCCGTCCGAAACTACGTTGATCGTGCTCGCTGCTGCGCTGTCGGCGCAGCTCATCCAGCCGTCCACCGCCGCATTCTGGCAGACGGTGACCGCAATCGGCCTCACCATCACGCCGCTGCTCGCGAAGGCCGGCGCCGTCGCCGCCCGGCGGGTCGAGATGCGCGAGAGCAGTGTCGAACTCCCCGGCGAGCATGACGATGACGAGGAGCGCGCGATCATCGTCGGTTTCGGCCGCGTCGGCCGGCTGATCGCCGAGATGCTGACCGAGCACGGCAAACCCTATGTCGCGGTCGATTCCAACATCGATACAGTCGCGCGTGGGCGGCGCGACGGATTTCCGACGATCTTCGGGGACGTATCCCGGCCGCAGCTGCTCGAAAATCTCGACCTCGACCGTGTTTCAGCGCTCATTCTCACGATGGACGATCCGGTCAGCATCGTTCAGCTGACCAAACGCGTGCGCGAGGCCTATCCCGATCTCACCATCGTCGCGCGCGCCCGGGACCCCAATCACGCGGCCGATCTGTATCGTGCCGGCGCAACCGACGCCGTTCCCGAAACGGTCGAATCTTCGCTCCAGCTATCGGAGGCCGTGCTTGTGGACATCGGCGTACCGATGGGGCCCGTCATCGCTTCGGTGCACGAGAAACGGGCGCAGCTTCGCGAAGCGATCATGGAACTGGGCGAGCTGGAATCCCTGCCCCAGCTGCCACGCGAAAAACTGCGCAAATCGAACTGATCTAGCCGCCGATAGCGGATCGGATCGCGTCGAGCGCAGCATCGGCCTTGTCACCGTCGGGTCCGCCGCCCTGCGCCATGTCCGGCCGCCCGCCGCCGCCCTTGCCGCCGAGCGCCTCCACGGCCGTGCGGACGAGCGCGACGGAATCATGGGCATCGGTCAAATCGTCGGTCACCCCGACGGCAACGCTTGCCCGGCCGTCATTTACCGCCACTATGGCAGCGATGCCCGAGCCGAGGCTCGACTTCGCTTCATCGATCAGGCCCCGCAGCGATTTGGGATCGAGGCCGTTGGCGACCTGGCCGAGAAAAGCCGTACCGGAAATTTCTTCGGTCTCGGGCCCGGCAGCGCTGCCGCCGCCCATGGCGAGCGCCTTCTTCGCTTCGGCGAGTTCTTTTTCGAGCCGCTTGCGGTCCTCCGTCAAAGCCGCGACCCGGTCGGGAAGCTCGTCCGCGCTTGTCTTTAACGCGTCGGCTGCGCGCAGCAGCTTGGCCTCGCGGTCGCGATACCAGAGCCGTGCTGCCTCTCCCGTCAACGCCTCGATCCGACGGACTCCGGCGGAAACCGCGCTTTCGGACACGATCACGAACAGTCCAATATCGCCAAGCGCCGAGACATGGGTGCCACCACACAGTTCGACGGAATAATCGGCAGCGCCGTTTCTGCCCATGGAGAGCACGCGAACCTCGTCGCCATATTTTTCGCCGAACAACGCGAGTGCGCCCGCCTCTACGGCTTCGTCCGGCGTCATGAGACGCGTGACGACCGCGGCATTATCGCGGATCTGCGCGTTTACGTCGGCCTCGATCGCGGCGATCTCCTCGGCCGTCACCGCCTTGGGATGCGAGAAGTCGAAGCGCAGCCGATCTTCAGCGACGAGACTGCCTTTCTGCGTCACATGCTCGCCAAGCCGATTGCGCAGCGCCGCATGCATCAGGTGCGTGGCGCTGTGATTCGCGCGCAGCCGGGTCCGGCGATCCACATCGATGGCCAGAGAGACGACCTGCCCGGTTTCGATAGTCCCGTTTTCAACTGTCACATGATGCGCGTGAAGGCGACCGAGCGGCTTGCTCGTATCGCTGACGGTGGCGGCCATCTCGCCGCTCGTCAGCGTGCCGGTGTCGCCCATCTGGCCGCCGCTTTCCGCGTAAAACGGGGTTTGATTGGTGAGGACGATCGCTTCATCGCCGGCGCCGGCCGTGCTCACGGTGGCCCCGTCCTTGACGATGGCGACGACCTGCCCCTCGCCTTCGTCGGCCGTGTAGCCGATGAATTCGGTGCCGCCATGCTCTTCGGCGATGTCGAACCATAATGTGTCCGACGCCGCTTCGCCCGAGCCCTTCCAGGCGGCGCGCGCGGCCGCCTTTTGCTTTGCCATCGCCGCGTCGAAGCCATCGCGGTCGATGCCCAGCCCGCGGCTGCGCAGCGCGTCCTCGGTGAGATCGTAGGGAAAGCCATAGGTATCGTAGAGCTTGAACGCCGTTTCGCCCGCCAGCACGTCGCCCTCACCCATATCGGCCACGGCCTCGTCGAGCAGTTTGAGGCCTTTGTCGAGGGTGCGGCGGAACCGCACTTCTTCATGGTGCAGCGTTTCCTCGACCAGGGGCTGTGCCCGCAGCAGCTCGGGAAAGGCGCCGCCCATCTCAGCTGCGAGCGCCGGGACGAGCCGATGCATCAACGGGTCTTTCGCGCCGAGAATATGCGCGTGGCGCATCGCGCGGCGCATGATCCGCCGCAGGACATAGCCGCGGCCTTCATTGGCCGGCAGCACACCGTCGGCAATCAGGAAGCTGGCGCTGCGCAGATGATCGACGATGACGCGATGCGACGCGGCTGTTTCGCCGTCCGGAGGTGTGCCGGTCAGCTCCGCGCTTTCGGCAATCAGCGCCTTGAACAGATCGATCTCGTAATTGTCGTGCGTACCCTGGAGAACGGCGGCGATCCGTTCGAGGCCCATGCCGGTATCGATCGACGGACTTGGCAGGTCGACCCGCCCCTCCTCGCGCTGATCATACTGCATGAAAACGAGGTTCCAGATTTCGACGAACCGGTCGCCGTCCTCATCCGCCGAGCCGGGCGGCCCACCGGGAATGTGCTCGCCATGATCGTAGAAGATTTCGCTGCATGGCCCGCATGGCCCCGTATCGCCCATCGACCAGAAATTGTCGGCTGTCGCGATGCGGATGATCCTGCTTTCGGGCAGACCTGAAATCTTGCGCCACAGGTCGAACGCCTGATCGTCATCATGATAGACGGTCGCCGTCAGCCGGTCGGGATCGATTCCCCATTCTTTCGTGATCAGGTTCCACGCGAGCTCGATCGCGCGTTCCTTGAAATAATCGCCGAACGAGAAATTGCCGAGCATTTCGAAGAAAGTGTGGTGCCGTGCGGTATAGCCGACATTGTCGAGATCGTTGTGCTTGCCGCCCGCACGCACGCATTTCTGCGAGCTGGTCGCGGTTACATAGTCGCGGCTTTCGAGCCCGGTGAAGACATTCTTGAACGGCACCATGCCGGCATTGACGAACATGAGCGTCGGATCATTGTGTGGCACGAGCGGCGCCGACGGCACCTGAGCGTGCCCCTCGCCCGCAAAGAATTCCAGGAAGGACCGGCGGATATCGTTGGTCGATGTCATGCGCGGCATGTAGGCAAGCCGGACGGTACGGGCAAGCGGACTATGCGCCGATATCGCCGGCGCGTTGCGCCTCACGCATAGGCGTACGCGCCGCCGCGCTGCAACGCCTTCTGATAGGCGGGACGCGCATGGATCGTCTCAAGCCAGGCGAGCAGATTGGGGAAGCGATCGTCTAGACCGGCGCGATCACGCGCCGCCTCCAAGGGGAAGCTCATCATGACATCGGCGGCGGTGAAGCTGTCGCCCGCGAACCAAGGGCGCTGGAAGAGCTCGTCGTTGAGCCAGCGGAGATGCCCGGCCAACATCGCGAGCAACGGTTTGCGCGCGGGTCGGCCGAGTAGGCCGAGGCGGCCGACGACGAGGATCGCCAGCAGCGGCGGCATCATCGACCCCTCGGCATAATGGATGAACTGGCGATATCGCAGTGCCTCGTCGACATGCGCCGGCGCGCCGAGCGTGCCGCCGGCCTTGGCGACCAGATATTCGACGATGGCGCCGGTTTCGATCAGCGTGCGGCCGTCCGTTTCGACGACCGGCGACTTGCCGAGCGGATGGACCTCCTTGAGCGCAGGCGGAGCAAGCATCGTCTTGGCGTCGCGCTCATAGCGTTTGACCTCGTAATCGAGCTCCAGCTCTTCAAGCATCCACAGGATGCGCTGCGATCGCGAATTTTCCAGATGATGGACGAGAATGGTCATGCGCTGCCGTGCCCCCGATCGATCCGAACCCTTTGTTCGCTAGGCAATTCGCTGCCAAAAAGCAAAAGGCCTGCCGTCATAGGCAGGCCTTTCACCATGGGAGCAATCGCAATCGGGACCGAATTCTATTCGTCGGATGCCTCGTCGCTATCCGGACCCGTCATCATCTCTTCGGCCATCTCGTCTTCCTTGCCGCGGATCGCATTTTCAATCTTCGTGCAGATCTCGGGATTTTCGAGGAGGAAGGCCTTGGAGTTTTCGCGCCCCTGTCCGATCCGCGTCGAATCGTAGGAGAACCAGGAACCGGATTTTTCGACGATCCCGGCCTTCACGCCGAGATCGAGTATCTCGCCCATCTTCGAAATGCCCTGGCCGTACATGATATCAAACTCGACCTGTTTGAACGGTGGAGCGACCTTGTTCTTGACGACTTTGACCCGGGTCGCGTTGCCGACGATTTCGTCGCGATCCTTGATCTGGCCGATGCGGCGAATGTCGAGCCGGACGCTCGCATAGAATTTCAGCGCATTGCCGCCCGAGGTCGTCTCGGGGCTGCCATACATGACGCCGATCTTCATCCGGATCTGGTTGATGAAGATGACCATGCATTTCGAACGGTTGATCGAGCCGGTCAGCTTGCGCAGCGCCTGGCTCATCAGCCGGGCCTGCAGGCCGACATGGCTGTCGCCCATTTCGCCCTCGATCTCGGCGCGCGGGACCAGCGCGGCGACCGAATCGATGACGAGAATGTCGATCGCGTTGGAGCGCACCAGCGTATCGGCGATTTCGAGCGCCTGTTCGCCGGTATCGGGCTGCGAAATAATCAGCTCGTCGATATCGACGCCCAGCTTCTTGGCATAGGCCGGATCGAGCGCATGTTCGGCGTCAATAAACGCCGCAGTGCCGCCGGTCTTCTGCGCTTCGGCAATGGTGTGCAAGGCCAGCGTCGTCTTGCCCGAGCTTTCCGGCCCGTAAATCTCGATAATGCGCCCGCGCGGCAGGCCGCCGATACCGAGCGCGATGTCGAGACCGAGCGAGCCCGTAGACACGGCGTCGATCTCGATCGCTTCGCGCGATCCGAGCTTCATCGCGGAGCCCTTCCCGAAGGCCCGGTCAATCTGTGCGAGTGCGGCGTCGAGCGCCTTCTGCCTGTCCATATCGCCTTTTTCGCCTTTGGAATCGATCACTTTGAGATGGGCTGCCATTGCCTGTTTCCCTCCTAGATGCTCCGCGCCACTGGTTCAACGCTGACGCATCTGTATACGCTTTGTTCTCAAAGAACAAGTAGGGAACAAGATTAAGGCGAGAGGACGGACTTTATCGCCTCATCCACGCCTTCCAGCGTGAACGGCTTTTCCAGGAACAGGCGGTCACGGTGCCGTTCGGGGGGCGGCTCGATATCGCCGCCGCTGGTGAACAGGAACGGTTTTCCGCTCGCTTCGAGCGCGTCGGCGATCGGCCAGCTCGGCTCCCGATTGCTGAGATTGACGTCCAGGATCGCGACGTCGAACACCTCCTCTTCCAACGCGGCGAGCCCGGATTCCACAGAATCGACGATCTTCACGGGCACATGCCCGAGCGATTCGATGAAATCCTCCAGCATCATGGCGATCAGGCTTTCATCTTCGACGATCAATACACGAGTTTCGGACATGGACGGGCCCTATTCCCATTCAGCGCTGCGATAAAGCGAAATCGGGAAAGCGCTGATACCACGCACCGGTATACGGTCAGCTATCGGTCGTATCCAATATGGATTGGACCGCTTCCGCCAGTTTTTGCACCGAAAACGGCTTCGGAAGGAAATGGACCTGCTCGATATCGATGGATTTTCGCAACTGCTCCTCGGCATAGCCCGACATGAAGAGGATCGGCACATCCGGCATTGTCGCGCGCAGCTCCTGCGCCATGGCCGGGCCGTCCATCCCCGGCATGACCACATCGGACAGGATGAGGTCGAAATCCTGACGCTCGGCGATGATCTCCAGCGCATCTTCCCCATCCCGCGCCGTGACGACCGCATAGCCCTGCCGCGAAAGCGCCCGCTCGGCGACGGCGCGCACCATATCCTCGTCCTCTACGACCAGGATCGTGCCGCTGCCCCATGGTTCGGCGCTGGCGGTTTCCGGCGCTTTCGCCGTTTTACTCTCTTGCTGTTCGGCCGGTTCGGTTTCGCGATCTGCGGTCGGCACGTCCGGGCGGAGGTCCTCCTCTCCACCATGCACCGGCAGATAGACCGTAAACGACGTTCCCTTGCCGACTTCCGAATCGGCGAAGATATAGCCGCCGGATTGCTTCACGATGCCGTAGACGGTGGAAAGGCCGAGCCCGGTGCCCTTGCCGACCTCCTTGGTGGTGTAGAACGGCTCGAATATCTTGCCGAGCGCTTCGGGCGCGATCCCGATCCCTGAATCCGTAAGCCGGAATGCCGTATATTCGGCGGGCGGCATTACATCGTGCCCCATCGCATCCACCTCACGCGGCGTCACGGCGAAAGTCTCGAGCTTCAGCACACCCCTGCCCTCATTATCCGTGCGCGCCTGGATCGCATCGCGCGCATTTACCGCGAGATTGACGATCACCTGCTCCAACTGGCCGGGGTCCGCCCGTACGGGGCCAAGATTGCGGCCGTGCCGGATATCCAACGAAACGGTTTCGCCGAGCAGCCGCTTGAGCAGGTTCGAGACTTCGGAGACCACATCGGGAAGCTGCAGGATTTGCGGGCGCAATGTCTGCTGCCGCGAAAAGGCAAGCAACTGCCGCGTCAGTCCGGCCGCCCGGTTCGAGTTCGATTTGATCTGCTGGATGTCGTCATAGTCGCTGTCGCCGGGCGTATGGCGCATCAGCATCAGGTCACAATGGCCGATGATCGCGGTCAGGATATTGTTGAAGTCATGGGCAACACCGCCTGCGAGCTGCCCCACCGCCTGCATCTTCGTCGCCTGCGCGACCTGCCGCTTCAGCTTCTCGTCCTCGCTATTGTCCTTGAGACTCAACAACACCGCCGCATCGCCAAGGCCGGGTGCCCCGGCGACGGTCATTGCAACCGTTTCGTCAGGCTGATGCTTGAGCCGAAGTGCAATATCGGCGGATATCGAGGCGCTATTGGCGAAACGCCGCACCGCGTTGGCGACCGCCGTCTTGTCCTCGTCGACGACCAGATCGCCGGGATATACGGGCTGCGCGTCGTCGGCGAGACCCGCCGCCCGCCGAAAAGCGCTATTCATGTAGAGAAAACGCCCGTCCCGCTCGGCAAGCGCCAGGCCCAGCGGCAACATCCCCAGTAACGCCTGAATATTGTGCCGATCCGCCCCCTGCCCCGGTCCGACTATGTCGTCGAGCAGGAAGATCAGCAGCGGGCCATCGCCGCCATCCGGCGCTATCGGCACCTGAACGAGGCGCAATGGAGGACCGTCCTCGCCTTCGCGGGCAAGCCGCAGCAATTCGTCTTCGCCGGTCTCGAGCAACGCCGTGAATTCCTTGGAGCGAATCCGCTCCTGCGGCGTATCGAGCGCACGATGACGGAATACCTGATTGGCCGCGATCATCTTGCCGTCGGCGTCCACGAGCACGCCCATGACGCCCGCGACGCCAAGGGCCTTCCCCGCCCCGCTTTCGAGCAGCCGCCGCGCATCGCCGACCAGATCGGCCGCAGCCGCGGGCGCGAACCGCCAGACGAGAAAGTCGCCCATCTCGCCGCCGCGCTCCACGACCGCGTCGTAGCGCCCGCATTGTGTGACCAGAGAAGCCGCGCTGCCCCGGCCGTCGCGCCAGGCCGTGCGGCCCGCGTTCGTCAATCGGTTCACGCCGTCATCGGGCAATGGCAGGGCCGGCGGCGTCGGCGCATCGCGAAACTCGCGCTCATAATGGTGGTTTGCGGCGATCAGCACGCCGTCGCGATCGGTCACGGCAACGGGCATCGCGGCACTCTCGATGGCCGCTCGTATCAGAGCACGATCGGGGCCCGTCGATTTTGCGGCAACCTTAACCGGCCGGCGCCGCGCGAAGATGAGAGCGATGCCCAATGCGGACACGAAAAGCGCCGCGAACCCGGCCGCAAAAAACGGGCTCTCGAGCATGAACATCAGCAATGCAGCCGAGCCGATGCCCGCAAATGTGACGAGCACGAGCAATGCGCGATCGGCGAAAACATTTGTCGCGATACTCGGTTTGCCCCCCGATGACGCCCGGCTTGCCATCAGCTCTGCTCCGGGCTCTCATGTGACCGGTGGCGCCGCTTCCAGCGCCGAGCGACGCGGTAGCGCCAGAACCAGTCGGCCAGCATATAGGCCAGTACCGCACTTACGATCGCTATTACGAACAGTCCGCCGAGAAGCGCCGGCGCCGCATCGGTGGCGAACCATGCCAGCCACTCGGACACACCCGCTTGCCGGTCGATCAGCGTCTGGAAATGCGCGGGATCGGCTTCGAGCCCGAACACATTGTTGCCGACGAACACACCGCCGATCAGGATTAGCGGGGTGGTAATCGGATTGCTGGTGAAGGTCGTCGCGGCCGCTACCGGGATATTCGCCCGAAACGGCAAGGCCAGCAAAGCCGAGACGATCATCTGGATGCCGGGTATCATGACCAATATGCCGACGACCATGCCGAGCGCGGCGCCGCGCGGAACGGAGCGGCGATTGAACCGCCACAGATAGCTGTGCATCACGCGGCTTGCGAAGGGCTTGATAAAGCGGTTCTTCGCGAGTTCTTCGCGGCTCGGCGAATGCTTGCGGATCCACCGCATCATCGGGCCGGCTTCGCGCCGGGAATCAGCCACGGTCACGCAGCAGGCGACCCTGTTCCCTCTTCCAGTCACGCGCCTTTTCACTCGCGCGCTTGTCATGCTGCTTCTTGCCCTTGGCGAGGGCCAGTTCGACCTTCGCCTTGCCGCGCGAATTGAAGTAGACGGAAAGCGGCACGAGCGTCATGCCCTTGCGTTCCACGGCCCCGCGCATCTTGTTGATTTCCCGCGCATGGAGCAGCAGCTTACGCGGGCGCCGCGCCTCATGGTTGAAACGGTTGCCATGGCTGAACTCGGGGATGTTGGCGTTGATCAGCCAGACTTCGCCGTCCTGCACATCGGCATAGCTTTCAGCTATCGTGCCCTCGCCGAAGCGCAGCGACTTCACCTCTGTCCCTGTCAGCGCGATTCCCGCCTCGAACTTCTCGTCGATCGCATAGTCGTACCGCGCGCGCCGGTTCTCGGCGACGGTCTTCACTTTGTCGAAGGTGGTGGGTTGCGGACGCGCCATGGCTCAGCTCTCTAGCACACCTGCATGAGCAAGGGCTGAATCGACGCTGGCCTGCGCCGCTTCGGAGGGCCAAGTCATCGGCAACCGCAGTTCGCCGGGAAATCCGGGTCGTACTTTGGTCAGCGCATATTTCGCCGGGCCGGGCGAAGCGTCCGCGAACATGGCATCATGCAGCGGGTAGAGCCGGTCGTTGAGCGCCAGTGCTTCCTCGGTATCGCCGCGCGCCCAGGCCGCCTGAAACTCTGCACATAGTCGCGGCGCGACATTGGCGGTAACCGAGATACAGCCGACGCCGCCCATGGCGAGATAACCGAGCGTGAGATAGTCATTGCCCGAGAGCTGGCAGAAGTCTTCGCCACATGCTGCCCGCTGCGCGCTGACCCTGTCCATGTCCGCGGTCGCATCCTTGACGCCGATAATCGAGGGGAATTTGCGCAACCGCTGCATCGTCTCCACCGCGATATCGGAAACGGTGCGGCCAGGGACATTATAGAGTACAATCGGCAGGTCGCAGGCTGAAACGATCGCCTCGAAGTGCCGGTAGATGCCCTCCTGGTTGGGCTTGTTGTAATAGGGCGGCACGACCAGCCCGGCCGTTGCGCCCAGTTCCTGCGCTTTCGTGATATTCTTGATGGCCGATTGCGTGTCGTTCGAGCCGCAGCCCGCGATTACGGGGACGCGCCCGCCGGCCTGATCGACGCAGACGCGCACGACCTCGAAATGCTCGTCGAACGTCAGCGTGGCCGCCTCGCCCGTCGTGCCGCAGGGCACGAGCGCGCTGCTGCCTTCCTCGATTTGCCAGTCAATGAAGCTTCTATATGCCGCTTCGTCGAACGATCCGTCGCGAAACGGTGTCACCAGAGCCGGAATCGACCCGCTGAACATAAATTTCTCCTTCACCTCCACATGTTTGCGCGGCATATCGACGGCAAATCACCGGGGCTCATTCATTGCCAGATAAGGATTGTGCGCGCACGATGTCCAGCATGATAAAAAAGACCATTGCAATCATGGCGCTCGGCGCTGCCGCCCTGATCGGAACCGCCAGCGCGTCGGCCCAATCGCTGACGTCCGAACAGCGCGCCTGGTATGCGAGCCGGCTCGGCGTTTCGGGCGCCGGTTCCGTCGGTTCGGTTCCGCGAGCGCATCCGCTCGGCGAAGCCATCCTGCGCTGGAACCGCTTGCAGCAGAGCGACGCCCTGCCCTTCAACGACTATGCGAGCTTTCTCGTCTCGCATCCGGGATGGCCGGGCGAAGACCGGTTGCGCCGCATTGCGGAGAACCAGATCCCGGTCACGGGGACGTCGGCGCGGTCGCTCGTTGCCTTTTTCGAGCGGTTCGAACCGCTGACGGCGTCGGGCGCTTTGCGATACGCCGAAGCGCTTGCATCGCTCGGGCGCAATGATGAGGCGGCGGCACAGGCGCGCCGGGCCTGGCGGCTCGGTTCGTTCAACAGCGCCTCGGCTTCGGCCGACGAAGGCGTCATTCTTTCGCGTTTCGCGGGCGCGCTGTCGGCCGAAGATCATGACATGCGGTTCGACTATCTCCTCTGGCAAGACGATGTGTCGGCGGCGGCGCGGGTCCTTTCGCTGACTTCTGCGTCGCGGCGCGATGCCAACTCGGCCCGCTTGCGGCTGGCGACCGGCGCCGGCGCCGAGGCCGGTGGCGCGGCGATGGGCGATGCCGGCTATGTCGCCGAACGGGCTATGTGGTTGCGTAACAACGGCCGTTCGCTGGAGGCGCGGCGCCTGCTCGCCAACCGGCCGACGCTGCAATATCGGCCAACGGACGCCGAGGAATGGTATGAAGTGCTGCTCCTGAACGCGCGGGCCGCGGCGAACGACCGGCAATGGTCGACCGCCTTCGACATCGCCAGCAAGGTGGACGACGCTTTCGCGCCGGGCACGGATATCAGCGGGGAATCGCTGGGCGTGCGGGACGATTATACGAGCCTGACCTGGCTCGCCGGGACCACGGCGCTCTGGCAGCAGAACCGGCCGGCCGATGCGATCGGCATGTTTGAGCGCTATGGCCGCGCGGCCCGTACGCCGCAGACCCGCACGAAAGGCCTGTACTGGGCCGGTCGTGCCGCCGAAGCGGCGGGCCAGCGCGATCGCGCAACGGCCTTCTACGAAGAGGCTGCCGTCTATTACGACTATTTCTACGGCCAGCTTTCGACCGAGCGGCTGGGTCGCGAGTTGCGCATTCCGACGTCCGCGCGGCAGGATTTCGCCGCCATGGCGCGCGAGAGCCGCTTTGCCGGCAGCGAACTCGTCGCGGCGATCCGCATGCTCGGCGAACTCGGTGCCTGGAACACGCAGAGCCGCTTCCTGCGCGAGCTTGCTCAGCAAGTCGAAACCGATGCCGATCATCATTTTGCCGCGCAGCTGTCCAGCCAGATCGGTCGTCAGGACCTGGCAGTGATGACCCACCGCAGCGCGCGGGTGAACGGATTCGATGCGAGCGCCTATGGCTATCCGACGGTGCCGATGCCGGCCAGTGCCCGGCGGTTCTTCACGCCTGTCCATGCAATTGCGCGGCAAGAGAGCCAATTCGATCCCCGCGCGGTCAGCCATGCTGGCGCACGCGGGCTCATGCAGTTCATGCCGGGCACCGCTCGTGAAGTCTCTCGCTGGATTGGCCGTGGTTACAGCCAATCCGCGCTGACGAGCGATACGCAATATTCGATCCTGCTGGGCCGGGCCTATTACGAGCATCTGCTCGAACGCTGGGGCAACCATGTGCTGGCGGCCGCGAGCTATAATGCCGGTCCCGGCAACGCCAATCGCTGGATTCGCGCCAACGGCGATCCACGCCTCGGCAGCGTCGATATCGTGCGCTGGATCGAGGAAATCCCGATCTTCGAGACGAAAAATTACGTCCAGCGCGTGCTCGAAAACGCGGTCATGTACGATCTCCTGCATCCGGACCGCGCCTTCATGCCGCGTTCGAACGCACCGCTTTCGCGCTATCTGGGCAAGTCCACGCCGGGCTGATGGCCGACCGGGTCAATTACATCACGCCCCAAGGATATGCCGCACTCAAGGCGGAATATGAGAAGCTCTTCCGCGAGGAGCGCCCGGCGCTTGTCGAGACGATTAGCTGGGCGGCTGCCAATGGCGATCGCAGCGAGAATGGCGACTATATCTATGGCCGCAAGAAACTGCGCGAGATCGATAGGCGGCTGAATTTCCTCTCCCGCCGCATGAAGGCGGCGCAGATCGTCGATCCGGCGGAACAGCCCGACAAGAACCGCATTTATTTCGGCGCGACAGTCACCATGGTCGATGAGGACGATCGCGAGCGTACGGTAACGCTGGTCGGGGAAGACGAAGCCGAGGCATCGGCGGGACGGATCAGCTGGATTTCACCGATGGCCAATGCGTTGAAGCGCGCGGCGGTCGGCGATTGTCGTACCGTCCGGCTGCCGTCAGGTCCCAAGGACTACGAAATCATCGAAATACGCTATCCCGAAGCCTAGTAGCGGCGCAGTCCATACCGGTTGCGGGTGTGGACGAGCGCGGTGCGGATTTCCGCATCGGTCAGGCGATAGTCGCGATCCGTGTCCGCCCAGCGCCGGAAGAAGACATTGGCGCTGTCCGCCTCCGCGTCGCTGATTTCGCCGTCTGGACCCAGCGCATAGTGATCGAGCACGAATTGCTGGCCCTCCCGCGTTTCGGACAGCCACGGATCGAGCTTGTCCGCGCCGCGCCCGCGGAACGGGTTGGGCAAACGGTCCGCATAGCGATGCCGGCCGTGATAGCCGTTGCCGCCGCGATAATCGTTCGCATAATAGCCTGAGCCGTAGCCACGGTCGTAATAACCGTCATGGGCGCAGCCGGTCGTCAGCGCTGCCGCGCCAATTGTTACAGCCCATATTCGCAATAGCTTCATCGCCGCGTCTCCTTTACGCAAATATCGCACAGGAAAAGCGGAGCGCGCAAATGTCCCTAAACTAGTCCTTCTCGCCTGTCCCCAAATGGGACGCTGCAAGGTCAGCGACTTCGGGATCAACATCGGGCGGGTCCATTGAAACCTGCTCTTCAAGCCGATCGGCGATATGTTGCAACGCGGCGATCCGCGCGGCTTTCTTGTCGTTTCCATCGATCGCCGTCCATGGCGCCCATCGTGTATCGGTACGCGCGAACATGTCCTGGATCGCTTCGAGATACTCGCCGCGCTTGGCGCGGTTGCGGAAATCGTCTTCGGTGAGTTTCCAGCGTTTCCACGGATTTTCGAGCCGCTTGCGGAAACGCTCGTCCTGCTCCTCTTGCGTCACATGCATGAAAAGCTTGATGATCGGCGTACCGCTGTCCTTCTGCTGCGCCTCGAACTCGTTGATCTCGTCATAGCCGCGGCGCCATTCGCTCTCCGAGCAATAGCCTTCGACCCGCTCGACGAGTACGCGGCCATACCAGGTGCGGTCGAAGATGTTGATCTCGCGACTGCCGGGCAGCTTGTTCCAGAATCGCCAGAGGAAATGGCGGGCTTTGGCCTCGGCAGTCGGCGCGCCGATCGGCCAGACTTCGAAGAAACGCGGATCCCAGCGGCCCGTCAACCGCCGGATGGTTCCGCCTTTGCCAGATGCGTCCCAGCCCTCGATGGCGATAACGGCACGTTTCGCTTTGGAGATATAGGCCGCCTGAATATGGGCGAGCCGCTCCTGCAGCTCGATCAGCGCCTCGTCATAGTCGCCCTCGAACGCCGCGCCCATTTCGTAATCGTGTAGATCGATCGCCATGCAGCTCCGCTAACCTTCCTTGGGCGGCTCTACAATCCTGATGTTAAGCTCGCGTAGCTGGCGCTGGTTAACGTCCGAAGGGGCGCCCATCATCAGATCCTCGGCCTTCTGGTTCATCGGGAACAGCACGACTTCGCGCAGGTTCGGTTCGCCGGCGAGCAGCATCACGATGCGGTCGATGCCCGGCGCGGACCCGCCATGGGGCGGAGCACCATATTTGAAGGCATTGATCATGCCCGAGAAATTCTCGTCGACATCGGCCTTGGAGTAACCGGCAATCTCGAACGCCTTGTACATGATGTCCGGCCGGTGGTTCCGGATCGCGCCCGAACTCAACTCAACACCGTTGCAGACGATATCATATTGCCAGGCGAGGATATCGAGCGGGTCCTGCGTTTCCAGCGCCTCCATCTCTCCCTGAGGCATCGAGAAGGGATTGTGGCTGAAATCGACCTTCTGCTGTTCCTCGTCGAATTCGTACATCGGAAAATCGACGATCCAGCAGAATTTGAAGACGCTCTCGTCGATCAGGCCGAGCTCTTCGCCAAGCTTCGTCCGCGCACCGCCGGCCAGCCTGACCGCGTCCGCTTCCTTCCCCGCGGCGAAAAAGACGCTATCCGCTTCGCCAAGGCCCAATTCTTCGAGCAGTTTCGCCGTCTTTTCCTCGCCGTGATTGTTAGCGATCGGACCGGACGGCGCGCCCTCCTTGCGATTGATGTAGCCGAGGCCGGCAAATCCTTCGCCCCGCGCCCATTCGTTCATGCTGTCGAACCAGCGGCGGCCCTTGTCGCCGGTGTTCGGCGCGGGAATCGCGCGGACTACCCCGCCCGAGCCGACGATATTGGCGAAGAGGCCGAAATCGGAGCCTTCGAAATGGCTCGAGACGTCCGTGATCTCCAGCGGATTGCGCAGGTCCGGCTTGTCCGAGCCATATTTGAGCATCGCTTCGGCGAAGGGAATACGGACGAAATCGGGGTCGACGGTCCGGCCTTTCCCGTCCCAATCGGCGAATTCCTCGAACACGCCGCGCAGCACGGGCTCGATCGCCCGAAACACGTCTTCCTGCGTGACGAAGCTCATCTCGAAATCGAGCTGATAGAATTCGCCCGGGGACCGGTCGGCGCGTGCGTCCTCGTCGCGGAAGCAGGGGGCGATCTGAAAGTAACGGTCGAAACCGGCGACCATGATCAGCTGTTTGAACATCTGCGGCGCCTGGGGCAGCGCGTAGAACTTACCCGGATGGATACGGCTCGGGACCAGATAGTCGCGCGCGCCCTCGGGCGAGGAAGCCGTCAGGATGGGCGTCTGGAACTCGGTAAAGCCCTGCTCGATCATGCGCTTGCGGATCGAGGCGATCACGTCTGACCGGAGCAGGATATTCTTGTGCATGCTCTCGCGGCGCAGGTCGAGATAGCGATATTTCAGCCGGATATCTTCCGGATAGTCGGCCTCGCCCGCCACCGGCATCGGCAGCTCCTCGGCCGCCGATTGCACGTCCACCGCCTGAGCGCGGACCTCGATTTCGCCGGTATCGAGCTTCGTATTGATGAGGTCGGCCGAACGCGCGACAACTTTCCCGGTCACCGTTATCACCGATTCCGAGCGCAGGCTCTCGAGCGTCGCGAAAGCCGGCCCATCGACCTCGGTGACGATCTGGGTGATGCCGAAATTGTCACGCAGGTCGACGAAAACGAGATCGCCATGATCGCGCTTGCGATGGACCCAACCCGACAGGCGGACTTCCTCGCCGACATTGTGGCTGCGCAGTTCGGAACAATTATGGGTACGATATGTGTGCATGGTCATGCGCGGCTCCATAGCGGAAAGGGCCGGACTCGCAAGCCGCGATATGCGCGCGTCAGGCTCCTGTTAGAAGCCAATCCCATCGCGGATATCCTACATAATAATGTTTGCCGAACGGGATTCCCGCTCTTGTTTTCTTGCGTCACGTATTTTGGCCGAAACGGTATGTGCAGGTTTCACGTCTCATAAAAGGCTTATTCTCTCGCAGCATAGACGTTGGACGACCCATTGTGCGATAGGCGTCTTGGGTGGCCATTCCGGCCGTTCGTAAATGGGAGGCAATGATGAAACGGTTTGCGATAACAATGATATCGGGCACTGCACTGGCGCTCGCGGCCTGTGCGGGTGGCGAGGACGCGGCCACGGACGACGGCGAAGCGGCGGAAGAGACAGACGACGCTGGTGACGAGGAAGCGGCGGCTGCAAGCTACGATCCCGCCAGCCCCGAAGGCATGGCCTATCGCGCGGCGGTCGAATGCAGCGCGACCATGGCGGCATCGTCCGATCTCGTGGGTTCGCAGGGAATCTTTGCCGAAACGGACGAGGAGCGTGAAGAGATCCGCTCGGACGAGGACGATCGCGAGGCGCGGGCTGCCACGATCATGGCCACCGCCGTTTCCATGGGCGAGGAACTGGGCCTGACTTCCGCCGATGTCGAAGCCGAAATCACCGAGCATCAGGGGACGTTCGTGCAAGGTCCCGACGACGGCTCGATGGAGGAGTTCACGGCGCGCGTCGCCGGCGATGCTGATAATTGCGAGTCCGAACTCGCGTCAGGCTAGCGAACGACACGGACCAACGCACAGGCACGCGAACAGCGGCGGGCGGGCAATTTCCACATGATAGTCCGCCCGCCGCTAGGTTCATGCGTCATCGCCGCCTATAATCCGCCGCCATGAATATCCATCCGCTGATCGACGACAGCGATACTCTTTCCGAATTTTGCGACCGGCTCGCCAAGTCAGACTTCGTCGCCGTCGATACCGAGTTCATGCGGGAGAATACCTATTGGCCCGATCTCTGCCTCGTGCAGATCGGCAACGGGGACGAAGCCGCCGCGATCGACCCCAAGGCGAACGGGGTCGACCTGTCGCCGCTGCTTGATCTGCTTGTCGATAATGAGGACGTACTGAAAGTCTTTCATGCGGGCGGGCAGGATGTGGAGATCGTCTACAATCTGACCGGCAAGACGCCACATCCGATCTTCGATACCCAGATCGCAGCGATGGCGCTCGGGCTCGGCGAGCAGATCGGCTATGCGAACCTCGTGGATGCGATGCTCGGCAAGTCGCTCGACAAGGGCGCACGCTTCACGGACTGGGCGCGCCGGCCGCTCGACAAGCGTCAGCTCGATTATGCCGTTGGCGATGTCACGCATCTGGCCGAGATTTTTCCGAAGATGCTCGACCGGCTACGCAAGACGGGGCGTGGCGCGTGGATCAATGCGGAGATGGAAAAGCTCGCCGATCCCGCCAACTATGCCAATCTGCCTGAAGAGAGCTGGAAGCGGGTGCGGATCCAGAGCCGCAAGGCCGAGGTGCTCGGACGTTTGAAGGCGATCGCGGCCTGGCGGGAGATCGAGGCACAGGACAAGAATTTGCCGCGCGGTCGCCTGCTGCGCGACGAAACGCTCGCCGATATCGCCCTCCACCCGCCGAAGAACCAGAAGGCGCTGGCCAAGATACGCGGTTTGCCGTCGAGCTGGGCCGGCAACGATATCGGCGGCCGGCTGATGGATGTCGTCGAGAATGCGGACGCATTGCCGGAAGACGAAATGCCCCCGCGCAAGAAGCGCAAGCCGGGGCTCGGCAAGGAAGGCGCGCTCGTCGGAGACCTGCTGAAGCTGTTGCTCAAGATCCGGTCGCGCGAGATCGGCGTGGCGGCGCGGCTGGTCGCCAAGGCCGACGAACTCGAACAGCTGGCCGCGGGCGAGCGCGAGGACCTGCCGATCCTGACGGGCTGGCGCTACGAAGAGTTCGGCCGCGATGCGCTCGATCTCGTGGAGGGCCGCGTGGCATTCGCCGTGCGCGACGGCAAGTTGAAGGTGACGCATACCAAGGACGAGGAAACGGCTGATGCGTAAGGCCATGACGACGTTCGCGGCTATCGTGCTGCTATCCGCTTGTGCGACTCCGTCCGAGGCGCCGCCTATGGCGGGCGGCGGGATGTGTGATGCGCAGGCTTTGCAGCATCTGGTCGGCGAGACGGTGACGCAGGCGCTTGGGACAAACGCAATGCGGGCTTCGGGCGCCGAAATCCTGCGCTGGATTCCGCCGAACAGCGCGG
This sequence comes from Parasphingopyxis sp., assembly GCF_052168295.1. GTDB lineage: Bacteria > Pseudomonadota > Alphaproteobacteria > Sphingomonadales > Sphingomonadaceae > Parasphingopyxis. The sequence continues at coordinate 73,645 of NZ_JBQLZN010000080.1, read as the reverse complement.
TAACGATGGATTACCGCATGGACCGGCTCAACATTTCCTACGACGAAAACTCGCTGGTCACCGAAATCAGCTGCGGCTGATCCCGTCAGGTCAGCCGCATTTCCGGTTCCTTGCCGAACGCGTCGGCCAGTTGCCGATGACGCTTGGCGACCGGCTGGCTGTAAAGCTCCGCATCGCCCTTATCGAGCGACAAAATCAGCCGACCGTCTTCGATCGCGACATTGCTGAGTTCGAGCGGCTCGGCGACGCCCCCACTCAACCGCTGTCCGAACCGCATCGCCAGACCCCAGCGCGCGGCCTGCTCCAGCTCTTTGGTGCTGCACAGATTGACGAGTTCTTCAACGACGCCCACGCCGCCGCCGAAATTGGTGAAGAGCGCCTGCGCCATCTTGCCCCGGCCGTTGCTCTCGATCCCGACCCAATTGCCATGCAGCGCCATTTCGAGGCCGCGTTCGGCGCGAAATTCGGGATGCGCGCGCCACCCGGTATCGGCAAGGAGGCAGGCGGCAAGCCGGATACGCTTGTCAGTATCGGATTCGTCGGTGAAAAGCGGTGCGATCCACCGGTTCAACAGATCGCCATGCTCCGGGAAGCGGCCCTGCCGCTCGCCCTCCTCTCGCGTTGCTGCGATCAGCGGATCGATTTTTCGAGTGTCGGTATCGAGACGTTCGTAGAGCAGGCCCTCGCGCAGCCCATAGGCTGAGACGACGAGTTCGCCGAGTCCGATCTGCTTGACGAGTTGTGAAAGGATCGCCGCGCCGTCCGGCAGGTGCGGAATGCGCTGCGAGGCCATGGAAGGTACGCAACTCAATTTCAATTTGTCGATCCGCGCCAGAAGCCGCACGAGCTTGGCGGCCCGTTCGGGCTGCATCGTATAGTGATGGACGATGGGCAGCGGAAATTTGGTGCGCTGCATATCGACCCGGGCCAGCGCCCGCCACGAACCGCCGACCAGATAAAAGGGTTGGCCTGCGCATTTCGCGGTCCAGTCCGCCGACTTCAGCGCCTTGGCAATCGCCCGCTTGAGTGCGCCCTTCTTGCCCGATCCGCGCAATTCCGCGATGCGCAGCACGCCTAAGGGAAAGGACGCGCATTCCTTGACCTCGCCATCGGCGACGCGCGCAAGCTCGAGGCTGCCGCCGCCCAGATCGCCGACAAGCCCTTCGGCGCCGGGAATGGCGGACAGAACGCCCATTGCCGCGAGCTTCGCTTCGTCTTCACCGGACAGGAGCCGCACCGATATGCCGATCTTATCGAGTTGCCGGATGAGTTCACCGCCATTGCTGGCCTCGCGCACGGCCGCTGTGGCGACCGCGCGCATGTCCGTAACGTTCATCGCGTTCGCCAGCGAGCGGAAACGGCGCAATATTTCCATCGCATCTGCGATTGCGTCGTCTTCGAGCGCGCCACTTTCGTCGCGCCGCGCGCCCAGACCGACCATCACCTTTTCGTTGAACAGGAAGGCCGGCAGGCGCCCGTGACCGTCGAAAACGACCAGGCGGATCGAGTTGGAGCCGATATCGATGACCGCTGTGCGGCCGTCTTTTTCGACGGTCGTATCCTCTTCCGTTCGCAACATGGACAGTACGGACATCGGCCCGAACCTTAGGCGTGCGCTTTCGCGCTGGAAACCGGTTTATCCACGCCGCTTGACGTGGAGCTTCTTCGGCATCGAGCCCTGTTCGCTCAGTGCGGCACCGCGGCCGGAAAGCGACGGGTTGGTCATGAAGTAGCGGTGGAGGTTGAACGGGCGGCCTTCGGGCTCGATCCGTGTATAGCTGCCGTCCGGGTTGAGTTGCCAGCTCTGCTCATTGTCGATGAGGTTCGCGACCATGACCTGGTCGAGAATCTGCGCATGCACAGTCGGGTTTTCGATCGGCATCATGTACTCGACACGCCGGTCGAAATTGCGCGGCATCCAGTCGGCCGAACTGATCAGCACATGGGCGTTCTTGTTGGGCAGCGCCGCGCCATTGCCGAAGCAGGCGATGCGGCTGTGCTCGAGGAACCGCCCGATGACTGAGCGTACGCGGATATTCTCCGACATACCGGGAACGCCCGGCTTCAAGCAGCATATACCGCGCACGACGAGGTCGATCTCGACCCCGGCATTGCTCGCTTCGTAGAGCTTTTCGATGATCGCGGGATCGACGAGGGAGTTCATCTTGGCCCAGACCGCGCCGTCTTTCCCCTCCCGCTCGTTCGCGATTTCCGCGTCGATCAGCTTCATGAGATCGTTGCGCATGTCGCGCGGCGACATGGAGATCAATTCGAGATCTTCGGGCTGCACATAGCCGGTGATGTAGTTGAACAGCTGCGCCGCATCGCGCCCGGCGCGCGGATCGGCGGTGAAGAAGCTGAGATCGGTGTAAATTTTCGCTGTCACCGGATGATAATTGCCCGTGCCGAAATGGCAGTAGGTGCGGTAGCCATCCTCTTCCTTGCGGACCACCATCGTCACCTTGGCATGCGTCTTCCACTCGATGAAGCCGTAGACGACCTGCACGCCGGCCCGTTCGAGCGCATTCGCCCAGAGCAAATTCTGTTCCTCGTCGAAGCGCGCCTTCAGTTCGACCACTGCCGTGACCGATTTCCCCGCTTCGGCCGCATCGATCAGCGCGCGAATGACGGCGGATTGTTTGCCCGCACGATAGAGCGTCTGTTTGATCGCGACGACGTCGGGGTCCTCGGCCGCCTGTTTGAGCAGCGCGACAACCACATCGAACGTTTCATAGGGGTGATGAACGACGATATCCTTGGTCTTGATCGCCGCGAAGCAGTCGCCGCCATGTTCGCGGATGCGTTCGGGAAAGCGTGGGCTGAACGGCGGAAATTTGAGGTCCGGCCGGTCCTCGTCGACCAGCTGTTCGAGATCGGCGACGCCCAGAAATCCGCTCGATTCAACGACCATGGCGTCGTCGCCGCCCATCTCGCGGCGGATCAGTTCTTCCATATCGTCCGGGATATCGGCTTCGAGCTTCAGGCGGATCACCCTGCCCCGCCGTCGCCGCTTGATCGCGCTGCGGAAGTAACGGACGAGATCTTCGGCCTCTTCCTCGACCTCGATATCGCTGTCCCGGATGATGCGGAATGCGCCCTGCCCGACAAGCTCATAGCCGGGGAACAAGAGATCGATGAAGCGCCGGATGATCGTTTCTATCGCTACATAATGGGCCATCTCGCCGGGCAGCCGGACGAAGCGCGGCAGGGTCGTCGGCACCATCACGAGTTCGCGGATCGGCTCGCCGTCGCTCTTGCGCGTCAGGTCGAAAACCAGGCTGAAACCCTTGTTCGGAATGAAGGGGAAAGGATGTGCCGGATCGAGCGCCTGGGGCGTCAGCACCGGAAAGATATGATTCTGGAAATGCTCGGAGAGCCATTCCTCGATATCACCCGAAATCTCGTCGTCCGACAGCACGAAGATTTCCGCTTCGGCCAGCGCGTCGCGGAGCTCCTCCCAAACAGATTGCTGCTCATCCATTAGGGCGTTCGCCCGTTCGGCGACGGCCGCGAGCTGTTGGCTAGGGGTCATGCCGTCGTCCGAGCGCATCTCGACGCCCTGCAGTTGCTGGCCTTTGAGCCCCGCCACGCGGACCATGAAAAACTCGTCGAGATTATTGCCGGAGATCGAGAGGAAGCGGAGCCTTTCAAGCAGTGGGTGCGCGGGATTGCGCGCCTCTTCGAGCACGCGCTCGTTGAAGCCGAGCCAGCTTAGTTCGCGATTGAAATAGCGGTCTTCCGTGCCCGGTTCGGCCTCGGTTTCGCGCGAGAAATCCTCAGTAATATGTTCCGGGTTATAGTCGTCCATGGACCGCTTTTAGCGGCTTTAATGTTACGCGTCGATGAAACCCAGTTCGCACATCGCGTCGCGCGCCATGTCCCGCGTGATACGGCCCCGGCGTTCGAAAGCCTTCCGGTCGAGCGTTTCGATGATCTGCAACAGCGCATAATGGCTGCGATCCATACGTTTGAGCAGATACTCCACCGCGTTCTCGGGCACGGCGAGACCGCGCTCTGCAAAATGCTGGTGCAGCCGGTTGGCGATCAGGGCGTCGGTCGGTTCGGCAATCCGAATCTTGGGACTGGCGGCGATTCGCGTTCTGAGGTCGGGCAGTCCAATCTCCCAGCGCGGCGGCGGTTCATCGGCGATGATCAGAAGCGGCCGCTGGTCCGCCTGGGCGGCATTCCAGGCATGAAACAGCGTTTCTTCTTCCGAAAGATCCGCATCGTCGATGACCTGGCCGCCGCTCTTGCGCGCGAATATCCGCCCGAGCGTCGAGCGGCCTGACTTGCGCGGACCGGTTAAGAGGCTCGTGCGGACCGGCCATAACGACCAGTGATCGAGATGCTTGACCGCTTCGGCATTGCTCTCGTCAACGATAAACGCGCTGTCCCGGCCGGAGTCCGGCCAGTCGAGCGGCAGCGCGATCTGGCTCATTCGCCTTCGGGCGGCGTACCGTTGGAGCCGCCGCCCCTGCTGATGCGTAGCGTTCCTGCGCCGCGCTCCACCTGGAAACCCCGCGAAGCCAGCGCCGAAGCAAGCGTGTCGAGGTCGCCGATATAATCAACTTCCATCAGCGACACCCCGCCGATCGCGAGGCTGGACGTCGTCGCCCCTCGTACGCCGGGTGTGCCGCGTACGGCCGATTCACTCGATCGAACGGCGTTGGCGTCTGGCGTGACGACCTGGATCGTATAGCGGCCCGTGGCGGTCGCCTGCTCGGTATTGACCTCGGGCGCGCTTCGCCGGGTTTCGGCCGCCGCGACGCTGCCTTCCAGCTCGTCGAGCGCTTCTTCGAGCGCGTCTTCGTCGAGCCCGAACTCGAAGTTCAGCGACGGATCGGGTCGCAAACGGCCATCTTCCAGCGCCTGCGTATAGGCCGCGTCGATCCGGCGTACACCCTCGTCGAGCAGCTGCTCCAGGCTGTTGGAATTGGTCACTCTCAGGGAAAACTCCGCGAGCTTGCGCCGGTCCGGCCCGTGATAGGCAACGAAACGGCCGACGACCGGGCCGCCGGGATAGGCATAGTGCAGATGGACCACCGGAATTACTACATCCGCCGCGCCATAGGAATCGAGCAGGAAGCGCCACCAGCCGCGGCCGGGCCGGCCCGTCTGGCCGACCGTGAGCAGCAGCGGCGTCGGACCCGTGCCGCTGGCGCGCACATAGTCGATTGGGCTCTCGCCGGACCGGAAACGCAGCCAGGCGCGCTGCCAGGGCGTGCGTTCCTCGAAGCTCATCGGCGTACTGCCGACCCATTGGACCGGAAGGACAAGCATTGGCGGTGAACGGCGAATAACGCCCGATACGCCGAGATAGCGGCTGACACGGGCACGATCGAACATGACGCCGACCCGACCGACATAGCGCGTCGGGCCGATCTGCTCTTCCTCGACGATAATACCGGTCACCACGGCGCTGAGCGAGGAATCGCTGAGGTTAGGCGCCTGCGCCGCTGACCCGCCATTGACCCGGGCATAGAGCATCCGCCAGCCCTCACGCTGCGCCTGTTCCCAGGCATTGCGGCGCGCTTCCTCGGCATTCTCGCCCGTCGCGTTCACGAAAATGCCGGTCACTTCGTAGTTCGCTGCGCTGTCCAGTCCGAAATCGCGCGAATTCTGTTGCGCCTGCTGGGCGAGCAGGATGCCCCCCGCGCCCGCGCTCACGAAGAGCAGAGCCAAAAGCGCTTTGAGATGACGGGTTACGAACTGCATTGTGGGCCTTTTGACGACTTGGCCGTGGAAATCCAAGACCGATGTGGCTAGTCGCTATGAAGATGGACGCCAAGCAAAAATCGACCGAATCGTACAGCTATGAGAAGGCCGGTGTTTCGATCGCCGCGGGCAACGCGCTCGTAAAGGCGATCGCGCCTTTGGCGCGTGCCACCGCGCGCCCCGGCGCGGATGCCGATCTCGGCGGTTTCGGCGGGTTTTTCGATCTCAAGGCGGCGGGCTATGCCGATCCGCTACTCGTCGCGGCAAACGACGGCGTTGGCACCAAGGTGAAGCTCGCCATCGATTACGACCGGCACGACCGGATCGGGATCGATCTCGTCGCCATGTGCGTCAACGACTTGATCGTTCAAGGCGCCGAACCGCTGTTTTTCCTCGACTATTTCGCCACCGGAAGATTGGACAACGGCGTGGCCGAGCGCGTCGTTGCGGGTATCGCCGAGGGCTGCAAGCAGGCCGGATGTGCCTTGATCGGCGGTGAGACCGCAGAAATGCCGGGCATGTATGCAGATGGCGACTACGACCTTGCCGGATTTTGTGTCGGGGCCGTCGAGCGCGGTAAGGCGCTGACGGGCGACGATGTGGCCGCGGGCGATGTCATACTCGGCCTTGCCTCGTCAGGCGTGCATTCGAACGGCTTTTCGCTGGTGCGCAGGCTCGCGGCGGACAAGAACTGGGCGCTCGAAGCCCCTGCCCCGTTCGACTCGGATCGCCTGCTCGTCGATGCGCTGATCGAACCAACCCGCATTTACGTGAAATCGCTGCTCCCGCTCGTCCGCAGCGGCGATATCAAGGCGATGGCGCATATTACGGGCGGCGGGCTGCTCGAAAATCTGCCGCGCGTACTGAGCGACGACCTGCACGCGCATGTCGATACGGCGCTTTGGGAACAACCGGCGCTGATGGCGTTTCTTCAGAGCGAGGGCAATATCGCGCCGGAAGAGATGGCGCGCACCTTCAATTGCGGGATCGGCATGGCGGTGATCGTGGCAGCCGACGCCGTTGACCGGGTATCAGCGGCTCTGACCGAGGCGGGTGAGACGGTTCATCGCATCGGCGATGTCGAAACAGGCCGGCGTGGGTGCACGGTCACAGGCCCCGCAGAAAGCTGGGCGACGGCATCTGCATGGAGCGCCACGCATAATGGCTGATCGCGTCCGTGTTGCCGTCCTCATTTCGGGACGCGGAACCAATATGGCGGCCCTTCTCTACGCCGCGAAACGCGAAGACTGCCCCTATGAGATCGTGCTGGTCGCCGCCAATGACCCCGAAGCGCGCGGGCTCACACTTGCCGCCGCCGAGGGCGTGCCAACCTTCGCGCAAAGCCACAAGGGCATGGAACGTTCGGAATTCGACGCGATACTTGATCGCGAGATCCGGAAAGCGGGTGCCGATTATGTCGTTCTCGCCGGTTACATGCGGATCCTGTCGGACGATTTCGTAGGAAAGTGGGCCGGACGACTACTCAATATTCACCCGTCGCTCCTACCCAAATATCCGGGTCTCGACACGCATCGGCGCGCCATCGACGCTGGCGATACGGTGTCCGGGTGCACCGTCCATCTTGTCACGCCGGCGCTCGATGAAGGGCCGATCCTCGGCCAGACCGAGGTCGCGATCCTGCCCGGAGATACGCCGGAGAAACTCGCGACGCGGATCCGGCTCGCCGAACATCAGCTCTATCCGCGCGTTCTCGAGGAGCTGGTGACGCGCGAACGCGATCCGGACTGGATCGTCGCCAAGGTCGGCGAACTCGCGATGGAACTGCCCGAAGTCGCCGCCAAGTCATCGCACGGTTCACCGGGATGGCGTATTGCTACATCGAAGTCCGGCAAATTCTTCGCCTATGTGTCGATCCGCCATCATGGCGAGGATGCGATTTCGCTGCTGGTCAAGACGAGCGGGCCCGACGAACAGGCCGCGCTGATCGAGGCGGAACCCGATATCTATTACAAACCCGCCTATTACGGCCCGTCAGGCTGGATCGCGATCCGCCTCGACCGCCCCAATGTCGATTGGGAGCATATCGCGAACTGGTTGCGCAAAAGCTGGAGCTTCGTCGCGCCGAAAAAGCTCCAGCCGATGGCGGAATTCCTAGGTTGAACGCTTAGCCGACGATCTCGTCTTCATCGAAGAAAAAGGCGATTTCGATCGCGGCGTTCTCGTTGCTATCCGAACCGTGGACGCTGTTCGCCTCGATCGATTCGGCGAAGGTCTTGCGGATCGTGCCTTCATCGGCATCGGCGGGATTCGTCGCGCCCATGATCTTGCGATTGCGGGCGACGGCATCTTCGCCTTCGAGGACCTGCACGACCACCGGGCCGGACGTCATGAACTCGACGAGCTCGCCGAAGAAGGGACGTTCCTCGTGCACGGCATAAAAACCTTCGGCCTGTTCGCGAGTCATATGGATACGCTTGGAGGCAACGACCCGCAGACCCGCTTCTTCAAGCATCTTGGTGACCGCGCCGGTCAGGTTGCGGCGGGTGGCGTCGGGTTTGATGATGGAAAAGGTGCGTGTGACGGCCATGACGGCTGAGCTCCGATAGGTTTGGGAAAATTTGCGGCCCGCTTAGTGCGATGTGCTGCGGTGCGCAAGAGGCAGGCGCGCTTCCCCTCCGCCTGATTTCAGGGCCCCTGTCGCCACCGGCCATTATCCTGCTTCCAGTATCGCGGCTCGACGTCATCGTGTGCCGAAAGACTGCGCCAGGCGGTTCGCGCCTCGTCTAACCGATCTGTATCGAAGAGATAAAACACGCGATCCGCATCCAATGCGGCGTCCCGCCAGATGCCGTCGGCAAGCATCGTAAACCGCGCGCCATTCTTCGGCTCAACGGATTCAGCGAGCAGGATCGGCTGAAGCTCCGGCCGGTCATCGGCCCCGCCATGTGGGAGGAATGAGGCCGGCTCGCGCGTCCACAGCGCGTTATCGAGCAAGGCGCGCAGTGTCTCGTCCTCGGCGACGATCAACAGCCGCTCGCCGCTTTCCAGCACCTTGGCGGCCAGTTGCGGTACGACCGCTTCCATGGGCGTTCCGGCCAATTGGTAGAAATCGACCTGCACGCCCGGCCGTTATCCTTCGTGATTGTCGGCGACGAAGCGGTCGAGCAGGCGCACGCCATAGCCGGTCGCGCCCTTGGCCCAGAGATTCGACGCCGATTTGATCCAGACCGTACCCGCAATATCGAGATGGGCCCATTTGACGCCATCCTGCACGAATCGGTGGAGGAACTGCGCGGCCGTGATCGAACCGGCTTCGCGCGGGCCAACATTCTTGATGTCCGCGATCGGCGAATCGATCAGCTTGTCATAGGCCTTGCCGATCGGCATCCGCCACAGCGCGTCCCCGCTGGCGCGCCCGGCGCCGAGCAGTTGATCGGCAAGATCGTCGTCATTCGAAAAGCAACCGGCATGCTCGTGGCCGAGCGCGATGATCATGGCGCCAGTCAGCGTCGCCAGATCGACCATCACGTCGGGCGAGTATTTCTCCTGCACCCAGTGCATTGCGTCGCACAGTACAAGTCTGCCTTCGGCGTCGGTATTCAGCACCTCGACGGTCTGCCCGGACATCGTCGTCACGATATCGCTTGGCCGCTGCGCCGTGCTCGACGGCATATTCTCGACAAGGCCGCACACGCCGACGACATGCGCTTTCGCCTTGCGGCCCGCCAGCGCGCACATGGCGCCCGCGACCGCCGCGGCCCCGCCCATATCGAACTTCATGTCTTCCATGCCCGGACCCGGCTTCAACGAGATACCGCCCGTATCGAATGTCACGCCCTTGCCAACGAATGCGACGGGTTTTTTCTGCGCGCCGTCCGTACCGTCCCAGCGCATCACGAGCAGCTTCGGCTCGGCCGCCGAACCCTGGGCGACGCCGAGCAGCGCGCCCATGCCGAGTTCGCTCATCTCGTCCTTGTCGAGGACTTCTATCTCAACCCCGAGCTCGGCGAGAGGCCGGCAGCGCTCCACGAAGCCTTGCGGATGGATGATGTTCGGCGGCTCGGTGACGAGCTCGCGCGCTAGCGCGATGCCGGCATAGATTGCCTGGAAACGGTCCCATTCGGCGGCTTCGTCATCGCTGGCAACGACCGTAATCTCTTTCACACTCGGGCGCGATTTTTTCGGCAGCTTGGTGCGGTATGTATCGAGCCGCCAACCCCGCTGCAGGGCGCCGAACGCCATGTTCGACCCGGCCTGTTTGAGATCGACGGAACCCGCGTCGAAAGTGATCGTCTTTTCGCCCGACGTCTGCAGTTTCGCCATTGCCGCGCCGCCGGCTTTCTCGAGCGAATCGGCATTTTTCTTCTTACCCATGCCGACCAGCAGAATACGGCGCGTGCCAGCATCGGTCTCAGCGAAAATCTCGACCGAGCTGCCCATCTCGCCCTTGAAACGGCTCGCTTCGGCCGCGCGTTCCAACGCAGCGGCTGCGTCTTTCGGCAAGCCTTGTGTCGCCGTGTCGGGCGACGTGCCCTCGCGCAACGGCAGAACGAGAGCCGAGACGTCTTCGGGAACGGACGATGCGAATGAGACGGGAATGGAAATTGTTATTCTCCTGCCGCTAGGAACAGTGTGATGACTGTTGCACCCGATAGACGAGCCGTTGGGCTCTGGCAAAGGCGATTGCAGCATCGGCTAGGGAGTGCGATAGGCGCGTCCGACGGCCGCCATTCGTACCCGGTGATGGATTTTGACGCGTAACCCCCTTTTCAGCCTGACCGCGCTGCCGATGTTCATGATCGTCGCGGCCGTGCCTGCGCAGGCGCAGACCGGAGATGCGTCGCCGTTCGAAACGCTTATCCCGGGTGTCGAGCTTACCGATACGGAGATTCCGCCGCTCGCCTCTCCGCAAAATCCGGAAGAGATCGCGTTCAGCGCTCAGACGGTCGAATATGATGGCGAGAACGACATCGTCATCGCAATGGGCGATGTTCGCATGGTGCGCGCCGGTGCGCGCCTGCGCGCCGATCGCGTCTCGTGGAACCGCCGAACCGGTGCGGTGGAGGCAAGCGGCAATGTCGCAATCCGCACGCCGCAGGGCGAGACAGCCTATGCCGATGTCGCCAACCTGACCGACACTTTGCGCGACGGCATGGTGGATAACCTGCTCATCGTGCTCGAAAATGGCGGTCGCCTGGCGGCGCTTCGCGGCGCGCGCGTCAACAATGTATCGACTCTCGAAGGCGCGGCATACACGCCCTATCCCGCGGTCGATTATGACGGCAATCCCCGCGATCCGAGCTGGCGGATTACCGCCGCGCGGATCGTCCATGATCCCGAGACCAACCGTATCCGGTACAGCAACGCCCGTTTCGAGCTGTTCGGCGTGACGATCATGGCGCTGCCGGCTTTTTCGCATCCGGATGGCTCGGCGGGCGGCACGAGCGGTTTTCTGGTGCCGGACCTTCGATTGAGCCGGGTCAACGGCCTTGAGATCGGCATTCCTTATTATCTGCAGATCGCACCGAACCGCGACCTAACGATTACGCCGCGCGTCTATACCGAGGTGCTGCCCTCGATCTCCGCCAACTATCGCAATCTCGCGGCCGAGGGTGCATTCCAGATCGGCGGCATGATTACCTACGGCACGCGGCGCGACATCAATCCCAGTGGCGGGCTAACCCCGGTCGGGGACGAGGATGTTCGCGGCTATATCGAGGCGAATGGCCGCTTCCAGTTCACGCCCTATTGGAGCGTCAGCGGTTCGGGGCGACTGACAACCGACGATACGTTTCTCCGGCGCTACGACATTTCGCGCGACGACCGGCTGCGTTCGACCATCGCTGCCGAACGGGTCGGGCGGGACAGCTATTTCTCGATCGCGGGATGGGCCGTGCAGGATTTGCGCGTGACGTCCGACGCCGGGCAGCAGCCTTTCGCGATTCCCGTGATCGATTATCGGCTGCGGATGAACGAGGATGTTCTCGGCGGTACGATCAATCTTCAGGCCAATACGATGGGGATCGTGCGCACCGAGGGGCAGGATACGCAGCGCGCCTTTGCGAGCGCCGAATGGAACCTCAGCCGCATTACCACGATGGGGCAGCAGGTGACGCTGACGGCACTCGTGCGTGGCGATGTCTATCATTCGGACGAGAATGCGGACACGCTGACCGGTCTCTATCGCGGTGAGGAAGGCTGGCAGTTCCGTGGCATAAGCGCGCTGGCCGCGGACATAGCCTGGCCATTCGTCGGCGAAGTTTTTGGCGGTGTTCAGCGGATCACGCCGCGCGTGCAGTTCGTGGTGACGCCGCCGCTATCGAATCTCGAAGTACCGAACGAGGATTCCCGGTCGATCGAACTCGAAGTCGCCAACGTCTTTTCGCTCAACCGTTTTCCCGGTTATGACCGTTTCGAGGACGGCGCGCGCGTAACCTATGGTGGCGAATATGCGCTTGATCTCCCGCGTTTCTCACTGCGCAGCAGCCTCGCGCAAAGCTATCGGCTAAATAACGAGCGGACCCTGTTTCCGAACGGCACCGGACTTGCCGAACGGTTTTCCGATTTCGTCGGCCGTACAGAGGTGCGTTATGGGCGGTTCCTGGCGCTGACCCATCGGTTCCGTCTGGACAAGGACAGTCTCGAACTGCGCCGCAACGAGATCGACTTCACGGTCGGTTCGCGCACTACCTATGCGCAGGTCGGCTATCTGCGGCTCAACCGAGATATCACGCTGAACGTCGAGGATTTGCGCGATCGCGAGGAACTGCGCACGTCGGCGCGCGTGGCGCTCGGTAATTACTGGTCCGTGTTCGGATCCGCTGTGGTCGATCTCACAAGCAGCCAGGAAGACCCGATATCGCAGTCGGATGGCTTCGAGCCTGTGCGCACACGTCTCGGCTTCGGTTATGAGGATGAGGGGCTCGAATTCGGCTTCACCTGGCGCCGTGATTACGACGATACCGGTGACGCACGACGGGGCAACACGTTCCTCGTTCGCTTTGCCTTAACGAATTTGGGCCGCTAAGCTGTCGTTCAGGAAACATCATAGTAGATGGACACGACAATCGCGCTGGGCGTGTATCGTGGCACAGATGGGATTCTTTATCAGTTATGCTTAAACCGAACCGAGGGCGCAAAGCCCGGACTATCAAGCTATTGGCCATTGCGGGCTTGGCCGCGGCGATGACATCGCCGGCAGCCGCGCAACAGCCTGATCCGCTCGCCAATACGGCCGAGCAATTGGGATTGCCTGAAAATTTCACCGTTTTCGGCCAGCGCGATCCGAACATCCGCACGCCGACGGCGATCGTGAACGGCGAGATCATCACGCGCACGGATGTCGACCACCGGGTCAATCTGTTCATCGCGGCAAACAGCTCGGTGCAGATCAGCGACGAAGAGCGGATGCGGCTGCGCATGCAGATCGTGCGCAACATGATCGACGAAACGCTGCAGATCCAGGAAGCGCGCGCCAACGACATCACGGTGCCCCAGTCAGATATCGATGCGACTTTCGCACAGGTCGCCCAGCGCTCGGGCGCCAGCCCGGAAGAGTTCGCCGCGTTCCTGCGCTCCCAAGGCAGCTCGGACCGGACGATGAAGCGCCAGATCGAGGGCGAACTGGCCTGGCGGCGCGTGCTGCGGCGCTACGTCAATCCGTTTGTCGCCGTCAGCGACGCTGAGGTCGAGGCGATCATCCAGACGCTCGAAGAGAATCGCGGCCAGACCGAATATCGGGTCGCCGAAATCTATCTGCCCGCCCGTCCCGACAATGAGCAGGAAGTGCTGGCCGGCGCCCAGCGCATCCTCCAGCAGATCGGCCAGGGCGGGTCGTTCCAGGCCTATGCCCGGCAGTTCTCGCAGGCATCGACGGCAGCGGTCGGCGGCGATCTCGGATGGGTCCGGCCCGCTCAGCTTCCGCCGGAACTCGCGGCCGTGGTCACCCAGATGCCCGTCGGGGGCATCAGCCAGGCAATCCCGATTCCCGGCGGCTTTTCGATCGTTGCCCTGATCGATCAGCGCCAGGTGCTGATGAGCAATCCGCGCGATGCGCAGCTCAGCCTTTCGCAGATCACCTTGACCTTCCCGCCGGGAACGACCCGCGAGATCGCCGAGCCGCAGGTCGAAGCGCTCGCGCGCGCGACACAAGCCGGCGGCGGTTGCGGTGTCGCACCCGAGATCGCCTCCGAACTTGGCGGTGAGCTCGTGCAGAATGACGGCGTCCGCCTGGGCGATCTGCCGGACGTCCTGCAGCAGAGCATGGCCAATCTCCAGGTCGGCCAGGCGACCAATCCTTTCGGTTCGCTGCAGGAGGGCGTGCGCGTGCTCATATTGTGCGGCCGCGACGACCCCCCCGCAGTGGCGGAACCCGACGCCGATGTGCTGATGGCGCGTCTCGAGCAGGAGCGTGGCGACCGGCAGGCGCGCCGTTATCTGCGCGACCTTCGTCGCGACGCGGTCATCGAATATCGCTGAGCCGGGCCCCGACATGAGACCGATTGCTGTCTCGCTCGGCGATCCGGCCGGGATCGGTCCGGAGATTACGGGTAAGGCATGGGCCGATCGCGATAAGCACGGCCTTGCGCCCTTCTTCGCCGTCGGCGATCCGAACGCACTCGCGGCGGTCTGGTCCGGGCCGGTCAAGCGGATCGGTTCGCCTGACGAGGCGCGTCCGGTATTCGAAAGTGCACTGCCGCTTCTCGCCGTCGACAATGGCGAACGCACCCGGCCCGGCCATGCGACCGCCGAAAGCGCGCGCTGTGCGCTCGATTCGCTCGAAATCGCCGTGGGTCTCGCCCGTTCCGGTGCCGCGCGCGCCGTCGTTACAGGGCCAGTTTCGAAGAGCCAGCTCTACGATATCGGCTTTTCGCATGCCGGGCAGACGGAATTTGTCGCAGAGCGCTGCGGTGTGTCGCGCGAGAATGCCGCCATGATGCTGGCGGGGCCGACGCTGAAGGTCGTGCCGATCACAACCCATATTCCGCTGCGCGACGTTCCGGAAGTGGTCTCCGTCGACCTTATTGTCACCAAGGCGCGGGCGGCTGCGCGGGGCATGACGCGCAATTTCGGTATTGAGAAACCGCGGCTCGCCTTCGCGGGCCTCAATCCCCATGCCGGGGAGTTCGGCGCGCTCGGTCGGGAGGAGATCGATTTTCTCGAACCGGCACTGGCGCAGTTGCGCGAGGAAGGTTTCGACGTGCATGGGCCCTTTGCGGCCGACACGATGTTCCACGCGGCGGCACGGGAAAAATACGATGTCGCCTTGTGCCTCTATCACGATCAGGCGCTGATCCCGCTCAAGACGCTGCATTTCGACGAAGGCGTCAATCTGACTCTCGGCCTGCCCATCGTCCGGACATCGCCCGACCACGGGACGGCTTTCGAGATCGCCGGCCAGGATCGCGCGAATCCGGGCGCCACGATTGCCGCGATCGGCCTCGCGGCTTTTTGTGCGGAACAGCGCGTTCTTTACGAAGGCAGCGTTGCTGCGTGACGGCGCTACCGCCGCTGCGTGAGGTTATCGCCCGGCACGGGCTTCGAGCGAACAAGGCTCTGGGGCAGAATTTCCTGCTCGATACGCAGCTATTGGCGCGGATCGCCGCGATACCCGGCGATCTAGACGGACAGCGCGTGTACGAAGTGGGACCAGGGCCCGGCGGCCTGACGCGCGCGTTGCTCGAGGCGGGAGCGGAAGTGATCGCCGTCGAGCGCGACGAGCGGTGTCTTGCGGCGCTCGACGAACTCTCTGGCAGTTTTGGTGACAGACTGACCGTAATCTCGGGCGATGCCATGGATATCGACGAGTGCGAAACCGGCGCGGACGGCGCGCATATCGTCGCCAACCTGCCCTACAATATCGGAACCGCTCTCCTCGTCCGCTGGCTGACGCCCGGGTCCTGGCCGCCATGGTGGCGGTCGCTAACGCTGATGTTCCAAGAGGAAGTGGCGCGCCGTATCGTCGCGCAGCCCGGCGATAGCGCCTATGGCCGCTTGTCGGTCCTCGCCCAGTGGCGCTCGACGGCGGCGATCGCCCTGAAAGTCCATCGCTCCGCCTTCGTGCCATCGCCAAAGGTGATGTCGGCCGTCGTCCATATCCAGCCAACCGAAGCACCGAAGGACGTCAGTGCCGATACGATCGGACGACTGACTCAGGCCGCTTTCGGCCAACGGCGGAAAATGCTGCGACAAAGTCTCAAAAACCTGTCAAACGCCGTTCAATTGCTTGAGGAACTGGGAATTGATCCGAAACGCCGCGCCGAAACGCTGTCGGTCGGCGATTATGTCGCGCTCGCCCGAGCGCTGGACGCTACTGGGGCGTAACGTTTTCCTCGGCATCGGGCACGGGCGCGCTGTTTTGCTGTGCGGCCATCTGCGCGGCCGGCGGACCCGCTTCGATTGCTGCGGCAAGCGTGGTCGCTTCCTCGCACTGCGTTTCGCACAACGCCTCGATCCGCGTCAGGTTACGTTGGGCCCGCTCGACCGCGCCGCGGCGGACCAGCACCTGGCCCTGCCCTTCCAGCGCCGCCAGATCGTTCGGATCGATGGTCAGCGCCTCGCGATAGTAGCGAATGGCGAGGCCAGGCAGACCGCGCGCTTCGGCGATTTCGGCCAGCGCGATGAAACCGTCGCGATTGCGCGGATCGACCGCCAGGCCGGTTTCGACGAGATTGGCCGCGCGTTCGTTATCGCCTTCCGCCAGCGCCGCGCGTCCGGCTTCGACCAAGGCAATCGACTGCGGGTCGATATCGTCGTCGCTGCGTTGCCCGTGCACCGTGCTCGAAACGGTTGCGAGAGTCAGCGAGAGGGCAATGGCGAGCGGCGAAAAGCGCATGATAAGCTCCGGTACAGTTTCCTTGCGGTTCTCTAGCATGACCGTTGCAGTCTTGCGAAGAAAAACCCGTCCGTTCCGTGACGGGCCGGTGTCAGCACGAGGCCAGCCTTGGATTCGGCAGCCTTGTGACTAGCAGGCGGCACCTTGCTGAAATCCGAACGGGATTGCAGAAAATGAGCGATTTGCCCGTCTCCCTCATCAGACAGCAACGAACAGACGGCATAAACCAGAAAACCGCCGGGTTTTACAAGAGGCGCCGCCGTTTCGAGCAGGTGGCGCTGGAGGTCCGTGAAACGCTGTATGCCTTTTTCGGTCAGCCGCCAGCGCGCCTCCGGATTGCGCCGCCATGTGCCGGTTCCCGAACAGGGCGCGTCGACGAGCGCTATATCGGCCTGTCCCACGAGATCGGACAGCGCGTCGCTTTCCCGTCCGGGATCGAGCAGCCGCGTCTCGATGACATCGATTCCCAGCCGGCGCGCACGCGGATCCATACGCCCCAGTCGCTTGCGATCGGTGTCGCAGGCGATCAGACGGCCTTCGCCCGCCATCCGATCATGAAGCGCGAGAGTTTTGCCCCCTGCGCCCGCGCACAGGTCAATTACGGTCATACCAGGCCGGGCGTCGCAGCAATCGACGATGTACTGGCTGCCCTCATCCTGAATATCGACCAATCCGTCACGCCACAGTGCGTGCTGCTCGATGGCAAAACCCTGCGATATCCGTACTGCCGATGGGCTCAAGCTGCCGGCCTCTGCGCCTTCGATAGCGTCTAGCACGGCTTTACGACTGGTCTTTTCCAGCAATACGCGGATATCGAGCGGCGCGCGCCCGGAGAGGCTGGCGATATCCGCATTATCCATCACATCCGCAAATCGCGCGCGCAGCCAATTGGGAAGCCCAAATGGCAGGGCACCCATCTCGTTCTCGGCTATCGGCGCCGGTCCGTATTGCGATCCATCGAAGGCACTGCGCAACTCGGGTTCGTCCTGCACAAGGCCAACCATGGCGGAGCGTCCGTCATGCGGCGGCGCGCCGTATCGCCGGATTGCGGTGTAAACCAGTTCGCGCACGGCGCGTCTGTCCTTCGATCCGGCGTAGCGCCGGTCAGCGAAATAGCGTTTGATCAGCGTGTCCGCGGCCGGGCCGTTCGACTGCGCCGCACCGATGATCTGGTCGAGCAACTCGATGGCCGCCTGAACGCGCGCGGCGGGAGTCATGCTTTAGCGCGTCGGATAGTTGGGAGCTTCGCGCGTGATCGACACGTCATGGACATGGCTTTCACGCAGGCCCGCATTGGTGATCCGGATGAAGGATGCACGCTGCAAAGCTTCGATCGTCGCCGATCCCGTATAGCCCATCGCCGCCTTAACGCCGCCGACGAGCTGATGAATGACGTCCTTCGCCGGCCCCTTGAACGGCACCTGGCCCTCGATGCCCTCGGGTACGAGTTTCAACTGCTCGGTCACGTCCTGCTGGAAATAGCGGTCGGCCGAGCCGCGCGCCATTGCGCCTACCGAGCCCATGCCGCGATAGCTTTTGTAGGAGCGCCCCTGATAGAGAAACGTTTCGCCGGGCGCTTCGGCCGTGCCAGCGAGCAAGGAGCCGATCATTACGGTCGAAGCGCCGGCTGCCAGTGCCTTGGCGACGTCGCCGGAAGTGCGCAGGCCGCCATCGGCGATGACCGGCACGTTCGACTTGGCGGCTTCCGCGGACGATTCCATCACGGCGGTCAGCTGCGGCACGCCGACGCCGGCGACGACCCGCGTCGTACAGATCGAACCGGGGCCGATCCCAACCTTGATGCCGTCCGCGCCCGCATCGATCAGTGCGCGCGCGCCTTCGGCGGTCGCGACATTGCCCGCGACGACCTGCACCGAATTCGAGAGCTTTTTTACGCGCTCGACCGCCTCGCCGACGGATCGGTTATGGCCGTGCGCTGTATCGATAATGATGAGATCGCATTCCGCATCGATCAGCGCTTCGGTCCGCTCGAATCCGGTATCCCCCACGGTCGTCGCACCGGCGACACGCAACCGGCCCGAAGCGTCCTTCGTCGCATGCGGGTAGGTCACAGCCTTTTCGATATCCTTGACGGTTATCAGTCCGACGCAGCGATAATCGTCATCCACGACGATCAGTTTCTCGATCCGCCGCTGATGCAAGAGCCGACGGGCCTCTTCCTGGGTAACTCCCTGCCCCACGGTTGCCAGATTCTCTTTCGTCATGAGTTCGGAGACCGGCTGATCGGGGTTTTCGGCGAACCGGACGTCGCGATTCGTGAGGATGCCGACCAGCTTGCCGCTGCTCTCGGTGATCGGAATACCGGAGATCCGATTGCGCTCCATGAGTTCCAGCGCTTCGGCCAGCGTCTGGTCCGGCGCCATGGTGATAGGGTTGACGACCATGCCGCTCTCGAACCGCTTGACCGCGCGCACGGCGCCCGCCTGCTCCTCGATCGAAAGGTTGCGATGGAGGACGCCGATACCGCCGAGCTGCGCCATCACGATCGCCATATCGGCCTCGGTGACGGTATCCATGGCAGCGGAAAGGATCGGAATATTGAGATTGATCTCCCGGGTCAGGCGGGTCCGCGTATCGGCGGCGCTGGGCAATATTTCGGATTCTGCCGGGCGCAAAAGGACGTCGTCGAATGTGAGTCCTTCGTTGATTTCCATGACCGCGTTCACCTTGCTCGAGATTCGCTGTCGCGCGTCTATAGGCAGGAAGTGCGTGGGACGCTAGCGCTGAGGCGTCGGATAGCGTGCGGGATCGGCAAATGCCCGGCCGAGCGCGATGTGCAGCAGCAGATCTTCGAGCGCGCCGCCCAATTCGATGCCCTCGATTTCGTCGTCAGGACCGTGATACGCACCGCGCAGAAAGCCGTTCAGCAGCTCGCGGTCGACGAAGGAGCCACCCACCGAAACGGCGTGAACGCCGTTCTCGAGAAACGCCCAGCCATCATGGCGCTGGACGAAGACGTTCATCTCCGTGCCCGCGTAATTCTCCCGCTCCTGTTCGCGCGCGACGGTATCAATCAGCGCGTCAAGTGGCGTCAGTCCACGCCCGATTATGCCCACCGGCATCCCGCGCGGCGCGATGGCGATGGTATCGAGGTTGAACAGCGCGACGATATTGTCGAGCGGGAAAGGCGGCGCATCGACAAAGGCATAGGCGCCGAGCAGGCCGCTTTCCTCCGCGGTTGTCGTCATAAACATAATGTCGCGTTCCGGCCGCGGGCCGTCCGCAAGGGCACGGGCGGCCTCGATCAAGGCGGCCGTCCCGCTAGCATTGTCCACCGCGCCGTTGCAGATCCGGTCCTCCGCGCTGTCGGGCGCGCAGATGCCGAAATGGTCGTGGTGGGCCGTGAACATTACTGTTTCGCCGGTTCGCGCGGTTCCTGGCAGCAACGCAACCACGTTGATCCCGTCATAGCGGTCCATCACAGTCTCGGCGCGCAGATCGAGCCGCAGATCCAAAACCATGGGCCGGAAATTCTCCACTGCCGCCATTTCGACGAGATTGTCCCGCAAATACCCCGCATCGCCGAAGAGCAGGTCTGCGGTTTCCGCCGATACGAGCGCTTCGATATCCGCCCGTGGTGTCTCGGCAAGATAGGTCTGGCGAAAGCGCATGCTGTTGAGTGACGCCTCCCAGGGGATGCCGGACTCGGCAATGGCGATGATCGCGGCGGCGCCGCGCGCTCGAAAGAAAGCGAGACTGCGCCGGAGCGAGGGTGCGCTTTCGCCGCTCGCAGGACTACCCCGCAGGAGCAGGACCGCCTGTCCGTCGAATCTCCGATCGGCAAGCGCACCGCCGTCTGGGGCTAGAACATCCGTCGCATGCCCGACGAACGTCACCGGCACGTCTTCGAGCGCCACGGATTCGCGTTTGCCGAGTGCGACGATGCCGATATGTGTCCGCTGTTCGTCGCCGCTGTGGGTCGCGACGATCTCGGCCCGGTCGTCGGTGCGCGTGATTAGCCTGACGGGCTGATAAAAACGGCCGTTATAGCCCGGCATCAGCCCGGCTTCGGAAAACTGCCCGGCGATATAGCTGACCGTCAGCGCCTCGCCGGCGGTGCCGGGTTCGCGGCCTTCGAACGCGTCGCTCGCCAAGACCTCGATATGGCGCATAAGGTCCGCTTCCGTTGGCGTTTGCGCTTCGACGAATGAAAAGGGAATGAGGGCCGCGAAAAGGGCGAGCAATCGCAATGTCATGCGGGGTGCATGGCAGTTGCCGGTGTAGGCCACAAGACGTTGCGCGCCGGGCTTCGACGAACGGCTTTGCCGCTCCACTAACGGACCGGTTTTTCCGCGATTCAGCCTTGGCAGTCGGCCCGATTGCGCTCAATATGCGAGCAATTGTCGAGATAACATTTGCGGGAGCGGTCAGATGGAAGGCTTTTTCGGGGTCGTGATGGTCCTCACCTTGCTGGTGGTGGTGTTCGTCACCATGGGCATCAAGATCGTGCGACAGGGCTATAACTACACAATCGAATATTTCGGCCGTTTCACGACGGTCGCGACGCCCGGCTTCAACTTCTTCACGCCGTTTCTCTATCGCGTGGGCCGCAAAGTGAACATGATGGAGCAGGTGCTCGATATTCCGGGCCAGGAGATCATTACCAAGGACAATGCGATGATCTCGACCGACGGGGTCGTCTTTTTCCAGGTGCTCGACGCCGCCAAGGCTGCGTATGAAGTGTCGGACCTCTATAATGCGATCCTCAACCTGGTGACGACCAACTTGCGTACTGTCATGGGCTCGATGGATCTCGACGAGACGCTGTCCAAGCGCGACGAGATCAATGCGCGCCTACTTTCGGTCGTCGACGATGCGACGACACCCTGGGGCGTGAAGATCACGCGGGTTGAGGTCAAGGATATCCGGCCGCCGCACGATATCGTCGATGCGATGGCGCGGCAGATGAAAGCCGAGCGTGAGAAGCGCGCGACGATCCTCGAGGCGGAGGGTGAGAAGACCGCTGAAATCCTGCGTTCCGAAGGCGAAAAGCAGGCCAACATCCTAGAAGCGGAGGGCCGGCGGGAAGCGGCTTTCCGGGACGCCGAGGCGCGCGAGCGCGAGGCGGAGGCCGAAGCGAAGGCGACCGAGATGGTGTCGAACGCGATCGCGGGCGGCAATGCGCAGGCGATCAACTATTTCATCGCGCAGGATTACGTCAAAACCGTCGAGGCGTTCGCCAAGTCGCCCAATGCGAAGACGATCCTGTTCCCGGTCGAAGCGACGCAGCTTATCGGCACGCTGGGCGGCATCGGCGAGCTCGCCAAGGAAGCGCTGGGCGACAGCGAATCGACGACGGTCGTTCCGGGGCGCCCGCCGCGCACCGGGCGATAGAACTACGAGGAGGCACGCACGATGAATATCGGCGGCACGGAAATCAGCGGCGATATGCTGTGGATAATCCTGGGTGTGATCCTGTTGATATCTGAAATGATCGCGCCGGGTGCCTATCTGATGTTCCTCGGCGGTGCGGCGATCATTACGGGCCTGCTGGGCTTCGCCCTGCCCCTGCCCTTTGCGGTGCAGCTGCTGGTTTTCGCAATATGCTCTGTAGCATCTGTCTATGTCGCCAAGCGCTGGTTCGACGTATATCCCATCCTGTCGAGCGCGCCGCTGCTAAACGCGCGCATCGCGCAGATGATCGGGCAGACCGTGGAAGTGATCGAACCGATCGAAGGCGGTTCGGGCCGGGTCAAGGTCGGCGACAGCGTCTGGTCTGCCACCGGACCCGATGCCGACACTGGTACGCGGATGAAGATCGTCGGCGCGGAAGGCAACCGGCTCGCGGTCGAGCCGATCGAGGCTCTGCCTGCGAGCGATGATTAGGCCGGTGCGGGCGATTTCTAGCTGCGGTTGAACAGGCCTTTGGCCATATCGGCAATGTCGTCGAGCGGATTGCCGTCGCCATCGCGGTCGATCATGTTTGTGAAACTGGTAAGCGAACCTTCGCCCCCGATATGTTCGACAATCTGGTTGAGCACATTCGTGTCCATGCCCGTCTGCTCGGCGGCCAGTTCGACCGTGTCACCTTCCTGCTGATGCGTGATGCCGAGCGCCGCGATGGCGCGTTCCGCCATGGCCGGATCGATCCCGACCCGTTCCGCAAGATTCGTGACGTCGTCCGGCGCGCCGCCGATCCCGCGCAGGATGGAGTTGATATTCATCGCTTTACTCCTTCTCTCCTGAGGCCTCACGCGGCCGTCGGCGCAGCCTCGCGAACGCCTTGGTCGACATGCTCTTCGAACTGGCTGAAATTGTCGATGAACAGGCCGACAAGCTTGGTTGCCATCTCGTCATAGGCTTCGGCATCCGCCCATGTGCCGCGCGGATCCAGGATTGCGTCGT
Organism: Parasphingopyxis sp.; assembly: GCF_052168295.1. Lineage (GTDB taxonomy): Bacteria > Pseudomonadota > Alphaproteobacteria > Sphingomonadales > Sphingomonadaceae > Parasphingopyxis. Next base: position 50,769 of record NZ_JBQLZN010000080.1, on the reverse strand, counting down.
CGACGCCCGGCACCGAAACCGGTACGTCGAAGCCGAAATTTGGATCGGAGCGGAATTCCGCGTCGTTGAGGCTGCCGTCCAACGCGGCATTGAGCAATGCGCGCGTCGCTTTGATCGGCATCCGTTCGCCGACACCATATTTGCCGCCCGTCCAGCCCGTATTGACGAGCCAGCATTTGACGCCGCCTTTGGCGATCCGCTCCTTGAGAAGATTGCCGTAGACGCTGGGATGACGGGGCATGAAGGGCGCACCGAAACAGGTCGAGAAGGTCGCCTCGGGTTCGGTCACGCCGATTTCAGTGCCCGCAACTTTTGCCGTGTATCCGGACAGGAAGTGATACATGGCCTGGTCGGGCGTAAGGCGCGCGATCGGCGGCAGGACGCCGAAGGCATCGGCGGTCAGCATGATCACATTTTTCGGCACCGGCCCGAGATTCTCTTCCGAGCTGTTCGGAATGAAATCGATCGGATAAGCGCCGCGGCTGTTTTCCGCGAGGCTGTTGTCGTCGAAATCGAGTTCGCGCGTTCCCGGGTCCATCACGACATTTTCAAGCACCGTGCCGAAACGCCGCGTCGTGGCGTAGATCTCGGGTTCCGCTTCTTCTGACAGCCGGATCATCTTGGCGTAGCAGCCGCCTTCGAAGTTGAAGACAGCCGTGTCGGACCAGCCATGCTCGTCGTCGCCGATCAGCGTACGGCTCGCATCGGCCGACAGCGTCGTTTTGCCTGTGCCCGAAAGGCCGAAGAAGATCGCCGTGTCGCCATCGGGCCCGATATTCGCCGAGCAGTGCATGGGCATCACGCCGTCGACGGGCAGGCGGTAGTTGAGAATGCCGAATACGGATTTCTTCATCTCGCCCGCATATTTCGTGCCGCCGATCAGAATCAGCTTTTCCGATAGATTTACAGCCACCACGGTTTCCGAGCGTGTGCCATGGCGTTCGGGGTCGGCCTGGAAGCTCGGCAGGTCGATAATCGTATATTCAGGCTCGAAGCCTGGCAGTTCGTCCGTTTCGGGACGGCAGAGCAGCGTCCGTATAAAGAGATTGTGCCAGGCGAGTTCGTTGATCACCCGCACGCGTACACGGTGATCGGGCTGCGAACCGCCATACAGGTCCTGCACGAACAGCGTGTCTTTCTTCGCGACCTCGGCGAGAAAATCCTTCTTGAGCGCGGCGAAATGCTCCGGTGCCATCGGCACGTTCACCTTGCCCCACCAGACGGTGTCTTCAGTTTCGCCATCGCGGACAATGAACTTGTCATTGGCCGACCGGCCCGTGTGCTTGCCTGTTTCGACGACCAGCGGGCCATGTTTCGCGAGGCGGCCTTCGCCCCGGCGTACGGACGTTTCGATCAGTGGCGCGGTGGTGAGGTTCCAGTGCAGTTCGGCGCTGCCGGTATCGATGCCCTGCTGGGCCAAACCGAAAGCGGGGGTATGAGCGGACAAGAGAAATCTCCTAAGAAAATCGGAAAGAACTTCGCAGCCGTCCAAGGCGCGTCTGTTCCTCTTCACAGCCCTAAGCAGTTGAAGAATGAAAAATCAACGCGGCAGCGCGCTTTATCGGGTAAAAGCGCCCATTGCCGCGACGTCCGGAGGCGGCTAGTCAGGCGCGCAACGCCTAGGGATTGGTGACTGGATGACTGCCACGATCGCGCTTGTCGACGACGACAAGAATATTTTGACCTCGGTATCGATCGCTCTTCAATCGGAAGGCTTCACGACCCGTATCTATTCGGATGGCGAGACAGCGCTCAAGGCGCTGATCGAAAATCCGCCCGATCTCGCGGTGCTGGACATCAAGATGCCGCAGATGGACGGGATGGAGCTTTTGCGCCGTTTGCGCGAAAAAAGCGCGATCCCGGTCATATTCCTTACATCAAAGGATGACGAACTCGACGAGGCGCTTGGCCTCGCCATGGGCGCCGACGATTATATCTCTAAACCGTTCTCGCAGCGCCTACTGATCGCGCGTATCCGAGCCATATTGAGGCGCAGCGAGCTATCCGCGCAGAATGCCGAGAATAATGGCGATGAAGAGACCATAGCCGAGCGCATCGTCCGTGGCCGCCTCGAAATGGACCCCGCGCGGCACCGCGTAAGCTGGGCCGGGGAGAATGTGACGCTGACGGTAACCGAATTCATGATACTCGAATCGCTTGCGCAACGCCCCGGTATCGTCAAATCGCGCGACCAGCTTATGGATGCAGCCTATACCGACGATGTCTATGTCGACGACCGTACGATCGACAGCCATATCAAGCGGCTGCGGCGCAAGTTCCGCCAGGTCGATGAAAAGTTCGACGCCATCGAAACACTTTATGGGGTCGGCTATCGCTTCGCCGAGGAATAGTGGCAACCGATACCGATCTTGACCTGACATGGTCCGCCCGCTGGTCGCTGACCAGCCGGATTCTCGCCGTCAACATATTCGCCGTCGCGCTGCTCGCGGGCAGCTTTTTCTGGCTCGACAATTATCGCGTGCGGCTGCTCGAGGAACGCACCCGGCAAACGGAAACGCAGGCCGAGCTGATCGCGAGCGTTATCGACCGCACGCCGGCAGGCGCGCGGGACGGCGTCGTCGCTGCGCTCGGCGCAACGAGCGGGCATCGGATCCGTATCTACGGTGCAGATGGCGAGCTCGCGCTGGACAGCTGGGCCGTTTCCGAACCGACCTATGTGAACCGCGATATCGCCAACGAAACTTGGCAAGGCAGCGTTGCGCGATGGATGGACCAAGGCATCGAGACGGTGGTGAACGCGGATCCCCTCCCCGATTTTGCGGAGCCGGAAGTCGACGAATTGGCCGCGTGGGAGTTCGCGCGCGACATCGACGATGCCGACGGCGCGGTGACCGAACTCGCACTCGCACCGGATCGCACACCGATGGTGTCCGTCGCCATGCCGCTCGACGGCGTGAACGAAACCGTATTGGTGACCGCCAATGCGCGCGACATCCGCCGCGATGTGCGCGCGGAAAGGCTGCGGCTCGGCATCATCGTCTTGGCGGCCGCGCTGGTTTCGATCCTGCTGTCGCTGTTTCTAGCGCGCACGATCGTCCGGCCATTGCGGCGCCTATCGCTCGCGGCCCGCCGTGTCCGGCTCGGCAGGGCGCGCGAGGTCGTGTTGCCGAGGCTACCAGATCGGCGCGACGAAATCGGCCTGCTCGCCCGCACATTGTCCGATATGAGCCAGGCCCTTCGCCAGCGCATCGATGCCACCGAGGCTCTCGCTGCTGACGTCGCCCACGAGCTCAAGAACCCGCTCGCGTCGCTGAGCTCTGCTGTCGACAGTCTCAGAAAGGTCGAGGATCCCGAACTCCAGAAGCAGTTGCTCGACGTCGTGCAAGACGATGTGCGAAGGCTCGACAGGCTGATCACCGATATTTCGAACGCCTCGCGGATCGATGCAGAGCTTTCGCGAGCGAGCTTCGAAAGGGTCGATATCGGCGATCTCATCGGTTCGATCGTCGCGTCGCGAGACGAGCGCGGGGTAAACGATGGTGTGCGGATCGCGTTCGGACGCCCGCGCAGCGGCAGCGCGATCGTGATGGGCGATGGATCGCAATTGGCGCGCGTGCTCGAAAACCTGCTCGACAATGCGGTTTCCTTCTCTCCAGCGAACGGCACCGTGCGGCTCGGCGCGACCGCCGATGGCGAACATGTTTTCATCACGGTCGAGGACGAAGGGCCAGGCATACCGGAGGGTCAGACCGAGGAGATATTCCGCCGATTCCATAGCCTCCGCCCCACCGAGGAGGAGTTCGGCAAACATTCCGGCCTGGGTCTGGCGATCGCGCGCGCAATCGTTGACGGGCATGACGGCGAGATAACCGCACAGAACCGCGAGGATTCGGCAAGTGGCGCGCGGTTCACTATATTGTTGCCGATGGCCCAGGCATGACCGATCTTGCTCCCTCCGATCGCCGCGTTCTGCTGGTCACCGGCATGTCCGGCGCCGGCAAGTCGACCGCCTTGCGCAGATTGGAAGATATGGGCTGGGAGACGGTCGACAACCTCCCGCTCAGCCTGTTCGAAAAGCTCTTCGAAACGAGCGAACCGCTCGATCCGACCAAGACCGAACGCTCGATCGCGATCGGCATTGACAGTCGCACACGTGGTTTCGATGCCAATGCGATTGTCGAGCGCGTCAAGAGCCTGAACGCCGCGAGCGCACTCGATATCGAAACGCTTTTTCTCGATTGCACGGAAAGCGAGCTTGAGCGGCGATTTTCGGAAACCCGCCGGCGACACCCCTTGGCGCTCGACCGCCCCGCCGCGCACGGCATCGCGCTCGAACGCGAACTCATGACGCCGCTGCGCCGTTGGGCCGAACATCTTGTCGATACTACGGACAGTTCCACCAACGACTTGCAGAAGGATATCCGCGCGCGCTTCGGCTCGGAGGCCCTTGAGGAGCTCGTCGTGACCGTCATCTCCTTCGGATTCGCCCGGGGAATATTGCGCAACGCGGACCTGCTGTTCGATATGCGGTTTCTCCGCAATCCGCACTGGGACGAACAGTTGCGCGCGCACACCGGGCTAGATCCGCAAGTCGGCGACTATATCGCAGAGGACCCGGCCTATGACGAAGCATTGCAGCGTATCGAGGAGTTGGTCGTGATGCTGCTGCCGCGATATCAGGCGGAGGGGAAATCCTACGTTACCGTCGGATTCGGCTGTACCGGTGGTAGACACCGGTCCGTCCATGTCGCCGAGCGCGTCGGCGAACGGTTGCGTGAAGCCGGATTTTCCCCCACGGTCTCCCACCGCGATTTGGCCTTCCCGTCGCTCGATTCCGTCGAGCGCGTGGGCGCCGGTGAAAATGGCACTGCAGGTGAGTGAATGATCGGGTTGGTTCTAGTGACGCATGGCAATCTTGCGCGCGAATTCGTCGTCGCGATGGAACATGTGGTGGGGACGCAGGACCTTATCGAGGCGATATGCATCGGGCCGGACGACGATATGGAGGAACGCCGCGCGGATATCGCGAAGGCGGTCGAAGCCGTCGATACCGGTAATGGCGTCATAGTTCTGACCGATCTGTTCGGCGGCACGCCGTCCAATCTGTCGATCTCGCTCATGCGCCCGGAGGAAGTCGAAGTGATTGCCGGGATGAACCTCCCGATGCTGATACGCCTGGCAAGCGCGCGGCAGTCGATGAGCGTAACCGACGCAATCGCTGCCGCCCGGGAAGCGGGCAAGAAATATATCTCCGTCGCGTCCGAAATATTGGGGCAAGCCGCTTGAGCCGGGTCGAACGGACGGTCACTATTGCCAATCAGCGCGGCCTGCACGCCCGGGCGAGCAGCAAGTTCGTAACGCTGGTCAGCGAGATGGACGCCGATATCGAGGTTTCGCGCGACGGACAGACCGTCGCCGGCTCGTCCATTCTCGACCTGATGATGCTGGGTGCGGCGATGGGCGATACGATAACGATTGCCGGAGAAGGCGACGGGGCCGACGCGGCCGTTGCGAAGCTTGCGGAACTGGTTGAGTCCAAGTTCGGGGAGGATTGACCCCTGCCCCGCGAAATTACGGCATTCTCCAATCCGCTGATCAAGCGGGCCAGAGCCCTGCGCGACAAGAAACATCGCCGCAGCGAGGGCCTGTTTCTGGCAGAAGGGCTGCGGATTCTGACAGAGGCCCAAGAGGCCGGGCATCTGCCGGTGCAGATATTCTTCGCAGACGATGGGTCACCGCATCCGCGCACCGAGTCCCTTGTGGCCGCAACCGAGGCCGCGGGCGGCGAGGCGATCGTCACGACCCGTGCCATCCTTTCCAAGCTTTCCGGCAAGGATAATCCGCAGGCGGTCGTCGGCGTCTATCGCGAACTGCCGACAGCGCTCGAAGCGCTGGACCGCACGGTGGCGCCGATCTGGCTCGTCGCACAGGCACTGCGCGATCCGGGTAATCTGGGGACCATGCTGCGGACCGGCGACGCCGTCGGTGCCGGCGGGTTGATCCTGATCGACGATTGCGCCGACCCCTTCTCCGTGGAAGCGGTGCGCGCGTCGATGGGGGCGATATTCACGGAGTCGCTGGCAATGGCGCGGTGGGAAGACTTTCTCGCTTGGCTGAAAGGCGGCGATGGGCAACTGATCGGAACGAGCCTCGACACCGAGCTTGACTATCAGGCACCGGACTATGCGGCTCCGGCCTTCATTCTTACGGGCAACGAGTCCGCCGGGCTTCCGCCGGATTATGCGGCGGCGTGCGACCTGCTAGTCAAAATTCCGATGCGCGGCAAGGCGGACAGCCTGAACGCGGCCGTCTCGACCGCCGTCATGGCCTATGAAGTGCTGAACCAGTTCCGGCGATGAGCAAGGTTCGCCGCCGCCTCGTTCTGTATCTCAGCGGTTTCGACCCGCGCGGCGTCCGCTATTACCACCAGCTCTACCGCGCCGAGGCGGAGAGACAGGCAGCGGTATCCGGTTACGACATCGACGTGGGGAAGCGGGAGCGGATTGCCGACCATCTGATACGATGGGATGTGCGGTCGCAGATCGGCGCGGACGCCACCGAAACCGAATATCTCTATTGCGAATGGGACGACATCGTCCGGCAATTCTGGGTCAAGCAACCGGCGAAACTCGCTTGGGTGACGCTGACGGCCTCCTGGCGAGCGCTCCGCTCCGGTGTATTCGCGAAAACCTTTCAGTGGAGTTGGCCAGCCGGCGTCACGGCAACGATGCCGGCCCTACTTATTTTGCTTCTTCTGCTACTTGGGATCGGGCTGAGTATTGCCGGTTATCTGGCGGTCGGAATAGTTGGCTTGATCGGCGGCCTCGCCTTAGGGTTCGGCCTGTTGTGGCTGGCCTATCGTCTCGAGCAAAAGTTCAATCTGACCTGGGTTGGTCGCATACTGAGTTTTCACGAACGCGAGGAACAGAGCCGGACGCGTGCGCTCGATCGTCGCCGCGACGAGTTCGGTGCGTTACTCCGCGAGCGGCTTAATCGGGGTGGCGTCGACGAAATACTCGTGGTCGGGCACAGCTACGGCGCCGCGCTGGCAATTGCCGTCGTCGCCCGCGCGCTCGACGATATGCCGGATGAGGCCCCGACCCTGTCGCTGCTAACCTTGGGTCAAACTATCATGTGGCTGGCCTGGCTCCCCGAAGCGCAGGCGATGCGCAACGAGATCTCTGCAGTGGCTGAAAGCGATGGCGTCGACTGGATCGATATTTCGGCTCCGCCCGACGGTGCCTGTTTCGCGCTCGTCGATCCCTACACCGCCATTGGCGACCGCAATAGCGAGCGCGCCAATCCCAAGCTGCTCAATGCGAAATTCCACGAAATCATGCCCGCCGCAGAATTCGAAAAGAGCTCGCGCAACTGGATGCGGCTGCATTTCCAGTACATCATGGCGACCGCGAAGCCCGCAGATTACGACTATTTTGCGATCACGGCGGGGCCGCAGACGCTCGCTGAACGTTTCGCGCATCGGCCGTCCGTGCGGGACTTCACACGGTTGCGGCGCGGCAAAGCGAAGAGTTTGCGCTAGAACCGTTAGGGCTGAGCCTGTCGAAGCCCGTCTCTCCTACCGATAAACGCCCTTCGACAAGCTCAGGACTAACGGATATTGGAAATTTCGATGCCAACATTCGTTCCCCCCAAACCCGCTGGCAATCCGAAAAAGCTCGGTCCGCTCGCGCGTTTCATCAAGAGCTTTCATTCCTCGACTGCGCCGCTCTACGCGAACAGCTATTCGATGAAGCTCGGCGAGGTGCGCCTGCCGCGCCGGACCATGTATTTCGTCAACCAGCCCGATCTCGTGCAGGACATACTCCTCGGCGATGTCGACCGCTATCCCAAGTCCGACCTGATGGCGACGATGCTCGAACTGCTGCTCGGCGAAAGCATCTTCGTGTCGAACGGGAATCTGTGGAAGCAGCAGCGCCGCATGATGGATCCAGCCTTCGAGGCGACACGGATCAAGGCGATCTTTCCGCTGATGCGCGAGGCGGTTGACGCGATGGCCGAGCGGTTCGCGGCCGGTGCGGCGGGCGCCGACACGCCGATCGACCTGGAGATGACGCACGTGACCGCCGACGTCATCTTCCGCACCATCTATTCGCGCCCCTTCACCCGTGAAGAGGCCGAGATCATCTTCGAGAATTTCGAGCGGTTTCAGCATCTCGCCTGGCAACACGGCGTCTGGACTCTCGCGGGCGTGCCGCAATGGCTGTCGCTGGGCAGGCTGCGCGCTCGGCGCTCGGCGGCGACGATCCGCGAGCTGTTGCATGCGCCGGTCCGCGAGCGGCTTGCCGCGATCGCGCGCGGCGAAGACGTGCCAGAGCGCGATATGCTGGCGAGCTTCATCCGCGCCGAGGATCCGGAAACCGGCAAACGGTTCGACGAGCGCGAACTGGTAGACCAGATCGGTATCATGTTTCTCGCCGGGCACGAAACCTCGGCCTCGGGGCTGGCCTGGGCGCTCTACCTGATCGCGCAATGCCCCGACGTGCAGGAACGGTTGCAGGCGGAAGCGGACGCCGCGTTCGCCGACGGCCCGCTCGAATTCGAGAAGATGCGCCGCCTGCCCTTCACGCGCGATGTGTTCCGCGAGACGTTACGCCTCTATCCGCCCGTCGCCTTCATCCCGCGCGATGCAACCGAAGAGCAGGAGATGCGCGGCAAGCATATCCTGCCTGGTGCGATCCTCTTCGTGTCCCCATTGCTCGAACACCGCCATACCGAGCATTGGGACGATCCCGACACTTTCGATCCCGACCGGTTCAGCCGCGCGGAGACCCGGGAATCCGAGCAAAAGGCCTATTTTCCGTTTTCCAAGGGACCGCGGGTGTGCCTTGGCGCCGCCTTCGCGCTGCAGGAAGCGGTGATCGTGCTGGCAACGATCATGCGCGACTGGACGGTGACGCCGGTGGACGGCCATGTGCCGAAGCCCATTGCCCGGCTGACCCTGCGCTCGGAAAATGGTATCAGGCTCAATCTCGAACGACGGAGAAAGGATTAGCGATGCGCATTCTAGGACTGGCGCTGCTGCTCTCGCTGGCGGCCTGCGCGACGACCTATGCGGGTGGCGAACCCGTCTACGAAGATACAGTTTACTGATGGCCCGGCGCGCACTGATCGCCGCCATCGCTTTCGCAGCGATCCCGCTTTCCGCCTGCGAAGAACCGGCTGAAACCGACGCGGCGGAAACGCCGGAGGTCGCCGCCGAAGAGGCGACGCCGGAAGCCGAACCGATCTTTACCGGCGTCGGGCAGGAGCCGGGCTGGTTCCTGCGCATCTATGACGACGTCATCGTCTACGAAGCCGATTATGGCGAACGGCGCGTGACGGCCCGGACACCGGAGATGGAAGAGTTTGACGGCGGACGGCGCTACGAGAATGATTCCATCCTCGTCGAGATACTCGACGAGCCTTGCACCGACTCGATGAGCGGAGCCCCCTACCCCGCCATCGTTACGATCACCGAACGCGGCAGCCCGCCCGTTCAGGGGTGCGGCGGAGACGCCTGAGGCTTATTCGGCGGCGTCCGGCGCTTCTTCGTCGTTATCCGACTGCGGCAGCGCGGCGGCACTGGGCTCGCGGGCCGATGCTTCGATCGGCGGCAGTTCACCGATCTCGTTCTTGCCCGTCTCGATATTGAGTTCGGCGAAGCGCCGCCCGGTCGACAGCACATTGCGTTCGAAACTGCCGACGAACTTGTTGTAATTGTTAACCGCCGTAGTGAGGCCGCTGCCGACCGTGCGCATATGCCCGGCGGCCACCGCGAGCCGATCGTACATTTCCTTGCCGAGCTGACCGATCTGCTTCGCTTCCTGCGCCAGCCCCTCCTGCCGCCAGACGGCCGCGACGGTTCGCGCGATCGCGATCAGGTTGGTCGGCGTGGCGAGCAGCACTTTCTTGTCGAACGCATGGTCCCAGAGCGATGGTTCGTGTTCCAGCGCCGCCGTCAGGAAATGCTCGCCGGGCACGAACATGATCACATAGTCGGGTGCGTCGGCGAACTGATCCCAATAAGCCTTTCGCGACAGGCCTTCGATATGGGTCTTCATTGACGTGCAGTGCCGGGCCAACGCGATTTCGCGCGCCTCTTCCTCGTCCGCGTTAAACGCGTCCTGATAGTCGTTGAGCGAAACCTTCGCGTCGATCACCAGTGAACGGCCGCCGGGCACGCGCACAATCGCATCGGGCCGCAGCCGTCCCTCTTCGCCCTCAATGCTGACCTCGGTGTGAAAATCGGTATGCTCGGCGAGCCCGGCGCTTTCGAGCACGTTGCGCAATTGCTGCTCGCCCCAACGCCCGCGTGCCTTGGGCGCATTGCGAAGCGAATTGACGAGCCGCGCCGCTTCGGTCTGCACCCGCTCCTGACCGGCGCGCATCTGGTCGATCAGCCCGGTAAGCGTACCGTAGGCCTCGGTCCGGTCCTTCTCGATCTTGCCGACCTGTTCCTCATACGCTTTCAGGCGCTCGCCGACCGGGCTCAACAACTGCTTGAGCCGCTCCTCATTCTTCTCACCCGCCTGATGAAAGCGCGCATCGGCGCGTTCGAGAAACTGTTTCTGCGCTTCGCTCAGCATCTTCGCGCCGACTTCGCTGAATTGCGCCGTCAGTGCCTCCTTGGCTTCACGCAGCTCGGTCAGCCGGGCCTCGAACGCACGATCCCGCTCTTCGGCCGAGGCCTTGAGCCCGGCCAGTTCCCGCTGCGCGGCGTCGCGCTCATCACGGACGCCATCCAACGCGGTCCGCAAGTCTTTCGCAACCGCTTCGCCTTCCATGCGCAGGCGGGCATTTTCCTCACGCAGGGGCGCCGCACTACGGCCACTCGCGACCCAGCCAAGCACCGCACCTGTAACGAGCGCCGCGATGACAATAAGCGAGATGATCAGCGGGTCCATGCGCTTTCCTGATGAGAACGAAGAGAGAACTTAAGTCGCATTCGGCGCCGCGGCAACCGAATAATCCACGCTAGCGGAACTATCGCTGCGCCCTCCCGTTGGCGAAGACAAGAACACACCCGCTTCAAGGAGAGAGAGCCATGTCGATTGCCGAAATGATCAAGTCCCATCCCGATGTCGCCGGTCATCTGAACGAACCGCTTGCGACGGCGATCCGGCATGCGATGTTCTGCGCCGCAATCTGCAACAGTTGTGCCGACGCCTGCTCTGCTGAAGACGGGGATATGCGCCAGTGCATCCGGATGTGTTCGGACTGCGCGGATATGTGTGATGCGACGTTCAAGATCGCCACGAGGCGAACGGGCGACAATGAGCGGCTGCTGCGCAAACTCCTGGAGCTGTGTGCCGATTACTGCGAGGCCTGCGCCGAAGAATGCGGCAAGCACGACAACGATCACTGCCGCCGCTGCGCCGAAATGTGTCGTGAATGCGCCACCGATTGCCAGACGGCGCTCGAAAACCTCTAAAGCGGGTTACTTGCAGTGTTGGAGGATGTCTGGCTGACTCCGCCGCGATCGCACCGATGCCATATAGGGTAGAATAACTGCCCTAATTTGAACAGTCTTTGCGTAAACTATGTCAAGTTAGAAGGGGATCGTCCCGCTACAGCGTCAAAAGTTAGCCGCCCTAATGCCTATGCAGCCTTCAGCCGCCGCGCCTTTTCGAGCTTTTTGAGTACCATGTTGCGCTTCATGCGCGAGAGATGGTCGATGAAGACGATGCCTTCGAGATGGTCCATCTCGTGCTGTAGGCAGGTCGCGAGCAGGCCTTCGAGCCGTTCCTCATGCTGCTCGCCATTTTCGTCGAGCCAGCGCACGACGCACCAGTCGGGCCGGTCGACATCGGCGAACTGATCGGGGATCGACAGGCAGCCCTCTTCATAGGTCCGCAGATCGTCCGAAGTCTCAAGGATTTCGGGATTGATGAAAACGCGCGGGTCGTTGATCACGCCATGGTCGTGATCGCATTCCTCGCCGTCCTCGTGATCGTGCGGTGCGGGCTCCTGCAGATCGATGACGAGAATGCGCTTCGGCACGCCCACCTGGATCGCCGCGAGCCCGATGCCGGGCGCGTCGTACATCGTTTCAAACATGTCTGCGATCAGCTTGCGCGTCTCGTCCGTCACGTGCTCCACGGGCGTGGAAACGGTTTTCAGACGCGGGTCCGGAACTTCGACAATCGGTAGAATGGCCATTACGGAGATTTAGGCCGTAGATGGCTGTCTTTCAAGCGACCGGCCGCCGCGCTCTGAGCGCCTGCGCCAGCGTCCCCTCGTCGAGATAGTCGAGTTCGCCGCCGACCGGCAGGCCATGGGCAAGCTGCGTGATGCGGACCGGATGCGATTCGAGGCGCTCGGCCAGATAATGTGCGGTCGTCTGGCCTTCGAGCGTCGCGTTCATCGCCAGCACGACCTCGTCGATCTCCCCACCGGAGACGCGCGCGATTAGTTTGTCGATATGCAGGTCTTCGGGCCGCACGCCGTCCAGCGCGGACAATCGTCCGCCGAGCACGTGAAACCGCCCGGGAAACAGGCGGGAGCGATCGAGCGCCCAGAGGTCCGCCACTTCTTCGACAACGCAGAGCGAGCGCGTATCCCGCTTCGCGTCCGTGCAGATGCCGCACGGGTCGCTGGTATCGACATTGCCGCATATGCTGCATGTGGCGAGCTTGTCCGCGACCGTTTCCAGCGCACGCAGCAAGGGTGTCAGCGAGGCCTCGCGTTTCTTCAGCAGATGGAGCACCGCACGCCGGGCAGACCGCGGCCCCAGCCCGGGAAGCCGGGCGAGCGCGTTGGTCAGCTGTTCGATCTCCGCGGATGCCATGCGATGCAGTTAGGGGGTTGCACTCCCCTTTGCCAAGCGGTTGAAGCATCGGCATGCGGATCATTTTCATGGGCACGCCCGATTTCGCGGTGCCGGCGCTGCGCGCGCTGGCCGATGCGGGGCACGATATCGTCGCAGTCTACAGTCAGCCGCCGCGCCCGGCGGGCCGGGGCAAGAAACCGCGCAAGTCCGCGGTGCATGAAGCCGCCGATGAGCTTGGGTTGGAAGTCCGGACGCCCGCCAGTCTCAAACCGGATGAAGAAAAAACGGCATTTGCGGCGCTCAACGCCGATGTCGCGGTTGTGGCCGCCTATGGCCTGATCCTTAATCAGGCCATTCTCGATGCACCGAAACATGGCTGTCTCAATATCCATGCTTCGCTCCTTCCGCGCTGGCGGGGCGCTGCGCCCGTCCAGCGTGCGATCCTCGCCGGCGATCCGGCGACCGGGATCACGATCATGCAGATGGAACGCGGCCTGGATACAGGACCGATGCTGACCCACGCGGCGACGCTCGCCGATCACAAGAGCGCCGGAGAGCTGACGGCCGAGTTGGCGGAAATCGGCGCGTCGCTGATCTGCGATACGCTGGACGCACTCGATGGGCTGGAGGCGACCCCGCAGAACGAAGCCGATGCGACCTATGCGGAGAAGATCGACAAGGCCGAAGCCAGGCTTGATTTCTCGCAAACCGCCGAGCAGGTGGAGCGTGCCGTCCGCGCCTTCAATCCGGTGCCGGGCGCGTTTTTCGAACATGATGGCGAACGGTTCAAAGTCCTTGCCGCCGAGATTTCGGGCCGATCCGGCGATACCGGCGCGGTGCTCGACGATGCGCTGACCATCGCTTGCGGCAAAGGCGCCATCCGCCCGACCCGTATCCAGCGGGCTGGAAAGGGGGCGATGGATACGGCGGAACTGCTGCGTGGCTACCCGATTCCGGCCGGCACGAAACTCGAATGACCCGGTTCCGGCTCACGATCGAATATGACGGTGCACCCTATATGGGTTGGCAGCGGCAACCGCATGGGCCGAGCGTCCAGCAGGCGATCGAAGAAGCCTGTCAGGCAATCACCGGGGAGGAGGTGCTCGTCTATGGAGCGGGGCGGACGGACTCCGGCGTGCATGCTCTGGCCATGGCCGCGCACGTCGATATCGCCAAGGATATCGATGCGTTTCGGCTTGGCGAGGCGATCAACGCGAAACTGCGCGGCGAAGCAATTGCGATCCTCGATTGCGCTGAAGTCGACGACGAATGGCATGCGCGGTTCGATTGTATCGGCCGGCGCTATCTATACCGCATCGTCAATCGCCGCGCCCCGCTCGCGCTTGAGCAGGGCCGTGCTTGGCGTATTCCGCAGCCGCTGGGCGAAGTGGCGATGCACGAGGCGGCGCAACTGCTTGTCGGCAAACATGATTTCACGACATTTCGGTCTGCGCACTGCCAGTCGGAAAGTCCGGTAAAGACGCTCTCGTCACTTGCCGTGCAGCGTGAGGGCGATGTCGTAGCTATCACCGCTTCGGCCCGCTCCTTCCTGCACCATCAGGTCCGGTCCATGGTCGGCTGTCTCGCGCTGGTCGGTATGAGCCGCTGGTCGGCGGACGATCTCAAAGACGCGCTGGAGGCTGCGGACCGCAACCGGCTCGGCCTCAACGCGCCGCCGGACGGGCTTTACTTCGTCGGTGCTGACTATCCCGACTAACGCCCGATCGCGAACACCCGGCGCAGCGATCGGTCCAGCATCATCAGCTGCCAGATCGTCCTGCCATGCTCCTCCTTGCCGCTGCGATGCGCGGTCACGATCCGCTTGATCGCCTGCCGGTCGAACCATTCCGTCTCCGCGAGCGCCGTGCTGCTGACGAGTGCGTCCGCCTCGTTCGCCAGCGCGCCGCGGAACCAGGCGCTGATCGGCGTCACAAAGCCCATTTTCTGCCGGTAGAGAATATCCTCGGGCAGATAGCGTCGCATCGCCTGCTTCAGCAGCCATTTTCCCGTTCCGCCGCGCACGCGCTGCTTGAGCGGCAGCGTGGCTGCAAATTCAACGAGGCGGTGATCGAGCAGCGGTTCGCGCGCCTCCAGGCTCACGGCCATGCTCATCCGGTCGACCTTTGTCAGGATATCGCCGGGCAGCCAGATTTTGAGATCGGCATATTGCGCAGCGGCAAGGCCGTCCTCGACCGGCGCATTCTCCATCGTGCGAACATAGCGGTCCTCGGCACGATGCCCCTGCAGCGCGGTTGTCATCTTGTCGCTGTAGAGCGCCCTGCGCAGGGCAGGTCCGGTAACGCCGACGGAGGCCGCATAGGCTTCGCCGCTAGACATGCCGAGCCCCTGAAATGTCGATTTGGCGCGCAGGAAACGCGGCGCCCAGTCGAGTTTCGGATAGGCCGCACCCAGGCCGCCGAAAACCGGGCGGCGTATGGCGTGCGGGAGAAGTTTGCGCGCCCGCTCCTCGCCCGCGTGAAAAACGTGCCGCCGATATCCGGCGAAAATTTCGTCTGCCCCATCGCCCGACAGCGCTACCGTCACCTTTTCACGTGCGAGTTCGCACACCCGATACGTCGGAATGGCGCTTGCATCGGCAAACGGCTCGTCGAATGCGTCGACGAGCGTATCGATGAGCGCGAAATCGTCCGCAGCCACGGTGCGCTTGCGGTGATTGGTCGCGAACCGGGCGGCAACGCGGTCCGCATAGTCGGTTTCGTCATACTCCGCCTCGTCGAAACCGATCGAACAGGTTTCGACGGCCGACCGGCTCTGTTCTGCCATCAATGCGACGACTGACGAGCTGTCGACCCCGCCGGAGAGGAAGGCGCCGAGCGGCACATCGGCGATCAGGCGGCTGCCCACGGACTCGGTCATATGCGCGACGAGTTCGTCTTGGGCCGCTTCTGCCTTGCGGCGCTGCGGCGAGAATTGGACGTCCCAATAGCGGCGCGGCTCAGCGAGCGGCAGGCCGCGCCGCGTCATCAGATAATGGCCGGGCGGGAGCTTCTTCACGCCCGCCACGAAACACGCATCGTCCGGCACATAGCCCAGCGCCATGAAATCTTCGACGGCCGTCTCGCTGGGCCGCCGGCGCAGCAGCGGATGCGCCAACAGGCCTTTCAGCTCGGAAGCGAAGATCAGGCTGCCGTCCGATACTTCGGCATAGTAGAGCGGCTTGATGCCGAGCCTGTCGCGGCCGAGGAACAGCGTTTTGGCCTCTTCGTCGTATAGCGCGAAGGCGAACATGCCCTGGAACCGCTCGATGCAGAGCGGGCCCCATCGCCGCCAGGCATGGAGAATGACCTCGGTATCGCAATTGGTTTGGAACTCGTGGCCGAGCGCCAGCAGATCGGCGCGTAATTCGCGATAATTGTAGATCATCCCGTTGAAAACGGTGACGAGCTTGCCGTCGGGCGTCGCCATGGGCTGCGCGCCATCTTCGAGATCGATGACCGCGAGACGGCGGTGCCCGAATCCGACGCCCTGCGCCGTCCACACACCAGCGTCGTCCGGCCCGCGATGCGCCATGCTGTCGGCCATCGCCCGCACACGCGTTTCATCGACCGGTTTGGCCGTCTCAAGATGAAAAATGCCTGCTATACCGCACATGGCGGCTCAGTCGGCCAAGCGGACCGCCCGGTCAACCAGGCTTTCGATGCCGCCGGCATCGGCGAGAAAGGCCTCCATCGCGGCGCGCGCGTTATCGCCCTCTGCCGAAATGGTGACGCCGATGGCGCGCTGATCGCCGCCGAATAGCCGCGCCCGCAACGTCTCGAGCTTGGCCTGCCGGGTTCCCGATATCCGCTCGCCGCCGATCCATTGATATTCGAATATGATCCGCGAGACCGGGCCTGGCGCGATTATCCGATAGGCGCGGGTCCATTCCGGGGCCGGCAGGTCCTCGATCCGTGACCATTCGGTCTCGGGCGGCAACCCGCCCTGGCCGCGCCCGACAACATCGCGACCGCCGCTCTGGCTCGCGAAATAGCCGATGGCGATATCGACGGTCTGGCCCTCCGCGTTCCGATACCGGCCCTCGACTATCCGGTCTGCACCCAAATAGGTGGCTTGCCACGGATAGCGCATGGCAGCGTCTGTACGCTCCCACCCTTGGATGACGGGCAAGCGCATGGATGGCGCATCGGCGCTGGCAGCGTCGGTCGCGGCAAGCCAGAGCATCGGCGCCGCGGCAATGCCCAGCACGAGAGAAGCGATGCCAGCAATAGCGGCATTGCTGGTTGTCTGCGCACGGCCGATACGAATGTCAGCAGGATCGAAGGCTGGATCGTCCAGATCCCGATCGAAGAATTTCCAGCCAATCGCAAATACGACCGCGATCACGAAAGCGAAGAAGAACCAGCCATAAACGACATGGTCGGCGCTTTCGGCAAACTCGATGCCATAGACGCGCGCGAGATAGATGGTCCCGAAGGCCCGGATGCCGTTGGCCACGATCGGCACGACAAGGCAGACCGCCATGAACGCCACGCGCTTCGGCCAGGTCCGGAAACAGAGATTGGCCGCCAGTGCACCCAGCGCCGCCATCGCAATCAGGAACTTCACGCCCGAACAGGCCTCGGCCACTTCGAAATAGCCGAAGGGCGTCGTGATAAAGACCCCCTCGATATGGGCGGGAATGCTGAAAAGGCCGAGCAGGATCATGCTCAGATCCGCGGTAATCGCCTGTAGAGCTGGCACGAACTCTTGTCCAAACGGCACGAGAAACAGGGCATAGCCGAGCGGAAACAGGAGGCCCTGGGTCACGGCCCGTCCGAGGATGGTGATCACACTGCCCTGCAGCATAACGACAACGCCAAGATGACGGCCGACCCCAACGCTCGCGGCTTCGGCGATCAGCCAGCCCCCTGCGCCGATTGCAACGACGGCAAGGCCGGGCGTCCAGATGGATGGCTGGAGCTGCACCAGTTCCGCGCGGCGCTGCCAGACCAGCCAGCCAATGATCGGCAGGATCAGAAAGCAGTGGTTGAAGGTTTCACTGGTCCACCAGACGGTGATCATATCCGCGATATCGGCGCGGAACAGGATGCCGAGCGCAGCGAAGACCGCTGCGAGCACGGCAAGATGCACGCGCCATGCGTCGGCGACGCCTTTCGAAAGGGCCGGATACCCAATGGCGCGGCTCGCGGTCATCTCAGTCCACCAGCGCTGCTACGGCATCGTGTTGCGAAGATTCCGCCATGCCGATCAGCGCCCCGATCGGCGCGAGCGTCTCGGCCCAAACATAACGGTGGAGCATATGGCGGCGCGCCGCCTGTCCCATGGTTTCGGCACGAGACGGGTCGGAGAGCAATTCCAGCACTTGGCGCGCTTCCCGCGCCGGGCTGTCCGCAACCAGCAGATGTTCGCCGGGCCGGGCGTCTATACCCTCGAACGCCAGTGCCGACGCGACGACCGGGCGCGCCATGGCCATCGCTTCGAGCACCTTGTTCTGTATCCCTCGCGCCGTACGGAGTGGCGCGACGACGACATCCGCGGCAGCGAGCCAGCTGCGAATATCCTCCACACTGCCCGTTACGATGACGCCGTCCCGATCCGCCAGTACCTTGACCTCGGGTGTCGGATTGCGGCCGACGATGGCGAATTGAGTGTCCGGTTTTTTGGCGCGAATGGCTGGGAACACATCGTCGGCGAAGCTCCGCACCGCCTCGATATTCGGCCGATAGTCCATCTGACCGGTGAAAATGATCAGACTGCCGTCCGGTTTGTCGACCGTTGCGAAATCCGCGTCGGGATCGAAGAACCCGCAATCGATGCCGTTTTCTAGAACACGGACGCGATCGGCGTCGATCGCGGCATCCTCACGAAATAGCGCGGCTTCAGCCGCACTGACGAACAGGCTATGGTGAGCACGACGCGCGACTTGCTGTTCGAAAGCAGACAGCAACCGGGCTTCTCGATTGTGCATATAGCGCACGAGACCTCGGGAACTGTCCGCGTAGGCGGCGAATTTCGCCGAATCGACATCGCAGAAATCGACGACGTAGCGCGTATCCGCTGGCAGCTCCGGCACGAACTGCGCCATCTGCCCGGAAAAGACGAAGACGGCATCGATCGTCCGCGCGTCCAGCGTTTCGCGCACAAAGCGCCGGATCGCCGGGCTGTCGAACATGGTCAGCGACACCGGCTTTCCGGTCAGTACGGCTTTCGCCGCGCCAACAGGCGTCGAAACGGTACGTTTTCCAATATGCAGCGATCCGAGCATCGGACGCAGCGCATCGGCATGGCCCATATCCGCATCGTCATCGGCAAAGGTCGCGAGATGCACTGTGCTGAGCGTGGCGAGATGCCTGAGGATGTTAAAGGACCGGATCTTGTCGCCGCGGTTCGGCGGATAGGGAATGCGATGGGCGAGGAAGAGAATATCGCCCATCAGCCCAATCCCTTGGCGATCCAGGGGCCAATGCGGTTGGCGATCGGCAGCGGCAGTCGCTGCCAGAGCGCGACCTGGAGCCGGTATTTCGGGCTGTTCGGGTTCATCTCGCGCGGAGCGGCGCCGTCGGCCACCTTGCCCGCATAAACGAGCGGTTCAGGCTTAAACCCCCAATTCTTCTTGTGGTTGTATGGCCCCGTGCGAATCTTCGAGCGGCCGAAATCGAAGCGCGTGCATGCGCGCTCGCGCGCATGGTTCATCAGTGCATAGTAGAGAACGTCATTGGCACGCAGGTCCCGCGCCTCGAACAACCCCCCACCCCAGAACGGCATGACGGTACCGCCAAAATAGAAGCTGAGCACCGATGCGACGGCTTTCCCTTTGTGCCGCGCCGTCAGGATATCGGCCCCGTCGCCGAAACGATCGAGCATCGCGTCGAACAGGCTGCGCGGGAAAACCGGCGTACCCAGATTGCGGACGCTGGTCGCATAGACCGTATAGTGATCGGCCCGATCGCGCTCCGAGGTGCCGGCCGTAATTTCGAGATCGTTTTTCAGGCCCTTGCGGATTTCGGCGCGGAGCTTGCGGGGTATCGCCTGGAGCTGTGCCTCTTCGTCCTCCGCGAGTTCCTTGGAGAAGCCGGCATAAACGCCTTCGCGCCGGGCCCAGCCCTTCGGCAAAGCGCCGCCGCGCAGCTCGACTTCGGGACAGCTCAAACGCTGGGCCAATTGCCATGCCGCTTCGACCATGGCGTTGGCGTTCGCAGGGTTGGACACGAGCGCACCGCCGCCCACGGCGAATCCGCTCGATACCAGCGCGCGCCCGAACAAGGGCGAATGCATCTCCGTCAACGGCAGGACACCGCGCAACGTCCCGGCGCGCTCCCCGAGCAGCATATGCGCTTTCTGTCCGCACCCCTCCTCGACTGCCTTCAGCCATTGCGGCAGGTGAAAGGGCGTGCCGCCCTCGGTGTCGCGGACATAGGCTTCGATGCGGCTGCATTCGTCGGCATCGTTCAGATCGGCAGCGCGCACGCTGAGTTTGTGGAGGGACATGGGCGCGTTCATTGGATTGCCGCCTTCTGCGCTTCGGCGACCTGATCCACCCTTCCCCATGCGAAATCGCCGAGCAGCTTTTCGAGCTTGCCCTCCATTGCCGACAGACGGCTGTAATGCCGGACCTTCGAGCGGATCGGCGCGTTTTCCACGCGCGGCTGATCGGGGTCGATCTCCCATGGATGAAAATAGAACACGGCCGGGCGCCGGTCCTGCCCGTTCACCTGACCGATCGCCCAGTGCGAGAAACGATAGGGCAACAGCCGGAAAAAACCGCCGCCACCGGCCGCTATTGTCCGCCCGCCAAACCGCGCGGTCGTCACCGGCAGTTCGATCAGATCAGAATCGGAGAGCGGCTCAAAGGCGAAGCGCGGCGCTTCGGGCCAGCCATAGTGGTCGTGAACCACGGGTGCGACGCTGGACGAATAGCGATAGCCTTCTTCGGCGAGAATCTCATGCGCCCAGGGCGTTCGTGCATCGATCGAGAAACTCGGCGCGCGATAGCCGGTTATCTTCTGCCCGGCGGCCACTTCGAGCGCGGCGCGCGCCCGTTTTAGGTCGGCGCGGAATTCTTCCGGCTGCATCGTGAAAACGCGGCGATGGTCCCAGCCATGGCTGGCGATTTCATGTCCGGCGTCGGCTATCCGGCGGATCAGCGCGGGATAACGTTCTGCCACCCAACCCAGCGTGAAGAACGTGCCTTTAACCCCTGCCCGTTCGAACAGCGCAAGCACGGCATCGCTGTTGCGCTCCACGCGATGCGGGAGCGCGTCCCAGTCATCGCGCGCGATAACGGTCTCGAACGCGCCGACCTGAAACCAGTCTTCGATATCGACCGAAAGCGCATTGCGCATGGCGGGTCATGTCCTCCTCGCGAGGGTTAGGCCGCGTCGCCGCTGACGACGCCGAAACTGCGCTGTTCTTCGTCTTCCTCCACCCATTGGATGAGCAGCGTCAAGACCCGGCGCAGCGCCGCTTCCTGTTCCTCGATGCGATCCTCGAGCGCGGCGAGGCGCGCTTCGCGATCGTCGGCGTCTTCGCCTGTATCGACCGAATGGACCGGAGCGGGCACCGCAGGTTCAGCAACCGGCTCGACCGGAGCAGGTTCGGTGCTCTCTTCGCCGGACTGCGGCTCTTGCGAACCGATGGCCGCGAGCGATGCATAGACGTCAGCGTCCGCTACGTCTTCGGGCTCTTCTTCTTCGGCCTCGTCCGTGACGTCTTGGAGCGCCGGAGCCACAATCGGAGTGGGTTCAGTGACCTGTGTTTCTGATGCGGCTTGCTCGGAAAGCTCGCGCTCGTCGCCGGCCATGTCGTCCAGGACCGCCCGGACGGCTTCGCCATCGATTACGGTAAGCTCTTCGACCGCACCGAACAGCATGATGCGCGCCATCAGCGTGTTGAGCCGGCGCGGCACGCCATCCGTCGCGGCATAAAGCGCGGCATAGGCATCTGGCGTAAACTGCGGATTGCCGTCCCAGCCCGCAATGGCGAGCCGGTGAACGATGTAGGGTTCGACCTCATTCTCGTGCATCGGGTCGAGATGATGTGTCGCGATCACGCGCTGGCGCAGCTGCTCGAGATTAGGCGCCGTGCGGACCCGGTCCCGGAATTCGGGCTGGCCGAGCAGGAATATCTGCAGCAGCGCGCGGCCCGCCGACTGGAAGTTAGAGAGCATGCGCAATTCTTCTAGCGCCGAAACAGAGAGATTCTGCGCTTCGTCGACGACGAGCAGCGTACGCTTGCCCGCACGCGCCTGCTCGTGGAGAAACCGCTCGATCTGATCGAGCACGGCGGCCTTTTCATAGCCATGTGCCTGCAAGCCGAATTGCTGCGCAACAAGCCGCAGCATGTCGTCGCCCTCGACCTGGGTCGAAACGACCTGCACCGCGGTCAGCCGCGACGTATCGATCGTCGCCATCAGATGGCCGACCAGCGTGGTCTTGCCCGCCCCGATATCGCCGGTGATGACGATGAACCCCTCGCCCTGCGCCAGGCCATAGCCGAGATAGGCCATCGCCTTTTTGTGCGTATCGCTCTCGAACCAGAAACGCGGATCGGGCGTCAGCTGGAACGGGTTGCCGGACAGGCCGTAATGTTCGCTATACATATCTTTTCCTTCGAACGCTTTCGCGTATCTCCCTAGAACCCGTATCTCACACCGAAGAGCAGCGTACCGAGCCAGTCGGTCTCCTCGCCCTCGATATCGTTGGCGAACAGCCCGGCCGTCGCCTGCGCGCTGAGCCCGCTATAAAGACCCACGCTGTAGGTGGCTGAACCGCCGGTGCTGAACACATCGCTCTCGCCCGGAATGCCGCTGTTGAACCAGGTCGCGTACAGGCTGCCGTCGAGGCTCGAATTGGGCGTCAACTGGCGGCCGAGATTGGCCTGCAGCGAGAAGGCTTCGTCCGTCACCCGGTCGAGCGAGAAATTGGCGGCCGTTGTCGGTGCCAGATAACGGCGGTTCTGGTACCCCGCGCCGACGCCATAATTCCATGGTCCCCGACCGCCGGCCCAGACTATGCTGCCACCGCGGCTGCGGAAGTTCGCCGAGTTAAGCGACGCAAAACCGGTGTCGAAACAGCCGCCCGCATTGGCGCCTTCGCCGAATACGCAGCCGTTGAACTGGCCGAAGCCGTTGCGGCCGACGGTGAAGCTGGTCGGCAGGCCGGCCAGCGTATTGGTCGTACCGCGGCCGAAACTGCTGATCTCGTTATACACGGCCGCCTGCAGCGTGCTCGAAGAGCTGGCCTGATAGGTCAGATAGCCGTTGTAGATCGTGGTATCGTAACGATGCCCGACACGCGCCGAGAGCTCGAGCCGCGGATTGGGCCGCCACAATATGCCGGCATCGTAAATGAACCCGTCGACGTCATAGGCGAGCAGGCGCGGCGAGTTGGGGTCGCTCTGGAAGCGTCCATTGCCGTCGAGCACCGGATTGCCGGTGGCGTCGACCAGCACGTCGCGCTGGCTGATCTCGATATCCTCGTAACCGACGCCGCCGACCAGCGCGAGCGTTGGCGTCACCGGAACCGTGACGTCGACCCGGCCATAATAGGCCTCGTAGCGCTGATCGAGCTGGCTCGCATCCTCGCGCTCATAGCCGCCCGACACGATCCAACCGAACGGGAGCGTCTCGCCCGGCGGCATGCCGACGCTCGCAGTCGCCAGATGATAGGTGCTGTGATCGACATAATCGACCGGGGCCTGGTTGGGATCGGTATTGGCCGCGAAATTGTCTTCGACATGGGTGTAACCGATCCGGTAACCGGCGCCGAATTCGAGCGGTCCGGCGCGCGTCGACAGTGTCGGTCCGCCGAATACCGAATAGACTTGCGTGCTGTTGTCATTGTCGCCGACCAGCGAGCCGAGCCCGTCACCGCCGATTTCGGTGCGTGTACGCGCCGCCAGGGCGCCCGCCTCGAGGCTCAGGCCGCGCGTGACATTGGCACGGGCCCGCACGACGCCGCTATGGACATCGTCGTCAACAATCGAGTCGTCCCATCCGATCCGGCGCTCATAGCGATAGCTGGCGCCGATTTCGAAGCGGCGTGACGTCACCACGCCATCCACGCCGGCCGCGACGGTCGTATAGGTAACGACATCGTCGTTGAACGGATCGTTGCCGCTGAGATCGAACTCCAGGATCTGCTGCACTTCGACATAGGGCGCTATGTCCGAACGCGCATGGCCGGGCGATGCCAAGCCAAGCGTGGCGGCGGCACTGGCAATCGCCACCGGAAAAATGCGGTTTTTGGCTGGGATACGCATAGCTATTCCCCGTATCCGTAGTAATTGCTGAACCGCTTGCCGTTCGGCGTGAACGTCGTATTGTTCAGCAGCAGTTGGATGTGATCGCAGCCGCTCAACAGGCCGAGCGCCTCGCGCAGTTCCTCTTCGGTAGTCGTGTCGGCCTTGACCACCATGACCGTCTGACCCGCATGCAGGGCGAGCACGGAGGCAGGCGATGCCGAGAGCGCAGGCGGCGAATCGAAGATCGCGACGCGCGTCGGGCTATTGGCCAGAAGCTGGCGGAACACGTTACCGGTGCGCTGTGCCGCCAGAAGCTCGGTGGCGTCATCGGTGCGCTTGCCCGGCCGGAGCACCGAAAGGTTCGGAATGTCGGTGCGGACCAGGCAGGATTCGATATCGATCGACGGGTCGGCGATGGCGTCCATCAGCCCGGGCCCGTCCTCTATGCCCATAAGGGCGCCGATCTCCGGGTTGCTGAGATCACCATCGGCAAGCACGATATCGAGATCGGGTTCGCGGCTCATCGACAGCGCCAGATTGACCGAACAGAAGGTCTTGCCCTCATCCGGTTTGGCCGAGCAGACGAGGATCATCCGGCCATTCTCGATCGCCACGCCGTCTTCGCCGGCCGCGCGCAGCAGCAATTGCCGTTTCACGATGCGGAACTCTTCGGCGAGCGCGTCGGGACGCTGATCCGGCAGCGCGAAGCCGCCTTCAGCGAGGGCAACGCGGTCGATCGCAACGGTTTCGCTCACCGGCTGCGGACGCAGCGGCGTTACAGGCGCATCATTCGCCGGTGCCTGATGCACCGGAAGCTCGGTGGCAAATTCGGTCTCGGCCGCACGCAATGCGCCGGCGAAATCGAACTTTTGGGATGCCCGTTCGAGCAGCGATCCGCTTGAGCGTATGGAGCTGTGCTTGTTCATCTTCTAACCCCGCTACGCAGCCATGCCGCGTTGAATGAATTCGGCCACCATGAGCAGTCCGAGAACACCGAACAGCGCGATCGACGCCGCCGCGAACTTGCGGAAACTCTTTCGGCGCGCTTCGGCTTCGGCAGGCCGCACGAACTCGCTGATCGCCCCAAGAACGGGCAGTCCGGTGCCGTTCCCGAGCCGGCGAGCGGTCGGATAGGTGGTGGTGAGCTGCGCTTGCGCGAAGGCTGCGCCGAGTCCCGTCGTGATCGCCGCGATCAGGACCAGGATCAGCAGGAGCGGCCGGTTTGGCGCGGCCGGCGCACCAGGCATGCTCGGCGGATCGACCACACGGAACGTGTTGCTGTCGGTTTCCGTTACGACGTCCCCGCGCAAGCGGACACGCTCGCGGTCAGCTACGAGCTGATTGTACTGCGTCTGAAGAGCCAGATAGTCGCGGTCGAGTTGCTGCTGTTGCGCGAGCGAACCCGGATTGGTCCGGCGCTGGCTCTCGATCGCTTCGAGTCCCGCGCGGATCTGGTCGCGCCGCGCGGTCAGCGCCGCGACTTGCGCCTGCCGGTCCGCCAGCATCGAGCTGAGCGAAGTATAGAGCGGGTTCGACGCGGTAGCACCACCGCCCGAGCGGCCTCCGCCGCCTTCGCTGCGGGCCTGCGCGCGGGCGCGCGCAATCTGCGATTCGAGGGCGATGACGTCAGGATGCTGATCGGTCCAGCCCCGGCCGCGGGCGTCGGCCAATTGCGACTGCAGGGCATTGAGGCGCGCGGTCGCAGGACCCGCCACCGCCGCCCCGCCGCCGAAGCCGGGCACGCGCGTGGTCGGTGAGGTCGCATTCATCTGCGCCTGGATCGTCGACAGCGAGCTTTGCGCCGCGGCAAGATCATTCTCGATATTGCGGAGCTCGGAGCGCGCCTGTTCCATACGCTGGGTAATCGTACCCGTGCCGGGCAGAACGCCGCTGAACTCGCGTTCGAAATTGGCACGGCGCTCTTCGAGCTGCTGCAAACGTTCTTCGCGTTCGGCGATCTGGCGATCCAGAAATTCGACCGACTGGGTCGCTTCAGCGCGCGAGCCCGCGAGATTCTCCTCGACGAACACGTCGATCAGTTTCTGGTTGATCTGCTGCGCAAGTCCCGGCGATTCCCAAGTCGCGCTCACCTCGAACATGTTACCGGGCTGGCTGAAGCTGTTCGGATCCTGCTGGGCCGCCACGACCACATTTGCGCGCAGCTGTCCTGCAAGGCTGCGGATCTGGTCGTCGGTCGTCGCCTGCTGCGCAAGATCCGTCTGCCGGACGACTTGTTCCAGATTGGCGGTGGACGCGAGAGTCTGGCGGATGCGCTCGATATTCGCGCGCTGATCGCGGTCGGATACGCCGATCTCGTTGGTCAGCACCGTGTCCGGTTGCACATAGATACGCGCTTGCGATGTGTAGCTGTTCGGGATCAGCGCGACCAGTAGCCAGCCGACCAGCGCGACACCCCAGGCAACCGCCAGCGCCAGCCAGCGGCGTTGCCAAATCGCGTGCAGCGCGATCCTGATCTCTTCGTAAATTCCGTTCATGCCGTGCGTTTCGCCTTTGTCGAATGGATGGCCGGAGCGCGTTCGATCAGAACATG
The DNA here is from genome assembly GCF_052168295.1 of Parasphingopyxis sp. Classification (GTDB taxonomy): domain Bacteria; phylum Pseudomonadota; class Alphaproteobacteria; order Sphingomonadales; family Sphingomonadaceae; genus Parasphingopyxis. The sequence continues at coordinate 24,286 of NZ_JBQLZN010000080.1, read as the reverse complement.
CTTTCGGGGATGATGATCACGTCGCCAGGTTGCAGGTCGACATTCGCGCTCGTGTCGCCGCGCCGGAGCAGGCTCGAAATGCGCAGGTCATATTCCTGCTGCTGGCCGGTCGCGCGGTCGTGCCGCACGAGGCGAGCCCGGTTGCCCGCCGCGAATTCCGACAGCCCACCCACTGCGATCATGGCGTCAAGCAACGTCATGTTCGCGCGGTACGGGATCGAGGCCGGCTCCTCCGTGGCGCCAATGACGCGGATGCGCTGGGCATAGGTGCCCGAAAATTCGTTGACGATCACGGAGACCCGCGGCTCGGTAATATATTGGGAGAGCATCACGGAGATGTCGTCGGCCAGCATGGCCGGCGTCTTCCCAACGGCCACCATGTCTTCGATCAACGGCGTCGTGATGCGGCCATCGGGCCGGACCTGCACTTCAGCGCCCAGTTCGGGATTACGCCAGACGAAGACCGTGAGCTGATCGAGCGGGCCGATCACATACTCCTCGCCCGGCCCCTGGTTCGTGCTGACGAACGAAGCCGGCGGCAATTGCTGGCCCGAACCACCCATGCAACCGGATAATGCGAGAACCGAAACGCCCAGGAAAAAGGCCGCTTTCGAGGATTTGATGCGCATCATTAAGCCCTTCTTTTCCGGGCCGATGACGTCATCCCCAACCAAACGCGCTGGGATTCCGGCCCTTTCCAACGTGCTCCATGCACCGGAAAGGGTTAAATTCGTGTTGAGCTAAATGGTTATTTTTCCTTCGTTAACCACGATTTCCGCGGCAATCGGATGGCTGAGGAAGTTAACCGGACTGGCGCTTAAACCATAAGCGCCTGAGGCGAAAACGGCGACGAAATCGCCGATTTCCGCGTGTGGAACCGCGATATCGGTCGCCAGCTTGTCGAGCGGCGTGCAAAGCGGACCGACGATTGTCGCGCTTTCGATTGCTTCCGTACCCATCCGGGATGCGATCGCCACCGGATAATTACGCTTCATGACCATGCCGAAATTGCCCGATGCTGCGAGATGGTGGTGCATGCCGCCATCGGTGACGAGGAAAAGCTGGTCCTTGCTGACCTTCCGATCGAGGATACGGGCGACGTAGACGCCAGCTTCGCCGATCAGCCAACGGCCGAGCTCGATGATGAACTGCGTGTCGCCCAGGATGGCGTCGCGCGTATCGAGCGCTGCCGAAAGCTGTTCGCCGATGCGTTCGATATCGAGCGGTGCGTCGTTGGCTGTGTAGGGAATCCCGAAACCGCCGCCGAGATTGACGGTTTTCGGCGGTTCGCCAATCGCCTGCGCAAGTTCCGCGGCGAGCGCCAGGCTGGCACGCTGGCTTTCCGCAATCGCGTCCGCATCCAGCGATTGCGACCCCGAATAGATATGGAAACCGCGCCAATCCGCGCCGGATGCGATAATCTCGGCCACCAGCGCCGGCACGCGCTCCTGATCGACGCCGAACGGCTTGGCGCCGCCGCCCATGCTCATGCCGGAGCCTTTCAATTCGAAGTCCGGATTGACGCGGACGGCCAGTCGGGGCGTTTTACCGAGCTTTTCGGCGATTTTCAGGGCTCGCGCGCACTCGCTTTCCGATTCGAGATTGATCGTCGCGTCCAGCGATATTGCGAGTTCGAGCTCCGGATCGCGTTTTCCAGGGCCGGCAAAGCTCACATGCGCCATATCGGCACCAGCCTCGCGCACCCGCTCCAGCTCGCCGCCCGATGCCATATCCAGACCATCGGTGAGCTGCATAAAATGCTTTACGACAGTAGGATGTGGGTTAGCTTTCACGGCAAAATGCAAGTGCAGATCACCCGGCATAGCCGCTCTGAACCGCGCGACCTGCCGGGAGGCGATTTCGAGATCATAGGCGTAGAATGGCGTCTGTCCTGCCGCTTCTGCCAAATCGGCGACACCGATCCCGCCGATAGCGAGTTCGCCTTTCTGATCGGCAAAGGCCGGCGGAATCGGTCCGATCGGTTTCATGCGCCCCATTTCCGTTCAATTTCAGTACGATCAAGCTTGCCATTGGGATTGCGCGGCAGGTTTTCCTGCCAGATAATCTCCTGCGGTTGCATGAAGTTTGGCAGCTCCGTCTTGAGATAGCGTTTCAATGCATCGTCCGACGCATCCCCGTTTCCGCGCACGACGAGACGGATTCCCTGCCCCAGGCGCTCGTCAGCGACGCCAAAGGCGCAGGCTTCCGCCGTTTCTCCGCTCCCGATCGCTGCATCCTCGATCTCGCTCGGCGATATGCGATTGCCCGCGCTCTTGATCATCGCATCGTCCCGCCCGACGAACCGCAGAAATCCGTCGGCATCGCGCGTCACCGTATCCCCGGACCATACGGCCATGCCGCCATAGTCCGAAAAATCAGGTGCAGGCTTGAATCGCTGGGCCGTCCGCTCTGGATCCTGCCAATAGCCAAGGGCCACCAAGGGGCCCGCATGTACGAGCTCGCCCGGTTCATCGGGCGCCGTTTGCGAGCCGTCGGGCGCAACGACCATGATCTCGGCGAAGGGTATGGCCTTGCCGATGCTCTCCGGCATCGTGTCGATCAGGTTTGGCGGGAGGGTCGTAGAGCGAAAGGCTTCGGTAAGGCCGTACATCGAATGCAGCGCCGCACCCGGGAAGTTTTCGCGCAACTTCTCGACCAAGGGTACCGGCATCTTACCGCCACTATTGGTGAGAATTCGCAGTTTTCCGGCAGTTTCATCGGGCCAGTCGATCTCGGTCAATTGCACCCAAAGCGGCGGCACGCCGGCCAGAATTGTGACGTCATGACGCCCGACAGCCTTTGTGACGTCACGCGCCATCAGATAATCGAACGGGACCACAGAAGCGCCCGCATACCAAGTCGAAAACAGCTGGTTCTGGCCATAATCGAAGCTGAACGGCAGGAGGCATAGAGCCCGATCGGACGAGCGGACGTCGAGATACTGTGCGACGCTAATGGCGCCCAGCCACATATTCGCATGGCTGAGCATTACGCCTTTGGGTCGCCCGGTCGAACCCGATGTGTAGAGAATGGCGGCAAGACTGCCTGGATCGCTTTGCGACGGCGGCAGTCCGTCGCCGTCAAGGACCGGATCCGTCTCCTCGGCGATGACGCAATTCTCGGGCGCATCGCCCTCGTCGAGCGAGCCGAGCCGGGATTTTCCCGCAATGAGGAGCCCTGCCCCGCTATCCGCCAGAATATGGCCGACCTGGGCGCGCTTGAGCAGCGGGTTGATCGGGACATGGACGAGCCCGGCGCGCGCGCTTGCCAGCGGCATCAGGCATGCGAGCCGCGTCTTGTTGAGCCAAGACGCCACACGATCGCCCGGTGCGAGCCCCTGCTCATTCAGCCATTGCGCCAGCGCGCCGACGGCCGTCTCCAAGCCCGCGAAATCCCAAGCGCCTTGCTTGTCAATCAATGCGACATCGTCGGGCTTGCCGCGTAACGAAAGGTGATCGAGCGGGCGCGGGTCGGGATTTAAGGCTTTCGTCATCGCTTCCGGCTAGATGGTGGCGTCACGCGCCGCATCGCGGCTATCACCGGGATAGCGTCATGACAGTTAACGTAAAGCTATTCGATAGTCTCGCAGACGTTGCAGAGGATGCAGCCGACACGCTGGACCGCGCGCACCAGCCCAGCCTGTACGACCGGATGAGCTGGTTCGAGATGACCGCCCGCCATTGCGGCGAGGACGGGAGACCGCCCTTGGTCGCCCGCGCGCGCGACGGCGACCGGGCCGCCTGGCTCTTCCTGTGCAGGGCCGGCCCGCACAGTGCCGAAGCGCTGGCAAGCTGGTATACGCTCGCCTTCGATTTGGTGAGACAGGGCGAAGACGACGGGCTGATTGCCGCGATAGCGCAACAGCTTGGAGATCTTGCCGAAATCACCATCGCGCCTGTGGCCCGTCCGGAACCGATCGAAGACGCCTTCGAAGCGGCAGGATGGTCGGCGGTCCGCTCGGTCAAGACGGAGAATTGGGAGCTTCATCCCCCGGCGGACTTCGAGGCATTCTGGAATGCGCGCCCCGGAAAACTGCGCAGCATCGTCAAGCGCAAAGGCAAGAAGGCCAATCTCGACATCGTAATCCACGACAGGTTCGATGAACAGGCCTGGGACGATTACCGCACGATATACACCAATAGCTGGAAACCTGACGAAGGCTCCTGGGAGTTCATGCAGGAATTCGCCGAGACCGAGGGCGAGGCCGGCGCGCTGCGGCTTGGTCTCGCATATAAAGACGGCGAGCCCGTCGCCGCGCAGCTCTGGCATGTGGAGAATGGCCGGGCCACGATTCACAAACTCGCTTATGCGGAAAGCGCCAAGAGTTTTTCGCCCGGCTCGATCCTCAGCAAAGCCATGTTCCGTCATGTAATCGAACAGGATGCGCCTGAGATCATCGACTACGGAACCGGCAGCGAGCCCTACAAGGCCGACTGGATGGACGCGCCGCGGCCGTTATACGAGCTAAAACTCTACAACCGCCGCCATCCGGCAGCCTGGTTGCCGTTGTTGCGCCAGAAGGCGTCGGGCCTTGTCCGCCGCGCCGCGAGCGACTAGGCGGTCGCAACTGTTCTGCAGGGGAATGTTTTGATGGCAACCGAAGCCGCTGAGAAGGTCGAAGAAACGCTGCGCGCGGCGCTCGTGGATGTACTCGGGCTCGATGAAGCGCGGGTTGCAGCTTTCGACGCCGATACCGAGCTTTTCGGCGCGATTCCCGAGCTCGATTCGATGGCCGTTGCCGGATTGCTGACCGAGATCGAAGATCGTCTCGATATCTGGATCGAAGACGATGAATTCGAGGCCGAAATGCTCGAAACCTTCGGCAACCTGCTCGCTTTCGCCAAGGAAAAGGCGCTGCAGTGACGCCCCCTGCCCCGCGATTCTCGCGATATGGATCGCAGGGCGCCGACCATCCGATGATGAGCTTCGGGGCCGATACCGGTCGGCAGCTCCTGATCGTCCCATCATTGTTCGAGGAACTGAATCGCACGCGCAAGCTGATATCCGACCTCATGCGCGCGCTGGCGGCATCCGATATCGCCAGCCACCTCCCCGACCTGCCCGGCACCGGGGAAAGCGAGACATCGTTGGCGGATGTGACTTGGGAGGCCTGGCGTCACGCCGTCACCGACGCGGCCGCGCATGTGGGCGCATCGGCGATACTGGCTCTGCGTGGCGGATGCCTGCTCGACGATGCCGTGCAGCCCGCGGCGCATATCCGCTTCTCGCCGGTGGCGGGTAAGCGTCTCATCCGCGATCTTCTGCGTTCTCGCAGCCTGACCGATCCTGCTTTCGACAGCGCGGCGCAAAAGGCCGTTTTCACCGGCGGATCGACGAATCTTGGCGGCTATCCGGTCGGCGCGGAACTCGCGTCTGCCCTGCGCGATGCGGAAGTCATACCGATCGATGGCGCCACCACCGTCCGCCTCGAAAGCGATCATGGGGAGGCCGATATCACGATCTCGGGACCGCCATTATGGCGTCGCGCCGAACCTAGCGGATCGCCGGAACTTGCCGAAAATCTGGCGAAAATCGTCGCGGATCGGATCGCCTGACGGTGCGCACGCAATTCGCCTTTGCCTGCGAGGGTGAAACGCTGGCGGCGTCGATCGACCCGGCGGACGGGCGCACGGGCATCATCATTGTCACCGGCGGCGGTCAGACGCGCTTTGGCGCGCATCGCGGGTTCGCGGAGCTTGCCACCGCGCTCTCCGCCGCCGGCTATCCGGTGCTGCGGTATGACCGGCGCGGGGTCGGCGACAGTTCGGGCGAAGATCCCGGATTCGAAGCCAGCGCGCCCGATCTCGCGGCCGCAGTGGCGGCGTTTCGCGACCAGATACCAGGACTTGATCGTATAGTCGGTTACGGGTTGTGCGATGGCGCCACGACGCTCTGCCTGTACCATCGTCAGTGCGGCATCGACGCCATGCTTCTCGCCAATCCCTGGGTAGTCGAAGCGGAAGCCAACGAACCGCCGCCCGCCGCGATCAAGAGCCATTATCGCGATCAGTTGATGAGCCTTTCCGGCTGGAAACGGCTGCTCACTGGCGGGATCGACTATCGCAAGGCCGCGCGCGGTGTGTTCAAGATTGCGAAGCCACGCCGAACGGAAGGCAGTCTTGCCGAGCGTGTCGCGGATGCGCTGGCGGCATCAGACGCCCCCGCACATATCGTCCTTGCCAAGGACGACGCCACGGCGATCGGCTTTGCGGACGAGTGGCGCAACGGTGCGATGACGGCATTGGCAGGCGAGGGGCGTTTCACTCTGGATACCATCGAAACTGACGCGCACAGCTTTGCGCGCGATGGCGATTTCGATCAGTTATATGAGACGTGCCTCTCAGCAGTCCGGCGTTTCGAGAATGCCGGTTAAGCGGTTTCGAGTTCCGCTTCGATCTCGTTCTCGGCCAAGAACTTCTCCGCATCAAGGGCGGCCATGCAGCCTGTGCCAGCAGCGGTGACCGCCTGGCGATAGACTTTGTCCATCACATCACCGCACGCGAAGACGCCGGGCACGCTCGTGCGCGTACTTCCCGTCTCGACCTTGATATAGTTATCCTCATCGAGTTCGAGATGGCCTTTGAACAGTGCCGTTGCCGGATCGTGGCCGATGGCTATGAAGCCGCCTTCCGCCGGAATCTGGGATATCTCTCCGGTTTGCGTGTCTTTGAGATCGATTGCGACCAGACCCTCGGGATCGCCGCCACCCACAAACTTGTCCACAGTCTTGTTCCAGAGCACGGTGATGTTCGGATTCGCGAAAAGGCGGTCCTGCAGCACTTTCTCGGCACGGAGCTCGTCCCGGCGATGGATCAGCGTGACGTCATCGCTGTGGTTGGTCAGATACAGCGCTTCTTCGACGGCCGTATTCCCGCCGCCGACGACCGCGATCTTCTTTCCGCGAAAGAAAAACCCGTCGCATGTCGCGCATGCGGACAACCCCTTGCCGCGCAACGCGGCCTCGCTCTCGATATTGAGCCAGCGCGCCTGCGCGCCGGTCGCAATGATCAGCACGTCGCCGATATATTCGTCGCCGCCGTCGCCGGTCATCCGGAACGGCCGCTGCGACAGGTCAACGTCGACGATGCTGTCCCACATCATCCGCGCGCCGCAATTCTCGGCCTGTTTCTGCATCTGCTCCATGAGCCATGGGCCCTGGATGATGTCGGCGAACCCCGGATAGTTTTCGACCTCGGTCGTGGTGGTCAATTGTCCACCGGGTTCGAGGCCCTGCACGACGATCGGCTCCATGCCCGCGCGCGCGCCATAGATGGCGGCGGACAGGCCGGCCGGCCCCGATCCGAGAATGAGCATTTTGGTACGATGCGTTTCAGACATGGCTATTCCCACTCGATATGCACCAGTTAGATAGGTGCCCTGCCGCGCCCGGCGCAAGCGCGCAAGCGGCAGGCATTGCTTCACCGGGGAAAAGAGAAATTTGGTAGCGGAGGAGGGATTTGAACCCCCGACACATGGATTATGATTCCACTGCTCTAACCAACTGAGCTACTCCGCCCCACGCACGAAGGCGAGCGCCGCTAAGAGGCGCTCGGGGCCTATAGGCATCGCGCGAAATGCGGTCAACCGGTTTGGTTACGTCACGGAACTCGGCTACCATGTCGCGGGTTTATCGGTAGAGATAGCCGTTCGCAGGAGACACGCAGATGGAACTCGAAACGCCGCTCGACATGATTTGCCGGATCATCGTGCGCGCCCGCGAATGGGATGCGCAAGTGCCGTCGAACGAACCCGACGAAGTCGATGATGACGGCCCGATTTCCACCGATGACGATTATGACGTGATGATCGACGAGAAGAATGATTCGGTCGAGGAAGAGATCGAGGCCGCGCTCGAGGATCTGGCCGAAGACCAGCAGGCGGAAATGCTTGCGCTCGCCTGGATCGGCAACGGCACATATGACGCCGGAGACTGGGAAGAGGCAGTCGCGGAGGCAGCCGATCCCGAAAACGATCCCATCGTCGAACAGCTAATGGATATGCCGATGCTCGCCGCTTATCTCGAAGCCGGGCTCGAGGCGTTCGATCTGAGTTGCGAGGGCATCGGCCAGATCGATTGAGCGGCCGTCAGCGTGCGAACATGTGCCGCGAAATCAGTTCCCACGACCCGCCGCGATAATACCAGCACGCGATTCCCGAAATTACCACCGGGCGCGCAACGAACTCATCGGATAGCTTCTGCAGCAACCGCTTTGCTTCGGCCGGATCGACCTTGTTCTGGACAGTCACATGTGGCCGCCAGCCTTGCCGGTCCTGCGGGGTGAGCAAACCGGAAAAGGCGTCAGCGAGCGCGTCGCGAATAGCCTCGAGCTCGGGGCTCTCAATGCGAAAAGCAACGCCGCGACCGAGCGACATCACACCGCTTAGTCGGGCCTTGGGTCGCGCGACGCCGCGTGTTTCCAAGTTCAACCGGTGCCTGAGTTCACCCACAATGCTCGGGGGAAGATGGTGAAAGAGCGTCAGATGGGCATCGATTACGTTGCGCTCCGGCGGGAAATGCGCCTGTCGCAGACCATTGAAGAAGGCGAAATCGGCATCGCCGAACAATGCGGAGACAATGATGGGCGCGTCTGTGCCGGTCATCTGTTCACGCTCTTACGGGAACCGCGCGCAAGTCGCACGGCCGATCTATATCGGCGATAATGGCCCGGCCGCATTCGATTGACACCATTTCGTCCTGTTCGAATGGTTTGTCGCCAGCTTCGAGGCGTTTTCGCGTCGTCGCGGTATCGCCAATCAGGACCGGGTGGCCAGGCGTACCGCGATGACGGGCTCGGACAGCGGCAGCGCCGCGCCGTGCTCGCACCGCCAACCTCGTGGCGACTCCGCCGGGCAGGTCCGGCAGGTCTCCCAGAAATACGAAGCATTCGCGTTCGTGTCGGCGCAGCGCTCGCAATCCGTACAATAGACTCTTACGCCGCGATTCGTTCGGGGTTCGCGCAACCACCGTGGTAATGCGATGCGCCGGGAAGTGCGCAGCGATGGATGTGAGACGGCGGTGATCCGCGCCGACGACGAGCAAAGCCCTACCAACCGGCGCGCGCAATGCATGCTCGATCGCCCATTGCAACAGCGGCTTGCCACGATATCTGGCCAGCAGCTTGTTCGCCGCGCCGAAACGCTGCGAGCGGCCCGCGGCCAGGATGATGGCGGCGCGCAACCCGTTCCGGCCCTATATCTCGACCTGACTGCCCAGTTCGATCACGCGGTTCGTCGGCAGGCGGAAGAACTGCATCGCAGTCTCGGCATTGCGCAGCATCCAGGCGAACAGTTTCTCACGCCAGGGCGCCATTTGCGGGTTCTCAGAGCTCAGCAATGTCTGCCGCGCCAGGAAGAAGCTCGTTTCGATCATGCGGAAAGGCGGGCCGCAGGTCGTCACCTTCTCGAGCGCCTGCGGCACATTGGTGTCTTCCCTGAAGCCGTAGCGCAGGATGATCCGATAGAAACCGGCGCCCAGGTCCTCGTACTTCACGCGCTCCTGCTCGCCGACATAGGGGCGATCGAGGATCGAAACGGTCAGCAATACGATGCGCTCGTGCAGGATCTTGTTGTGTTTCAGATTGTGGAGCAGCGCGTGCGGCACACCCTCGGGAGACGTCGTCATGAACACCGCCGTGCCCGGCACGCGCGTCGCCTCGCCGACCGCCGATTTGACGAAGACCTGCACGGGCATGGCGGTTTCGCGCATCTGTGCGATCAGGAGAGCGCGGCCCTTGGCCCAGCTCGTCAGGAGGATGAAGGCGACGCCGCTGATCGCGAGCGGCACCCAACCGCCCTCCATGAACTTGGTGAGCGTTGCGGCGACGAACAGCAGGTCGATCGCGAAGAATATGCCGACGAGCAGGAGCGCCAACAGCTTGTTCCATTTCCAGAAACTCAAAAGCAGGACGGCAAGCAAACAGGTGTCGAGCAGCATCGCGCCGCCCACGGCCACGCCATAGGCCGCGGTCAGGTTCGATACGGTTCCGAAGGTGAGGACGAGCAGCACGACGACGATCATCAGCGCCCAGTTTACGACCGGAACATAGACCGGGCCGACCGACGAACCGGCGGCGTGATCGATCCGCAGGCGCGGCATGAAACCGAGCTGGATGGCCTGCTGTGTCACCGAAAAGGCGCCCCAGATCACTGCCTGGCATGCGATTATCGCCGCCAGCGTCGCGATAATCAGTAGCGGGAGCTGAAACCATGCGGGTGCGAGCAGGAAGAAAGGATTGGTCATTACGGCTTCGCCGCCGCGAAGGGCGAGCGCCCCCTGCCCCAGATAGCTCAGCATGAGCGCAGGAAGAACGAAGCATAGCCAGGAAATGCCGATCGGCCGGCGCCCGAACCGGCCCATGAATGCGTAGAGCGCCTCGGCCCCGGCCACGGCGAGGATGACCGCGGCCAACGCTAGAAAGGCCCGGAGCGGCTCGGCCATGAAAAACTGCACCGCATGATGCGGGCTCAACGCCCAGAGGATTTGTGGGCTCTGCAATATGCTCAGAACACCGAGCACGGAAATGACGAGGAAATAGAGCAGCATTACCGGGCCGAAAAAGGCACCGATGCGAATCTTGCCCGAACGCTGGATGAGAAACAGGAAAATCAGGAGGAAGACAGCGAGCGGTATGACCCACCCGCGCAGGGACGGATCGACGATAGAGAGCCCTTCCACCGCCCCGAGCATGGAAACTGCCGGACCGACCATTGCGTCGCCGAAGAACAGGGCCGTCGCCAGTACGCCAAGCATGACGAGCCCGCCGCCCCACCTTTTACCGGCATTTTTGCCGCCCATGAGCGCCAGCAGCGCGAGGCTGCCGCCTTCGCCGCGATTGTCCCCGCGCATGATGATTGTGAGATATTTTCCGCCGACGACAAGCATCATGGCCCAGAAAATAAGGCTGAGCACGCCATAAATGTGCAGCGCTTCGAGCGCGAGCGGATGATGACCCGTGAACGCCTCGCGAAACGCATAGAGCGGCCCCATACCGATATCGCCGAACACGATGGCCAGAGCCCCCAATGCGAGCTTCAGGATCGACTGGTCTCGCGCCAGCGAACCGGAAGCAGGGTGAGCGGTGCGTGAATCACTCATTTCGGACGAATGCGACCCCAGATTGCGTGTGCGAATGCTGCTTCAGCCGCCGCATTCCGGCCTTTCCTGTGGCGAGCGGCGAAGCGGGCGGCCTATCACGAGACCGGCCGGTTCGCAATGGGAGGACAAGGGTGAACGGCCCCGCTATAGGCCGTGCATCAGCAATTTCAGGAGGCGTCAATGCGCGTCGGAATCCCCAAGGAAATCAAGAATCACGAATATCGAGTCGGCCTCACGCCGGATTCGGTTTTCGATGTCGTACAGGCCGGTCACGAGGTGGTAGTCGAAACCAAGGCCGGATGCGGCATCGACTTCGACGATGACGATTACCGCGCGGTCGGCGCGACCATTGTCGATACCGCGGCCGACGTTTTCGCGGCGGCTGACATGATCGTGAAGGTCAAGGAACCGCAGGCGGAAGAGGTCGCGATGCTGGAATCGCGCCATATCCTGTTCACCTATCTCCACCTCGCCGCCGACAAGCCGCAGACCGAAGGGCTGATGAAGTCCGGCGCAACCTGCATTGCCTATGAAACTGTGACATCGCCCAATCGCTCGCTGCCCTTGCTCAAGCCGATGAGCGAAGTGGCCGGGCGCATGTCGATCCAGGCGGGCGCGCATTATCTGGAAAAGGAACAGGGTGGCCGCGGCATCTTGCTCGGCGGCGTGCCCGGAGTCGCACCGGCCACTGTGGTCATCATCGGTGGCGGTGTTGCTGGCCTGAACGCGGCGCAAATGGCCGTCGGTCTGCGCGCGGACGTGACGATCTATGATATCAGCAACGACCGCCTGGCCGAGCTCTCGACCCATTTCGGTGCGTCCATCAAAACGGGATATGCCTCAAAGGCTGCCATTGCCGCCGCAGTGCAGGACGCGCATCTCGTCGTGGGCGCGGTGCTCGTGCCCGGCGGCGCGGCGCCGAAGCTCATCACACGCGAAATGCTGAAGACCATGAAGCGCGGCTCGGTCATCGTGGATATCGCCATCGATCAGGGCGGCTGTTTCGAAACGTCGCGCGCGACGACTCATGACGAGCCCGTCTACGAAGAGGAAGGCATAATCCACTATTGCGTGGCGAACATGCCCGGCGCGGTCGCGCGCACCTCGACCTTCGCGTTGAACAACGCGACATTGCCCTATGTCATCCAGCTCGCAAACAAGGGTCCGGCACAGGCGATGGCTGATAATCCGCATCTTGCCGCCGGGCTCAACGTGTCGGACGGGAAGATTCGTTACGAGGCCGTCGCCGAAGCGCTCGACCTGCCGTTCAACTAGGATTCGCCTTCGGCATCCTGCGGGGGCGCTTCGGGCAGTTCGACCGGGCGCCCCTGCGAACGGGCGATGCTCGCCAACCGGCTTTCCAGATCGGCGCGATAGGGCGCGTCCGACGCGCTCCGTTCCAGCAAGGCGCGCCAGGTCGCCTCGGCATCGTCCAACCTGCCCGCCTGGGCTAGCGCCAGCCCGAGGAAGAAAGGCGGGCCCGGATGATCGGGGTCCAGTTGCGCGGCGCGTTCGAACGCAAGCTGCGCGGCCGGGTTCATCTGGCCCTCGCCGTGCAGAAGCAACGCATTGCCGAGCGCGACCCAGAGATCCGGATTGTCGGGGTCGTTATCGATCCCGTTCTGGACCGCATGGGCCGCGTTCATATGATTGCCGACACGGTTCAAGGCTTCGGCGAATTCGATCCAGCGTTCGGACGATGCGTTGCGATTGTCGAGAAACGCTTCATTGACCTCGGTACTGCCCTCCGGCGGACGCTCGGCGCGGTTCTCCGTCGGACGGCCTTCGAGGATCGGACTGCCCTGCCATGCATAGCCTGCGAGACCGATCAGTAGTGCCGCGCCCAGCCATTCGAGCTTGCGGCCGCGAAACTCGGCAAGGCGCCAGAGCCAGAAGACTATCAATGCGATCAGGCCGACCGCGGCGAACCACCCCATCAGCTTTCCTTGCGCGTCCTGCGGAACCGGCCGCGCGCAAGCCATATGCCGATGCCGAGCAACAGGATCGGCAGCAGCCAGAGCGGCCAGGTCACGCTGTCGATGGGCGGATCGTATGTGATCCAGCGGCCGTAGCGATCGACGAGCCAGTTGCGGATGTCCTCCGGCTCCTCGCCGGCCGCGATCCGGCGACGCACGAGCGCGCGCATGTCTTGTGCCATGTCCGCATCGCTGTCTGCTATCGACTGGCCCTGGCAGACCAGACAGCGCAGCGATTCCATCAGTTCCGTGGCCTCTGCCTCCTGCGCGGCGTCCGGCAGCTGGCGGTTGGCCCATTCGGCCTCGGGCATGCGCGATTGCGAGTGGAGGGGTGCGCTAATGGCAGTCATCAGCAAGAATATGGCGAGCGCGCGCATCATTGCGCGTTCTCCAGCGCCGAAAGGATCTCGGGCACATGTTCTGGGCGGATATCGCCGATATGCTGGTGGACGATCACACCGTCACCATCGACGATAAAGGTTTCCGGCACACCCGACGATCCGAGCGCGAGTTGCGCTTCGCTCTGCGTGTCGGCACCGATCCGCTGATAGGGGTCGCCCCAGCGCTGCAGGAACGCGTACACATCTTCAGGCCGGTCGCGCACCGCGATGGCGTCGATCTGCACGCCTGCATCGCGCAGTTGCATCAGTTGCGGCGCCTCGGCGATACACGGAACGCACCAGCTGGCAAAGAAGTTGACGAGGCGCGGTTCGCCCGTCGCAAGGTCCGCACTGCTGAGTCCGGGCCGACCAGGCAGCGACGGCTCGAGCGCGAATTCCGGCATGGGTTCGCCGATCAGTTGCGATTCGATCGCGCGCTGCTGCGGCGAACTGTTCCCAAAAAAGAGCGCATAGCCGAAGAAGCCGAAGAAGATCGCGGCAACCGCGAGCGGTACCCAAAGGATGAAGCGCTTCATGGCCACGCTCTGTTCGTCGATGGCGGGATCGCCGCTCATGCCCAGGCCTCGCGTTCCATGGTGCGGCGTTCACGCCGGACACGGCCGATGAGCGACAAGAGCCCTCCGAGCGCGATCAGGAGCGCGCCGAACCAGATCAGTGTCACGAACGGCTTGTACCAGAGGCGAAGTTGCGACCGGCCGGCCCCGTCGCTGCTGCCGAGCACGGTATAGAGCTGGCCGGTCCAGCCCGTGCGAATGGCCGCTTCGTTGGTTTCGGTTTGCGGCGAGGAGAACATGCGCGACTGCGGCGTCAGGACGAAGGGATCGCCATCACCGCGCTGGACTGTCAATCCGCCCTCCACAGCCGTCCAGTTCGGCCCGGCGACCGGGCGCGTGCCATCGAACGTTACCGAATAGGGCCCGACCTGATGCGTCTCGCCGGGCGCCGAAGCGACAAGCACTTCCTCGCTAAACGCACTTTCGAAGGCCATGCCGGCCATGCTCACGGCAATACCGAGATGGGCGATGACCATGCCGTAGATGAACATCGGCGTACGCCGGAGGTTCCGTTTCCACAGCGGCGCGATGCTGGCCGCGGCTACGCCGGCCGCGAGCATCAAGCCAAGCATCGGCAATATCCCGATCGGCGACGCGAACAATACCAGCGCCATGAGCGCCAGCGCCGTAATCAGCACGGGCAGCGATATGCGGTTCATCACATTGCGCCAGGTATCGCGCCGCCAGCGCAGGAGCGGCCCGATGGCCATGGCGGCGACCAGCAGCAAGGCCAGTGGCCCCGCTGTCGCGTTGAAATAGGGCGGGCCGACGGAGAGCTGTTCGCCCGTTACCGCTTCGACGCCGAGCGGATAGAGCGTGCCGATCAGAACGATACCGAGAATGGCGGACAGCAGGAGATTGTTCGCGACGAGCGCGCCCTCGCGGCTCATGAATTCGAACTGTTCCCCTTCCCGCACCGTGCTGACGCGCATCGCGTAGAGCGCGAGTGCACCGCCGATATAGAGGATCAGCAGAGCGAGGATGAATGTGCCGCGCTGCGGGTCGACGGCAAACGCATGGACGCTGGTCAACACACCCGAACGGACAAGGAATGTCCCCAGCATCGACATGGAAAAGGCGACCACGGCCAGCATGATCGTCCAGGCGCGCAACGCATCGCGCGTTGCCAGCACCGTCACCGAATGCAGCAATGCCGTCGCGGCCAGCCACGGCATCAGCGACGCATTCTCCACCGGATCCCAGAACCACCATCCGCCCCAGCCCAGCTCGTAATAGGCCCAGTAACTGCCGGCCGCGATGCCGATCGTCAGGAATATCCATGAAGCGAGCACCCAGGGCCGCATCGCCCGGGCGAAGGTCGGGCCGACATCGCGGGTCAGCAGTGCGCCGACGGCGAAGGAAAAGGCGATCGAAAGACCAACATAGCCGACGTACAAAGTCGGCGGGTGGAAGGCGAGGCCCGGATCCTGCAGCAGCGGGTTGAGCCCCCGGCCCTCGACCGGCGCCGGGGTGAGCCGGGCGAAGGGATTGGAGGCGAAGATTAGAAAGGCGTAGAAACCGAGCCCGATTGCCGCCTGCGCAGCCAGCGTCGCCGTCAGCGTGCGTTCCTTGAGCCGCTTCTCGAACATCGCGACGAGCGAGCCGGACAGCGCCAGGATCGCGACCCAGAGGAGCATCGACCCCTCGTGATTGCCCCATGTCCCGGAGAATTTGTAGAGCATCGGCTTGGCCGAATGGCTGTTCGCCGCAACGAGTTCGACCGAAAGATCGGTGCGCATGAACAGCCATACGAGCATCGCGAACGAAAATACGGTCAGCAGGCCTTGCACGATCGCCACCGGCCGGATCGCGTTGACCGCGCCGCTGCTGTTCGAACGCAGCGCCATCACGCCGAATACCAGCTGCAAACCACATAGTGCAGCGGCAAGCCATAACGCGGCAAGTCCGGCTTCGGCGATCACCGGCGCGGATCTCCTACCAGCTCTACATCGGCAAGTTCGGGCGGCATGTAATTCTCGTCATGCTTCGCGAGAATATGATCGGCGACGAACACGCCATTCTCGTTCAATGCACCTTCCGCGACAACGCCGGAATTCTCTGCGAAGAGGTCCGGCGTAATGCCAGCGTAGATGACTGGCACCTGTGCTTCGGCGTCCTGGACGAGGAAGCGGATCGATACACCGTCAGGCATTTCCTCGATCGAGCCCTGTGCAACCATGCCTCCAAGCCGGAAGGCCTGACCGGCCGGAACGGGTTCCGCCGCGATTTCGCCCGGTGTGCGGAAGAGAGCGGCATTGTCGCGCAGCCCGTACAGCGCCAGGAAGCCGGCCGCAGTGACGGCGACAACGGCGATAATGGCGAGCGCCAATCGCTGATGCTTGGCCTTCATTACTCTCTATCCTCGCGCAGAGCGTCCATGCGCGCCTCGGACGACCGCATTTGCATATAACTCCAGATAGTCAGTCCCGCGGTTCCGACAATGGTGCACGCATAGGCGGCAATGATGAAGGGCCATGGCTCCACGATGTTATCCTTGCGCCAATCGGCGTAGCCGGGACTCGACCCGAATGCCGGCAATGATCGCGCGCATCCGGAACAGGACGATCGCGCCAAAGAGCAGCGAAAAGCCCAAGGTTGCAACCCCCAGCGGCCATAGCATCGCGCTATCGATGGCCGAACCGCTCAACGTCAGGCTCTGGGGCTGATGAAGCGAATTCCACCAGGTCACCGAATAATGGATGATCGGCAGGTTGATCGCACCGATCACACCGAAGATCGCGGCGACCCGGCTGATGCTCGCGCGCTCCTCGCTCGCGGCCGCCAGCGCCATGAAGCCGAAATAGAGAAACAGCAGAACCAGCATCGAGGTCAGTCGCCCGTCCCAGATCCACCAGGTGCCCCAGGCCGGGCGGCCCCAGATCGATCCGGTTAGCAGGCACAGGGCCGTAAACAGCGCGCCGGGCGCGGCAATCGCGCGCGCGGCAATACCCGCGAGCGGATGGCGCCAGACGAGCTGCATGATGCTGGCGATCAGGATGCCGCTCCATCCCGCCATGCCGAGCCAGGCGGTGGGCACATGGACATACATGATCCGGACGAGCTCCCCCTGCAGGAAGTCCGGCGGCGAATAGACGAGACCCATGACGAAGGCCGCGCCGACGAGCAGCAATCCGCCCCAGAACATCCAAGGCGTCAGCGGGCGGGCGATCGATAGAAAACGGGTCGGATTCGCGAAAACATGCATCTTGGCGGTGTCTTAGCGTAGCTTCTCGGCGGGGAAAAGCATAACAGGACGGCGCGAAAAGAATCCCGTCGGGGACAGTATAGCAGGATCGCCGAAACAGCTTTGAGCGACATTTCCTTTCCCGAGCAACGGCCTGTCGCCGGCATCGTGCTGCGCATATTGGCGGCAACGATATTTGCGTTCATGGCGGCAATGGTGAAGATCGGCGCGGATCACGGCCTGCATCCGATCGAGATGATATTCTGGCGCTTCGCCTTCGCGTTGCCGCCGCTCTTTCTCTGGGTTCTGCTGCGGCCGGGTCTGCAAATCATCAAGACCCGCCGGCCGCTTGCGCATCTGTGGCGCGCGGTGATCGGGTTTGTCGCCATGGGGTTCGGCTATTGGGCGTTGACGCTGCTGCCGCTCGCAGAAGCGACGGCGATCAGTTTCGCCGCGCCAATATTCGCGACATTGCTGTCGGCCATATTCCTGCTCGAGAAAGTCGGATGGCATCGCTGGAGCGCAGTGCTTGTCGGGTTTCTCGGAGTGCTCGTCATAGTACAGCCGCAGGATCTGAACCTGCCGCTCGACGGGCTCATGGTGGCTCTCGCGTCGGCCTTCGGCGTCGCCTGTGTCATCATTACGATCCGCCAGATCAGCAAGACCGAACGCGCGCTCACGACGGTATTCTGGTTCACCGCGATATCGGCCGTGGGAACCGGGTTCGTCGTGCCATTCTTCGCCGAAAGCCACGACTGGCAAGGCTGGGCGATCATGATCGGCATCGCGATATTGGGCGGAACGGCACAATTGTTGCTGACGGCTTCGCTGCGGGTGGCGCCGGTCGTCGTCGTTGCGCCGTTCGATTACACGCAGCTGCTCTGGGCCGTGGCGCTCGGATGGCTGATCTGGGCGGATGTACCATCAGTCGCAACCTGGTGCGGCGCGGCGATCATCATCGGCAGCGGGCTTTACACCCTCTATCGCGAGCGGGTTCGCTCGCGTCCCGCGCGGCCGGTTATCTTCTAGGCGCGGCCGATCAGGCGACGCGCGATACGGTCGGCGACATCGGCAGACGGAGCGCCGGTTTCCGCGCTTTCCTGCCAGACCTGTTCGAGCCGCTCGGGAATCTTCGCGATACGCGCCTTCACCTCGGCCTCATCGCCCTGCCCTAGATATTCGAGGCCGACATTGATGATGCCACCCGCGTTGATCACATAATCGGGCGCGAACAGGATGCCGCGGTCGTAGATGCGCTGGCCGTCCGCCGGCGTTGCGAGCTGGTTGTTCGCGCCGCCCGCGACCGCCGCGCACCGCAGTGCCGCGATGCTCTGCTCATCGAGGATCGCGCCGAGCGCATTGGGGCTAACGATATCGGCTTCGATCGAGAGGATTTCGTCCGCCTCTACGGCCTCGCCGCCATATTGGGTGGCGAACGCCCTGGCGCGTTCGATGCTGACATCCGCGATCGTCAGCCGCGCGCCCTCTTCGGCGAGCAGCTTGGCAAGGCCGCCGCCGACACTGCCCACGCCCTGGATAGCGACATGCACGTCTTTGAGGCGATTGACGCCGAGTGCCCGTTTGGCTGCGGCCTGGACGCCGAGAAAGACGCCGAGTGCCGTATACGGGCCCGGATCGCCGCCCGCGGCACCGCTTTCGACCGGCAGGCCCGATACATGGTCAGTCTCGCTGCGGATCACGACCATGTCATTGTCCGTCATGCCGACGTCTTCGGCGGTGACGTAACGGCCGCCGAGACTGTCGATCGCCCGGCCGAAGGCCTTGAGCATGTCTTCGGTCTTGGTCTTCGCCTGGTCGGCAAGAATCACGGCCTTGCCGCCGCCCATGGGCAATCCGGCCATTGCATTTTTGAAGCTCATACCGCGCGAGAGGCGCAGCGCGTCGGTAATCGCCCGAGTCGAATCGGGGTAATGCCAGAAACGGACTCCGCCCGCGGCCGGGCCCAGATGCGTCGAATGTACGGCGATAATAGCGCTCAATCCGCTCTCGGCATCGCGGAAGAGATGCACGGCTTCATGATCGTCATAATCGGGAAGGTCCCAGGTCGCGGACATTCGGTATTCCTGCGTAGCCGGTGATCAGATCATCGGAAAAACTGGGGCGATCGACGGGACTTGAACCCGCAACCTCCGGCATCACAAGCCGGCATTCTAACCAATTGAACTACGATCGCCATGAACGGCACAGAGCCAGGGGCGCACATAGGATCGCCGAGACCCAACCGTCAATGGTTTGTAATATAATTACGGGTGGATTTTCCCGACAAACACGACCTTCGATCGACCGTCGCCCAAGGCCTGACAGTGACCGTCGCCCAAGGCCTGACAGTGATGGTGGGCGCGGCTGGGATTGAACCAGCGACCCCTGCCGTGTGAAGGCAGTGCTCTCCCGCTGAGCTACGCGCCCGATACCATGTCGGCACATTTAAGCGTGTCGACCCGAAAGAAAAGAGGCGAGCGCTGAAACAGCGCCCGCCTTTTCGTGGCGGTAAGGGCCCGCCACCGGCCCGCCCGGCAATCGCCGAACGAAACGCCCGTCTAGTTGACCGCGTCCTTGAGGCCCTTGCCGGCCTTGAACTTCGGCTGGGTCGAGGCCGGGATCTGCATCGGCTCGCCGGTGCGCGGATTGCGTCCCGTCGAAGCCTTGCGCTCGGTCGTCGAGAAGGTTCCGAAACCGACCAGGCGGACTTCGCCGCCATTGCTCAGCGCACTCGTGATCGTATCGAACACGGCTTCGCACGCTTTGCCGGCATCGGCCTTGCTCAGACCCGATGCATCCGCGACCGAAGAAATAAGTTCCTGCTTGTTCATGCTCTCCGCACCCCTTGTTTCTGTATTTCGTAAAAATGACTCACGGCTATGCCGACGCGCGCATCTAAGTCTAATTGACCCTCTGCTGTAAAGCCCAAAAGGCAAGAAAAACGGTAATATTCCTAGGTTTTCGGGCCAAAGCGACCTTTTTGTTGCGAATCAGTGACGGACCGCCGGATCACTATCGCCTGAAACTCCCGGCGTGACCTGAGGGCTCGGGTCGGTCGCGATCTCGTCGGCATCGCTCCATTCGATCGGCGCGACCTGCCCGGTCAACGCCAGCCCGAGGACCGCATCGACATGGCCCACGGGGACGATTTCGAGTCCGTCACGAATATTCGCCGGAATGTCGGCCAGGTCCTTCTCATTCTCTTCGGGAATGAGGACGGTCTTGATGCCGCCGCGCAGCGCCGCCAGCAATTTTTCCTTCAGCCCACCGATCGGCAATACGCGACCGCGCAGCGTAACTTCGCCAGTCATCGCGATTTCGCGGTTCACGGGAATCCCGGTCAAAGTCGAAATCATCGCGGTGACCATGCCGATACCGGCGGACGGCCCATCTTTCGGCACCGCCCCTTCGGGCAGATGGACGTGGATGTCCTTCTTGCCGAACACGCTCGGCTTGATGCCATAGCTCGGCGCGCGCGCCTTAACGAAGCTCATCGCCGCCTGAATCGATTCCTGCATGACTTCGCCGAGCTTGCCGGTCGTCTTGATCTGGCCCTTGCCGGGAACCGTTACCGCTTCGATCGTGAGCAGCTCGCCGCCGACCTCGGTCCAGGCAAGGCCCGTGACCGCGCCGACCTGATCCTCTTCCTCGCCGACACCGAACCGGAACTTGATGACGCCGAGATAGTCGGAGAGATTGTCCGGCGTTACCGTCACAGACTCCGCATCGCCCTCTAGGATTTCGCGAAGCGCCTTGCGCGCCAGTTTCGCGATTTCGCGTTCGAGCGTGCGGACACCGGCCTCGCGCGTATAGTTTCGGATCATCGCGCGCAGCGCATCGTCCTCGAGCGTGAACTCGCCCTCCTTAAGCCCGTGCGCTTCGATCTGCTTGGGCAAGAGGTGGCGCTTGGCGATCTCCACCTTTTCGTCCTCAGTGTATCCGGACAGGCGGATGATCTCCATCCGGTCGAGCAGCGGCTGCGGGAGGTTCAGCGTGTTCGCCGTGGTCACGAACATCACGTCCGAGAGATCGAGATCGATCTCGAGATAATGATCCTGGAACTTGTCGTTCTGCTCAGGGTCTAGCACCTCGAGCAGTGCCGAAGCCGGATCGCCGCGAAAATCCTGGCCGAGCTTGTCGATCTCGTCGAGCAGGAACAGCGGGTTAGACGTACCGGCCTTTTTCAGGTTGCTCGCGATCTTGCCCGGCAGCGAGCCGATATAGGTGCGCCGATGACCGCGAATCTCGGCCTCGTCGCGCACGCCGCCCAGTGACTGGCGCACGAAATCGCGGCCCGTCGCCCGCGCGATCGACTTGCCGAGCGACGTCTTGCCGACGCCCGGCGGCCCGACGAGGCACAGGATCGGGCCTTTCAGCTTGTTGGTACGCGCCTGTACGGCAAGATATTCGACGATCCGGTCTTTCACCTTCTCCAGCGCGTAATGATCCTCGTCGAGGATCTTCTGCGCCTCGCCGATATCCTTTTTGAGCTTGGCCTTCTTGCCCCAGGGCAGGCCAAGCAGCGTGTCGAGATAGTTGCGGACGACCGTCGCCTCGGCCGACATCGGCGCCATGGCCTTGAGCTTTTTCAGCTCGGCTTGTGCCTTGGTCCGCGCTTCCTTGGAAAGCTTGGTTTCCTTGATCTTCTTCGCGAGTTCGGCGAGCTCGTCGCCCTCTTCGCCATCCTCGTTTCCGAGCTCGCGCTGGATCGCCTTCATCTGCTCGTTGAGATAATATTCGCGCTGCGTCTTCTCCATCTGGCGCTTCACGCGGCTGCGGATCTTCTTCTCGACCTGCAGCACGCCGAGCTCACCCTCCATGAAGGCGAAAGCCATTTCGAGACGCTTCGACGGGTCGCGCTCGACGAGCATCGTCTGCTTGTCCGCGACCTTGGCGCCGATGTTCGCGGCGACCGCATCAGATAGCTGAGACGCTTCCTCGATCTGCCCGAGCTGGACCGCCGTTTCCTCGGGAATCTTCTTGTTGAGCTTGGCGTAATTGTCGAACTGCTCGACGGTCGAGCGCATAAGCGCCGTCACTTCCGGGCCGTCGGCCGGCTTGTCCTCGATCAGTTCGATATCGGCAATCAGATGTTCGTCGCGATAATGGATGTCCTCCAACGACGCGCGCTGCTGCCCTTCGACGAGCACGCGCACCGTGCCGTCCGGCAGCTTGAGCAACTGCAGGACCGTCGCCGTCACACCGACATCGTAGAGCGCGTCGCGGTCGGGATCGTCCTCGGCCGGATCGAGCTGCGCGACGAGAAAGATCGTCTTGTCTGCCGCCATGGCGCGCTCGAGCGATACGACGGATTTGTCGCGTCCCACGAACAGCGGAACGATCATGTGCGGAAACACCACGATATCGCGAAGGGGAAGAACAGGCAGGGAAAGGCTCATCACATACTCCAACTTCGGGCTCGCGCCCGGCTTACCGCAATATATGGTGGTGCAGAGGCACGTATCAACGCCAAGCGGCGGCAAAGATGTGCATGGCCGCAGATGCCACGCGCGAATTACCGTGTCCGAAACAAAAGTTACGAACCGGACCTAAACCATGTTTTCCAGGGTCAGGCCGCGTCGTCGGCGGCCTTTTCCTTGGTTTTGGCGAAAACGCGCACGGGCTCCTTGCGGCCCTCCACGACATCCTTGTCGATCACTACTTCGCTGACATCTTCGAGGGTCGGCAGGTCGAACATCGAATCGAGCAATATGCCCTCGAGAATCGACCGCAGGCCGCGTGCGCCGGTTTTACGCTCGATGGCCTTCTTGGCAATCGCGATCAGGGCGTCGTCCGTGAACTCCAGCTTCACATCTTCCATGTCGAAGAGCTTGGCATATTGTTTCACCAGCGCATTTTTCGGTTCGCGCAGAATCTGCACCAGCGCATCCTCATCCAGATCGTCCAGCGTCGCGATGACCGGGAGACGACCGACAAATTCCGGGATCAGGCCGTATTTCAGCAGATCCTCGGGCTCGACATGGCGGAGAACCTCGCCGACCCGGCGTTCGTCTGGCGCTTCGACATGCGCGCCGAAGCCCATCGACTTGCCCTGCATCCGGTCCGAGATGACCTTTTCGAGACCCGCAAATGCGCCGCCACAGACGAACAGGATATTCGTCGTATCGACCTGCAAAAATTCCTGCTGCGGATGCTTGCGGCCGCCCTGCGGCGGGACGCTGGCGGTCGTGCCTTCCATGAGCTTGAGCAGCGCCTGCTGCACGCCCTCGCCCGAGACATCGCGGGTGATCGACGGATTGTCAGACTTGCGGCTGATCTTGTCGATTTCGTCGATATAGACGATCCCGCGCTGGGCGCGCTCGACATTATAGTCGGACGCCTGAAGCAGTTTCAGGATGATGTTTTCGACATCCTCGCCGACATAGCCGGCCTCGGTCAGCGTCGTCGCATCGGCCATGGTGAACGGCACATCGAGGATGCGCGCGAGCGTCTGGGCGAGCAGCGTCTTGCCGCACCCGGTCGGCCCGACGAGCATGATGTTCGACTTGGCGAGCTCGACATCGCTGCCGGCGGCGCCATGGTTCAAGCGCTTGTAATGGTTATGCACCGCGACGGAGAGCACACGCTTCGCGCTATCCTGACCGATCACATAGTCGTTGAGGACTTCGCAGATTTCGGCGGGCGTCGGCACGCCCCCTTCCCGCTTCGACGAAATCGAGCCCTTCGTTTCCTCGCGGATGATGTCATTGCACAGTTCGACGCATTCGTCGCAGATGAACACGGTCGGGCCGGCAATCAGCTTGCGCACCTCATGCTGCGATTTTCCGCAGAAAGAGCAATACAGGGTGCTCTTGGAGTCGCTGCCGCTCAGCTTCGTCATAATCAATTCCCTCCGGCCGCATCGCCGCAGCCGCAAACAGTCTAGCGCGTCGTTATCCGGCTAGACAATGACTTATTGCACAAGAAAATAGCTAATGGCTTAACCGCGCTCAGCTATCGGACTTTGAGTCGACCTCGGGCCGTTTTTCGTAAACCTCGTCCACCAGGCCGAAAGCCTTGGCTTCGTCCGAGTCGAAAAACTTGTCCCGATCCATATTGTCTTCGATCTCGTCGAT
>NZ_JBQLZN010000079.1:0-4411 GCF_052168295.1 Parasphingopyxis sp. | reverse complement strand
CGCGCGCCTGCGCCTGCGCATCGTCGGGATGCACCTGTACCGAGAGCTTTTCGCTCGTGAACAGATATTTGACGAGCAGTTCGGGAGTCCCGCCATCCGGCATTTCGAACCAGATCTCGCCGATCGGTTCGTCGCCCGGCGCGGGGTCGGCAAAGCCGAGGCCGAGCGTATGGCGGCCCCACACCTTTTCGATCGCGCGCGTGGTCAGTCGGATCGCGGGCGTTTCGCTTGCGGGAATCGTGCGTGCGGACATGGCCAATGCGTCTTTCGTTCGATGGGCAATGCGGCTTATGGAGGAAATTCGCGCGAAAGGCACCCGCAATGACGATGACCAAATGGGCGAAGCGGCTCGCGATCCTGGTGCTGCTCGCGGCCGCAGGGTTGTGGAGCGCCGACTATATCCGCAACCATCCCGAGGACATGCCCTGGACGGCGCTCGACCTCCGGGATCCGGTCGGCATGTTTACGGCGCGCAAGATCGCGGCGCTGACCGAGGACGCACCACGTTGCACGGCGCTGCTCGATGCGGCGGACATCGACTATCGCGCGCTGCCGGACCGCACCGATAGCGACACATGCGGATATTCAGACGGCGTGGCGCTGACCCCGGACGGCGGCGCGCAAGGCATCGCCTATCGCCCCGCCGAACCCGCGCTCGCCTGTCCGGTCGCCGCGGCGCTTGTCCTGTGGGAGCGCGAGAGTATCCAACCGACCGCGATGCGGCTGTTCGGTCAGCGCGTCACCGCCATCGATCATCTCGGCACCTTCGCCTGCCGCCGGATCAACGGCGCGGCAGGCGGGCGCTGGTCGCAACATGCGACCGCCGACGCCATCGATATCGCGGGATTCATACTCGAAGACGGCTCGCGCATTTCGGTGCTGGAGGATTGGGAAGATGGCGGGCCGAGGGCCGCGTTCCTCACCGAAGTGCGCGACGGCGCGTGCCGCGTGTTCGCGACGACATTATCGCCCGATTACAACGCGGCGCATGCCGACCATTTCCATCTCGACCAAGCCGCGCGCGGGCGCTTCGGCGGCTCGCTCTGCCGCTAGCCTAGAGCGGAATCAGCCGCCGACCGCGCCCTCTTCGACGACCGTCATCTCGCCGCCGCTGTGGTTGAACGTGTTATATTCCAGCACATTGTTCAGCCGGTCGTCGCTGCGCGCGAGCGCTTCCTCGCGCGTATCGCCGAAACCGAAGCCGATCAGGTTGCGGACCCGGCCATTATATTCGACCCCGCCGGCCACGACGACATAATGCCCCGCGCCGCTATAGGTCTGGCAGGTGATGCGACCCGGATCGCTGTTGCGCTCGCGCAGCTCGGCCTCGGCCGCTTCGCGCAGCATGGCGCCGTCCACTTCTCCGGCCTCGGACTTCGCGACCGCATAGTCGTCGAAACTGAGGATGCCGTTGCGATCTTCGTTGGCGGCGATGCACCCTGCGATCGTGCCCGCCGAGGCCGGCACCGCGGCCAGCATCATGATCGCCGGTACGCTGAATTTTACGACCGATTTCATGGCTCTACTCCCAAAAACCCTCTGCTAACGCAGACGAGCATAGAGCAAAATCGGGGGAATCGGAAGCGCGAACAGTCGCGCAGTCACGCCGCTAGTGCGGGAGTGCATTCTCCGGAACCTTTTCGACCCAGTCGGGGTAGAAAGCGGGCGCCCGGTTCGACCAGCCCGGCGCGGTTGCCGCGGCTTCGCTGATCGATTGCAGCAAGACGCGCCGGCGCTCCGGATGGATATGCGGCAGCGCGGCCGCCGCGCAGAAAGAGCCGGGCAGCCAGGGGCGGACATAGGGGCCGAGCAAGCGCTCATACAGAAAACGATAGGCGGAGAAGCTCGGCAGGCGGTCCTGCCCCAGATCGAAGGCCGAGACGGTGACGAGCGGGCCCATGAACGGTTCGACCGAATCCAGGCCGCTATCGTCGGGAATCGTTTCGCGGATATCGTCGAGCCGTTCGTAAACGGCGGACTGCGCCTTGATCGCGGCGGCCTCGACCATGTCGCGGGACCATTTGCGGATCGCGTCGCGGCGCTCCAGGCCCACATCGAGCGAGCGGCGGACGTAACGCTGGGTCGATGCCTCGAACGACGCAAACTCCTTCATCTCGGCAAGCGCCATCGCGCCGGGCTGGGGAGTGTTTGTCTTCGTCATCGAACCCTCCGGTCCGTTGTTGATCTTGGCAGCCATAATGCCACGCAACAGGTTGACGAAGCGTTAACCATAGGCCGCTCTGCGCACAGTTGAATCAGTTATGTTGCAGCGCATCAACCGCAATGTGTAATTTTATGTGGATTTTCGCAATATTGTTGCACGAAAACACCGCAGCGCGGAAAATGGCGGTCGCGGGGCACTCACGGCATGGCGCGGCCCGCCCCGAGCAGTAGAACACGCACGTCGCCCTTCGCGGCATAGCTCGCGATCAGCAGATAGGTCGCAAGGAAAAGCATGCCGCCGAGAAAGGCGGGTATGGCGAGCAACAGGCCGGCCGCGCTGAATTGGTGCCGCCACGCGACCCAGAGCGCCGAAAGCACGAGAAAGCTGCCGAAATCGACATTGAACTGGCCCGGCCAGCCAAAGGCGGCGATATCGCCGAAAAACACGGAGAACAGGTCGAGGCCGTGCTCAGCGACGACGATCGCGGTATAGCCGATGATTATCAGCAGCAAAGCGATCAATAACAGGCGAAAAGCGGTCATGGCGGTCTCCCGGGATCGGTGTCGACCGTACCGCTATGCCTCGTATCTAGGCGATTCAATTATCTCGCAGGTAAAGAAAGTGGCGCAGGCTCAGTCCTTCTGCGCGCCTTCGTCATAGCCCGATGACGGCGCGGGCTGATCGTGCCCGGGCTGCACGTTTGCGGGCGGGTCCGAGGCCGGAAACGTCTCTTCCAGCCCCTCGTCCAACTCTTCCTGCTCGCGGGACTTGTCCGCGGCATCGGCAGCCCCTTCATCGGGATCGGGCGGCGCTACGGACATTTTCCGCATCGTTTTTTCGTCGACAATCTGGTCTTTCCTGGGCGTCATCGCGAATCTCCCTTTATCTTCTCTACCAACCCGGCAGTCGCGGGATCGTTCCGGATCGCCAAAGGCCGTTCGCCGGACGCGATTTCGACGAACGTATCGACAAAGCGCCGAAGCCGTTCGACTGGACGCGCGACATAGCGAGACGGGCGCCAATCCTTCCGCTACAAGACGCCCATGAACGGCAGACCGCCAGAACTTTCCCGCAATGCGGCCATCGGACACAGGCTCGGCCTCGTGTCGGTGCTCGGCCTGTGGGGATTCTATTTCGTCGTCGTAACGATCCGCGCCGCGGTGATGGCCTATCCCGGTCAGCTCGACATGCTGATCTATCGCGTCGTCGTTATCAGCGTGGCGATCGGGCTCACCTTTCTGCTCTATCTGTTCCTCGAACGCTTTGCCGACCGGCCGCTGCGCTGGCGGATCCCGATCGCCTTTGCGGCGGCCCTGCCCTTCGCCGCGGTGATTGCCGGGTTCAATTTCTACGTTTTCGAGGTCTGGGACCCGCTCGAACTGTTCAAGGGCGAGGAATGGGAAGAGCAGCGCGAGATGATCGAGGAATTTCAGGCGCGCGACCCGCTGGCGATGTGGCGCGGTTTCGCCGAGGCTGTGCTGTCGCGCTATTTCGTCGTGATCGCATGGGCGCTGCTCTATATGGCGCTGGGCTATGCGCAGATCGTCCGCCAGGCGGAACGGCGCGCCGCGATCTTCGCGCAGGAGGCGCAGACCGCGCAGCTCCGCGCCCTGCGCTATCAGGTCAATCCGCATTTCCTGTTCAACACGCTGAACGTGCTCTCCTCGCTCGTCATGCGCGACCGGCGCGACGAAGCGGAAAAGATGATCCTCAACCTTTCGACCTTCTACCGGACGAGCCTCACCGCCGAACCGGCGGACGATGTCGCGCTGGAGGAGGAGATCCGGCTGCAGCGCCTCTATCTCGATATCGAAGCCGTGCGCTTTCCCGAACGGCTGATCGTCGACATTGCGATCCCGAAATCGTTGAACGGCTGCTGCGTGCCCGCGCTGATCCTGCAACCGATCGTCGAGAATGCGATCAAATATGGCGTGTCGCGCGTGCGCCGGCCGGTGACGGTGTCGATCCATGCGCGCGAAGAGAACGGCAAGCTCATCATCACCGTCAGCGACGATGGCGATCCCCTTCCCGCCGATGGGCCGCACGGCACCGGCGTCGGGCTCAACAATGTCTATGAACGGCTCGACGCGCGTTACGGCGCCGAGAGCAACGTTACCTGGGGGCCGCGCGAGGGCGGCGGCTTCGCCGTCACACTCGAATTGCCGATCAACAGAGAGACGTGCTGATTTGTCAGACCTTCGCTTCGCTCAGGCGCGGCACCAGCCCGCTCCCCCTCCCGGCCTCCCA
>NZ_JBQLZN010000078.1:0-15348 GCF_052168295.1 Parasphingopyxis sp. | reverse complement strand
GGCGACGCCCGGCCAGCTCGAAAAGGCGCCGATGGCGATCCCGCTCAACACTGCGCTGCTCGGCAAGGACAGCGGCACGCCGATAGTCCCCGAGCGCCTGGTGATGCTGACCGAGGACTCGCAGGAGATCGTGTTCGACGGCCTCGTCGAACCGCCCGTCCTCTCGCTCAACCGCGGCTTCACCGCGCCGGTCACGCTGGATGCCGAAAAGGATCCGGCAACGCTCGCCTTCCTATCCGCGCATGACGACGACCCCTTTGCCCGCTACGAAGCGATGCAGCAATTGATGGTCGAAACGATCATCGACACGATTTCGGGCCGCGACGCCGATCACGCACCGGTAATCGAGGCGGTGCGCAAGACGCTAGCCGATCCCGATCTCGACAAGGCCTTCATCGCCGAAACCGTGCTGCTGCCGAGCGAGAGCTTCATCGGCGACCAGATGCTGGTCGTCGATCCCGAGGCCATTCATCGCGCGCGCGAGGCGCTGCGTGCCGATCTGGCGGTGACGCTCGAGGCCGAATGGCGCGCCGCCTATGCGGCGTCGAGCGGGAATGCCTATGAATACACGCCGTCCGCCAAGGCGCTCCGGCGGCTGCGCGGCGTGGCGCTCGGCTATATCGCCGTGAGCGGAACGGACGATGCGGCGCGTCTTGCGACCGAGCAGTTCGACGGCGCTGACAATATGACCGACCGCCAGGCGGCGCTCGGCGTACTCGCGAACAGCGACTGGCCGGAGCGGATCGCGGCGCTGGAGGAATTCTATACGCGCTATCGCGACGACACGCTCGTGCTCGACAAATGGTTCATGACTCAGGCCATGTCGATCCGCGATGATACGGTGGATGCGGTCGAAAAGCTTGCCGCGCATACCGATTTCAGCATCGAGAATCCGAACCGGTTCCGCTCGCTCATCGGCGCGTTCGGCGCGAACCAGCGCGCCTTTCATGCGGCGTCGGGCCGCGGCTATCGCTTCCTGGCCGATTTCATATTGAAGGCCGACGCGATCAACCCGCAGACGGCCGCGCGCATGCTGCCGCCGCTCGGGAAATGGCGGCGGTTCGACGAGGATCGCGGTGCGCTGATGCGGACCGAGCTGGAACGCATCCTCGCCGCGCCGAGCCTTTCGAAAGACGTTTACGAACAGGCATCGAAAAGCCTTGGCTGAGGCGCTGCGCATCGAACGCCGCGATGCGGCAGCATGGTCCGAAGTCCAGAAGCTGAGCGCGATCGTCTACACGCCGGAAATGCTCGCCCATAGCGAGTTTCACGACGTCGACTGGTCGCATGCGGAGCGCTGGATCCTCGGCTATGCGGGTGACACGCTGGTCGGATCGGCCGGTATCCCTCGGCGGCGGGCCCAGCTTGACGAAAACCCCGTCGCGGTCGCCGGCATCGGCGGCGTGAAGACGCATCCCGACTATCAGAAGCGCGGTATCGCATCGCGGATACTGGAAGACGCTCAGATGGTTATCGACGCGGATATCCGGCCGGATTTCAGCCTGATCTTCGTCGAAACCCATAATCGGGAATTTTACGAGAAGCGCGGCTGGCGGATTTTCGCGGGTACGGTTATGGTCGAACAACATGGAAAGCGGGTCGCTTTCCCGGACGGTGGCGCGATGGTGCGCGATGGCACTGCAGCCGCGCCGCGATCCGGGACGATCGATCTGATGGGCAAGCCCTGGTAACCTAGCCGACGACCCAATCGGAAAATTCGATCGCCATGCGGTTTGCCGCGCGATTGAGCGCCTGCGCCACGGTCTGCGCATCTTGCGCAAAGACGGGCTCGCGTTGTTCGAAGCGGCGCGTGCGGACCCCGTTCGCGTCGGTGATCGTTGCGTCATAGACGATCACCGTTTCGTTGGTGCGCGCGTCGAGGCCGAACTCGTGGAGCTGGCCGTTCACGATCATGCCGGGGTCGGCGGAATAGGTCGCCGGATCGAGCACGACGCGGCCCGTTCGCGCGGCGAGCGTCTCGCTGAGCAGGGCGCGGAACAGCTCGTTGGGCGTGTCCACCCATAGCGCGTCGGCAAGATAGGCGATCGTCGTCTCGCCGGTCTGTACGGGCAGGCGGTTGGTAATGAGTTTCTGCGGCACTTCGGGGCGCTGGACCGTGATCGCCTGCCCGACGGCCGCCGAGCGGGCCGATCCGCCCGCGACCTGCGCATCGGCGTTGAGCGCCATAAGGAAGGGCGGCGGCTCGGATCCGAAACTCACACAGCCGGTCAGGGTTGCCAGCGCTACCAATGGTAAAAACCGTTTCATCATCGGCTCCTATTGCGGCTCATATTCCGGAAGTCGGGTGGTGCCGACGAGCGAGCCCGCGCCCTCGCGGTTGATCCGCTGCGATACCGCGGTCAGCGCTTCGGACATCTCGCCGAGATCACGGACGAGCTGGCCGATTTCCGGTATCGTCTGCTGCGAGAAGGCGTTGAGGCCCGGTTCGGCCGCGGTGATCGTGCGATCCAGCGCTTCCATGCTCGATTCCGCGGACCGCACGGCCGACCTGAGGTCGCGCATCAACGCCTCGCCCTCGGTGCCGAGCAGGTTGTCGGTCGTATCGGCAAGTTCGCCGATTTCCTCCAGCGCGATGCCGGCTTCGCGGATCGCGATCCGGCTCTCCTGCAAGGTGGCGGTGATTTCCGGGCCCTGCGCGGCCAGCTCTTCGGTGAGCCTTTGCGTGTTTTCCAGGATTGCGGCGATGGAATTCTGGTTCCGGTCGCCGAGCAATTCGGTCAGCCTCTCGGTCAATGTCGTCAGCCGTTCGAGCAGGCGCGGCGCACTGTTGAGCAGCTCGCCGAACGCGCCCGGCCGGGTCGGGATGACGGGCACGCCGCCGGGACCCGCATCGTCGATCGGATCGGCACCCTGCACGCCGCCGTCCAGCGAGATTTGCGACACGCCGGTAAAGCCGATGCCTTCGATGGTCGCGGTCGTACCTTCAAGGATAGGCACATCCTCGCCGACCCGGATGCGGACGCGGACGAATTCGGGATTGTCCGGGACGAGCGCGATCTCCTCGATCTGGCCGACAGGCACGCCCGAATAGGTGACGCTGGAACCGCGGGCGAGGCCGTCCACCGACTGGGCGAAATAGATGTCATAGGCATTCTCGCCGCCATCGCCGAGCCGGGCGAGCCAGACGGTGAAGACCACGACGAGAATGATGAGGCCGAGCACCACGCTGCCGACTAATATCTGGTTCGATCGGTTTTCCATCCGTCCCTCCCAGCCCTAATGCGCGGCCGCCAGTGCAGCGCGTCCACGCGGACCGTTGAAATAATCCTGTATCCACGGGTGATCGAGAGCAAGCAATTCTTCGATCGGCGCGCAGGCGATCACCTTCTTGTCGGCCAGCACGGCGACCCGGTCGCAGATCGTGTGCAGCGTATCGAGATCGTGTGTGATCAGGAAGATGGTGAGACCCAACGCTTCCTTGAGTTCGAGGATCAGATTGTCGAACGCCGCGGCGCCGATCGGGTCCAGCCCGGCCGTCGGCTCGTCGAGAAACAACAGAATAGGGTCGAGCGCCAGCGACCGCGCCAGCGCCGCGCGCTTGCGCATGCCGCCCGACAGCTCGGAAGGATATTTGGGCGCATCCTCCGCCTTAAGTCCGCTCATCACGATCTTGAACGTCGCAATCTCGCAGAGCAGTTCCTCGTCGATATTCTTGTAGAATTCGCGCAGCGGCACCTGGACATTCTCGGCAACGGTCAGCGTCGAAAACAGCGCGCCGTTCTGAAAGAGCACGCCCCAGCGGCGGCGCAGGTCGAGATTCTCCTCCGCCGTCGCGCAATCCATTCGCTCGCCGAAAATGGTGATCTCGCCCTCGTCCGGCTCCTGCAGTCCGATGATCGAGCGCAGCAGCACCGACTTGCCCGTACCAGATCCCCCGACAACCCCCAGAATCTCGCCCTCCCGGACATCGATATCGAGATTCTCATGCACGACATTGTCGCCGAAACTGTTGCGCAGCCCGCGCACGGAGACGATCAGTTCCTCGCTCATCCCCAGCCCACCTCGGTGAAGAAGACCGCGAAAAAGGCGTCGAGCACGATGACGAGGAAGATCGCCTGCACGACCGCCGTGGTGGTGCGATTGCCGACCTCCTCGTTGTTGCCGCGCACCTGCATGCCCTGATAACAGCCGGCCAGGCCAATGATCATGCCGAAAACCGGCGCCTTGATCAGCCCGACCCACAGATCGGTCATCGGGACGACCTCGCGCAGGCGCAGGATGAAGGTCTCGGGCGGAATACCGAGGCTGATCCAGCATAGAAGGCCGCCGCCGACGATCATCAGGAAGGTCGAGTAAAAGCCGAGGAGCGGCATCAGCAACGTCGTGGCGAGGACGCGGGGCAGGACAAGCGCCTGCATCGGCGGCACGCCGATCGTGCGCATGGCGTCGATCTCCTCGGCGAGCTTCATCGATCCGATCTGGGCGGCGAAAGCGCTGCCCGAGCGGCCCGCGACCATGATCGCCGTCATCAGCACGCCCAGTTCGCGCGTCGTGATCCGCCCGATCAGGTTGATCGTAAATATCTCGGCGCCGAACTGCCGCAACTGAACCGCGCCCTGCTGGGCGATCACGATGCCGATCAGGAAGCTCATCAATCCGATAATGCCGAGCGCCGACACGCCGACGGTCTCGAACCGCTGGACGACCGCATTGAAGCGCATCTGCCCGGGATGGCGGATCACACTGCCCGTCGCGATGATCAGCCCGCCGAAAAAGGCGAGCAGGCCCTTGAGGCTGGAAAGCGATTCCAGCGTCGATGCGCCGATCCGTTCCAGCGTTTGCCGGACGCGCCCGCCCTCGTCGCGCCGCGTCTGCGCGGGATCGTCGGCGATAGTCACCTGGCGAATAAGCTGCTGCGCGTGCTCGCTGGCGCCGACGATCTCGGCATCATGATCGCGGCAAAGCTTGTAGACGATCCATGCGCCGACCGTATCGATCCGTTCAACGTCCGAGATATCGATCTTTGACGGGCCGCGTTCCAAAAGGGCCAGCCGACGCGGCACATCGCCGATACGTGCGATCGTCAGGCGGCCGGAAAAGCGCGCGATACGCTCGCCATTCTCCTCCAGTTCGGTGAAATCCGCCTCGACACTCATCGGCGTGCCTTGTGCGGTGAAAATCCGCGCTCGGCAAGGCGTTGCTTCATGCTATGGACCGTGGCGATGACGAAAATCGCGCTCTACGATCTCGACAAGACGATCACCAAACGGCCGACCTATATGTCCTTCCTGTTGCACGCGGCCTGGCGGCATGAGCGGTGGCGGCTTTTCTTCCTTCCGGGGCTGCTGTTCCTGTTTGCCGGCTATCTCGTGCGTGCGCTCAATCGGGGGACGCTGAAAGAGCGCATGCACGATATGTTGCTCGGCTCGCCGATCGATGCGGACAAGATGGCCCAGATCGCCGAAAGCTTTGCCGAGGTCATGCTCGCCGACAATGTCTATCCCCAGGCGCGTGCGCGGATCGCGAAGGAGAAAGCGGCGGGCCACCGGCTGGTGCTCGCCACCGCCTCCTATGGTTTCTACGTCGCGCCGCTCGCGCGCCGGCTCGGTTTCGACGACGTGATCGCGACGCGCGTCAAATATGACGAGGAGGGCCGGATACTGGCCGAAATCGATGGCGAGAATTGCTATGGCGAGGCGAAGCTGCGCCGGGTCGAGGCGTGGGCCGAGGCGGAGGGGCTGACCAAGGCGGACATTGCCGTGCGGTTCTATTCGGACAGCCAGACCGACGTCCCGGTATTCGATTGGTCCACCGAGCCGATTGCGACCAATCCCACCACCAGGTTGCGCAATATCGCGCGCAAAAATGGCTGGCGGATTATCGCCTGGGGATAGGAGTCCTGTTTGTCTGACAATCGAACCCCGGTGCCGCGCCGCGCCGCAGGCGAGGTCTGACAAAAAAGGCCGCCCGGAGGCAGCCCTTTTCGACGTCGATTGTCTCGCGCAGTCTAGATGCCGTCGCGTTCCATGCGCTTGCGCTCCAGCTTGCGGGCGCGGCGGATGGCGGCGGCGCGCTCGCGCGCACGCTTTTCGGACGGCTTTTCATAATGCCGGCGCAGCTTCATTTCGCGATACACACCCTCGCGCTGCAGCTTCTTCTTGAGCGCGCGGAGCGCCTGATCGACATTATTATCGCGAACTGAAACTTGCATAAACCCGTCTGTCTCCAATCGAACCGTCTCTTGCCGCAGGCCGAATCTTGCCGGCGGTTATCGAACTTTTTGCCAAAAACGATGTAGCCGCGGAATCGCGTTCCGCAGCGCTTCGACGGTGCAACTAGCAACGGATCGCCCGGATTTCAAGCGAAAAGCGTGGCCTGCCGCCCTCGACTCCGCAGCCGCTTTCGGCGAGAATGCGTGAAATTTTCCGCAAAGCCCGGAGTATCGCCATGGCCACCACGCTCGCTTCCACGAACGACCAGATGACCCAAGAGGAATGGACAGCCCGGCAGGAGCTGGCCGCCTGCTATCGCATTTTCGCGATGATGGGCTGGGACGAGGCGATCTTCAATCACATCACGGTCAAAGTGCCGAACGAGGAGGGGGCGTTCCTGATCAACCCGTTCGGGCTTCATTTTTCGGAAGTGAAGGCGTCGAACCTCGTGAAGATCGATATCGACGGCAACAAGCTCGATGGCAGCGAATTTCCGGTGAACAAGGCGGGCTTCGTCCAGCACAGCCTGTTTCACCGGCATCTGAGCGATGCGCATTGCATCATCCATACGCACACGACGGCAACGATGGCCGTCTGCTCGATGGAGGGCGGGTTGCAGCCGGTGAATTTCTACGCCTGCAATTTCATCGGGCGGCTGTCCTATCACGATTTCGAGGGCGTTACGGTGCGCGAGGAGGAGGGCGAACGGCTACTGGCCAACCTCGGCAAGAACCGGATTTTGATGCTCAGGAATCACGGGCCCGTGGTGATCGGGCGGACGCTGCCAATCGCGCTCATCCAATATTGGGCGCTGCAGCGGGCCTGCGAGATCCAGGTCGCGACGATGAATGCCGGCGATCCGATCGTCATCCCGCAGGACGTGATCGACGTGCATCAGCGCGATATCTCCCAGACCCAGGCCTCGGCCGAACCGGGCCGAGCGGAATTCGACGCCTGGGTCCGGCAGGTCGACCGAATCGATACGAGCTGGCGGGAATAAATTCCCCTGCCATTTCTCGCAAACCGCGCTAAAGCTGCGCCATGACCCGGATGACCGTCAACGGCCAGCCCGTCCATTATCGGATGGACCCGCGCACCCCGCTGCTGTGGGCGCTGCGCGATGCCTCCAACCTCACGGGCACCAAATATGGCTGCGGGATCGGGGTGTGCGGGGCGTGCACGGTGAATCTCGATGGCCGGGCCGTGCGCGCGTGTCAGCTCAGCATCGCCGATGCCGAAGGCGCGTTCATCACGACGATCGAGGCGCTCTCGCGTGGCCGCGACCATCCGGTGCAGCAGGCCTGGATCGAGAATATGGTTCCGCAATGCGGCTATTGTCAGTCGGGCGTGATCATGGCCGTCGCCGCGTTGATCGACGGCAATGCCAATCCGAGTGACGACGAGATCGACGAGGCGATCACCAATATCTGCCGCTGCGGCACCTATCCGCGCATGCGCGAGGCGATCCGGCTGGCGGCGCGCGTGTCGCGCG
Source organism: Parasphingopyxis sp. (assembly GCF_052168295.1). Classification (GTDB taxonomy): domain Bacteria; phylum Pseudomonadota; class Alphaproteobacteria; order Sphingomonadales; family Sphingomonadaceae; genus Parasphingopyxis. The sequence continues at coordinate 7,683 of NZ_JBQLZN010000078.1, read as the reverse complement.
GCGAGGAGCGTCTGGCCTCCGCCCCGCCGCCCGGCATCGATCCCGAAGATGCCGCAGCGAATGTCGAAGCGCTCACGCCGCCCGAGGATAGCGAGGGCGACGACCCCGGCCGCATCGTCAGCGAGTAGCTGGTGCGCAGGCACGAACGGTCTGCGTTAATGAAATCTTGCTATTTCCTGACTCGCGAGTTCAGGCTCGCCTCATAGCGGCGCGTCTACCAACCCTCCATCGGTGGCCATTCCCGAGCCGCCAGAGATGGAGATGTAACAGATGCGTATCAAATGGATCGCTTTGTTGCTGGCGGCGACTGCGGGAACACCAGCCCTCATTGCCCCGGCACAGGCACAGAATTTCCGCGAAGGCGGTGCGGCCGGCGTGCATAGCGCGCGGCCCGAAGTCGCGATGGCGATGCAACAGCGAGACGGACGTGCGAACCGCCAGGAACGGCGCGCCAATCGTGGCGAGCGCCGGGCGAACCGGGCCGACAATCGCAACAATCGCGGTCAGGCGCGCCTTGATCGCCGTCAGGACCGCCGGGCCGAAAGACGAGGCGAGCGCCGAGGCGAACGTCGCGCTGAACGCAGACAGGAACGTCGCGCAGAGCGCCGGTTCGATCGCCGCCAGGACCGCAGGGCCGAACGTCGCGCAGAACGTCGGCAAGAGAGGCGCGCCGAGCGTCGCTTCGACCGCAGGCAGGATCGTGGGGCGGAACGCCGGTTCGACCGTCGTCAGGAACGCCGCGCGGAACGCCGGTTCGACCGCCGACAAGACCGTCGCGCAGAACGCCGTTTCGATCGTCGTCAGGACCGCAGAGCCGAACGGCGCTGGGAACGGCGCCAGGATCGCCGGGCGGACCGCCGCTGGGAGCGTCGTCAGGACCGTCGGGCGGACCGTCGCTGGGAACGGCGTCAGGATCGTCGTGCAGAGCGCCGCTGGGACCGTCGCCAGGACCGTCGCGCCGAACGTCGGTGGGAACGCCGTCAGGCGCGCCGCGACTGGCGCCGGTGGAACCGCCAGGCATGGCGGGCCGATCGGCGGTACAATTGGCGCTATCACCGCAACTATAACCGCAACGTCTATCGGCTTGGCCGCTACTATGCGCCCTATCGCGGATACCGGTATCGCCGGTTCGATGTCGGGCTCTATATCGGCGCTGCCTTTTTCGGATCGCGCTACTGGCTGAACGATCCGTGGCGTTATCGCTTGCCGGCGGCTTACGGCCCGTATCGGTGGATCCGCTACTTCGATGACGTGCTGCTGATCGATACCCGGGACGGCTATGTCGTCGACGTGATCCACGACTTCTTCTGGTAGGACAGCAGAGGGCGGTAGAAGCAACGGCTCGGAGCAGCGCGCTCCGGGCCGTTCTTTTTTGGGCCGCGCCGGATTTTGGCTTGCCAGCCGAAGGCGGAATGCGCGAGCATGACGCAACAGGGGAGATCACCATGTTACGTTTGCTATTCGTCATCGCCTTGCTCTTCGCCGCGACCGCCGCGCCGGCGCAGGAGGGTACGACCGTCATCCATGCCGGATCGGTGATTACCGAAGCCGGAAGCCCGGCGCGCGGCGCCTCGACGATTACGGTGCGCGACGGGCAGATCGTCAGCATCGCCGACGGGCATCAGCCGGCAGGCGAGGGCGCCGAACTGGTCGACCTGTCCGATCATACCGTGCTGCCGGGGCTGATCGAGATGCACTCGCATCTGGGCGGCAATCCGGGCGGCGACTATCGGGACCGGGCTGTCGAAACAGCAGAATGGAGCGCCGTGCTCGGCGTTACCACGATGGCGACAACGGCTCGGGCCGGTTTCACGACCGTGCGCGTACCGGGTATCGGCAACGATGTCGGGCATGCGTTGCGCCGCGCGACGGCGGAGGGGCGGCTGCCCGGACCGCGCATCCTGACCTCCGGTCATGGCATTTCGATCATCGGCGGCCATGGCGACGTGTCGGGCTTCCGTGAAGATGTGCTCGCAGTATTGGGCGGGCAGAATACCTGTACCGGCCCGGTCGAATGCGCGGCGCGCGTGCGCGAGGCAGGGCGGCGCGGTAGCGACTTCATCAAAATCACCGCGACCGGCGGCGTGCTGAGCCAGCAGGCGCGCGGGCTCGACCAGCATTTCACCGACGAGGAGATGCGCGCGATCGTCACGACGGCGCACAGCCTCGGCATGCATGTCGCGGCCCATGCCCACGGACCGCGCGGGATCGAAGCGGCGGCGCGCGCCGGGGTGGATACGATCGAGCACGGCACCTTTGCCGATGCCGCGGCGCTGACGGCGATGCGCGAAAACGGCACGGCCTTCGTGCCGACGCTGATGGCCTATACCGGGATCCGCGAGCGGCTCGGCACGGGCGTCTATACGCCGCAGGTCGAGGACAAGATCCGCGAGACGCTGTCGGTTGTCGGCCAGGCCGCCCGCCGGGCGCACGAACAGGGCATCACGGTCGTTTTCGGCACCGATGCCGGCGTGTTCGAACATGGCCGCAATGCCGAGGAGCTTGCCATGTATGTCGAGCTGGTCGGGATGACGCCTGTCGAGGCGCTGCGGTCGGCGACGACCGATGCCGCGGAAGTGCTTGGCATGGAGAATGAAATCGGCCGGCTCGCGCCCGGCTATTCGGCCGACCTTATTGCCGTGCAGGGCGATCCGCAGTCCGATATCCGCGTGCTCGAAAATGTCGATTATGTGATGGTGCGCGGGCGGACGATCCATTGACGGGGCCGCGCCCGTTTCCGGGCTAGGCACGAATCGCGCGATTTGATAGCGGAGCGCGCATGAGCCTTACCGAACCGTCCGTCCTGGCCGAACGCAATCGCGAGATCATCGCGCATATCGAAAGCCACCCGAACATCCAGCGGGTGCCGACGCGCAATATCGATATCTACCAGTGCCGCGATTTCCTGAATGACGAGGAATGCCGGCTGCTGATCGAGAAGATCGACCGCGATGCGCGGCCCTCCACGCTCCTGTCGAGCACCGACGATACCGAGTTCCGCACGAGCTCGAGCACCGATTTCGACCGGCAGGAACCGGCAATCGATGCGATCGAGGAGAAGATCGTCCGCTTCATGGGCATTCCCAAGGAAAATGGCGAGACGATCCAGGGCCAGCGCTACGAGGTCGGCCAGCAGTTCAAGCCGCACAATGACTGGTTCTATGACAATCAGGACTATTGGAAGACGGAGAAGGAACAGGGCGGCCAGCGCATCTGGACGGCGATGGTATTTCTCAACGACACGCAGGTTGGCGGGGCCACGCGGTTCAAGCGGCTCGGCAAGATGTTTCACGCCGAAAAAGGCAAATTGCTCTGCTGGAACAATCTGACGCATGAAGGCGTGCCCAACGAATGGTCGCTGCATCAGGGGATGAAGGTGCGCAAGGGTGTCAAATATATCATCACCAAATGGTTTCGCGAGCTGCCCTGGGTGCATGGCGGCCTGCCGAGCGGCTATTGAGCAGCCCGGCGCCGGACGCGCCAAGATGCATTTTGCAGAAGCTGGGCGGCGGCCTGCCTAAAAGCCGTTTACAGCCGCCTCGACACAGAGGATTGCCTTCGGCCATCTTCTGTATTAGTTGAACAATACACCAAGACTTTCAGACTTCCATCGGAGAGACATAGCCATGACCCGTAAACTCATCCTGCTCGCCTCGGCGGCTGCACTGCCGTTGTTCGCAACCCCGGCATATGCCGATCATCATGCCGAAGCGGCGGCCGAAGCCGCCGAGATGACCGAAGACCAGCGCTTGCGCGCGCTCTTCGCGGCGAGCGACGAAGACAATCTGCGCCGCAATCCCATCATGGCGCTGTTCCGCGGCGACATGCGCTATGCGGATCGGATCGGCGATTTCATTACCGACGAATATTTCGACGGCGAGCGTGCGGCCGCGCAGGCCAATCTCGCGGCGCTCGAAGAGATCGACCGCTCCGCGCTCTCGCCGACCAACCAGATCGCCTATGATATCTTTCGGCTGGACCAGGAAGAAAATCTCCGCGACCTGACGCCCGAGCTGATGGCGGTGACGGTCGTGCGCCCCGTCAACCATTTCTCGGGTTTCCATACCTTCTATCCGACCTTCGCGTCGGGCCAGGGAGCTGCGCCGTTCAACACGGTCGAGGATTACGAGAATAATCTCAGCCGCCATCGGGACTTCATCACGATCAGCGACCGGTCGATCGGACGCTTCCGCGAAGGCATGGAGTCGGGCGTGTTCGAGAGCCAGCTCACGATCGGCCGGGTCGTCGAGCAGCTCGATACGCAACTCGCCGAAGATATCGAGGATTCGCCTTACTATCGGCCGGTTCTCAACTTCCCGGACGACATTTCGGCCGAGGATCAGGCGCGCCTCACCGCCGCCTATCGCGAATCCACCCAGGCGATATTCGACGCCTATACGCGGATGCGCGATTTCCTGCGCGACGAGTATCTGCCGGTCGCGCGCGAAGGCGTCGGCCTCACCCATATGCAGGGCGGCGATATGCTCTACGCGCAGATGGTGCGCGATACGACGACCCTCGATCTGACGCCCGATTACATCCACGATCTCGGTCTTGCGGAGGTTGCCCGGATCACGCGCGGTTTCGAGCAGATCCGCGACGAGGTCGGTTTCGAGGGCACGCTGCAGGAGTTTTTCGAACACATCCGCACCGATCCGCAGTTCAAGCCGGAATCGCGCGAATGGCTGGGCGAGGAATATTACCGGATCGGCGAGCGCGTCGATCAGCGCATCTCCGAGCTCTTCTCGACGATCCCGACGAGCCCGCTCGAAATCCGCGCGGTCGAGCCCTTCCGCGAGGCGACGGCCGCGGGCGGTTCCTATCAGTCCGGTACGCCCGACGGGTCGCGCCCCGGCGTATTCTACTACAATGCCTATAATCTCGACGAGCGGCTGACGCCGGGCATGGAGACGCTCTACCTTCATGAGGGCGCGCCGGGCCATCACTTCCAGATCAGCCTTGCGCAGGAAAATGCGGACCTGCCCAACTTCATGCGATTTGGCGGCAACACGGCCTTTGTCGAGGGCTGGGCACTGTACAGCGAGACCCTCGGGCCGGAGCTCGGCCTGTTCACCGATCCCTATCAGCGCTTCGGGCATCTCAATGACGAGATGCTCCGTGCGATGCGGCTCGTCGTCGATACGGGTCTGCACTCCAAGGGTTGGACGCGCGAACAGGCGATCGAGTATATGCTTGCCAATTCGGGCATGACCAATGTCGAAGCGACGAGCGAAGTCGAACGCTATATCGCCATCCCGTCGCAGGCGCTGGCGTACAAGGTCGGCTCGCTGACCATCCAGGCGCTGCGGGCGCAAGCCGAGGAAGCGCTGGGCGAGAATTTCGACATCCGCGGCTTCCACGAGCAGGTGCTCAACACAGGCGCCCTGCCCATGGCCGTGCTCGAGGACAAGATCTACGACTGGATCGAAGCGAATGGCGGCGCACGCCCCGCTGGCATCGACCTGATGGCCGTGCACGATTACGACGCGGCGGACTGAACAGTGCGATAGACAGGAAGGGCGCTCCCGGTTCGCCGGGGGCGCCTTTTCTATTGCGGGTCGTCTGGCCCCAGATCGGCGTGGAGATCGCGCGGGCGGACATAGCGGCGCAGCTTGCCGGTGCCGGGCGCGATATCGGCCCAGCTGTCGACGTCGAACTCCATCTCCGCGAGCGCGCAGGTCGGGAATTTTTCTTCGACCGCCGCGCGCGCCGTGTCGCCCTTGCTGTCCGGCACCAGCAGCAGCACCAGATCCTCAAGCCCCGAATTGTGTCCGGAGAGCAGCAGCGATCCCGCCGTATCGTCGGCTTCGTGAACGATATCGAGCAGCGTCATGTTGGACGCGAGATAGGCGCGGCTGTCCCATTCCGGCTCGATCGGTTCGCCATAGCCCTGGGCCACGCTTTCCAGCGTCTCGACGACGCGGACTGCGGGTGAGGCGATGACGGCGTCGAACATCACGCCCTCTTCCTGCATATGCTCGCCCATCATCTTGGCGGCTCGTTTGCCCTTCTCGTTGAGCGGACGGTCGAAGTCGCGCTTGACGGGGTCGTCCCAGCTCGATTTGGCGTGACGCAGGAGGATCAGGCGCTTCATGAAGTCTCCGCAGGATTGGGCTTCCAGTCCTGTTGCCCCAATTCGGTGACAGAAGAAAGACGCGCTTCGACGCGCGCCACCGCCTCGTCGAGCGGCACGCGGGATACCGGCGTGCCTTCGGGAAAAGCGGTGAGCAGGCGCGACGGCGTCGCCGCGGATAGCAATACGAACATGCCGCTATCGTCCTTGCGGCGAATGAGGCGGCCAAAGGCTTGGGCGAGCCGGGCGCGCACGACCCGGTCGACATAGGCATTCCCGCCATTGGCGAGCTTGCGCGCCGCGTGGAGCACCGTCGGCCGCGGCCAGGGCACGGTTTCCAGGAGCACGAGCCGCAGCGAATGGCCGGGCACGTCGACGCCGTCCCTGAGCGCGTCAGTGCCGAGCAGCGAGGCGCGGGCGTCGTCCCGGAAGATATCGATCAGCGTGCCGGTATCGATCGGATCGACATGCTGGCTGAATAGCGGCAGGCCGCCCCGCGCAAGCCGGTCCGCAATCCGCGCATGGACGGCTTTCAGCCGGGCGATGGCCGTGAGTAGCCCGAGCGTGCCGCCATTCGCCGCCTCGATCAGCCGGGCGTACGCGCCGGCAAGTGCCGGGATATCGCCCTTTTTGAGGTCGGTAACGATCAGCACTTCGCTGTTCGCCGCATAGTCGAACGGGCTCGGCGCCTCGAACCGCTCGGGCGCGAAATCGAGATGCGGCGTGCCAGCGCGCGCTTCGGCCGCCTCCCAATCCTCGCCGCCTTTGAGCGTTGCGGAGGTCACGATCAGGCCATGGGCCGGCTTGATCACGGTTTCGGCGAGCGGCTTGGTCGGATCGAGCCAGTGGCGGTGCAGGCCGATATCATATTCGCGCCCTTCATAACGGTCGATCGCCAGCCAATCGACGAAGTCGGGGTCGGCCGGGCCGCCGAGCCGCGCGAGGAGCGCGATCCAGCTCGCCAGCATCTGACCGCGCATCGTAAGGCCCATCATCGCGCCTTCTATACGGGCCCGCGCCTGGGCATCGACCCAGTCGGGTGCGTCTTCCAGCACCGCCTCCAGCCGTTGCCGGAGGATCGCGAGCGGCCGGTGCAGTGCTTCCAGCGCTTCCGTCGCCGCACCGACGGCGGCGATCAGCGCGCCGTCCAGCTCGGCCGCCTCGGTCTCGATCCCATAGCCTGCGTCCTGCGCCTTGGCGCGCGCGAACACCGTGCCGCGGACGGCGGCGAGCAGCTTTTCGATAGGCCCCAACGGAATGCCCTCGGCGATCCGGCCGAGCCAGCCGTCGCCGGGCAGTGCCGCGGCCGCCGCATTGGCCGCCTCGATCGCGTCGCCCCCAGCCTCGTCGTAGGAAGCGACGTCCATGAGCCGCGCCGAAAGCCCCCGCCGCCGCCCGCGATGCTTGCCTTCGGGTCCGATGATCCAGCGGCGCAGTTCGATGGCCTCCTGCCCGGTCAGCGCGGCGGAAAAGGTCGAATCGGCGGCGTCGAACAGGTGATGGCCTTCGTCGAACACGATGCGGGTCAGCGCCGCGCTATCCTCGCGCCGCCGCTCGGCCATGATCATCAACAGCGCATGGTTGGCGATCACGAGATCGGCGCCCTCGGC
>NZ_JBQLZN010000077.1:0-102648 GCF_052168295.1 Parasphingopyxis sp. | reverse complement strand
ACCGTGCATAATGCGCCTTCGCGTCATACAGGGTTTCGAGATCGATCGTCGCGCGGCCCTGCTCGCTCGCGAACAATTCGGTGTTGCGGCGCGCCTTGCCACGCACGAAGAACGGAATCTTTTTCAGCTCGCGCTCGGCATCCTCGGCCCAGGCGATGGCAGCCGCTTCGCCGGTCGCCGCCGGCGTTTCGTCGTTCGATGCGGCAGGCGGCGCGGCATGGCCGGGGCCGAGATGCGAGGCGCCTGCTTCGTCCGAAAATTCGAAATCGTCGCGGAACATCGTCAGCAGATGTTCTTCCAGCCCCATCACCAGCGGATGGACCCAGCTGTCGAAAAGCACATTCGCGCCCTCAAAACCCATTTGCGGGCTGTGGCGCGCGGGAAAATCCTGGACATGCACGGGCGCGGAGATCACCGCGCAGGGCACGCCGAGCCGCTTCGCGATATGCCGCTCCATCTGCGTGCCGAGCACCAGTTCTGGCTGGGCCTCGGCGATCGCGTCCTCGACCGCGAGATGATCGTCGGTGATCAGCGGCTCGACATCGTAGAGCTTGGCAGCGGCGCGGACCTCGCGTGCGAATTCGCGATTATAGCAGCCGAGCCCGCAGACCTTGAAGCCGAGCTCTTCATGCGCGACCCGGGCGGCGGCCACGGCATGGGTCGCATCGCCGAAGATGAAGACGCGCTTGCCCGTGAGATAGGTCGAGTCGATCGAGCGGCTCCACCAGGGCATGCGCGATCCGTCTTCGGCCATGGCTGGCGCCGGATCGACACCGGCAAGCTCGGCAACCTCGGCGATGAAATCGCGCGTCGCGCCGACGCCGATGGGGACAGTCCGCACGACCGGCTGCTTGAAAGTCCGTTCGAGCCAGCGCGCGGCCTCGTCGCCGATCTCCGGATAGAGCACGATATTGAAGTCCGCCGCGCCGATGGTCGCGATATCGGCAGGCGTCGCACCCATCGGGGCGACGATGTTGACGTCGATGCCGAGCGTGTCGAGCAGCCGTTCGATTTCGAGCACATCGTCGCGATGGCGGAAGCCGAGCGCGGTCGGGCCGAGCAGGTTGGCGGAAGGCCGGCGGCCCTCTTTCGCCGGGGGCGCCACATCCTGATCGGCAAGCCGGCGGACGATCTGGTAGAAGGTCTCCGACGCGCCCCAGTTTTCCTTGCGCTGATAGCTTGGGAGTTCGAGCGGCACTACGGGCACCGGCAGGTCCATCGCCTCGGCGAGCCCGGCCGGATCGTCCTGGATCAGCTCGGCCGTGCAGGAGGCGCCGACGAGCATCGCCTGCGGTTCGAACCGCGCATAGGCATCGCGCGCCGCCGCCTGGAACAGCGTCGCCGTATCCGATCCCAGGTCGCGCGCCTGGAAGGTCGTGTAGGTGACGGGCGGCCGCTCGTCGCGCCGTTCGATCATCGTGAAGAGCAGGTCCGCATAGGTATCGCCCTGCGGCGCATGGAGCACATAGTGCACGTCTTCCATGCCCGTCGCGACCCGCATCGCGCCCACATGGGGCGGTCCTTCATAAGTCCAGACGGCCAGCTGCATCTTTATACCCTCAACACATCACGGCGCCGGAGCGGCCGCGCGAACAGTTCGGCGAGATCCCCGGCCTGGTCGAAGCCGTGGATCGGCGAGAAGACGAGTTCGATCGCCCATTTGGTCGACAGTCCCTCGGCCTCCAGTGGATTGGCGAGGCCCAGCCCGCACACGGTGAGATTGGGCTTGGCCTCGCGAACCCGATCGAGTTGCTTGTCGACATCCTGCCCTTCGCTGATCCGCGTTTCCGGCGGAAGCAGCGCCAGCTCCTGCGCAAGATGCTGCGCATGGAGATAGGGGGTGCCGACCTCGATCGGGTTCATGCCCAACTCGGTCGCGAGGAAACGGGCCAGCGGAACCTCGAGCTGCGAGTCGGGCATGAAGAAGATACGGCGGCCTTCGAGCCGCTCCTTGTGATGGGCGAGCGCGCGTTTCGCACGTTCGCGGCCGGGCGCGACCACCCGGTTGAAGACCATTTCGTCGACATCGAATTCGACTGCCGCCGCCTTGAGCCAGGCGGTGGTGCCCTCCGCGCCGAACGGGAAGAGTGCATCGAGGCGAACCGCGCCCCGGGCTTCGAGTGCGCGCGCGGTATCGCCGAGGAAAGGCTGGGCGAGCAGATAGCGGGTGTTCGGGCCGACCGCCGGCAGGTCCGCCGCGGCGCGCGCCGGCAGGCAGCCGACGCGGTCGATGCCGAGTTCCGCGAACATGCGGAGGAACTGGTCCTCCACGATATCGGGCAGCGAGCCGACGATCAGCAGTTCTTTCGCACCCGCCGGATCGCCCGCCGGCATTTCGGGCACGAGCGAGGCGAGGCAGGCATCTTCGCCTTGCGTAAAGGTCGTCTCGATGCCGCTCCCCGAATAGTTGAGCACGCGGACCTCTGGCGCATGTTTGGCAGCCAGCCGCTGGCTGGCCTTGGCGAGATCGAGCTTGATGACTTCGGACGGGCAGCTGCCGACGAGGAAGAGCGTCTTGATCTCCGGCCGGCGCGCGAGCAGCCGGTCGACCACGCGGTCGAGCTCCTCGTTGCAGTCGGCGAGGCCGGCGAGATCGCGTTCCTCAATGATCGCGGTTGCAAAGCGGGGTTCGGCGAAGATCATCACGCCCGCCGCCGATTGCAGCAGATGCGCGCAGGTCCGCGAACCGACGACGAGGAAGAAGGCGTCCTGCATCTTGCGATGCAGCCAGACGATGCCGGTCAGCCCGCAAAAGACTTCACGCTGCCCGCGTTCGCGCAGGACGGGCGCGCAATCGGCCCCGTTTGCGGGGCCAGAGGCGGGGCGAGTGGCGAGCGTCGTCGTCATGCCGTCACCGCCTGGTCGGCCGCGGCGAGCCGCGCGGCGCGCAGCTTCAGGAGGAACTGTCCAGCATTGACGACATAGGCGGCATAGGCGGCGAGCGCGACGAACATCCGCGCCTCGACGCTGCCGATCCCGGCGAACAGCATCACCAGATAGGCGCTGTGCAGCGCCAGCACGAGCATCGAGAATACGTCTTCCCAGAAGAAGGGGCGGGCGAAGAGCCAGCGGCCGAACACCTCTTTCTCCCAGATCGAGCCGGTGACCATGATCGTGTAGAGCGCGATCGTTTTCGCGACGATGGAGACGTCCGCGGCGAAGGCGCCCTCGCCGGTCGCGAGATAGCGCAGCACGAGTCCGAGGCTGACGAAGAATATCGCGAACTGGATGGGGGCCAGGATGCCTTGAACCAGTGTCCAGACCGACTCGTCCCTGCGGCGGCGCTCCTCTTCGGTGTAGAGTGGCCTGCCTTGCCTCCGGTGACCGCCGTTACGGCTGCCGCTCCCGGGCGAGACGATATCCCCTGCCATTTCTCTGCGTTCAAACCTCCGCTGGCTTGTCCACAAGCTACGACTCGAACGGGCCATGTGTCAATATAGCTTGACGTCAAATTTAGTTGACAGATGGCGATTTGCCAGCGTACAAAAAAGCGCATAGCCTTTGTCCCGGAGAACAGAGTCGCGAGAGCAAAAATGATGACCGGGCTCCGAGTTGGGTATGGGATAAACCCACCAGACCGGGAGAGTCTGAATGGCATCACTAGGGACCGAAAACGCTCTGCAAACTGAGCCGGCGAAACATCGTCACAGCGACAGCAAAACCGACTCCAGACGCCGCAACGGCGCCAAACTCAAAAAGACCACCAAACCAAAACCGTCCGCCGACAGCATCGATCGGCTGATCCAGATCGAGATCATCCCGCGACTGGTCGCCGCCCATGCATTGCCCGGCGATGCCGATGAGGGTGAACGCATATCGCCAGTCGAGGCCGCAGCGTTCGCCGCCTTGCCGATTACGCTGGAGGCCAGCGAATTGCTGACCGAAGTGGAAATGTTTCTCTCGCGCGGCGTTGCGCCCGAAACCATTTTTGTCGACCTGCTCGCGCCGTCCGCGCGCCGGCTCGGCGAGCTGTGGGAAGAGGACAAGGCCGATTTCGTCGAGGTCACGATGGGCCTGTGGCGGCTGCAGGAAGTGATGCGCGAAATCGCCGCGCGTACACCCAGCATCGCCGGACGTATCTTCGCGCCGCGCGCGGCCCTCTTCGCCTCGATGCCGGGCGAGCAGCACAGTTTCGGTACGATGATGGTCGAGGAATGTTTCTCCCGCGCGGGCTGGGACACGGATTTGCTGACGAGCGGCGAACAGGAAGCGCTCGTCGACCGGCTCGGCGAACGCGTATTCGATCTGCTCGGATTGACGATCAGTTGCGACTGCCATATCGAGCCGCTTCCAAATTTGATCGGGATGCTGCGTAACGCATCGAAAAATGCGGATATCCGGATCCTGATCGGCGGACGCGTGCCCAACGAAAACCCCGGACTGGCCGAGGCCGCCGGGGCGGACGGAACGGCCACGAACGCCCGTACTGCTATTGAGGTCGCTGACGAACTGGTTGCCGATTTTGCACCCCAGGGGGCTCTATCGCGCTAGTCGAAGGGATGGTTCGGTGTTGAATCCGAGAGATGCTCTCGAAAACAAACAGGCTTTCGCAAAGCCTGAAGCGATCCTGAAAGCGCTGGACAGCGAAGCCGCGGCGAGGCTCGCCATGGCCGGCGGCGACATCGCCATCATCCTCGATGCCAAGGGCAAGATCGTCGACGCCTCGGCGAGCGTGCAGGGCTTCCCCGAACTCGGCGAATGGATCGGCAAAAAATGGGCCGATACGGTGACCGTCGAATCGCAGCCGAAAATCGAAGAGATGATCGAAGCCGCCCGCAACGGCGAGACGCAGCACTGGCGGCAGGTCAACCATCCGGCAGACGGCCTCGACATACCGGTGCGCTACCTGCTCGTCGGGCTTGCCGACAAAAAGCGCCTGTTGGCGCTCGGGCGCGACATGAGAGACGCGGCGGCGCTTCAGCAGCGCCTGCTCCAGGCGCAGCAGTCGCTCGAGCGCGACTATATGCGGCTGCGCCAGGCGGAATCGCGCTATCGCCTGCTGTTCGAAATGACGCCCGATCCGATCCTGATCGTCGAAGCGATGACCGGGCGGATCCGCGAAGCCAATATGGCCGCCCATGAGATCGCAGACGCCAAGCCGGGCAGCCTTACCGGCCGCGCGCTCTCGGGGCTCTTCGCAAGCGGCGCACGCGATACGCTTACGCGCCATCTCGGCTCGGCGATGGCGGCCGTCGCGCCGGCACCGATAACGCTCGAGCTTGCGAATTCCGATGCGGAAACCAGCCTTTCCGCGACGGGCTTCCGGCAGGACGGCACGCTCTACATGCTGGTCCGGTTGACATCGGCGGCCAAGCCGATCGACGAGCAGGTCGGCGGCGCCCCGGTGCTCGACATTCTCAACCGCATGCCCGACGCGTTCGTGATCGCGGATGCGGACATGAATATCGTCGCGGCCAATGCGGCCTTTCTCGAGATGGCGGGCGCGGCGACGCTCGATCAGCTGCGCAGCACCGCGCTCGACGACTATCTGGGCCGCCCGGGTGTCGATCTCGATCTTATTCGGACCCAGCTCAGCAACCATGGCGTCGCGCGCAATGTCGGCACGATCATCCGTTCGACGGGCGGCAGCGAGGAAGAGGTCGAAGTGTCGGCCGTCCAGACCAGCGAGGATGGCGAATATTACGGTTTCAGCATCCGGCTCGTCGGCCGCCGCCTCAGAAGCCTGTCCAAGGCGCCGCACCATCTGCCCCGCTCCGTCGAACAGCTGACCGAACTGGTCGGGCGGACGTCGCTCAAGGAGATCGTCCGCGAAAGTACCGACCTGATCGAGCGGCTGTGCATCGAGGCGGCGCTGATCCACACCTCGGACAATCGCGCATCGGCCGCCGAAATTCTCGGCCTCAGCCGTCAGAGCCTCTACTCCAAGCTGCATCGCTACGGGCTCGGCAACCTCGTGTCCCAAAAAGAGTAATCCGCGCGGCGAATAGCGGCCCGGAAGTGTCAAAATATATTGACGCCCCTGCCTGTCAGACATAGCCTGACTGTATGTCCCGAATGGCCGCTTCGACCCGCTCCGCGCCGCCCCCGGCGGTGTCGGACGTCGTCGAACTGCTCAAGCCGATCACATGGTTTCCGCCGATGTGGGCCTTTATGTGCGGCGTCGTTTCGTCGGGCGTTTCCGTTACCGACCGCTGGGCATTTCTCGTCGCCGGCATCGCGCTCACCGGGCCGCTCGTCTGCGGCACGAGCCAGGCGGTGAACGACTGGTTCGACCGGCATGTCGATGCGATCAACGAGCCCGACCGGCCGATCCCCTCGGGGCGCGTCGGCGGACGCTGGGGCCTCTATGTCGCGATCGCCGGCACGGTCATCTCGATGCTCGTCGCGCTCGCCACGGGTTTCTGGATTTTCGTCGCGACCTGTGTCGGCCTCGCCTGCGCCTGGGCCTATAGCGCGCCGCCCTTCCGGCTGAAGACGAGCGGCTGGACGGGCCCGGCGGTCGTCGCGCTGAGCTATGAAGGGCTCGCCTGGTTCACGGGCGCCGCGATCATGATCGGGGCGCTGCCCGGCTTCGAGATACTCGCCATTCTCGCGCTCTACAGCCTCGGCGCGCACGGCATCATGACGCTGAACGATTTCAAGGCGGTCGAGGGCGATCGCGAGATGGGGTTGAAATCGCTGCCGGTGACGATGGGCGTCGCGCGCGCGGCGCGCTTCGCCTGTACGGTCATGGCGCTGCCGCAGGTCGCAGTCATCGCCCTGCTCTTCTATTGGGGCCATACGATATCGGCGGGGGCGGTCACGATCCTGCTGTTGGCGCAGTTCGCACTGATGCCGCGCCTATTGTCCGATCCCAAACGCCATACGCCCTGGTACAGCGCGACCGGCGTGACGCTCTACGTGCTCGGCATGCTGGCCGCCGCGCTTGGCCTGGGCGGCTATATCTGATGGGTGGGCTCGGCTGGCTCTCGATCGTCAGGCTAGGGCTCGTCCAGGCATCGATCGGCGCGATCGTGATGCTCGCGACATCCTTGCTCAATCGCGTCATGGTCGTCGAATATGGTCTGGTCGCTGCAATCCCCGCCGGGCTTGTCGCCTGGCACTATGCGGTCCAGCTGTCCCGGCCGCTCTGGGGCTATGGCTCTGACAAGGGCAATATGCGCACGCCCTGGATCATCGGCGGTATGGGCATACTCGCATTGGGCGCGATCATCGCGATCAACGCGTCGATGCTGATCGCGGGCAGCCCCGTCTTCGGTGGCACATTGGCCGTGCTCGCCTTCACAATGATCGGTGCCGGGGTCGGCGCGGCGGGCACCTCGCTGCTCGCCCTGCTAGCCGCCGGGGTCGCGCCCGAGCGGCGCGCGGCGGCGGCGGCGCTGACCTGGATCATGATGATCGCCGGCATCGTCGTTGCCGCAGCGACGGCGGGCGCGCTGCTCGATCCCTTTTCCGAACAGCGGCTGGCGATCGTCGGCACGGGCGTCGCACTCGCCGCCTTCATCCTGCCACTGCTCGCGCTGGCCGGGCTTGAGCGGCGCATGGTCGCGCAGCCGGTCGCAAAGCCGGCAGACGAACCGCAGGAAACCGCAAGCTTTGGCGAAGCGTTGCGCGAGATACTGGCAGATTTCGAAGCCCGGCGCTTCACCATTTTCGTCTTCGTCTCGATGCTCGCCTATTCGATGCAGGACCTGATACTCGAACCGTTCGCCGGCCTCGTGTTCGAAATGACGCCCGGTGAATCGACCCAGCTTTCGGGCGTCCAGCATGGCGGCGTGCTGCTCGGCATGATCGTGGTCGGGCTGGGCGGCAGCGCGTTCGGCGGGCGCCGGCCGAGCGATTTGCGGCGCTGGATCGTGGGCGGCTGTCTGGGTTCCGCCGCCGCTCTGGCCGGACTGGCCGTGGCGGCGGTCACGGGCGGCGACTGGCCGCTCCGGGCCAATGTCTTCCTGCTCGGCTTTGCGAACGGCGTGTTCGCCGTCGCCGCCATCGGCGCGATGATGGGGCTGGCTGGCGCCGGCACCAAGGCGAAGGAAGGCGTGCGGATGGGAGTCTGGGGCGCATCACAGGCCATCGCCTTCGGCCTCGGCGGGCTGACCGGCGCGATCGGCGTCGATATCGCGCGCTCCGCGATCGGCATCGACGGCCCGGCCTTCCAGCTGATCTTCGCGTTCGAGGCGGGCCTGTTCGTCGTCGCCGCGATGCTCGCGATCCAGGCGACGGCCGCGCGCAAGACACCCCTCGGGATGGCGAAGACGTTATGAGTGAAGAAACGATCTACGACGCCGTGGTCGTCGGCGGCGGGCCTTCGGGCGCGACGGCCGCGACCGATCTCGCCAAGGCGGGCCGCAAGGTCATGCTGCTCGACCGGGCTGGGCGGATCAAACCGTGCGGCGGGGCCGTACCGCCCAAATTGCTCGAAGAGTTCGAAATCCCGCACAGCATCCTCGTCGGCAAAGCAAGCGCGGCGCGGATGATCGCGCCGTCGGGCCGCTCGGTCGACATGCCGGTCGGCGACGGCTTTGTCGGCATGGTCGACCGCGACGTTTTCGACGAGTGGCTCCGCGAGCGCGCAGCGGCGCAGGGTGCGACGCGCGTCACCGGCACCTTCGATCATATCGATCGCGACGAAGAAGGCGTCGCCACCGTCTGCTATCGCGAAGAACGCGGCGGCGATCTCAAGCGCGTCCGCACCCGCGCGGTAATCGGGGCGGACGGCGCGCGCTCCAAGGTCGCGCAGCAGAATCTGGACGGGGCCGAGCGCGTGCCCTGCGTCTTCGCCTATCACGAGGTCATCGAGTCGCCGCCGAGCACGCCCGAAGGCTTCGACGGCAAGCGCTGCGACGTTTTCTATCAGGACAAGCTGTCGCCCGATTTCTACGCCTGGATATTCCCGCATGGCGAGACGGCCAGCGTCGGCGTGGGCAGCGCGAACAAGGGCTTTTCGCTGCGCGGCGCGGTGCAGGACATGCGCGAAAGCACGGGGCTGAGCGCCAGCAAGACGATCCGCGAGGAAGGCGCGCCGATCCCGCTCAAGCCATTGAAACGCTGGGACAATGGCCGCGACCTCGTCGTGGCCGGCGATGCGGCGGGCGTCGTGGCGCCGGCCTCGGGCGAAGGCATCTATTATGCGATGACCTGCGGGCGGCTGGCCGCCAATGCCGTCGGCGCATTTCTCGAAAGCGGCAATCCCAAGGCACTGAAACAGGCCCGCAAGCAATTCATGCGCGCGCATGGCCGGGTGTTCTGGATACTCGGTATCATGCAATATTTCTGGTACAGCAGCGACAAGCGGCGCGAGCGGTTCGTCAAGATTTGTGCGGACCCGGACGTGCAGCATCTGACGTGGGAGGCCTATATGAACAAGAAGCTGGTGCGCGCGAAGCCAGCCGCACATGTCCGCATATTCTTCAAGGATCTCGGCCATCTGATCGGCCTGGGCAAGGTCGAACGGTGAGCCGCGCCTGGATACCGCCAATGCTCGTGGCAGCATTGGCGGCAGCCCTGATCGCCTTTCTCGGCGCCACGATCACCGATCTCGATGGCTGGTACCGCACGCTCGAACAGCCGGGCTGGGCGCCGCCCGACTATGTCTACGGCATGGCCTGGACGACGATCTTCGCATTGATCGCGCTTGCCGGCGTCACGGCCTGGCGCAGGACGCCGACGACGCAGGCCTCGGACATGCTGATCGGCCTGTTCGCGCTCAACGGTTTTCTCAATATATTGTGGAGCCTGCTCTTCTTCCGCGCGCAGCGGCCCGACTGGGCACTGATCGAACTCGTCGCGCTATGGATTTCGATCGTGGTGCTGATCGTCGTCTGCGCCCGCTATTCGAAGCTCGCGGCAATCCTGCTCCTGCCCTATCTCGCCTGGGTCACGGTCGCGGGCATGCTCAACTGGGAAGTCGTCCAGCTTAACGGCCCGTTTGGCTGAGCGGTGGAGACGCTCTTCGCCAGCGGCCATGCCGCCGACATCATTCTCGCGATACTGCTAATCGAGGCGATCTGGCTGATCGCGCGCGGCCACGCGACCGCCGATATCGCGGCGACGCTGCTACCGGCCGTATTGATCGTGCTGGGACTGCGCGCCGCGCTTACGGGTGCCGAATGGCCGTGGATCGCCCTGCCGCTCGCCGCGGCATTGCCCGTCCATCTCTGGGATCTCGCCCGGCGCGGCATGCTGCGCAGGCAATAGCGCCCGCTCAAGCAGGCCGGGCGACACGGTCGTGCCGCGTCACTGGCCGCGCGATGCGATCTCCTGTTCCACGATCTCCGGATCTTCGAGCAATTCCTCGACATCCTCGGGCGGTGCTGCGGGCGCCGCCGTGAAGCGCAGCGCCGGATAATCGGCGACCATCGCCACCCCGCCCAGCGGACGCGCCTGGCCCTGATGGCATGTAACGCAGTTCACCTTGTACGGATCGCCCTCCGGCCCCAGCCGGTTCGCGGGGAAGACCGGGGTCAGCGGCGTGATATAGGCGTCGTTGATATTCCGCACCATGCGGATCCCGAACCAAGACGTCCGCCGCTGCTCGCTGCTCAGCGACCATTCGCGGAACGACTGTGTGTTGTGGCAATGGGTGCAATTGACGCCGAGCGCCTGCGACAGATGCATCATCAGCGCATAGGTATGCTCGGTTTCCATCGTCGTGACGCGGTTGTCGGCACTCGGATGCATGCCGCTCGAGGCGACGCCGATATTCTGCGGCTCGCCGGCATCGCTCGCGAAGAAGCGGGCGATGCTGTCGGTCGGCAGCGAGGCATAGGCCGTGTTGGGATCGGGCGCATTCTGCGAATTGCGCCGGCCGGCGAAGACCCGCCGCTCCGCCGCCGGCATCGTCCAAACCGCTTCGGGCACCGCGTTGCCGCGATGGCAGGTCCAGCAGGTCACGCCGGTTTGCTGGACATGGTTGGACCAGTCGGCATTGATCGTCTGCGTCATCTGGATCATGCGCCGGGACACGCCCTTGGTATAGATTTCGTCCGAGGCGAGATTGGCCGGGTTGTGGCAATAGTTGCAGCCGGCGCGCGCCGGATCGGCGACATCCTCGGGCACGACCCATTCGGTGATCGCCGCCATCAGATAATCGAATTCCTCGACGCTGACATTGGAGAGCACCTGAACATTTTCATAAACCTCGCCGGCCGTGGGGCCGCTGGCTTCGGGCAGCTCGTAAGGCGGTGCGGGCACCTCATCGCCGATGGCCGAGGCATCGACCACGTCGATCTCGGCCATGCCTGTTCCGCGATAACCGGTCTGGGTCACTTCCTTGCTGCCGAGTTCGCAGCC
The DNA here is from genome assembly GCF_052168295.1 of Parasphingopyxis sp. Classification (GTDB taxonomy): domain Bacteria; phylum Pseudomonadota; class Alphaproteobacteria; order Sphingomonadales; family Sphingomonadaceae; genus Parasphingopyxis. Next base: position 91,395 of record NZ_JBQLZN010000077.1, on the reverse strand, counting down.
GGCGAGCACGAGGGGCGCCAGCGCGACCGCGATGATATGATGCGCTTTCATCATTGTGTCATGCTCCCGGTTGCAGAAGGATCGGCCACGCCGGTGTCCGGATAGGCCGGGGCATAGCCATGCTGCTGTGCCCAGAGATACCAGTTGTCGACCACCGTTCCGGTCAACAGGATGCCGATACCGCCCGTGAGCGTCGTCAGCACCGCGAACCACCAGGCCCAGCGATGGATCGATTCCATCGTCGCGTTGAAGCCCATGGTCCAGCGCCAGAAGAGCGCCGCGCGTTCGGAGGCTGTCCCGCGATCGGTGATCTGTTCGAGCTCGCGCTCACCGCCATAGCGGCCGACCGCGAGGATCGTCGCGCCGTGCATCGCGAACAGGAGCGTCGAGCCGTAGAGGAAGACGATCGAGAGCGCGTGGAACGGGTTGTAGAAGAGGTTGCCGTAGCGGATCGAGAAGGCCGCGGTCCAATCGAGGTGCGGGAAGATGCCGAACGGCACGGCTTCGGCCCAGCTCCCCATGAAGAAGGGCCGGATGAAACCGAGCACGAGGAACAGCCAGATCGCGCTGAGGAAGGCCCAGGACACATGCAGGCCCATGCCGAGCGCCTTGGCGCGGGTATAGGTGCGTACCCACCAGAGCAGCAGCGACGCCGTCAGGCAGAAGCCGGCGATAATCCACCAGCCGCCCTCACCCAATGGCACGAACGGGCTGAAGCCATATTCGGGGCCCGGCGGTTCGAGCGCGAGCCAGAAGAACTGGCGGACGAACTGGACCGGATCCCAGTCCACCGATGCGAGCATGTTGAGCCCGACGATCTCAAACCAGATGAAACCGAATACGAGCGAGGCGACGCCGGCCCAGCCGAGATAGATCGGACCGATCTGCGCCTGGCCGATCTTGCCGGCCCAATAGTTGACGAAGGTTTCCTCGACCCGGCGTTCGCTGCCGGCGGGAAGCGGCACGCCCATTTCGGGCTCCGCCCTGAGCTGGACCTGGGTGAAGATGTTTTGATAGCGGGCCATCGTTCAAATCTCCTTCAGGACCAGATCGGCAGGTTGAGCCACCAGGTCCACCATTCGGGCCAGCCGCGCGTCCATAGCGGGCCGGAAATGATGATGCAGATCGCGCTCCAGAAACCGGCGTTGAGCGCCAGCAACAGGCCGAGCCGGTGGATGCCGAGCGTGCCGATCGAATAGCCGATCAGATCGCGGAAGAATGTGTCTTCATATTCGGGCGTCTTCACTTCCTCGTCCTTGCCCGGATTGACCGCCGACAGGATCAGTGAACCGTGCAGCGCGAGCGCGAAGGTCGTGGTGAAGAAGAAGGACACCGCGATCATGTGCGCGGGATTGTAGTGGAAGTGCAGATATTGATAGCCGACGTTCGAAACCCAATCGAGATGGCTAAATATCCCGTAGGGGAAGCCATGCCCCCAAGCGCCGAGCAATAACGGCCGGATCACGACCAGCGACACATAGGCGAAGATCGCGACGCCGAACGCGAAGGGCACATGATAGCCGATGCCGAGTTTCCGGCATATCTCGACTTCTCTCAATGCCCAGGACACGAAAGCACCGATCGCGCAGAAGGTGATGATCTGCCAGAAGCCCCCCTCGCTGAGCGGCGCAAGGCCGAGGCCGTAGCTGAGATCCGGCGGTTCGATGGATATCAGCCAGGGATTCCAGGTCGCCCCCTGCGAGGCGTCATAGAATATGAGCGCCGTTCCGAGGATCGAGAACAGGGCCGTCGTCACCCCGAAGAAACCGACATAGAATGGGCCGACCCAGAAATCGAACAGGTCGCCGCCGATCAGCGTGCCTCCCCGTACCCGATATTTTCGTTCGAAGCTCAACAGCGCCATGGCACTACCCTCCGCCCGCCGTTGCCGGCAGGTTAGTCATTATTGTTTCAACCGCGGGAGGCGCGCGGCAATCCTGCCGCGCCCTCTCGCAGAGGCCTGGATCAGGTTCTCGTTACCGTTTCGGTAACAGCGGCGGTTTCAGCCGCGGCGGCTGCGCCGCCGTCGATCCAGTTATATTTATCCGTGCTGAGCAGGATGAAATGAATGATGATCGCCAGCACGAACAGGAACACGAACAATGCGACCAGCGCTCTGCGCGGATCGAAGATTAACCAGGTTCTCCACATTTTGAGTCTCCGTATTAAAGATATGCGTTCAGTCTGCGCCGGCCCCTAGAACCAGGGTTTCCACATCCAGACGAGCAGGTGCGCGATCAGCGCGATGATCGTGAACGCGATGAAATTCCCCACGAAAATCTTGTGGAATTCCTTGGCTTCTTCGGGGGTCAGATATGTCCCCGGACCGAAGCGGTCGTCACTATTCTCAGTCATAACTCCATCTCCAAAATTGCCTCTTGAATGCGAGGCGCGGCACGCGCCTCCCGGCGGTATCCCCACGGTCTCCCGCGGGAATTTCGTGGCCCGGCGGCGGCCGGGCGGATGTCTGGATGGCGCTCATGCGGCCTGTCCTTCCATGAGAGTGTCGGCCAGCCTGTCGGCGGTGACGCGGGTTTCTCCGGCGCGGCGCGCGGCCCGTTCGGCGGCGTCGCGCAAGCGTTTGGCGGCCGAGATGCGGACGAGCACGGGCTGGGCTTCGACCAGCGCGTCGAGCTTCGCCTTGGCATCGGCATCCCAGGGCAGTTCGTCGTGGCGGCGCGCGGGCGTCGCCTCGGTCTTGTCCAGTTCGGTCGAGAGCGGAAGGATGTGGAACAGCGCGTCGAACAGCGCGTTGCACACTTCCTGCACGAGATAGGTCGCCCCGGCATAGCCCATGAAGGGCGTGCCCGTATGGCGGCGGATCGCCGCGCCGGGGAAGCTCGCGGGAATGAACTGGCCGCTCGGCCCGTGTCCCGATGAGCCGGCCTCGGCCAGATACATGCGCTCGTTGTAGCTGCCGAACAGGACAAGCGGTGGGTTGGTGTGGATCGCCTCGCGCACCTCGTCATTTTTCGGCTTCACGCCAGCCGTGCGGCTGAACGCGAAATTGCACGGCAGGCCCATATCGTCTTCGAGGAATTTGCGGATGCCCCGCGCATAGGTCTCGTTGGCGACAATCCCGAAACTGGCGGTGCCGAAGAAATCCTGGGTGACCGAGCGCCAGAGATCCCAGAGCGGCTTGATCGTCGTATGCTTTTCGCGCTCGATAAAGGGTTCGGGGTCGAGCCCCGTCTGTTCGCCCAGTTCGCGCAGGAACCTGGTCGTCGAATCCAGGCCGACCGGCGCCTGCAGATAGGGCCGTTCGAGCAGCTCGCACAGATTGCGGCCGAACTCGCGATACATGCAAACATTGACGCTCGCATTGGCGAGCTGGCGGATATCGGCGAGATGGCTGCCGAGCGGGAAGACCATGTTCACCTCGGCGCCGATCCCTTCGATCAACCTGCGGATCTCGGCGAGGTCGGAGGGCATGTTGAACATGCCGTAGCTCGGGCCAATGATATTGACCTTGGGCTTCTCGCCGTCTTTCAAAACTTTGGGCTTGGGTATCTTCTTCGGACCGAACTCGGTCCACAGCCAGCTCAAGGCGCGGTCTTCGGACTGCCACTGATCCTCGTCGATCGTGCGCGGCAGGAAGCGTTTGATACTGGTGCCCTCGGGCGTCACCCCGCCGCCGATCATCTCGGCGATCGATCCGGTGACGACCACCGCGGGGAGATCGGGATCGAGCGTTTTCCAGGCGCGCTTCATCGCGCCCTCGGTGCCCGTCTTGCCGAGTTCCTCTTCGGCCAGCCCGGTGACGACGATCGGCAGCTCATGCGGCGGCAGGCCGTCGGTATAATGCAGCACGGACGTTACCGGCAGATTTTCGCAGCCGACCGGCCCGTCAATGACGACCTGCAGGCCCTTCACCGCGGTAAAGGCGTAGACCGCGCCCCAATAGCCGCCGGCCCGATCGTGATCGAGGATCAGCGTCATGAGCCCACCGCCTCCGCGGCATTGGCGGCAGCGGCATTTTGCGCGGCATATTTCTTCTTGAATTTCGGCCGGTCGGTCGGCGTATCTTCCCAGACCCCGGCAGCATGCCCTTCGCCGACGCCTTCGAAAAATTCCTCCATCCGGTCGAAGCGCTCTTTGTTGGCGAGCGCCGCATTGACGACGTGGGCAAGGCTGCCCGCACCGGCCGGACCCATCAGCGGGCGGGCCGAAATCAGGTTGGTGAAATAGAGCGCCGGCGTCGCCTTGGCCTTGGCGTGCTGCACGACCGGCGTCGTGCCGATCGCGAGATCCGGCCCATGCTCCTCGACCGCCGCGATATCCTCTTCCAGACTCGCGCGGTAGTTGACCGTCACCCCTTTGGATTCGAGCCAGTCGCGATCCGGCTCGGACCAGGGAGTTTTGGGGCAGGCCGTGCCGACATAGGGCACATCGGCACCGCTCTCGATCAACAGCCGCGCGACCAGCAATTCGGACCCTTCATAACCGGACACGGTGATGCGCCCGTCGATCGGCATCGCGCCGAGCGCACCCTCGATCGCCGGCAGCATCGCATTCTTCGCCGTATCGACCTTGTCCTGCGCGACGCCGCACGCCGCACCGACCGCATCGAGCCAGGCCGCCGTGCCGTCGCGCCCGACCGGCGCGGAGCCGATCACGGGGCGGCCGGCAGCATCGAATTCGCGGATGCTCGCCGTGTAGAAAGGATGGATCGCGGCCACGACTGCGCAATCGAGCGCCGAATAGAGTTCGCGCCACTCCCGCGTCGGGACGACCGGGCCGGCCGCAAGGCCGAGCGGTTCGAGCATTTGCCCGATGCCGACCGGGTCGGCGGGGAACATCTCGCCAAGGAGAGTCACCGTCGGCCGGTCGGGCCGTTCCTTGGGCGCCGCAACGGGGCCCTGCTCGGCCTCGCCGCGCGCATAGGCCAGCATCGCGCCCGCCAGCACGTCCTTGGCCTCGGCATGGGTCGGAACGCCAAAGCCCGGAACGTCTATGCCAACAATCCGCACCCCGTTGATCTCGTCGGGGAGCAGGCGGAGCGGTACGCCGCTCGCCGTCGGCACGCACAGATTGGTGACGACGATCGTGTCATATTTCTCCGGATCGGCGAGGCCTTCGACGGCCTCCTTAATGTCCTCGAACAGTTTCCCGGTGACGAGCGTTTCCGAACTGAACGGCACATAGCCGACCGTCCGCCGTGCGCCGTAGAAATGCGAGGTGAAGGTCAGGCCGTAGACGCAGCAGGCGCTGCCCGAGAGTACGGTCGCCGTCCGCCGCATGCGGAGGCCCACGCGCAAGGATCCGAAGGCCGGGCACATGCTCTGCGGCTGATCGTGCGGGCCTTGCGGATAGTCCTGTTCATAGCGATCCAGAATCTCGCTCTTGCCGGCCTTCTTCGCGGCTTCGCGCATCGTCTCCGCTCCGCCGTGACAGCCGCTGCCGCCATCCCCCGGATCGATATCGATCCGGTCGGGCGCGCGCTCCACATCGCCATCAAGGTCAGGGGCGGCGAAGTCGGTCATCCGCTACACCTCGTCATAGATCACCTCGAGCGACGGTTTCTCTTCGTAACTGCCGCCGCGCATATCGGCCTGGGTCGCCGGCACGAGCTGGATATCGCCGCCGGTATCTTCGGGGCTGAAAAGGTCGAGCAGGCCATCCTGGTCGAGCGGGGCCGGCTGTTGCGGCGGCGCCTTGGCGACATTGGTCGCGAGTTCCTCGAACAGGCTGCTCCATTCGCCACCGGGCTTGCCGATAATCTGGTAGTTGGCGGACTTGCGCCGGATGTCCTCGTCGGCAGGAATCGCCGTCAGCACCGGAATATCGACGGCATCGGCGAAAGCCTGCGCCTCGCCCGTCCCGTCATCCTTGTTCACGATCATGCCCGCGACGCCGACATTGCCGCCCATCTTGCGGAAATATTCGACCGCCTTGCAGACATTGTTGGCGACATAGAGCGACTGGAGATCGTTCGAGCCGACGACGATCACCTTCTGGCACATGTCGCGCGCGATCGGCAGGCCGAACCCGCCGCACACCACGTCGCCGAGGAAATCGAGCAGGACATAATCGAAGCCCCATTCGTGGAAGCCCAATTTCTCCATCAGCTCGAAACCGTGGATGATGCCGCGCCCGCCGCAGCCGCGCCCGACCTCGGGACCGCCCAGCTCCATTGCGAAGACGCCGTCGCGTTGGAAACAGACATCTTCGATCGTCACTTCCTCGCCGGCGAGCTTCTTCTTGGCCGAAGTCTCGATGATCGTCGGGCAGCTCTTGCCGCCGAACAACAGGCTGGTCGTGTCGGACTTGGGATCGCAGCCGATCAGCAGCACACGCTTGCCCTGCTGCGCCATCATGTAGCTGAGGTTAGAGAGCGCGAAGCTCTTGCCCGAACCGCCCTTGCCGTAGATCGCAATGATCTGCGTTTCCTTGGTAATCTCACCCGTGTGCACGGGATCCGGCTCGATCGCGGCTTCGTCGCGTAGGGCTTCCGTGTCGAGCATGCTCATGCGCATTCACTCCAATCCAAAACCATTTTGAGGCAGTCCGGGTCCTCGAACGCCGCCGGATAGGCTTCGGCGGCTTCGTTCGCGGGCCGGACGTTCGAAATAAGGCCGTCGAGCGCGAGCGCTTGCGATTCGATCATCGCGCGCGTCGCGGCGAGATCGTCCGGACCCCATTCGGCCGCGATCCGGAACCGCGCCTCGCGCTGAAAGGCCGGCGGGAAGGTGAAGGACAATGGCGTGTCGTAGAATCCGGCGAGCACGATTTCCCCACCCTTCGCCAGGCGGGCGACGAGGCCGTCGAGACCGGCGCCATGGCCGCTGACATCGTAGATCGCGCGATAGTCGGAACGCTCGTCATCGTCGGGATGGATCACGGAATAGCCGCGCGCCCCATCCCGCCGGTCGGGATTGATGTCCCAGACCATCGGCGCGGGCGCGCCCGATGCAAGCGTCATCCGCGCCAGCAGCCGGCCGAGAACGCCGTGCCCGACGATCAGGTCGGGCGGGTCTCCGCCCTGCATCGAATGGAGCGCCGTGGCGGCGAGCGCGAACAGCACACCGTCGCGTCCGAGCGACTCGGAAACGGGCAGCGCACGCGCAGCCGGAACGATTACCCGGCTCGCCGAGCCGCCGAACAGTCCGCGCGCATCCTTGTAGCAACTGGCGCCGGGCACGAAGACCCATTCGCCGATTCGCGATGTGGCATCGGCGCCCGCATCGACCACCCGGCCGACCGATTCATAGCCGGGCACAAGCGGATAGCCCATGCCCGGAAATGCGGGCATCTCGCCCGTCCATAAGAGCTTTTCGGTGCCGGTGCTGACACCGCTCCACTGGATTTCGACAAGGACATCGGAGGGGCCGATTGGTTCCAGCGCGAGCGAACGGAGGGAGAGCCTTTTCGGCGCCTCGAGTATGACCGCCAATGCGTCCATACGACCTCTCACCCCTTATTCTTGGGCCGCGCCACCAGCCATGCGTTCAATCGATACGCTTACTCGACTGTCACATTAGCTTGACAGTTCCAATTGTCAATCAAACCTTACAGATAGAATGTCAGGATGAGGCGACGATGATGCGCGCGATCAGGGGCTGGTGCGTCCGCACCAGACGCCAGCGCGAAAACCCGGCATCGGCGAGCAGCGCGCCGATCTCTTCGGGATGTCGTGGGCGGCCCGATCGCATCGCCCAGAGATAGAGGCCGAAATAGGCGTCTCCCATGGCCTCGGCACCCCGCGTGCCGGCCATCGGTTCGGCGATCAGCAGCGTGCCATCAGGCGGCAGCGCGGAGCGGACCGATGCGAGCAGGCCCGCGACCACATCGTCGTCATGATCGTGGAGGATGCGCACGAGCGTGACGATGTCATAGCCATCGGGGATCGCGTCGCGGCGAAAATCGCCGGGATGGATGGTGACGCGCGGGCTGAGCCCGGCGGTTTCGAGTCGCGTTTGCGCAAGCTCCGTCACCGCCGGCAGGTCAAACAGACCGAGCGCGATTTCGGGCGTCGCCAGTCCGACCGCTTCGAGGAAGGCCCCGGCGCCGCCACCGATATCGAGCAGCCGATCGTGCCGCGAGAAGCGATAGGCCGAGACGACCTGCTCGGCGACCATCGGCTGGGACGCGGCCATGAGCTGCGAATAGGGCGATACGGCGGCTTGGCCCTCGGCCGCGGCGTCCACCGAATCGGCATAGGCCCAATAGCGCGAGAGCGCGCCCTCCTCGTCCCGATCCTTTCGGAGCAGCGCCAGCGGATCGGCGAGATCGGCATAGAGCAGATGATGGTGCCGGATCATCGCGACAGCCCCCGGATTGCCGGACAGCGCCGCGCCCTCGCCGCCCAGCGTCCACCAGTCGCCGTCCAACTGCTCGGCAAGCCAGAGCGCTTCGGCCGCGCGCAGCAGGCGATGCGTCGCGCCGGCGGAAAGATCGATATGGGCGGCGATGTCCGATTGCCGGCGCGGCGCTTCGGCGAGCCAGTCCAGCAGTCCGCTTTCGACGAACGCGTAAAGCGTTTGCGAATAGGCGAAACCGGCGACGAGATCGAAGAGCCGGGCGGCGCGGCGGCGCGCGATCGGGCGACTCAGCGGAAAGGCGGCGGCGCGTTTCTGGAAGGCGGGGCTCGAGAGGATCCGGTTCCGCCAGGCCGTCCAGCGGGCGCGCCAGCCGCGCGGAGCGGCCGGAACGGCAGGAGGGTCTGGCGTTGCCATATGTCCAAATGATTGGACAGATGCTATGTCCGCGTCAATCAACATGCCGCGCGGCATCGATGGAGACGAGTTTGCCGGAGACACGGGTAGCGATTATCGGCGCGGGCATCGGCGGCCTTGTGAGTGCCGCATTGCTGGCCGCGTGCGGGCATGCCGTCACCGTGATAGAGAAAGAGAAAACGCCCGGCGGGAAGGTTCGCCGCGTGCCCGTCGACGGCGTCGAAATCGATGGCGGGCCGACCGTGTTCACGCTGCGCGACGTGTTCGAGGAAATTTTCGACTCGGCGGGCGCGAACCTCGACGACCATGTGACGATGCACCGCGCCGACATCCTCGCGCGCCATGCTTGGAGCCCGGACGAGCGGCTCGACCTGTTCGCCGATCCGGCAGAGAGCGAAGCGGCGATCGGCGACTTCGCGGGCGCGCGGGCCGCGCGCAGTTTCCGGTCGTTCAGCGCCGAGGCGAAGCGGATCTTCGATCTGCTCGACGAGAATTTCCTGCGCGCGAGCAAGACCTGGCCACCGGGCCTCATGCAGCGGATCGGACTGTGGCGGATCGGCGCGCTGATAGCGCTCCGGCCCTATGAGAGCCTGTGGCAGGTGCTGGGCGAGCATTTCCACGACCCGCGCCTCCAGCAACTGTTCGGCCGCTACTCGACCTATTGCGGCTCCTCGCCCTTCCAGACGCCGGCGACGCTGATGCTTATTGCGCATGTGGAGCAACAGGGCGTGTGGCTGATCGAAGGTGGAATAAGCGCTCTATCTCAGGCACTTGCGAACGTCGCGGAGAAGAATGGCGCGCTGTTCCGCTACGCTGCCGGTGTAAACGAGATCGTCATCGAAAACGGCAAAACGGCAGGCGTGAAACTCGCCGATGGAGAGATTATCCCGGTCGATACAGTGATCGCCAATGCCGACCCCGCCGCGATCGCCGATGGCCGGTTCGGGGAGACCTCGCGCAAGGCCGTGCGCGCTACCCCGCACCGCCGCCGTTCGCTCTCCGCCTTCACCTGGCTCGCCCATGCGCAGACGAGCGGCTTCCCGCTGGTCCGCCACAACGTCTTTTTCTCGCCCGACTACACACAGGAATTTCGCGATATCGGCCGGGGCGGCCCGCCGCGCGATCCCAGCGTCTATGTCTGCGCGCAGAATCGCGACGCGAGCGAGGACGCTACCGCCGATGGCCGCGAGCGATTGCAGATCATCGTCAACGCACCCGCCAATGGCGACAGTCACGACTATACCGAAATGGAGAGAGAGCGATGCAGCATGCACATGATCGAGAGCCTGGCCCGGTGCGGGCTGGAGCTGGAACAGCCGATGCCGCATCATCTGGCGACGCCCAACGAATTCGAAACGCTGTTTCCGTCGACGGGTGGAGCCCTTTATGGACAGGCCTCGCACGGATGGGCGGCCTCCTTCCTCCGCCAGAGCGCCCGGACACGGATCCATGGGCTCTATTGCGCCGGGGGAAGCACCCATCCGGGGGCGGGCGTGCCGATGGCGGCCTTGTCCGGGCGGCTGGCGGCCGAGACACTGATGCAAGACCGCGCTTCGACCGCCCCGTCCCCCCTCAAGGCTATGGCTGGTGGTATGTCGATGCCATCAGCGACGACGGCCAGTACGGGCTGACCATTATCGGCTTCGTCGGGAGCGTCTTCTCGCCCTATTACAAGCGCAGCGGCCGCGGCGATCCTTGCGACCATGGCTGCCTGAATGTCGCGCTCTACGGCCCGCGCGCGCGCTGGACGATGACCGAGCGCCCGCGCGGCAATGTCGAAACGAGCGCCGACGATCTCTCGATCGGCGCCAGCGCGATGCGCTGGACCGGCGATGCGCTCGTCATCGATATCGAGGAGCGCGACGTCCGGCTCGGCATACCGTGGCGGCGGCGGGTCTGCGGTCAGGTCAAAGTCTATCCCGAAATGCTGAACGCGACCGCCTTCGCGCTCGACCCGATGGGCACGCATATCTGGCACGCCATCGCGCCGCGCGCCCAGATCGAGGTGGAGATGGAGCGGCCCGGGATCAGCTGGCGCGGCAGCGGCTATCTCGATTCCAATCGCGGCAAGGAATCGCTCGAGGACGGGTTTCGCGACTGGCACTGGTCGCGCGCGCATCTCGGCCGGGAAGTCGCCGTCATGTATGAGGGCCGCCGCCGGGACGGATCGACCTTCGCCAGCGCGCTGCGCTTCGACGCGGACGGGACACCTCACGACGCGGAGCTGCCGATGGTCGCGCCGTTGCCCAACACATGGTGGCAGATGGAGCGCAAGAGCCGCGCGGATCGCGGCCATGCCGGTGTTATCAAGACCTGGGAGGATTCGCCCTTCTACGCGCGCTCCACACTGGCGACGCGGCTCTACGGCGAACCGGTTACGGCGGTGCAGGAAAGCCTATCGCTCGACCGGTTCCGTTCGCCCATCGTCCAGTGGATGCTCCCCTACAAGATGCCCCGGCGCAGCCTCTGACTCTTCGCGCGCCGCTTTCTCCTTGTCCTTGCGGATTTCGCGATTGACCGACCAGAGCTGCCAAAAGGCGATGCCCAGCACGACCGTGTAGGTGAAGGCGATCTCGATCCAGCCGAAATTCTCCATGGGGCTCACTCCGCTCCGATGTCAGCAGAGGCGAGTATAGCATGATCCGCGGCGAAGCGCCGAATGATGGCAGCGGCTCGATCTGGCACCTCTTCATGCGCGAGATGGCCGAGGCCCTCCAGCATCTGCATCTCGGCATCGGGAATGATGGCCGCCGCGTTGCGCACCGCGGATTCCGGGACCGCCGTATCGGCCTCGCCATGCACCAGCAGGATCGGCGTCTCGAGATCGGGCAGCTTGCGCTTGAGCGCTTCCAGATCCCAGTTCGCCATCATGCCGATCGCGCCGGCGACATGCCCCGATGTGCCGAGCAGCCGCGCATAGCCATCGACGCCCGCCGCATCGATGCGCGAACCAGTCGACCGGATCAGGAAACGCTCCACTTCCCCCGATCCACGCGCGACGCGCGCAAAGATGCGCGGCGCGAGCGGATTGACGAAGAGCATCTTCGCCATTGCCGGAAAGAGGCGCGCGGCCAATCCCGGAAATGGCAGCAGTGCGGGATTGAAACCGACGACCGGCGCGCGGATTGCACCGGCCAGATTCATCTGCACGGCGATCGCCGCGCCTGCGGAATGGCCGACGATAATCGCCGGTCGGCGGTCCAGCGTATCGATCAGCTCAGTTACGGCGCTGGCCATCGTCGGAAGCGACAGACCGCCCCGCGGCCGACCGCAGGTAAATGCGTGACCAGGCAGGTCGGGCGCGATGACCGAGAAATGCTCGGCCAGCGCCGGCATCAGGGCGCGCCAGCTGTGGGTGCCCGCACCCGTGCCGTGAAGGAGCAGCAGAGCCGGTCCCTCGCCCATCGCCTGCACATGCCAGCGCAATCGCTCGGTCTCGACGAAACCGCTGGCCGCGCGGTTGGGCCAGTCCCGTCCGTCGGCCTCCCAGCGCGGCGATGTCGTCATGCGGCAACCGTTTGTTGCTGCACGGCATCTACCGCGCGGTGCAGCGTCGCCGCATCCGCGTGAGGCAGTGGCAGATATTCGGCGCGCATGGCCGCTGCCAGGGTCTGAGCCTCGCCCTGGGCGCGCGGGGAGATGTCGACGACGACTCCGGCAATGCCGGTCGCGGCGATCCGGTGCGCGGCCGTCTCGCTATCCGCCTTCGCCTGTTTCCGGCCCGGCGATCCGTCACGCGCCACATTGGCCTTGCCGTCGGTCAGCACCACGAGAAACGGCGTCCGGCCGTGCGACACAGCCTGCTCGCCGAGCGCCTGCGCCGCTTCGAGACCGGCAGCAAGCGGCGTACCGCCCCCACCGGGCAGTTCGGCCAGCACGCGGCGCGCGCGGGTAAGCGAGCGGGTCGGCGGCAGCAACAGTTCCGCACCCTCGCCGCGAAAGGCGATCAGCGCGACCTCCGCGCGTTTCACATAGGCCTGGGCGAGCATAAGTTCGATCGCGCCCTTCGCCTCGGCAAGCCGGGCCAGCGCCGACGATCCCGACGCATCGACGACGAAAATGGTGACCGTACCGGCGCGTTCCTCGAAGCGGCGTACGCGCAGGTCCGGACGGCGGATGCGAATCTTGCGTTCGGCGTCCTCACCCTCCTCCTCACGGCGCAGCGTCTGCCAGGGGGCGGCCGCGCGCAGCGTGTCGATCAACGCCAGCCGCGCACCGCCGCGCGGGATGCCGGGGCGGGCGCCGAGCGGCCGTCCGCGCAGTTTTGACTTGTGACGTTTGCCTGCACCGCCGCCCTGCGATGCACCACGGTGCACGCCATCGCCGATACGGCTGAGCATATCTTCGGGTACGCACGCGGCGACCGCAGCGAGGATCATGTCCTCCAGCGGCGGCGCATCGGCGGCGTCTGCATCATCGCTATCGCCAGCATCGTCCGGTTCGGGTGGCGGCATGTCGTCCGGTTCGGCGTCCGTAGTCTCCTCTGCGGGGAGTTGCGTGGCGCGAGGCGCGAGCACAAGCCGTGCGGCCATGGCGAGGTCGCTTTCCGCGACCGCATTGCGACCGGCAAGAGCAGCGCTGGCACGCGCGGCGCGCATCGCAAACAGCAACGGCCGGACCGACCGGACGCCCAGCGCCAGCGCTGTCGCCGCCAGCGCCTTCAGCATCGCCTCGTCGGGTTCGGCGACCTCCGTTGGAGAGATGCTGTCGTCAGCGGCAATATCCGGGAAATCGAGCGTCGCGATGCCGGTCAGATCGCAATGAAAAGCGAGGCGCTCGGTCAGGGCCGCTGGCGGGCGTTCCTCATCGGTCAGCCCATCGTCGAGCAGGACGACGCCGATGGTTGCCTGCAGCTCGGCCGCTATGCCGTCGCGCTCGACCTGCACGGCCTGCCAATCGAGCGCCTGACCGATACGTCCCGCGATTGTTTCCGACAGCCGCTCCGCCATCGGTGCGATGATGACGCCGCCATCGGTCTCGGCAAGCAGGCCTGTCTGCAGCACCGCCTTGCCGGCGCACAGGCTCGCCGAAATGTCGAGACCGCCGAGCAGTCGGTCGTCCGTGATCGCGCCGGGCATCCGGCGCACCGGCATATCGGGCGGCAGGTCCGCCTTGATCCGTTCGAGCAGCGCATCGCGAACCGGGCCCGCGCCGCGCAGGCAAATCCCGCCCAGACCCAGCGGGTCGAGCGCGAAAAGCTGGGCCGCCATGACCGCATCCGAAAGCGGGTCCGGCGGCTGCCCGTTCATCCGAACAGCTCGGTGATCGCACGTTCGATCCGCGCCGTCGATCCGGTTTCGTCGAGCACGTCGCGGCGCAGCCTGTGGCGCAGCGCCATCGGCGCGACCGCGATCAGATGCGCGCGCGTAACCTTGCGCTTGCCTTCGAGCGCAGCCAACGCCTTGGACGCGCGCATCAGGGTCAGCTCGCCGCGCAAGCCGTCCGCGCCGACCGCCACGCACAGTTCCGCCGCGTCGCTCAGCACGGCATCAGGCACGGCCATCTTGTCGACGGCCTTTTGCCCGCGCGCGATCTGACGCAATATCTTCCCGTCTTCCTTCTGCCATTCTTCGGCAAAACCCTGCGCATCGCGTTCCTGCGCGTTGCAGCGGCGCATGATCTCCATCCGCTGTTCGATATCGGTCGGCGTCTTCACCTCGACCGAAAGGCCGAAGCGATCGAGCAGCTGCGGCCTCAATTCGCCCTCTTCCGGATTGCCGCTCCCGATCAGCACGAAGCGCGCGGGGTGGCGCACCGAGAGTCCCTCGCGCTCCACCAGATTTTCGCCCGATGCCGCGACATCGAGCAGCAGATCGACGAGATGGTCCTCGAGCAGGTTGATCTCGTCGATATAGAGGAACCCGCGATGCGCGCGGGCGAGCAGGCCCGGCTCGAACGCCTTTTCGCCTTTTCCGAGCGCGCGCTCCAGATCGAGCGCGCCGACCACGCGGTCCTCCGTCGCGCCGAGCGGCAGGTCGACGAAGGGCACCGGCACACGGCGAACGCGCTTGCTCTTCAGCTCTTCGGGATAGTCTTCGCGATGCTCGGGGTCGCAGTTGAAACGGCTGCCTTCGACGATCCGCATCGGCGGCAGCAGGGTGGACAATGCGCGTGCCGCTGTCGATTTGCCGGTGCCCCGGTCGCCGAACACCATCACGCCGCCGATCCGCGGATCGACTGCGGCGATGAGCAGCGCCCGCTTCATCTCATCCTGACCGACGATCGCGGAAAAAGGAAATTGTGCCATGCCAATGCTGTAACAGCTTCGCCGCATCCGGCAAATCGGCGCAGTTTGCATGCGCGTCACGCAGGCTATGGCATCGTGCCGGCTAGAATACGCTTTCGGCCGATCGCGTAGCGCGCCAGATCTCGGTCACCGCTTTGCGTTTCTCAGCCTCGATCGCCCGGTCTTCGACGCACCCGTGTGCGAGAAGGCCGACGAGCGCCGTATTCGCTTCGAGGACGGTCAGCGATCGCGTTATCGCGGCGCTCTCGCAGACGAGCGAAAGACCATGCCGCTCGCCGGCGGCGATTATCCGCCGCTCGAGACTGGTGCGCAGGGGTCGGCGGATTTTGGAATCGATGTTCATGACCAGCCATGGTTCGGACGGCCCGTCGCGCATCTCGAGGAAAACCAGGTTGCGATAGTCCGCACGCAGGAAGAGTTTCGCGGCCCAGTCGATATAATCGGCAATTGTACCGCGCACCGTATCCGTGTCTGACGGCGCCGTCCGGATTGTCTTCTCAACGCCGGCTATAAGGCGGCCAACCACTGCGCGGTAGACGTCCTCCTGCCCGTCGAACGCATAATAGGCCTGCCAGAAAGACATGCCCGCATGCTCGGCGACAGCTTCGATACTGATATTCGGCCACGGCTTTGCGAGGTAGAGATCGACGACCTTGCCGACGATCGTCCGCCGGCGCTCCCGCCAATCCAGCTGCGCGGCGGCCACGTCTCGCTCGCGTTTCTGAGGTTCGATATCGAGCATGCCGCTCCTCATCGGAACTGGCCGGCTTTACCGCCGGAAAAGAATGGCGGGGGTGGGACTTCCAACTACCACCCCCGCCCAGGGCTGGAACGTGACCAAACGTTCCAAACTAGAAGCGCAAGCGACCGGTGACGGAGTAACTACGGCCAAGCGTGTCATAGGTCGTCGGATAGGTGTTGCCCGAGTTGTATGTGCTTGAACCGATGAACTGGCTCACATTTGGCGGATCACGGTCGAACAGGTTGAACACCGACAGAGTCACGTCGAAATTGTCGCTCACATTCGACCGGATCGAGAGATCGAAATAATTTGCAGCATCGATCGACCGAAACTCTTCGAACGTTGCCGGATTCGCGCCTGCCGAACTGATCGGCTCGACATCGACAGCGTCGATCCAGCGCCACAGCAGCGATATATCGACGAGATCGTCGATACTAACCGTCGTGCGCAGGTTGAATGTCCATTCGGGGATGATGGGTTCGCAGTTTTCGCTGTAGAATCCGACACACTCGCGGACGATCGCTGTCGGGTTGGCTTGGAACAGGAAGGTATCCGTCCAAGTACCGGACAGATCCCAATTCACCGAACCGAAGCTGACCGGCAGAGTGTAATTGACACGGAAGTCCACACCGCGCGTTTCAATGACCCCCTGGTTGGAAACCTGGAGTAGCAGGCCCGGCGTATCGCCACCGCCGTTCAACGATCCGTTCAGCGGATTTCGGACGATCAGGTTGCAGGCGGCCGGGTTGACACCGTTCCCGTCGTTGTTCGGACCGAAGCACGGTTCGACGACATCGCCCGAGGTCGGGATCGTAATCGCATCGGTGACGTCGATATCGAAATAGTCGACCGTAACGGCTAGCCCCGGCACCTGAGGCGGCGTGATAATCACACCGAGAGTGAGCGAGTCGGCCGTCTCGACATCGAGATTAGGGTTGCCGCCCGACGTCTGGTTGATCTGGGACGCTGAGGGCGGAGCGATCACACCGATAAGGGCGGAAGGAGCGCCCTGTGCGATGCAGATCGCAGTCAGGGTCGCGTTGCCTACCGGGTTGGTGCCTTGGCACGGATCGAATTCGAGTGCGGTCAAACCTGTCGTGACCGGCAAGAACAGTTCGCCAATGTTCGGCGAGCGCACCGAGCGCTGGTAGACGCCGCGGAAACGGAAGCCTTGAAACGGTTCCCAGCTACCGCCTGCTTTCCACGTAACCGACGTACCGGTATTGGAATAGTCCGACACGCGGATACCGCCTTCCGCGGTAAGGCTGTAGAAGCCCGGAACGTCTTCGAGGATCGGCACGATCAGCTCGGCAAAACCTTCGATTACGTCATAGCCGCCGCTGAAGGTCGGCGACGGAGCGCCGGTCCCGAGAACTTCGTCCTGAGTCCCCGCGGACACGTCAGCGACACGGCTCGCGCCATAG
The DNA here is from genome assembly GCF_052168295.1 of Parasphingopyxis sp. GTDB lineage: Bacteria > Pseudomonadota > Alphaproteobacteria > Sphingomonadales > Sphingomonadaceae > Parasphingopyxis. Next base: position 74,307 of record NZ_JBQLZN010000077.1, on the reverse strand, counting down.
TCCCGATATTCCACGCCGGCAGCAAAACCGATGGGCGTCTGCGTGAATAATCCGCTTTCTCCCAAATCGCCGAAGATCGACGCGTTGACCTGGGTCAGCGACGTTTTGTCGTTGTACGCAGCCGGCTGATCGAAGAAAGCCACTGATCTTGGATCGATATTGGCACCGACCCCGCCACCGAACAGGTTGATCGGGAAGCAGCCGTTCGACGCGTCGACACACGTCGTGGTGTCCTGCGCACGCAGGGCCTGCTGCACGCGAGACTTGAGACCCCAGCCGCGCCGCGTAAAGGACAGATCCGATTCGCCGTATGCCGCAAACACATCGTAACTGATCGAATCGGTCAGTCCGCCGCGCACGCCGGCCCAAATCTGGAACTGGTTGGTGATGATTTCACTCCGGCGCGGGCCCTGCTCGACCAGGCGGCGGAAGATGGTCACGGGAACCTCCAGATAATTGGGGTCGGTCGGATCTGCCGCAGCGCCGGCGGCGGTGCAGGTCGCCGCGTCGATAGCGACAGTCGGCGATGCGCAGATCTGCTGGCGGATCGTCTCGTTGATGAACGGGTTGTTGAGCGGGAACTGCCAAGTATCGCCGAACAGGCCCGACGGAGCGAGCGACAGCCCGACCGTGGTTTTCGTGAACATCGCGCGCGAATAAACTTCGATTCCCGGCGTCACTTCATAGCTCGCCATGCCGAAGATGTTGTAGCGCTCGAGCGGCGTCTGGAAGAAGTTGAACGGGTTGAAGTTGAACGTGTTGTAGGTGGGAACCAGCGCAGTACCATCCGCATTGATCTGGTTTTCCGATCCGCCGCCCAGAACATTACTCGAAATGCGCGTCGGCACGGACGTACCAGAACCGACCGGCGTGTTTCGGGTCGAAAGCGCCACCTGCGAAATCTGACGCGCCGACTGGATAACGTCGTCAACCTCCTGGTAGCCGATGTTCAGAACCGCATTGCCCCGGCCGTCGTCGAAATTGGCGCCCAGCGTCAGGTCGGCTCGGAAGCGCTCACCGTCACCGCGCTCGGTAATGCCCGAAGTGACCGTCGCTTCGAGGCCTTCGAAATCGCTCCGCAGAACGAAGTTCGCGACGCCCGCGATGGCGTCCGCGCCATAGACCGAGGAGGCGCCACCAGTGACGACTTCCACTCGCTCGATGATCGAGACCGGGATGATGTTGAGATCGGTTTCGCTGAACAGCGTAGCGGGGACCAGTCGCGTGCCATCGAGCAGGATGAGGCTGCGCGTCGAACCCAAGTTGCGCAGGTTCAGCGTCGAAACGCCACCCGAACCATTATTGACCGAGTTATTTACGCCCGGCGAAATGCCCGGGAGATCGCCGATCAGCTCTTCGGCGTTGGTCGCCTGCCGATAGTCGATCTCGTCTTGGCCGACGACCTGGATCGGGCTCGACTGTTCGAGGTTCGGATTGGTGATACGCGTGCCGGTGACGACAATCGCCGGTTGGCTCGACACACTGGCTGAGGCAAGTTCGTTGCTATCTTGCGCGAACGCAGGCGTCGACACCATTGCCGTCCCGGCGAGCAAGCCGCCGATCACCCGCCGCCGCGCATCTGTCGAAACTCGAAAATCCCTGTAAGTCATCAAATTCTACCTTCCTCATTGCGGAGCGCCCGGTTGCGATTCGAAAGCGATCGCCGCGCGGGTTGCCCCAGAACCCCTTGATCCAGCCTTCTCCGACGCTTTCGCGGCGTATCCGCTCGGCTGCATCGCTCCGCCGCACCGCGCTCGGAGCTAATTGGTACGGTACGGTACCGTACTATTAGCGCCTACATGCAGATATTTCCGGGCGGCTCAATCTGTTTCCGGTCCAGATTTCAGAAATGAGGGCGAGGCGTGACAAAACTGCCACAGCCGAGCTCGCGGATCCTTGGCGGTGGAATAGACTCCCGAACGGCGATTCAGCGCTGGGCAAAAGGCCGGTAGTTAGCGATTTGCGAATTGCGAGGTGTTGCGATGCGGCGCTGCGCCGGTTGCGCCGATAACCGGCTATACTAGTCTGTCGACAGCCAGCTGATGAACTGCGCAATCGTTGTATCCAGCTCTTCGTTCATCTTTTTCCGACTCGGCAATTTCGTGTCGGCGAAGAGCGCGCCGTAAAGAAACGGCCCGAATATCATGTTCATGAAACGCAAAGCGGCCTGCTTCGCCGATACCGATTTCCTGCGCTTCCGGAACTTGCCGATCGCGTCCCTGACATAGGCCTCCGCGTAGCCGGGGCCGTTCTCCCAATAGATTTTCATGATCTGGGGCATTGTATTCTTTTCGCCAATCGCGACCTGGAGAACGGCTAGGCCGCGGGGCTGCAGTACGCGGAACAGCGTCGCCTGCCCGGCTGCCCGCAACGCGTCCTCCAGTGACGCATCGGCTTGCGGCATGTCGAGCGCGGGCGCATCGATATCGCGGCATGCCGATAACATGACGGCCGCGAACAGATCCTCCTTCGAGCGGAAACGCGCGTAGATGGTGCGCTTCGATGCGCGCGCCGCGCGCGCGACATCTTCCATGCTCGTGGCCGCGAAACCATTGGCAATGAACAGCTGCTCGGCCGCATCGATGATCTTTTCCCGCTTCGGATCTTCGACGGTTTCTGCGGCAATCGCCCCCATATGATGGATCCTAATTGACAAAGCGGTACGGAACAGTACCGTTTCATCGGTCGCTCCTGTGTTCGCATAGCGCGTTTGCGGCCAATTACCAACTCGAAAGGGACGGATTCTGATATGGGAAATGGGGTCATGAAGCTCGGAAAACTGCGATTCCCAGCATTGGCGGCGAGCGCGTTTTGCTCGACTGCCGTCGCCGGCCAGGTTCCGGACGACGGCTATTTCTGGCCCGAAGCGCGAGAGATCGCGATCGCCAGGAGCGCGGCGCCAGAGGCGGTCTCCGGCAACGCGTCCTACTGGGTGCTTACGTCGGAAGGCTATCGGCGTGTGGTCGAAGGGCAGAATGGTTTCAATTGTCTGGTCTTGCGCCAGTGGAGCGCAATTTTCGACACGCAACGCGAACTGTTCGAATGGGACGGCCTGATCGCGCCGATCTGCTACGATCCGATAACCAGTGCGAGCTCGATGCAGGAACAGTTTCTGCGCGCCGAGCTCGGCCTCGCGGGCAACGGCCATGACGCGATCAAGGCCGAAGTTATGGCGGCTTATGGCGAGGGGCGGCTGCGCTTTCCGGACCGCGTCGGATTTTCCTATATGTACTCCGCTGCCCAGCGGCTCACCCCCGATGCTGGCCATTGGCACCCGCATCTCATGATCCACGCGCCCTACTACACGAACGCGATGCTGGGCGGGCACACGTTCATGAGCGGCGACCCGATCGTTTTCGAAGCTCCCGGAACGTTTCGGTCCATCATCGCCGTTCCCGTAAACGGCCGTGACGGGCATATCGCGCCGGACTTCGAGCGCTGATTTCGCACCTGATCGACACACATCACGATCGATGCGCTTGCCGTCTTGGAAGCGCGAGCCGGCGTTTTTGCCGATAGACCCGGGTCGACAAGTGCTGCGCGCTTTCTCATAGCAACGGCTTCGTCACTGGAGTCGCCCCTATGTCGCGCGCATCTGAGAGATTTGCCCTGGCCTTGCACGGCGGGGCCGGCGCGAAGCCCGGCGAAGACTATGCGTCCGTGGAGGCGCATCTTGCGGAACTGGCGAATGCGGGAGAGGCCATGCTGCGCGACGGCCGGACCAGCCTCGACGTCGTCGAACATATGGTGTGCGAAATGGAGGTTTCCGGGCTTTATGTCGCGGGTAAGGGTTCGGCGCCGAATACGTCCGGCGATGTCGAACTCGACGCCAGCATCATGGACGGCGCGTCACGCGATGCCGGTGCGGTCGCGGCGATCCGGGACGTCGTCAGCCCCGTGGCGGTCGCGCGCGGAGTCATGGAGCGCTCGTCGAGCGTGATGCTGGCGGGCGCAGGCGCGAACGCATTTGCGGCGAACGAGGGCTTCGAAACGATCAATGATGCGGCCGACTATTACATCCTACCGGTCGGCGTGAGCGCGGACGATATCGCCGTCACCGACATGGTGCACGGCACCGTCGGCGCCGTCGCGCTCGATATCGATGGCAATCTGGCAGCGGCAACATCGACTGGCGGAGTTCTCGGCAAGCCCGCCGGCCGGGTCGGCGATACGCCGATTATCGGGGTGGGCACTTGGGCGAATCAGGATATCGCGATCTCCTGCACCGGCACAGGCGAGCATTTTATCCGCGCGGGCGGTGCATTGACGGCCGCCAACCGATTCAAGCTCGCCGGCGATACGCTCGAACAGGCGCTTTGGGCGATGCTGGACGATGTCGAGAGTCTGGGCGGCGATGGCGGCGCTATCGCGGTGTCGAGCAGCGGCGAGATCGCAATGCTCTATAACTCCGACGGCATGAAACGCGCAGCTGTGTCGGATGACATGGCGACGATGACGGCCGTTTTCGAACCCTGCCGTTAGCCTAACCCTTTTCCGCGCGGATCAGATCGAACACTTCGTCGCGATCCGCCAGCGCCAGCAGCAGTCCGACATCGCCCTCGCCGACAGCATCGAGGATGTGGCGCGCACCGGCTGCCGATGAGTCCACATGGCTGATCCGATCCTCAGCGATGCCATTGGCGATGCAGGCGGTCTCGATCAGCCCCGGCACCTCGCCGGGCTCTCGTCCGCGGAGATATTCGGTCAGCTCGACGATCACGACGTGATCGGGGCCGAACCCGATCGCGCCCTGCGTCAGTTGGCGGATTTCGGAGTCCGAGCGGTCGCCCGCCTGGCAGATCATCAGGAACTTGCGGTTGGCGGAGAGATTGTCGAGCAGGCTCGACATCGCCGCGATCGCATGGGGATTATGTGCGAAATCGACGAACAGCCGCGCGCCTTTCACGTCGAATTCATTGCACCGGCCGGGATTGTCGTCGGGAGAGGCCGTAAAGTTGGTCAGGCCCTTTTCGATAGCGGCATTGTCGATCCCCATCGCCTTGGCGAGGCCCATCGCGCCCATTGCATTCTGCACGTTGAACCGCGCCGCGCCGCCCATGGTGATCGGGATATCGGCGACGGGAATCCGCAAGGCGATATCCGTGCCGTCGAAATAATGGATCGCGTCCGCCGCATACCAGCAGCATGGCGCACCCTTCTCCCGGGCAGCCACGACCTTCGGATTGTCGGGCGAGAGCGCGAACCAGCATTTCGTCTTGTCGAATTTCTCGCCATTCTCGACCACGAGCGGATCGTCGGCATTGAGCACGAGCACACCGTCCTTCGACACGGCGCGCGCGACCGCAAATTTCGCCTGGGCCAGCGCCTTGACCGTGTTCACACCATATTGGCCGAGATGATCGTTGGCGATGTTGGTGACGAGCGCGGCGCGTGCCTGAAAAAGGGGCAGTCCGCGCCGCAAAATACCGCCGCGCGCGGTCTCCAGAAAAGCGATCTCCAGCCGCTTGTCGCGCAGCAACATGCGCGCCCCGCCCGGCCCCGAATAATCGCCATAGTCGAGAATATCGTCGCCGAGCTTCACATAATCGGTCGAGGTCGACCCTGCGACGAGCCCCGCCGCCTCGCCAATCGCCGCGCTCAGCCGTACGCTCGTCGATTTGCCGTTGGTGCCAGTAATCAGCGCGACCGGCAGATTATGCAGCGCTTCCCAGTCAACCAAATCGGGATCGGGCAGGTCGCCGACGTCCCAAACCTCCGATCCTTTGCCATGGCCGAGCGAGACATGATCGTCGTCGCTCAGGAAATCGACAGCCCGTTCCGTCGCCGCCCGTTCCAGCGCGATCAGTGGCGGGTTGTGTTCCATCGCGACGACCGTTTCGAGATCGGCAATCATGCTCTCGAAATCGCCGGCCGCCTCGCCAAGCAATGCGTTGGCCGTGAAATGCCAGGCCGTTTCGATCGCGAACACGGCGCTGTAGAGCAGGTCCGCCGGGGCGGAGATCATCACCGTCACGCCATTTTCGAAGATGCGCGAAATGCGCCGGCTGTCCGCCCAGCCGAGTGCGTCGAGTACGCGCTGCATGTCCGCTTCCCAGGCCGCAATCACTGCCGCCTTGTCGAAATCCTCGACCAAAATATCGAGCAATGCGCCGCGCCGGTCCCAGATCATCCCCGGACCGGTGATCCGCCGGCTTTCCTCGAGGATCAGCCGGTCCGATTCCGGCATCGGGATATCGAGATAGGTTTCGATCGTCTCGATATCGACGCGCGTCTGTTCCGCCACCTCAGTCGCCATCCTCGTCTTCGTTGCGCGCCAGCCGGACGCCGCGATCGTCGCTGACGAGCTGGTCTTCGGAATCGATCAGGTCCGCAAAGGCCGGCGCCGTCGCGGTCTTCTTTTTCTTGCTTTTCTTGGGTTTGACGACCGGCTCCTCATCTTTGCCGTAGCGCACGATCTGCTTCCAGGAACGCGTCACATTATCACCGATCACGAGCAGGAGATCGCCCTCTTCGGACGTCTTCAGGCCATGCGCGACCGCTTCCTGCTCGTCGGCGATGATCGTGATCGCATCTTCCGCCACGCCGTGATCGAGGAGGTGCGCCTTCATCATGTCCGGAATCTCGGTCTCGCCCCGCCCGCGCCGGTTATCGTCGGCCTTGAGGATATAGCGGTCATAATGTCCGGCCAGTATCTCGCAGGCTTCGGCGACATCCTCGTCGCGTCGATCGCCGGGGCAAGAGACGACGATCGTCTTGCTGTGATGCGTGTCGAGCTTGTCGACGAGATCGGTAATCTCCTCGAACGCCGCGGCGTTATGCGCATAATCGAGGATCACGCGGAACGGCAGCTTCTCGAACACATTCATCCGCCCCGGCGCTTGCGAGAAGGTGGTGTTGAAGCTCTTCATCGCCAGCTCGATCTGCTCGACATCGAGTCCGAAGCTATAGGCCATGGCGGTCGCGAACATCGCATTCTGCACATTGTGCATCGCCTTGCCTTCGATCGTCGCGGGGATCAGATGTGTCCAGATGACGGGCAGGTGCGTGCAATTGTCGTAGATGGCGATCATGTCGCCGTTCATGCCCTTTTCGAGCACCACGGCTTTGCCATGCGCATCGATATGCTGCTTCACCAGCGCATGTTCGCGGTTCATCGTGACGTAGAGGATATGCTCGGCGTCGCAATAATCGGCCATCAGCAGGCAATTCTTGTCGTCGGCGTTGAGCACGACCGTGTCCGTCGCCGATTCGGGCACGATCCGCTTGATCCGCGCCAGTTCCTCGATCGTATCGATCCCGCCCAGACCGAGATGGTCCGATGAAACGTTGAGGCATGCCCCGACATTGCAGCTCTGGAAACCGAGTCCGCTGCGCACGATGCCGCCGCGCGCGGTCTCCAGCACCGCGAAATCGACGGTCGGGTTGCGCAGCACCATCTGGGCCGATTGCGGCCCGGTCGTGTCGCCCTTCATGATCTGCTTGCCGTCGACATAAACGCCGTCGCTCGTCGTCAGACCGACGGTATGGCCGCCATTCTTCATGATATGGGCGAGCATACGCGAGGTGGTCGTCTTGCCGTTAGTGCCGGTGATCGCCGCGATCGGGATCTGGCGCGGCCGGTCCGGCGGGAAGAGCATGTCGAGCACCTTGCCCGCCACATCGCGCGGTTCGCCTTCGCTCGGCGCGACATGCATACGGAAGCCGGGCGCGGCATTCACCTCGACGATCGCCCCGCCGATACTCTTGTAGGATTTGGAGATATCGTTGGTAAGGAAATCGACGCCGCCGACATCGAGCCCGACCGCCCGGACCGCGCGGATCGCCATGTCGCGATTGTCCGGGTGCACGACATCGGTCAGGTCGATCGCCGTGCCGCCGGTCGATAGATTGGCCGTGTCGCGCAGATAGAAGGTCTCGCCCTCCGGCAGGACCGTTTCTTCCGAATGCCCGGCATTTTTCATCAGCCGCCGCGCCTGATGATCGAGTTCCAGCTTTGTGAGCACCTTTTCGTGGCCGACGCCCCGGCGTGGGTCCTCGTTCACGAGGTCGATCAGCTCGGCGATGGTCGACTTGCCGTCGCCCACGACATGACCGGGGACGCGCTTGGCGACCGCGACCAGCTCGTCGCCGACCACCAGCATGCGATGATCGAAGCCGGTGATATAGCTTTCGACGAGCACCGCGCTGCTCGTGCCCGCTTCCTGCGCCACGTCGAAGGCGGCGGCGACGTCCTGTTTGTTGTCGAGATTGATCGACACACCGCGGCCGTGATTGGCGTTGAGCGGCTTAACCACAACCGGATAGCCGATCTTGCGCGCCGCGCGCACGGCTTCGCGCGGGCCATAGACCATATATTGCTTGGGCACGGGCAGGCCGAGATCGTTGAGCAGGTTGTGCGTGTCTTCCTTGTCGCAGCTGATCTCGACGGCGATATGCTTGGTCTCGCTGGTGATCGTCGCCTGGATGCGCTGCTGGTGCTTGCCGTGGCCGAACTGGACGAGGCTGTATTTATTGAGGCGCAGCCAGGGCACGTCGCGCTCCTCGGCTGCCGCGACCAGCGACGCCGTGCTCGGCCCGAAGGCGTGGCGCTGGGCGTGCTTGATGAAGCTGCGCAGCTCCTCGTCCCAATCGAATTCGGGATCGAGTTCGTAATCGAGCTGTTGCTGCACTTCTTCCGGCATCAGGTGGATGAGCAGCTTGATCGCGAGCTCGCCCGCCGCCAGCCCGACATCGCGGTGAATATAGGCATAGACCATATTGTAACGGCCGATCTCGCCCGCCGACCGCGTCCGGCCGAAACTCACCTCGTTGCCCGCCACGCATTGCAGCTCGAGCGCGACATGCTCGGTGATATGCGCGATCCAGGTGCCCTCGTCTTCGCGCAGGCGGCGAACGAAACCGCCGGGCGTGCGATAGGAGCAGCCATGCTCCTCGAGCCCCGGCAGCGCGGCGATCAGGCCGTCGATGAAAGCCTTGCCCAGCCGGACCGACGGCCACTCCTCGAGAATGCCGATATCCATGACATGCCGGATGACGCGGAATTTCGCATATTGGTTGGGGCCGACATACAGGTTCGTGCTCAATATCTTGATTGTCTGTCCCCTTGCTAACCCGTCAGCGCGCTACGCACCGTTATGTATGATTGCCCTATCCTTCGCCCGGTGCAAAGGCCTCGCGCGCGTTCAGATCGTAGCGGCAACCCTCGTGCAGGATATCCAGTTTGAGCCCCAGCATGCCCAGCCCTTCCTTGCGGTTGGCCGCATGGGCAGATGAATATTTGAGATCCGCGCCGTCAACAATCGTCACGGTCCCGCTACCGACGATCTCCGCCACGCCGTCGGGATCGATAAAGGCACCCGTATCCTCGTCGATACCGATGCCGAGCAGAAACGGGTTGAGCGCGATCGCCGAAATTAGCCGGCCCAGCCGATAGCGTTCGGAAAAATGCTGGTCGATGACGCCCGCATTGGTGAGCCCGAGCCCGGGCGCCAGCACGGCGCCGCCTTCCGCCGGCCCAGCATCGCCCTCGCCGCCCGCGATCATATGCTCGGACATGATCGACGCGCCCGCCGACGTCCCGGCGATCGGCACGCCCTGCGCATTCACGCGCCGCAAGGTCTGCGCGACATCGGTGCCGCCGAGAATGGTGGACAGCCGCAACTGGTTGCCGCCGGTGATGAAGATACCCGTCGCCTGTTCGCAACTTTCGACATGCGCAGGATCGTTGCAGTCCTCACGCGTGGCGATCGGCATCGAGCGAACGGAAGCCGCGCCGAGCCCGTCGAAAAGTTCTTCGTAGAGCGGGCCGGTGCTTTCCAGCGTCGAAGCGGTGGGCAGGATCACGATCTCCGCCTTTTCGCCGCCGGCAATCTCGACAAAGCGGCTCAATACCGCCGGTTCGAGACCTTTATCCTCGCCGCCGCCGATGGGAATTATATAGCCGCGACGGTCTCCGTCGCTGACGGGCGCTGGACACATTCAGATATTCCTAACTGTCAAAACCTGTTGCGGCGCTGCTCAGCATCGCAAGTGGCGGCGAGTCAACAACTGGCTGCGCGCAATGACTGCATAACAAGACGAATATCGGCGCCGTAAACTTGCGGCATCGCCGGAATTTCGCGAGAGCATGGGCCACACGTCCTCGCGCCCGGCGGAGATGGGCCGTTCCGGCCATTCTGTTTTGGAAAACATAGTGTCGCACGCCTCGATCCTCTTCACGCTGCTGAGCTGCCTGTTCTTCATGGCGCTCGTCGGCTGGATCAGCTGGCTCAAGACACGCGGGACGGCGGATACAAAGGACGGCTATTTCCTCGCCGGACGGGGGCTCGGCGCGACGTTCATCGTCGGGTCGCTGCTGCTGACCAATCTCTCGGCCGAGCAGCTGATCGGCCTCAACGGCTCGGCCTATGGCTTCAACCTGTCGAGCATGGCCTGGGAGGTGACGGCCGCGGTTGCGACCATCGCGATGGCGCTGATCTTCCTGCCGCGCTATCTCGCCGGCGCGTTCACGACGCTGCCGGAATTCCTGAACGACCGGTTCGACCCGACGGTCCGGCGCATGTCGGTCATCCTGTTCATGCTCGGCTATGGCCTCGTGACGATTCCCTCGATCCTCTATTCGGGCTCGGTCGCCGTGCTGCAACTTTTCGACGTGCCGCGGCTGACCGGCCTCGACTATTTCCCGGCGCTCGTCGCGATGGTGGTGGTGATCGGCGTAACCGGCTCAATCTATGCGGTATTCGGCGGTCTGCGCGCGGTCGCGGTGTCGGACACGATCAACGGGATCGGGCTGCTGATCGTCGGCGTGCTCGTGCCAATACTCGGTCTCGTCGCGCTTGGCGGCGGCGATTTCGGCGAGGGACTGAACCGGCTGCTTACCGATCACCCCGACAAGCTCGATGCGATCGGCGGCCCGGAGGACCCGACGCCCTTCGGCACGATCTTTACCGGCATGATCTTCGCCAATCTCTTCTACTGGTGCACCAATCAGTACGTCATTCAGCGGACGCTCGGCGCGCGTTCGCTCGCCGAGGGGCAGAAGGGCGTGCTCTTCTCGGGCTTCTTCAAGGTGCTCGTGCCGTTCATGATGATGATCCCGGGCGTCATCGCCTTCCATCTCTATGGCCCCGGCCTCGGGTCCATCGACCAGGCCTATCCCCGGCTGATCCGCGACGTGCTGCCCGTCTATCTGAGCGGCTTTTTCCTCGCCGTGCTGCTCGGCGCAGTGTTCAGCTCGTTCAACTCGCTTCTCAACAGCGCCGCGACGCTGTTCAGCCTGGACGTTTACGCGCCGGCGCGCGGCGGGAAAGCGAGCGATGGCGAACTCGTGCGCGTCGCCAAGATCGCCAGCGTCGTCATCGCACTCTTCTCCTTCGCCGTCGCGCCGCTCCTCTACTTTGCGGCAGAAGGGCTATGGCAGGTGATCCGGATGTTCACGGGGTTCTACAATATCCCGACCGTCGTCATCGTGATCGTCGGACTGTTCACGCGGCGCGTACCCGCGCTCGGCGCCAAGCTGGTGATCGTCTTCCATGTTATCGCCTATGGCCTGCTGCGCTTCGTATTCGACGAGACGATCACGCTGCATTTCCTACATCAATATGCGATCCTGTTCGCGATCGAAGTCGCGATCATGCTGGCCTGCGGCCTCTGGCGGCCGCGCGCGGCGGCATGGTCGTTCACGCCGAACAGCCAGGTCGACATGACGCCGTGGTGTTTTACGAAACCGCTTGCGATCACGCTCTTCTCCTGCGTCGTCACGCTCTACCTGATCTTCTCGCCGCTCGGCTTCGCATCGGGCGCGGGGGCGACCGCGATGCTGCCGGTCCTGCTTGGAACGCTGGCGCTCGGCAACGGTACGATGTGGATCTGGGCGGCGCGACGCGCGGGGCCTATTTGATCAGCCCTATTCTACCAGAGAAGCCAATACCCGGCGCTGGCCTTCGAAAGGCCGGCGGCCGTGCATCACCAGGAAATTGTCGACCAGCGCGACATCGCCGGCCTGCCAGTCGAGATCGTAGGTCAGCGCGTCGGATAGCGCGATCGCATCGGCCATCTGTGCGGACGTGATCGGCGTGCCATCGCCGAAGGTGATCGCCTTGGAGGGGTCGTTACGGCTGTCCGACCAGCCGCGAAACGCGGCGATCAACTGGTTGAAAAAGGTCCGCCGGCCATCGGGCAGCGTCCGGACGGCGTCGAGCACCGGCGTGGTCGCGCGCAGGCTGTCATCGTCCCGCCATTCCCAATCATAGCCGAGCGCGCGCAGCCGCGCCTCGGCTGCATCGCGATCCTCGGCGCTCAGCGTGCTGCGCCAGCTGCGCCCCTGCCCCGATCCGGCGTCATCGTCGCCCGGCATCACATTGGTGTAGCGCACGCCTATCGCGGCGAAGTCGCCCACGAGATCGGGATCGGCCGCCGCCAGTTTGTCTAGCAGGATATCCGAGCGGCACAGCGGCGTCGCGCCGCCGCCGCCCGGTGCAATCTCGCAATAGAAGAAGAGCTTGCTCGGATAGACGGGCGTCTGTGCCATCTCGTGATGGAGATAGATGCTGGTCTCGGGCGGCGCTTCGTTCGCGGTGAAGACACGGTCGGTCACATTGACGCGCACCGCGTTGGAGAGCGATTCCGCATAGGGAAAGTTCGGTTCGTCATAGGCGATCACCGCCGCATCGAAAGCCTGCGCGTCGGGCACGTCGAAGCCGCGAAACAGGATCGCACCGCTCTCGGCCAGTTGCGCATCGATTCCGGATTTCCCAGCGGCGATATGGGCAGCGAGATCACCGGAGCCCTCAGTGATGGATGGAAAAGCGCTGTCGGTCATGGCCACCACCATAGCTAATCGTAGATCGGGTGGAAGCTGTTGAACGCGGCTTCCGTAAACACGCCGGGATCGTTGAAGCGGCGATTGGCGTTGAGTGCCGTGATCGCAGCCATCTCGTCCTCACTCAACGCGAAATCCGTGATGGCGAGATTTTCACGCATCCGCTCGGGCTTGCTCGTCTTGGGAATAATCGACGTGCCGCGTTGGATGCCCCAGCGTAGCACGATCTGCGCGGGTGTTTTCTCGTGCACCTCAGCCGCCCCGCGCACGACGGATTCCTCGAGGACGCTGTCACCCGCGCCGGCCATGTCGAGCTCGACATAGGAAAGAGCGCCGAGCGGCGAGAAGGCGGTGACATGAATGCCATAATCGCCAGCGAGCCGGACGAGCTTGTCCTGTGTCAGATAGGGATGGGCCTCGATCTGCAGCACGCTAGGCGCGATCCGGGCATAGCTCATCAGGTCGTGGACCAGGCCGCTATTGTAATTGCAGACGCCAATCTGCCGAACGAGGCTTTTCTCGACGAGTTGTTCCATCGCGCCCCAGGTCTTGTACAGCGGCACCGCGGCGCGCTGCATCGCCGGACTGTCGGCATCCGGATCGTGAATCCATTCGGGCGGATAGCGCGTCTCGATCGGGACGAACTCGAGCGCGATCGGGAAATGGATCAGATAGAGGTCGAGATGGTCGAGTCCGAGATCGGCGAGCGATTTGCGACAGGCCAGTTCGACATGCTCGGGCGCGTGAAAAGTGTTCCACAATTTCGATGTGATCCAGAGATCGTCGCGCGTCACCAAGCCCTGCGCGATGGCGCTCGCAAGACCCTTCCCGACGGCGGCTTCGTTGCCATAGTCGGCGGCGCAATCGAAATGGCGATAGCCCGCCCGAATCGCTTCGAGCACCGTCTCCTCGCAATCCTCCGGCGCGACTTTCCAGAGGCCGAAGCCGATCTGCGGCATGGTGTCGAGCGGCATAGATTCAGTCTCCGAAATCGAGAGGTACGGGCTGGCCGATGGCGATGGACTCCTGCGCAGCTGCGCCCATTTGCACTGAGCGCAGCCCGTCTAGCGCCGTGACGGTCGCCGGCTCGCCCGCGCACAGCGCCGCGTGGAAATCGCGGAGCTGAAAATAGGTCGCGCCGTGATGATAGCCCGCCGCCAGCGCATCGGGCGGCGTCGCCACGGTCTCGACGACGGGCCCGCTGCGGTCGCGCGGCGACCAGGTCACTTCGGCGGCCGGGATCTTCACCTCCAGCTTGCCCACCGGGCCGAGCGCATAGATATCCTCCTGCTGCTCGGAACCCTCGGCGAACATGCACAGATCGAGTATGGCGCGCGCGCCGCGCGCGAAATCGACAATCACATAGGCGTTGTCGAGAATGTCCGGCGTCTCGCCGTCATAGCGCTCGTCGAGATGGTTCACGTCCTGCGCGCCGCTTGCGAACACGCGCACCGGCTCGTCGCCGAGGATGTGGCGCATCAGATCGAAGAAATGGCAGCATTTCTCGACCAAGGTGCCGCCGGTGTTGCGGTTGAACCGGTTCCAGTCGCCGATCTTGGGCAGGAACGGAAAGCGGTGTTCGCGGATCGAGAGCATCTTGACCGGCCCCGTTCCGCCCGCCTTCACGCGCTCGATAAAGCGCGTCACCGGCGGCATGTAGCGATATTCGAGGCCGACCCAGAACAGCGGATCGTAATCGCGCTGGAGCGCCGCCAGCGTTTCGGCATCGGCAACCGTCGTGCACATCGGCTTTTCGAGCAGGATCGCCGCGCCGTGCTCCATCACCTGCTGCACGACGGCGAAATGCGTGTGATTGGGCGAGGCGATAATCACCGCGTCCGGCTGCACTTCGGCGAGCATCTTCGCGATCTCGGCATGGCAGGCGATATCCTGCCCCAGCGATGCGGCGAGCGTCTGCGCGAATTCGCGCGACGACGCATCGGGATCGGCGATGGCGACAAGCGCCGCGCCTTCAACGAGCGCGAGATTCTGCATATGCTCGCGCCCCATCATCCCGCAGCCGATGATCGCATAGGTTCGTTCCGCCGCCACTCCGCGCTTGTGTGTCGCGACACGAAAAAACACAAGATCGGACTGTGTGTGGCCGAACTCGTCGGAAACTTCGCGCGTCGGGCTTGCAGAGGAGCGCGGGAGGCGCAACTGTCGGCGGGCCTCAACCACGAACCAGGAGCCCTGCATTGCCCGACAACGCATTGGACATACAGCTGGACGATAGCGGCTCGAAGGGCCGCTATTCCGTAAAGATCGACGGAATCGACGAAGGGGCGGAGCTTACCTTTTCGCGCGCATCCGAGACGCTGGTGATCGTCGACCATACCGGCGTGCCGGACAGTTTGCGCGGCAGGGGGCTCGGCAAGGCACTGGCCGAGCGTGTCGTCGCGGATGCACGGGCCAAGGGATTCAAGATCATGCCGCTCTGCCCCTTTTTCAAAGCGATCGCGCAGAGAAATCCGGACTGGCAGGACGTCGTACAGGGCTGATGGCGGAGGATTTTTTGGCCATTCGCGAAGAGGTCGCGAAGCTCTGCGCGCAGTTTCCGGGCAGCTATTGGCAGGAGAAGGACAAGGCGCGCGCCTATCCCGGCGAGTTTGTCGAGGCGCTGACCGAGGCCGGCTATCTCGCCGCGCTGATCCCCGGAGAGTATGGCGGCGCCGGATTGCCGCTATCGGCCGCGGCCGCAATCCTCGAGGAGATCCAGTATCGCGGCTGCAATGGCGGCGCCTGCCATGCGCAGATGTACATCATGGGCACGCTGCTCCGCCACGGGTCGGACGCGCAGAAGCAACAGTATCTGCCGAAGATCGCAAGCGGGGAATTGCGGCTCCAGGCGTTCGGCGTGACCGAACCGACGAGCGGCACCGATACGCTCTCCTTGAAGACCGTCGCGAAGAAGGACGGCGACAGCTACGTCGTCAACGGCCAGAAGATCTGGACGAGCCGCGCCGAACATTCGGACCTCATGCTGCTGCTCGCCCGCACGACGCCGCGCGACGCGGTCGAAAAACGCACCGACGGGCTGTCCGTCTTCATCGTCGATATGCGCGAAGCGCTCGGTAACGGCCTGTCCATCAAGCCCATCGATACGATGATGAACCATTCGACTACGGAAGTGTTTTTTGACGATATGCGTGTGCCGGCGGCCAATCTGATCGGCGAAGAGGGCAAGGGTTTTCGCTACATCCTGTCGGGCATGAATGCCGAGCGCATCCTGATCGCCACGGAATGCATCGGCGATGCGCGCTTCTTCCTCGACAAGGCGACCGCTTACGCAAGGGAACGGCAGGTGTTCGGCCGCCCGATCGGTCAGAATCAGGGCATCCAGTTTCCGCTCGCCAAGGCCTATGCGCAGATGCGTGCGGCCGCGCTGATGGTCAACGATGCGCTTGCGCGATACGAAGCGGGCGACAATGCCGGGGCTGAGGCCAATATGGCGAAGATGCTTGCCGCCGATGCGAGCTGGGCCGCGGGAGAAGCGTGCATCCAGACGTTCGGCGGTTTCGGCTTCGCGGCAGAATATGATGTCGAGCGCAAATATCGCGAGACGCGCCTCTATCAGGTCGCGCCGATCTCGACGAACCTCATCCTCTCCTATCTCGCCGAACATGTGCTGGGCCTGCCGCGTTCCTATTGACCATAATTATTGAACGCAAACGTACATTTACTATTGCAGCCCGGCATCCGGCGTGACAATGTCCGCACCGAGTAGCGAGTTTCACCATGGGCGCCGGCGCTTGAAACGATTGTCGATCATTCCGATGCTGGCACTGGCCGCATGCGCGGATTTTTCGCCGCCTGAGAGCCTGCCCGCGCCGGTCACCGAACTTCCCGCCTCCTATGGTGAGGGTGCCGCAGATCAGGCGTCGTCTGCGCTGAACTGGTGGCACGATTTCAACGATCCGACGCTCAACCGGCTGGTCGACGAAGCGCTGATCGCCAATCTCGACATCGCCGAAGCCGCAGCGCGGGTCGAGGAAGCGCGCGCGCAAGCCCGGATCGCAGGCGCAGATCGCCTGCCGACGCTCAACGCTTCGGCCGGGGTCAATTATTCGGACTCGCCGCTCGCCGGCACGAATTTCGGTGCCATCGGCGGCGGGACGGGGCCGACGCGACTGACCAACGAAAGCTACACAACGGGGCTCAATTTCGCCTATGAGCTCGATTTCTGGGGCCGGGCGCGCAACGATGCGCGCGCCGCGCGCGCCGACCTTGTCGCCGCGGAGGCCGATCTGCGTACCGCCCGCCTCGGTGCGCTCGCCGAAACTATCTCGACCTATTTCGAGGTCGTCGACCTGCGCGCGCAGATCGCGCTGTCGGTCGCGACGATCGACATATTGCAGGATCGGGTGGAAAATACGGAGCGGCGCTACGACAGAGGCCTCGCCTCGTCCTTCGAACTCTACCAGATCCGGCAGGACTATCGGAACACGCAATCCGCACTGCCGCAGCGCGAGAGCCAGCTCGCCGCTGCGGAAGGGCGGCTGGCGGTGCTGCTCGGCCGCTATGCCGGAACGCTCCGGGCCGAGATGGGCGACGCGCTCGCCCCGCAGCTCGTCTTCACCGATATCCCGACCGGCCTGCCTGCGACGCTGCTCGCGCAGCGCCCGGACGTCGCGGCCGCCGGACAGCGGTTCGAGGCCGCGCGGTTCCGGGTCGGCGCGCGCCGGGCGGAAATGTTCCCCTCGCTCTCCCTGTCGGGCACGCTCGGCACGCAGGCGGGCGACGTATCGGGCGCGTTCGACATTCTCGACAATTGGGTGCTGAACCTCGGCGCCAGCCTCACCGCCCCGCTGTTCCAGGGCGGCCGCATCCGCGCCAATATCGACGTAGCCGAAGCCCGCTATGCGCAGCAGACCGCAAATTACGCCCGCACGGTGCTCACCGCCTATCGCGAGGTGAATGCCGCGCTCGAGGATTATGAAGAGCAGCGGCAACGCTATCAGCTGCTCTTCTCGCAGCTCCAGGAGGCCGATGCCTCGGCGAACCTGCAGGCCGAGCGCTATGCGGGCGGCGTTTCGGCCTTCACCGACTATCTCGATGCGCTGCGCAATCTCTATCAGGTCCGCTCCTCGCTTTCGGCGGCCGGCCGCGACGTCGCACTGGCGCGGCTCGCCGTGTATCGCGGGCTTGGCGGCGGCTGGACGGAGAGCGACGTCGTGCCCGAGGTGCCGCTTGTCGAGCACGCGGACGATGGAGAAACCGATGGCTAATACCCTCAGCGTCGCCTTATCCGGGGCGGAGACCGGCGCGTGACGCGTAACCGTCTCATAGCGCTCGCGATTATCGGCGGGGCGATAGCGATCGCGGCCTTGCTGATAGTCCTGCGCCCGTCGCCGGAAGAACGGCCGCCGGACCAGCGCGCACCGCTCGTCCAGACAGTGCCGGTCGACATTCGCACCGGGCGGCTGACGGTTGAGGGTTCGGGCACGGTGCAGGCGCGCGAGGAGCTGGTGCTCGCGGCCGAGATACCGGGCAAACTCGTCTATGTGAGCCCGAACCTTATTGAGGGCCGCGCGGTCAGCCGGGGCGAAGTGCTGTTCCGGATCGATCCGAGCGACTATCGCAACCAGGTCGCCACCGCGCAGGCCGATGTCGCGCAACAGGGCGTCGCGGTTCTCGAGGCGGAGGAGGAGGCCGCACTCGCCGAGCGCGAATATGCGCGCTTCCAGGAACGTGAGGCGAGGCGCGCGGCCAATCCGTTCGCGGGCGTCGATGCCGACGATTTCGCGGCCCAAATCCTGCCGCCCGCATGGCTCGCCGACGCGGCACAATCCGAAAGCGCCGAGGTGCCGAGCGAAGGGGCGCCGAATAGCCTGACACTGCGCCTTCCGCAATTGCAGGCCGCCCAGGCCGCTTTGCAGCGCGCCCGGGCCCAGCTCGGCGACGCGCAGCTCGCGCTCGGCCGCACGACGGTGCGCGCGCCGTTCGCGGGATTGGTGCGGTCGGAAAATGCCTCGCGCGGGAGCTATGTCTCGCCGGGCCAATCGCTGGCCGAGATCGTCGCGTCGGGCACGTTCGACGTCGTCGTGCCGTTGACGCAGCGCGAAGCCGCGCTCGTTCCCGGCCTGTGGGACCGTACCGGCGAACGCATCGAAGCGTCGGTGTTCGCCGAATATGGCGGGCAGCGCTATCGCTGGCAGGCCTATGTCGACCGCGCGGACCCGGTGCTGAACCCCGAAACCCGGACGATCGACATCTTCCTGCGCGTGCCCAATCCGATGCAGCGTGGCCGGCTGGCCGCTGAACAGCCGGACGGCGAGGCCGGCGTGGAGAATGCGGGCGCGGCGACCGGACCGCCGCTGCTCGTCGGCAGCTTCGTCCAGGTCGCCATCGATGGGCTGGCGCTTGAGCGTTATGCAGCGATCCCGATCGCGGCCCTCCGGCCGGGCAACGAAGTCTGGCTCGCGCGTGACGGACGCCTGCGCATCGTCGCGGTGGATGTTCTGCAACGCACCGATACCGAGGTCTTTATCCGCGCCGAACCGTTCGGAAGAGATGCGCAGGTCATCGTCGGCGACATCGGCGTTGCGACGGACGGCATGCGGATACGGACGGCTGACGATGCCGAGGACGAGGCGCAGGCCGACGAGGCGGAAGCCGAGCAGTGAGCCGCTTCGAACCGCCCGGCTCGAGCGATGTCGACTATACCAAGGGCGGCGGCGCGGTCGGCTATATGGCGCGCAACGGCGTCGCAGCCAATCTGCTCGCAGCGTTCCTGCTGATCGCGGGCCTGCTGTCCTACGGTACCATCGTCCAGGAAGTCTTCCCCGAAAGCAGCCTCGACACGGTGCAGGTCAGCGTCGTCTATCCGGGTGCGACACCCGAGGAGGTCGAGGAATCGGTCGTCCAGAAGATCGAGGAGGCCGTCGAGAGCGTCGAAGGCGTGAAGGAAATCCGCTCGACCGCGTCCGAGGGGCTGGGCAGCGTATCGGTCGAGCTCGAACTCGGGACCGAAGTCGCGCGGGCACTCGACGACATCAAGAGCGAAGTCGACCAGATCCAGACCTTCCCGGCCGATGCCGAGGAGCCCGATGTCCGCGAATTGACGACACGGCAGAGCGTCATCCAGATCGCGCTTTACGGCGATGTCAGCGAAAACGCGCTCAAGCGCCAGGCCTATCAGCTAGAGGACCAGCTCTCGGCGCTCAGCGAAGTCTCCTATGTCGAGACGAGCAGCGTACGCGACTATGAAGTGTCCATAGAAGTGCCGCAGGATACGTTGCGCGCCTATGGCCTCTCGCTGACCGACATCTCCCGCACCGTAGCCGCGAGCAGCCTCGACAGCCCGGCCGGCTCCATCGACACCGAGTCCGAAGAAGTCCGCATCCGCACCATCGGCCAGAATTACGGCCAGTCGGACTTCGAGGAGATCGTGCTGATCAGCCGGGCGGACGGCACGACCGTAAGGCTCGGCGACGTCGCGACCGTCGTCGACGCGTTCGAGGACAATGATCTGAGCGCCTTTTACAACGGCACGCCGGTCGCCTTTGTCGAGGTCTTCCGGACGAGCGACGAACGCGTGCTCGATATCGCCGAACAGGTCGAAA
This sequence comes from Parasphingopyxis sp., assembly GCF_052168295.1. Taxonomy (GTDB): domain Bacteria; phylum Pseudomonadota; class Alphaproteobacteria; order Sphingomonadales; family Sphingomonadaceae; genus Parasphingopyxis. The sequence continues at coordinate 53,961 of NZ_JBQLZN010000077.1, read as the reverse complement.
CCTATCTTGCCGAAGAATTCGCGCCGACCCTGCCGGAGAACATCTCCTATGCGATCTGGGACGACGATTCGGAAATTTTCGAAGACCGGCTGAGCCTGCTCGTCAAGAACGCGGCGATCGGCCTCGCGCTAGTGCTCGCCGCGTTGACGCTCTTCCTCAATATCCGGCTGGCCCTGTGGGTCGCTTTCGGCATTGCGATCACCTTTGTCGGCGCGATCGCGGTCCTCGATACCGTGGGCTCAAGCATCAATATGTTCTCGCTGTTCGGCTTCATCCTTGCGCTCGGTCTCGTCGTCGACGATGCGATCGTCGTCGGCGAGAATATCTATGCCGAACGCGAACGGGGGAGGCGGGGCCTTTCCGCCTCGATCATCGGCGCGCGCCGCGTCACCATGCCCGTGATCTTCGCCGTGCTGACGACGGCCGCGGCTTTCTCGCCGCTGTTCGCGATCGGCGGCGTTTTCGGCAAATTGCTGTTCGATATCCCGCTCGTCATCGTGACAGTTCTCGCGCTGTCGCTCGTCGAGAGCCTGCTCGTACTGCCCAATCATCTCAGCCATTTGCCGCCGCCCGGCTATCAGTCGAAATCGCGCGTGACGCTGTTTTTCGATCGGCTGCAAAAAGCCGTGGACGAGCGTTTCCAGCGTTTCGTGGACGGCCCGCTCGACAAGGCACTCAACTTTGCCGTCAACGCACCCAGCATCATCCTCGCCGGAGCGGTTGCGCTCGTCATCGTGTTCATCTCGCTCGTCCCGGCCGGCATACTAAAGGTCGAGTTCTTCCCCAATGTCGAAGGGGATATCGTGCGCGCAACGCTCGAGATGCCGGCGGGCACGCCCGTCGAGCGCACCGAGGAAATCGCGCGCTTCATCGAGGCGCGCGGACGCGAAGCGATGGCGGAGATCGAAAGCGGCCGCGACGATGACGCACCCGATCTGACACGCGGCATCTTCACTACAGTCGGCCAGACGGCCGCTGGCGGCGGGCCGGAAGGCGGCAACAGCACGACCGGCGCCAATCGCGCTGCCGTGCAGTTCGCGCTGCTCCCTGGCGACGAGCGAGACGTATCGGCCGCGGCGTTCGAAGATGCCTGGCGCGATGCCGTAGGCCCCGTTCCGGAAGCACGCTCGCTGGTGTTCGCGTCCGACCTGTTCTCCGCCGGCGCGCCGGTCAGCGTCGAACTGTCGCATCCCGATACCGATACGCTGACGCGGATATCCGAGGATCTGATGCGCGATCTCGGGCGCTTCGAAGGGGTTTTCGATATCGAGACCGACCAGGATGCGGGGCTGCAGGAAATCCAGCTACGGTTGAAACCCGCAGCGCGAACGCTGGGCGTGACCCTGCAGGACGTTGCCGGACAGGTCCGCGCCGCCTTTTTCGGCGACGAGGCCGTGCGCGTCCAGCGCGGCCGTGAGGATGTCCGCGTCTATGTCCGGTTGCCCGAAAGCGAGCGCAACTCGATCGTCGATGTCGAACAGTTCCGAGTCCGCGTGCCAGGCGGCGAGGTGGCGCTGAGCGAAATCGCCGAGGTCTCTTTCGGCGAATCGCCGTCGGTCATCCGCCGCCAGGACGGGCGCCGTGTTGTCACTGTCAGCGCGAATGTCGATACGACGGTCGTCACGGGCCAGGAAATATCACGCCAGCTCGAGGAGAACGTCCTGCCGGCAATGCAGCGCGATCATCCGCAGCTATTGTTCGATTTCGGCGGCGAGCAGGCTGAACAGGAGGACAGTTTCGGCGATCTCGGCACCGCGTTCCTGGTCGCGCTGCTGCTGATCTACATTCTGCTGGCCGTGCCCTTCAAATCCTACGTGCAGCCGCTGATCATCATCGCCGCCATCCCCTTCGGCATCATCGGCGCCTTGATCGGCCATCTCATACTCGGTCTCTCGGTCGGCATATTGAGCATGTTCGGCCTGATCGGCCTGTCCGGCGTCATCGTGAACGGTTCGCTGATCCTCATCGATTTCATCAACGAGCGGCTCGAAGAGGGCGACGAGATCAAGACGGCGATCATCAGCGCGGCCAAATCCCGCTTCCGCCCGATCGTGCTGACGTCCGTCACGACATTTCTAGGCGTCGCGCCGATCACTTTCGAGACCAGCCTGCAGGCACAATTCCTGATCCCGATGTCGGCAAGCCTCGGTTTCGGCATCCTGTTCGGCACCGTCCTGCTGATGCTGCTCATCCCGGCACTCGCCATCCTCCAGCATCGCGCGACCGCGCGCATCAAGCGATTCCTCGCGCGGGGCGAACCGGAGCCGCAACCGGCAACGGGCTAGCGGCGTACCGACCAACCGTGCCATGATGCGTTGGGGAGTGGGCGGCATGATCAAGAAGATCCTGATCGGCATAGTGGCGATGGTCGTGATCGGCGGCGCTGTCGCCTGGTTCAACCGACAGGCTATCGCCCTGTTCATCGTCGCCAATACCGGCAAGGTCGACGTCGCCGAAAATCGCCCGATCGAATGGGAGACCGGCCCGGAGACAGCCGCGCTGCCGATCGAGGAGCGGCCGCCCAATATTGTCTTCATTCTCGCCGACGATCTGGGGATCAACGATATCTCCACCTTTGGCGGCGGGGTCGCGGGCGGGCGCGTGCCGACGCCCAATATCGACCGGCTGGCAGCCGAGGGCATGATTTTCGAAAAGGCCTATGCGGGTACGGCGAGCTGCGCACCGAGCCGGGCGATGCTGATGACCGGCCGATATCCGACACGGACCGGTTTCGAGTTCACGCCTACCCCCGACGGGATGGGCCGGATGGTCAGCCTGTTGGACGACACCGAGCGTTCGGGCCTGCCGCCCATCGAATGGGACAGCGCCCGCGCGGAGAGCGCGCCGCCCTATGCCGAGCAGGGACTGCCGCAATCCGAAGTGACGATCGCCGAAGTCCTCGGCGATGCGGGCTACCACACCGTCCATATCGGCAAATGGCATCTCGGGCGCGGCGCGGAATTCTCGCCCAACGCGCAAGGCTTCGACGAGAGCCTGTTGATGGCGAGCGGCCTGTTCCTGCCCGAAGACCATCCCGATGTCGTCAACGCGCGGCTCGATTTCGATCCGATTGACCAGTTCCTCTGGGCGCGCATGCAGTTCGCGGCTTCGTTCAACGGTTCCGAATGGTTCGAGCCGGGCGGTTATCTGACCGACTGGTGGACCGAGGAAGCGGTTCGCGTCATCCACGCCAACCGCAACCGGCCCTTCTTCCTCTATCTCGCGCATTGGGGTGTCCACACGCCGCTCCAGGCTACACGCGAAGACTATGAGGCGGTGGGTGATATCGAGCCGCACCGGCTGCGCACCTATGCCGCGATGATCCGCGCGCTCGACCGTAGCGTCGGTGCGATCATGGACGAGCTGGAAGCGCAGGGCCTCGCCGACAATACGATCATCGTCTTTTCGAGCGACAATGGCGGGGCTGGCTATGTCGGCCTGCCGGATATCAACGCGCCCTATCGCGGCTGGAAACTGACCTTTTTCGAAGGCGGTATACGCGTGCCGCTCTTCATCCGCTGGCCAGACCGGATTGTCGCCGGCAGCCGAAGCCCCATGCCCGCCGCGCATATCGACCTGATGCCGACGCTCGCGTCCGCGGCAGGTGCGCCATTGCCCGAAGGCGTCGAAATAGACGGCATCGACCTGCTATCCGAAGACGCGGCCAGCCGCCGGCCCGATGATGCCATCTACTGGCAGAGCGGCTATTATCGTGTCGTCCGGCAGGGCGACTGGAAATTGCAGGTGAGCGAGCGCCCGGATCGGGTTTGGCTATTCAATCTTGCCGACGACCCGACCGAGCAGACCAATCTCGCCCGGCGCCACCCCGCACGGGTCGCACAGATGCGGGCCCTGCTCGACCGGCACCGCGAGGGCGCGCGCCCGGCGCTCTATCCCTTTGTGATCGAGGGCCCGATTGCGGTCGACCGTACGCTGGCCGAACGCGCCGAAGCGGGCGACGAGATTATCTACTGGCCGAACTGATCCCGGAACACCGGCGGCTTCAGACGCTGTCCGCACGCGCGATCTCGGCACTGGCAAGCGTCTCGGCAAGCATATCGCCCGAAATCGGCTTTTTGAGCACGATATCGTCGGGCTCGACGAAATCGATCTGATCCCGGTCGTACGCTGTAATATAGACGAACGGTATGCCGCGCTCTTTCAGCGTCTGCGCAACCGGCTGGGAGGTCTTCCCGGCGCCCAGATTGACGTCGAGAAAGGCGATATCGAACTCCCTCTTTTTGGCAATCCTCTCCGCTTCGGATAGGTGAATGCTCGGGCCGACCACTTCGAAGCCGAGATCCTCCAGCAAGTCCACCATCTCGAACGCAACCATGATCTCGTCTTCTACTATGAATACCCGACGTGGCTGGTCAGTCATCATGCTCCTCTGCGTCTGTTTCGGCGTAGGGCGCTTCTAGGGTCCAGATGAGGCCCTCCGCGGGATAATCGATTGCAACGGATCCTCCTGTCTCCATTGCTACGGCACGGGTCGTGATGAACGTGCCGAACCCTTTGCTTTGGGGACTAACGGCTGGCGGCCCGCCGCGTTCCATCCATTTTATGGAAAGCATAGGCTCGCCCCCCTTGGATAGGGACCAACTTATGTCGACGCTACCGCCGACCGCCGAGAGCGCGCCGTATTTGAACGCATTGGTGGAGAGTTCGTAAAAGGCCATCGACAGGGCAAGCGCGTGTTTTGAGGGAACGGTGATATCGGGGCCGTCGGCATGGACATTGCCCTCGTCTATCTGCTGGCCGAGAATGTCCCGCACGATGCTGGCGATGGTGGCCGTTTTCCATGTTTTGCCGACAAGGCCCGCATGCGCCTTTGCATAGGCGTCGAGCCGCCGGTCGATGGTTTCGCGCAAACCGGGCATGACGCCGTCCTTGCGCAATGACTGGCTGACGATCGATTTGACGACGGTGAAGGCGTTCTTCACGCGGTGATCGAGCTCCGCGATCAGGATTTCCTGGTCGCGCTGCAAGCGCCGTTCCTTGTCGATATCGACCAGTGCCACGGCACCAGCGACCATCTCGCCCCCGTCATTGCGGATCGGCCGGCCGACGATCTTCATCCAGAAGCGCGAACCGTCGCCGCGCTGATAATGCACATCGAGTTCGGCTTCGTCTTCGCCGCCGCCGATGATCCGGGCCAGCGGATATTCGCGGCTTTCGACCCGGCGGCCATCGGCATGATAGGAAATCCATTCGCCGTACGAGTCCACGTCTTCGGACTTGAGCATCGGATGGCCAAGCATTGCCTCGACCCGCGAATTGCCGAGAATGATCTCGCCCGACGGGGCCTCTGCGATGACCACGCCGACCGGCACCATCTCGAGCGCGGCGCTCAGCAGAGACGACCTGCGGGCCGCATCCTCCGCCTTGCGCGCGTTGCGCGCACTTGCCTCGATTGCGTCTGCAAGTCTGTCGCGCAGCGCCGCATTTTCCGCGGCCAGGTCCTTGTCGGCGTCCATGCCATTCTCCCTATACTGGCACAGTAGCTCCAGCGCTCTGCCTTGAAATACGCATTTGCAAGCGAAAAGATGCAGTGAAGCGGACGGCCTCAGTCACCGAGACTGGACGCCAGGCGCTGATAGGCGTCGGCAAAATCTTCCTTGAACTGCTGCACGACCTGACCGGAGGAGAGTGGCTGGTTCATCAGCCCGACGCCCTGCCCGACCCAATAGGTCGCCAGATCCTTCGCGCCCTGATGACCGCCCTGGCTCAGCTTGTCGATCTTCTTGAGCGCGGGTTCCGATACCATGGACTGCATCGGCATGGGCAGCGGCTTGGGCGCGTCTTCGGCCTCCCAGGCATCCGTCCAAGGCGAGCGCAGTTGGCGCGACGGCTTTCCGGTGCGCGACCGCGAGCGCACCGTATCGCGCGAGCTGGCGGCCAGCATCTTTTCCTTCACCACCGGATTGGTTTCCGCCTCGGCCGTCGTCAGCCAGACCGAACCGCACCAGGCGCCCGCCGCACCCATCGCCATGGCTGCCGCCATCTGCTCGCCCGTAGTAATGCCGCCGGCCGCAAGGATCGGCGTGTCCGCGCCCATCTCGCGCACCGCCCGCGCCACTTCGGGGATCAGCACCATGGTAGACACGTCGCCGCAATGGCCGCCCGCCTCGCCGCCCGCGACGACGAGAATGTCGACGCCTGCATTGACCTGCGCCACGGCATGCTCCTTCGCGCCGACTAGGGCCGCCACCGGCACGTCATGCTGTTTCCCCATATCGAGCATCACCTGGGGCGGCACGCCCAGCGCGTTGGCGACGAGCTTGATCGGATATTCAAAGCCGACTTCGAGGCTGGTGCTGGCGCCCTCATCGCTGAGATTGCGGGCGAAGTTGCTCGAGATGCCGCGCGACTCGACGACACCTTCGCTGTCGATATCGTGATCGGCGAGGATGTCGTTGACGAACTCGGTATGCGTATCTGGGATCGACGCGGCGATCTTGCCCGGATCGACTTTCTGGCCCTTGCCCTCATATTTGTTCGGCACGATAAGATCGAGGCCATAGGGTTTGCCGTCGACATGCGCGTCGATCCAGTCCAGCTCTTCGCGCAGCCGATCGGGACCCAGCCCGACGGCACCGAATACGCCCATACCGCCAGCTTTCGACACGGCGGCAACGACGTCCCGGCAATGGGAAAAGGCGAGTAGCGGAAATTCGATATCGAGCATCGAACAAATCGGCGAATTCATCATGCAACCATCTCCTGTAGCCGGCACCATATCGGAGCGCGGCAGTCGCGCAAGACGCTTGCGCTGCGGTCGGCAACCGACGGCGGACAGCGATTTCTCCGGTTGAAACGGCACCGGACTCGGCTAGGCTGAGTCGATGAGCAACAGGGCCGATATCGCCATAGTCGGGGCGGGGCATGGCGGCGCGCAGGCCGCGATCATGCTGCGCCAGCAGAAGTTCGAGGGCAGCATCGCGCTGATCGGCGACGAGCCCGAATATCCCTATGAACGGCCGCCGCTGTCCAAGGAATATTTCGCCGGGGAGAAGCCGTTCGAACGGATCATGATCCGGCCGGAAAAATTCTGGGCAGAGCGCGATGTGCAGATGATGCTTGGCCGCCATGTCGATACCATCGATCCCGAGGCGCACCGGCTGACATTCGCGGACGGCGAGACGCTCGAATATGGGAAGCTAATCTGGGCGGCGGGCGGAATCCCGCGCATGCTGACCTGCCCCGGCCACGATCTGGTGGGCGTTCACGCCGTACGAACCCGCGCCGATACCGACGCGATGACGGCAAAACTCGACCGGGTCGAGCGAGTAGCAATCGTCGGCGGTGGCTATATCGGCCTGGAAGCCGCAGCCGTCCTCACAAAGCTTGGAAAGAAAGTCGTCCTGCTCGAAGCAATGGATCGCGTCTTGGCCAGAGTGGCAGGCGCGGAACTGTCCGATTTCTACGAAGCCTATCACCGCGCGCAGGGCGTCGACCTGCGCACCGGCGCGACGGTCACGGCAATTACCGGCGACGAAGGTCATGTCACGGGCGTCGAACTGGCCGATGGTGAAGTCGTACCGGCCGACATGGCGATCATCGGCATCGGCATCGTGCCTGCGGTCGAACCACTGATGGACGCGGGCGCGCAATGCGACAATGGCGTGCTGGTCGACGCGCAGTGCCGGACGAGCCTCCCCGATGTTTTCGCCATCGGCGATTGTGCGGCCCATGCGAACCGCTTTGCGGATGGCGAGACGGTGCGGCTGGAATCGGTGCAGAATGCCAACGACCAGGCGACGGTCGTGGCGAAGACGATCATGGGGTTGCCGGCCGAATATGACGCGATTCCCTGGTTCTGGTCGAACCAGTACGATCTCAAACTGCAGACCGTCGGCCTGTCGACAGGGCATGACGCGACGGTGCTGAGAGGAGATCCGGCGGCGGGCAGTTTCTCGATCGTCTATCTCAAGGCGGGCCGGGTGATCGCGCTCGACTGCGTCAGTGCGACCAAAGATTATGTGCAGGGCCGCAAGCTGATTCTCGAGCGTTGCACACCCGATCCGTCGCAACTCGCCGACCCGGCGATTCCGCTGAAAGAACTCGCCGATTGACCGCATCATGACACCGAAAAGGAGTATGGCAGTGAGCACGAGCAAGACCGGGCCCTTGGCCGGATGCAGGATCGTCGAGTTCGACGCGATCGGACCGGTGCCGCTCGCCGGGATGATCCTCGCCGATCTGGGCGCGGATATCGTCCGTATCGGCCGGCCGGGCAGTGGCGCAATGACGAACATGCCGGGCAATGTCGTGCTGAACCGCGGGCGGCAAACGGCCGAACTCAACCTCAAGGACGATGCACAGCGCGACCAGGCGATGGACCTGATCGCGCGTGCCGATGCCCTACTCGAAGGTCAGCGCCCCGGCGTCATGGAGAGGCTCGGCCTCGGGCCCGTAGACTGCCATGCGCGCAATCCGAAACTCGTCTACGGGCGGATGACGGGCTGGGGGCAGGATGGGCCGCTTTCCCAGAGCGCCGGCCACGACATCGGCTATATCGCGATCACCGGAGCGCTCGGTTCGATCGGCCCGAAAGACGCGCCGCCGCCGCCGCCGCTCAACCTGATCGGCGATTATGGCGGCGGGACGATGTTTCTCGTCACCGGCGTGCTGGCGGCGATCCTCTCCGCGCGCGAAACCGGCAAGGGCCAGGTCGTCGACGCCGCGATGACGGACGGTGCGGCGGTGCTGATGAGCATGTTCTACGCCTTTCATGCCGGCGGCATGTGGAGCGCGGAGCGCCATGCCAACCTGCTCGACGGCGGGACGCCCTGGTATCGCTGCTACGAGACGAGCGATGGCGGCTATATGGCCGTCGGCGCGATCGAGCCCCAATTCTATGCCGAATTGCTGGCGAAGCTCGAACTCGATCCGGACGAATATCCGCAGGCCGACAAGGCCGGATGGCCGAAAATGACAGAGACTTTCTCCGCGAAATTCGCCAGCCGCACACGCGACGAATGGGCCGCGCATTTCGAGGGCAGCGACGCCTGTGTCGCGCCGGTTCTATCGATCGCCGAAGCGCCGTCGCACCCGCACAATGTGGCGCGCAAGACCTTTGCCGAGCGCAACGGCATCATGCAGCCCATGCCCGCGCCGCGCTTTTCGGAGACTCCGGCGGAGATCGGCGAGGCCAGCGGAACGGTCCCCGTGGAGGACGTACTCGCGCGCTGGGGCTGAGAAGAGCTATCAGCTCTCGCGCTTGAAGGTCAGGCCCGCATTGGCCTCGAGCCGCCGGATCAGCGGATCGGCCATGACAGCGGCCGGCGTGAATATGCCGCCCGGCGCATCGGGCACGTCGCGCACGAGGCAGATCGCGCTCTCGGCGATCATCTTCGAGGTCGAGCCGTAGCCCGGGTCCTTGTCGCCGGTCACGCCCGCCGTCACGGTATTGCCGTCGCCGTCCTCGGCAATGAAGAGAACATCGTAGAAACCCGCCTCGCGCTCTTCCTTGCTTGGCCCTTCGCCGGGCTTCGGGCCGTCTTCGCTGGCCAGCGAGTTATCGCCCGCCACCGCCTTGGCCGCCGCTTCGCCGGCAGCGCCAGGGCCCGTCAGTACCATCTCGTCATAGACGAAATCCTCGCCATAGGGATGCCCGAGCAGGAAATTGGTGCGGTGTACGTTGCGCGTATTGATCGCCGCCATGATGAACGGCGCGACCCAGCTGTCGATATCGGCCTCATAATCGACCGTATTACCGGGCGGCTGATCTGCGCCCTGGAAACCCGGGGTCAGCGAGAAAGGATTGAGCAGAAGCTTCACGACTTCCGGATCCTTTGCCGCTGCCGCCATCGTCGCCTTCAGGCTCGCGGCCGTACCGCCGGAAAAGGTACCCTGCATGCCCCGCACACGCCCTCTTACCCGGCTGGCGGGCGCGCCGAACTCCTCTTTCGCGGCCTGCTGAACGAACCAGATGCCGAGATCGAACGGGATCGAGTCGAAGCCGCAGGAAAAGACGATCCGCGCACCGCTGTCTTTCGCCTTGGCTTCATATTTATCGATCATCTTGCGCATCCAGGCCGGTTCGCCGCACAGATCCACATAGTCGGTTCCCGCCTCCGCGCAGGCGGCCAGCAGCGCCTCGCCATAGAGCTGATACGGGCCGACGGTCGTGGCGACGCATTTGCCACGCGCCACCATATCGGCAAGCGACTGCGGATCGTCGGCGTCCGCGACGATGAGCGGCGTATCGGCAGGCGCGCCGATCTCGTCCCGCACCGCGGCCAGCTTGTCCGCGCTGCGCCCGGCCATCGCCCAGCGCACATCGCCGGCATAATTCTGCGCCAGATATTCGGCGACGAGGCGGCCGGTATAGCCGGTCGCGCCATACATGATGACATCGAACTCGCGGGTCTCGGACATGAATTTTCTCCAAAGCTTGGCAGACGCCGAGATGCGCCCTGCCGGTCATCGTTACGGGTTTATCGTTTCCGCCCTACACGCACGAAAAAGGGCGCCGCGTCAAACGCAGCGCCCCATTTCTCGCCGATTCTTCGCGACTAGAAGCGGACGCCGGCGGCAAGGCCGTAGCGGCGCGGTTCCAGCGTGAAGATGTTGGTGAACAGGCCCGAAGACGGGTCGGTCACATACTGGCCGGTAATCGCATCGTTATCGAAGATGTTCTGGATGAACGCCCGGACGAACCAGCGATCGTCCCGGCCGTTCAACTGCACCTGCGCATTGGCGATGCCGTAGGACGGGATGCGGTCGATCGGGCTGTTGAACGCGCGCGACCATTGATCGCCGGTAAAGGCGTAGTCGCCGCGCAGCACGACGTTCATGCCGTTGTTGAATTCGTGCGTGTACTGACCGCCGATCGAGAATTTCCAGTTCGGGGCCTGGGGCAGTTCGTTGCCTGTGACGTCGACCGCCTGCCCTTCCGCCACATCGAACGAACCGAAGCTGTTGAGCAGCGGCTGAAGCGCGGCAAGGGCCGGGTTGAACAAGCCGATATTGCCTGCCGCCGCCGCTGTGAGCGCGGAGCAGAAGGCGAAGGCGCCGGTCGTGTTCGTACCCGGGATCGGAACCGTCGGCTGCAGGCCGAGCGCGCCATTGATCGTATTGACGAATGCATTGGCGCCCGCAGCATTGCCGACAGCTTGCGGAATGACCGCGCAGTTCGACGCGTTGTCGAGATTCTTGAGAATCACCGTATCGTTTCGGCCGCCTGACGGATCACGCGAATCGATGATCTGGAGATCGCCGATGCTCGTATTCAGGTAGCTGGCAGTGAAATTGAACAGCCAGGCCGGGTCGGGCGACACCACTGCCTCGAGCTCCACACCCCAGACTTCGGCGCTGGTATTGGTGTTGATCGACGTACGCGCCAGAATGCGGCTCAGCTGCAGATCCTGATAATCATAGTAGAAGATCGATCCGTTGAGCTGTACCGCGCCGCCGGCCAAAGTATTCTTCGACCCAATCTCGAACGCGTTGATGATCTCCGGTTCGAAGGTAATCGGCACGCTCGGGAATTCGGTGCGGTTGATCGGCGGGTTGATGCCGCCCGATTTATAACCGCGCGACCAAGAGGCGTAGAGCAGGTTGTCCGGCGTCCACTGCCAGTCGAGCACGATGCGGCCCGTCACTTCGTCGAAGGACGCGCTTTCCTCTGCATAGGGCTGCACGCCCGCGATATTCGGATCGAAGTCGAATTCGCCGAAATTGCCGCCGTTATTCATGAAGGTGAAAACATCCGTCGTCCCGATCGGAACGAGCCCGACGAACAGCGGCGAGCGGGCCCGCACGAACTTCTCGTCGTTCGAATAGCGGATGCCGCCCGTCAGCCGGAGATTGTCCGTGATATCGACGTAAACTTCACCGAACAGGCCGTAGCTTTCGAGCGTGAAGAGCTCGGTTTCGCTGTTGAACATCGTCGGTCCGAGCGAGTTTACGCCGGCCAAACCGCCGGCGCCTGCGCTCTGCAGGGCGCCGAGCACACCGCCGGCATAGTCGAGGCCAAAGGCGTTGACGAAATAATCGCCGCCACGGTTGCGATGATTGAAATAGATGCCGCCGATCAGGAAGTTGAATGCCCCGTCTAGATCGGACGTCAGGATCGCTTCGATCGAATATTGCCGCGCATCGCTGGTCGAACGGTCGAACTCGATGCTGCGATTGGAACAACCGAAGACATTGCCGCCGAAAACACCGGCATAGGTGAGATCAGCCTCCGACGTACAGGCTACGCCGCCAGCGCCATTGGGCAGCAACGCGTTAAACACCGGCGCGAAGAAGGGCGATACCGGACTCAGCGGATTCGAAAATCCGGCCAGCGTTGCGAACGCGTTGCGCGCCTGCGCACCGAAAGGCGGAGCGGCGGTCAGGTTATAGTCGGTCCGCGTGTCGATCGACGTTTCCTGCCAGCCGCCGGTCAGCTGCAGCGATACGGGGCCGAAATTGTGATCGATCTGCGCCATCACAAACCATTCGTCGGCCTGATAGGTCGGGTTGAAATCGATATTGACCGTCCGGACATCGCTCGGGACAGTCACACCGGCATATTGGTCGGGGCCGTACAGGCTCGTCAGGCCGAGCGGCGCAAAAGCCGCCCCGCCAGCAATCCCCAGGAATTCGGCCGACGCGAAAATCGACGCCAGCGTGGCGTTGGCGTTGACCGGTTCCGCCTGTAGCTGTGTCGGCAGACAGCCGAGTACACCAGTCGGGTCGCGGTCGCAAAGCTGCTTCTGGATACGCGACCGGTTGCTATCCTCCTCGAAATAATAACCGATAATGTCGATCGTCGTATCGGGGCCCGGCTCGAGGCGGAGCGATCCGCGAATAGCCCATTGATCGCGCCCATCGATATCCGATCCGTCGAAGAGGTTCGTCGTATAACCGTCACGGTTGATGTAGCTGCCAGCGACGCGGAGGCCCGCCCAATCGGTCAGCGGAAGGTTCACCATGCCTTCGGCGCGCATCGCATCGAAATTGCCATATTCGACTTCGGCACTCGCCGAGAAGCCGCCGAGATCTGGCCGCGCGGTGATCGTGTTCAACACGCCACTGGTCGCGTTGCGGCCGTAGAGCGTGCCCTGCGGGCCGCGCAGAACCTCGATCCGCTCGAGATCGAAATATTCCGTTTCGAAGAGGCGCGTCGCGAGCACCGGCATGCCGTTGATATGAATGCCGAGCGCGCTGTCGCACGAGAAGCCGACGCACAGGTTGCCGACGCCGCGAATGGCGAGGCTCGACCCGGTGAAGTTCCCTTTCGAGAAGGTGATGTTCGGCAGGCTCAGCTGGAGATCGCTGACGCTTTCGATCTGCTGGCTTTCGAGCGCCTGCGAGTCGAACGCCGACACCGCGATCGGGACCTCCTGCAGCGTCTGTGCCTGGCGCTGGGCGGTCACGATGATCGGTGCGTTGGCGGTGCCGGTGGTGCTTGCGTTGGTCTGCGCCATCGCGGGGGTTACCATCCCCGCACCGAGCGCGGTCGCGATCAACAACTGAGTCTTTTTCACAGCATTCTCTCCCCATAATGCGCGCCGGTTATCCGGCTTGTCTGCGGCTGGCTCGCGCCAGTTCTCGAATTTTCAGAGATGGCCGCCGATGGGGAGGTTCGGGGTTACGGCGCAGAAACTGCCCGTTCCCCGCATCATTATTCGCCCCGCCGACACTCTCTCCGACATTTTATTTTTCTTGAAGGCTAAGCCGCACAGGAATCTGCGTCAACCGCAATTGACGCAAACGGAATGCTTAATTTCCGCCATTGTGCAAGGCTGCAACAGTTCGTTTACCGCAATATGGGCGCAGGTTTACGCTACGGCGCGCTGCCGTTCGCGCATCTGATCGGCGATCTTCTCGGCGATCATGATGACCGGCGCATTCGTATTTCCGCCGATCAGCGTTGGCATGACCGATGCGTCGACAACGCGCAGCCCGCGCATGCCGCGCATTTTCAGATCCGAATCCAGCGGCGAATCATCGTCCGCACCCATCCGGACAGTACCGACCGGATGATAGATGGTTTCCGCCGTTTCGCGGACATAGCCGTCGATGTCGGCATCGCTCTCGACGGCATCGCCGGGCACGATTTCGGGGCCGCGCATGGAATCGAGCGCGCCCTGCCGGCAAATCGAACGGATGATCCGCACGGACTCGCGCATGACGCGTTTGTCCTCCTCGCTGTCGAGATAATTGGGGTCTATCCGCGGCGGCGCGAAGGGATCGGCGGAATGGAGGCCGATCTCGCCCCGGCTTTCCGGCCGCAGCTGGCAGGCATGGACGGTGAAGCCGTCCTTCTTCACCTCCTGAAAGCCGTGCTCGATCATGATCGCGTTGACGAGGTGCAACTGGATATCCGGCCTGTCGAGCCCTTCACGCGATTTGAGGAACGCGCCGGCCTGCAGGAAATTATCGGTGCCTGCGCCCTTGCGGCGGGCGAGGAAATCGAGCGCCACGACGATCTTCTTGAGACCCGCCTGCTTGGAATGCGCCGATAATTTCTGTGTCATCTCGTGCGCAACGACGACGTCGAGATGATCCTGCAGGTTCTTGCCGACCTGGGGCGATGCATAGGCGACGTCTATGCCGTGCTTCTTGAGTTCTTCCGGATCGCCAATGCCCGACAGCAGCAGCAGTTGTGGCGACTGAACCGCACCCGCGCAGACGATGACCTCACGCCGCGCTTTCACGATCCGCTTTTCGCGGCCTTTGCCCGATACCGCCTCAACGCCCGTCGCGCGCTTGTCCTCGACGAGGATTTTCGTGACGAGGCCGGTCGAGAGGATCGCCAGATTGTCGCGCTTGCCGGCGATCGGCCGCAGATAGGCCCGGGCCGCGCTGAACCGTTCGCCATCGGCAATTGTGCGCTGGTAGGGTCCCATACCTTCCTGCTGCTCGCCGTTGAAATCGTCCGTAGTCGGATAGCCGGCCGCCGCGCCCGCACCGACGAACTGGCCGTAGATCGGATCGTCCATCCGGCTGTTGGTGACGCCGAGCGGGCCTTCCCGGCCGTGATATTCATCATCGCCCTCGGCATAGCTTTCCGATTTCTTGAAATAGGGGAGAACGTCGTCATAGCCCCAGCCGGTCAGCCCCATCTGCCGCCATTGATCGTAATCGCGCGCATGGCCGCGGATATAGATCATGCCGTTGATGCTCGACGAGCCGCCCCAGCCCTTGCCGCGCGGCCAATAGAGCTTGCGGTCGTTCAGATGTTTCTGCGGCTCGGTCCAGAAGAACCAGTTCTGCGGATTGGGCTTCTTGAGCAACGCGCCGACGCCCGCAGGCATTTTCACAAGCAGGCTTTTGTCTTCCTTGCCCGCCTCGATCAGGCAGACCGATACCGAGGGATCGGCGGACAGGCGATTGGCCATGACGCAGCCGGCGCTCCCAGCGCCGACGATTACGTAATCGAATTCGGTGGTCTCGGTCGCCATGCTCAGATGCTCCGCCCGATGACTTCCTTCATGATCTCCGACGTGCCGCCATAGATGCGCTGCACGCGCGCGTCGCGCCACATGCGGGCGATCGGATATTCGTTCATGTAACCGGCCCCGCCATGGAGCTGCAGCGCGGCATCGCAACAGCGCCATTGCAGCTCGGTATGCCAGAGCTTGGCGGCCGAGCCCTCATCGGCGGTCAGCTCGCCGCGCAGATGCTTGGACAGCGCCCAGTCGATATGCGCCCAGCCGACCTGGAGCTGCGCGGCCAGATCGGCGAGCGTGAAGCGCGTATTCTGGAAATCGAAGATGCGCTGGCCGAAGGCCTTGCGATCCTTGGTAAAGCCGACCGCCTCGTCGAAGGCCCGCTGCGCCCCGGCCTGCGCGCCGATGGCGATGCTGAGCCGCTCCTGCGGCAGCTGGCTCATCAGATAGATGAAGCCGCGCCCCTCCTCGCCCAGGCAATTGGTGATTGGCACGCGGACATCGTTGAAGAAGAGTTCCGAGGTGTCAGCCGAATGCTGGCCGATCTTGTCGAGGTTGCGGCCGCGCGCGAAGCCGTCCCGGTCCGCCTCCACGAGAATCAGCGAGACGCCCTTGGCGCCTTCGGTCGGATCGGTCTTGGCGACGACGATCACGACATCTGCATTCTGGCCGTTGGTGATGTACGTTTTCGACCCGTTGATGACGTAATGATTGCCGTCCTTCTTGGCCGTCGTCTTCACGCTTTGCAGGTCCGAACCCGTGCCCGGCTCGGTCATCGCGATGGCCGTCACCGCCTCGCCCGACACCAGCTTCGGTATCCAGTGCTGCTTCTGCGCTTCGGAGCCATAGGCGAGGAAATAATCGGCCGTGATGTCGGACTGGAGCGTGATCCCGGCGGACGAGCCCGCATAGGCCAATTCCTCGTCGATCACCGCATTGTATCCGAAATCGAGGCCCAGCCCGCCATATTCCTCCGGCATGGTCGGGCACAGTAATCCCGCCTCGCCGCAGGCCGACCAGAAATCGCGATCGACAATCTCTTCCTTTTCCCAGCGGTCGAGATTGGGATGCAATTCCTTGTCGAAGAATTTGCGCACCTGATCGCGGAAAAGCTCGTGATTTTCGTCATAGGCGGTGCGGTTGGCTGTCTGCAGCATTGAAATATCCTTTCGTCCCCGCGCCGCTTCGCGCGAGATTCCTTCGCAATCCGAATAAGCAGTCGCCGTCCGTGATATGCTGGTTGACGCGAACGTCAACCTTAATGCACAAGGGCTCGCGAATGCGGGACACCGCGACTCATGGAAAACGAGGAGATTATCGATGGCAGCCGCCTATATTGTTGATGCAGTGCGAACCGCCGGCGGACGTCGCGGCGGCAAGCTGGCCGGAGTACACCCGGTCGATCTCGGCGCGGCCGTTTTCGACGCCATCGCCGACCGCAACGATTTCGATCCGGCGGCCATCGACGATGTGATCACCGGCTGCGTGATGCAGGGCGGCGAGCAGACGATGGATGTCGGCCGCAATGCCGTGCTCGCGTCCAAGCTGCCCGATTCGATTCCCGCGGTTTCGATCGATCGCCAGTGCGGTTCCTCGCAGCAGTCGATCCAGTTCGCTTCGCAGGCCGTGATGAGCGGCACTCAGGACATCGTGCTCGCCAGCGGTATCGAGAGCATGACCCGCGTGCCGATGGGCTCGACGGCGACGCTCTACATGAAGGAAGGCATGGGCAATTATAAGAGCCCGCGCCTCGAAGACGCCTATCCGAAGATCATGTTCAGCCAGTTCATGGGCGCCGAGATGGTCGCGAAAAAGCACGACCTGACCAAGGACCAGCTCGACGAATATGCGCTCGCATCGCATCAGAAGGCGAAGGCCGCGACGGAAGCGGGCAAGTTCGACAATGAGATCGTGCCGCTCGAAGTGGAAACGCCCGAAGGCCCGGAAACGCACAAGGTCGACGAAGGCATTCGCTTCGACGCGACGCTCGAAGGCATCCAGGGCGTCAAGCTGATCCAGGAAGGCGGTGTGATCACGGCGGCGTCCTCGAGCCAGATCTGCGACGGCGCATCGGCCGTCCTCGTCGTCAGCGAACAGGCGCTCAAGGATCATGGCCTGACGCCCCGCGCGCGCATCCACAACCTCACCGTCACGGCCGGCGACCCGGTCATCATGCTCGAAGAGCCGCTGTTCGCGACGGACAAGGCGCTGGAAAAGGCCGGGCTCTCGATCGGCGACATCGACGTCTATGAAGTGAACGAGGCCTTCGCGCCCGTTCCGCTCGCCTGGCTCAAGCATACGGGCGCGGACCCGGACAAGATCAACGTCCATGGCGGCGCGATCGCGCTCGGCCATCCGCTCGGCGCGTCGGGCACGAAGCTCATGGCGACGCTTTTGAACGCCCTCGAACAGCGCGAGGGCAAGTACGGCCTGCAGACGATGTGCGAAGGCGGCGGCCAGGCCAATGTCACGATTATCGAGCGGATGAGCTAGACGCTTCGATTTCCAATAACGCCCGCCCGGGACTATCCTAGGCGGGCGTTTGTATTCTTACCTCGCGCCTTTTCGGGCGCTCCCAGAACAAGAGGATCATCATGGAACTCAATGAAAATATCTCGGCAGTGATCACCGGCGGCGCTTCGGGCCTCGGCGCGGCGACGGCGCGCCTGCTCGCATCGAAGGGCGTGAAGGTCGCGATCTTCGACCTGCAGGCGGAAAAGGGCAATGCCATGGCCGACGAGATCGGCGGCGTATTCTGCGAGGTCAATGTGACCGAGGACGAGAGCGTCGATGCGGGCTTCGCCAAGGCGCGCGAGGCGATCGGCCAGGAGCGGATCCTCGTCAATTGCGCGGGCACGGGCGCGGCGATGAAGACCGCGAGCCGCTCCAAGGAAGACGGCTCGATCAAGCATTATCCGGCCGACGCCTTTAACTGGCTCATCCAGATCAATCTGGTCGGCACGTTCCGCTGCATCGCCAAATCGGCGGCCGGCATGATGACGCTCGACCCGTTGACCGAAGGCGGCGATCGCGGCGCGATCGTCAACACCGCTTCGGTCGCGGCCGAAGACGGGCAGATGGGCCAGGTCGCCTATTCTGCCTCCAAGGCCGGCGTCGTCGGCATGACGCTGCCGATCGCGCGCGACCTGATGAGCGAGAATATCCGGATCAACACGATCCTGCCCGGCATCTTCGATACACCGCTCCTGATGGGCGCGCCGCAAAAGGTCCGCGATGCGCTCGCCGCCTCGGTGCCCTTCCCCAAGCGCCTCGGCAATCCCGACGAATATGCGCATCTGGCGCTCGCGATGATCGAGAATGACTATTTCAACGGCGAGGATGTCCGCCTCGACGGCGCGATCCGGATGGCCCCGCGGTAAACCGCGGGGTGGCCGCATGACCCGGAGATAAGCGGGTCGATCCGTTCGGTTCACGAGAAGGCGGGCTTCGGCCCGCCTTTTCTTTTGACGATTGCA
The DNA here is from genome assembly GCF_052168295.1 of Parasphingopyxis sp. Classification (GTDB taxonomy): domain Bacteria; phylum Pseudomonadota; class Alphaproteobacteria; order Sphingomonadales; family Sphingomonadaceae; genus Parasphingopyxis. The sequence goes on along the minus strand of NZ_JBQLZN010000077.1, from coordinate 35,096 downwards.
CACTCCCTGAGAATCGCTTCCGGCCGCAAGCCGGCCGATAGCGCATTTGTTCGAGAACCGGGTACTGCACGGCTTTTCGGCGTTCGGGCATATGAATATCCATTGGAAAATCGCTGACCTTTGGCGCATGTTTTGGTATTGAAAGGCTTGCCCTTCAAAAAGTCAGAGCACTTGAAAAGGAGCGTAGCGATTGCTTGGCCTGATCCAGATCCCGCTTAAGTTCCGGTCCTGGCAAGTTTGCCTGATCTTGCTGATCGCGCTGCTTTCAAGCCCTGTTGTCGCCCAAAGCGGCAGCGCGGCTAATCCGAGAAACGAGTTGGCCCGTCTTGACGAAGAAGGTGCCACCTTGCTTTTCGAGGGCCGGATCTCCGAAGCGACGGATGTTTTTGAAGAGCGGCATCAGCTGCTCATCGAAACTTTTGGGGCGCAAGACCCCCGCATATTGCCATCCGCCTCAATCCTTGGCTTTTTCAAGTTACAGATCAACGAGTTGTCCGATGCCGAGCGCTATGCGCTTTTCGCCGCAGATGGCTATGACCGCGCCGGCAATCCAAGCTCTCTCTCGATCGCGTTGCGCGTGCTCGCCAATGTTTATTTGCGTCAAGGGCGCACCGGTTTGGCGCGGCAATATCTTGAAAGAGCCAATGGGGTTTTGATCGAATCAGGTTCGGCGGACGCAATCGATCTCGCCCAGATCCGGATAGACCAGGCAATGGTCCAGTTCAGGGAGGGGAATTTCGCTCAGGCTGCGGAGAGTTTCGGGGCGCTTGTCGACGAGATTTCCATCGACGAAGACGGCCGCAACGTGACGCTGGTCTTCGCTCTCCATGTGGGACTTGGCAGGTCGCACCGCTACGCCGGAAATTTCGCTGAAGCCGAACAGGCGTATTTGCGAGCCATCGAGATAGTCGAGTCTCGTATTAACCAGATTGAGCAGAACAACCCCCAAGTCTTGCGGCAGATACCGCGTTTTCGGCAATTGATGGAATCGAGCAGATCGACCGGCATTTGCCTATTGGGCAATCTGTATCTGGAGAGCGGCGACTTTGGCCAGGCCTCGCAACGCTTGAACCAGTGTATCGACTTTGCGCGGATGAACGAAACATCGGCTTTCGGTGAGCTTTATCTCGGCACAGCGGATTTGCTGCGGCTGCATCTGATCGAGGAAGCGGAGCCGGACGCCATTGCGGAAACAGCGTCTGCCTATCGGCAGACGCTGGACGACCGGAAACTCGCGCAGATCGCCAATCAGGAGATATTCAATCGCGCACTTGGCTTTGCTCTCTACGCCGACGCCGCATGGGCGATTGACCGGGAGTCATATAGCGAAGGCGCCTTTCGCGCGCTCCAGCAATCGGTCATCGGGCCGGCAACCGATTCGATCGCAGAAATGGCTGCGCGGCGCGCGGCCCGCGAAACCTCTTCCAGACTAGGCGAACTGGCACAGCAGCGAACCGAGCTCGTCAACGAGATCAGGGCAGTTTCCGGTCAGCAAAGCACCAGCTTTATCGGTTCAGCCGGACCTCTGGCACAGAACCGCCAGCAATTGGCGCAAATTCTGGCTCGTGCGGAAACGGAGCTGGCTCAAATCGACGCATTGTTGGAAGCCGAATTCCCGGACTATTTCGCGTTGATCAGCCCTCAGGCTCTGCCGGTCGCGCAAACGCAGTCCCTGTTGCGGCCAGGTGAGGCGGTCTTACTCGTAGTACCCTCCGAGTTCGGCACCCATGTGATGGCGATCACGGACGGCACATTCGGCTGGCACCAGTCGGAGTGGACGATCGAGGAAATCGACGATGCGGTGAGGGAGTTACGGTGGGATCTGGGCGCCTATGTAGCGGCGAGCGAACAGGAAATCGCCGCGTGGGACGCAGACAATGTCGACGGGGGCCGTTACGGTTTCGCGCGACAAACGGCCTATCAGCTTTATCGCCAACTCATCGAGCCTGTGGAGTCGGGTCTGGCGCAGACCACGCGGCTCTACATTGTAGCAGGCGGTCCACTGGCAACATTGCCTTTCTCGGTTCTCGTCACCGAAGATCCGCAAGGTGAGGATAATGATCCCTCAGCATTGCGTGAAACAGCCTGGCTCGCAGACCGCTATGCGCTGGCAACAGTACCGTCGATCCAGTCGCTTCAGCTATTGCGCCGGGTCGGCAGCGGCCAGCCAAATTCCGAAGTGCAGGATTTCGCCGGTTTCGGTGACCCATTGCTCGAAGGGGTGGCCCGCGAACGCGGATTTCGCAGCGCGCAAGACGGTCGGCTCGCAAATGATGTTTTGGGTTGGGAACAGAGCTCTACGCGATCCCGCATGGCCGATGTGTCTGCCTTGCGCCGACTTTCCCGCTTGCCCGGTACTGCAACGGAACTCGAGAACATCCGGCGCGTCTTGGGAGCCAACGAAAACAGCGTGCGGCTCGGCGCGTCTGCGACTGAAACTGCGGTTCGCTCCGCCGATTTGAGTGACGCAAGAGTCGTGGCTTTTGCGACTCACGGCTTGATGCCGGAGGAACTCGATTCACTTACAGAACCGGGGCTGGTTCTAACGCCGCCGGACGAGGCAAGCGAAACCGACGACGGTTATCTTTCGGCTTCCGAAGTCGCATCGCTGCTGCTTGATGCCGATTGGGTGATCTTGTCGGCATGCAACACGGCGACGAGCGATGATGGGGCTGGATTGTCGAGCTTGGCGCGATCGTTCTTCTACGCGGGCGCCCGAAATCTCTTGGCGTCGCACTGGCCAGTCAACGACGCTGTCGCCGCGCGATTGACGGTCCGCATATTCGAATTGCTTCGTGATGAGCCTGGCCTTGGGCGGTCAGAGGCGTTCCAACGCGCCATGCGTGAGATCCGCATGGACGAGAGCCGGGACATGACCCGCGCAAGCCTGGCACATCCAGCATTTTGGGCGCCCTTCGTGCTGATCGGAGCCGGTTCATAGGCTCAGGCTCAATCGCTCTGAACGGCCGCCAGTTCGGCCGGCGTTACGATGCCATTGCCGTTGCGGTCCGCCCGGTCGAAGGCGCGGTCATAGGCGCCGAAGCGGCGGACGGTGCTGGCCCGGCCCAGCCCATCCTCAGCATTGGCGTCGATAAAGGCGCGAAATTCGCTGCGGCTCAACCGGCGGTCATTGTTGGCGTCGGCCTGGCGGAAATTCGCCTGTGCCGCTTCCCGTTCGGCATCGCTTTGCGCCATTGCGGCGCCGGGTATCAAAGCCGCTATCATTGCGCCAATCAGAATAGTCACCTTCATCGTCTCTACTCCTCGGACGCCCGATATCTGAGCGGCAGCGTTTTTAGCCCGCCGACAAAGGTCGAGTTGGCGCGCTTGGGTTCGCCGGCCAGTTCCACCGATTCAAGCCGGTCGAGCAGTTCCTCGAACAATATCCGCATTTCGAGCCGCGCAAGATGGAGGCCCAAGCACTGATGCGCGCCGGACCCGAAGGCGAGATGGCGGTTGGGCGAACGCGCGGCGTCGAACTTGCGGGGCTCGTCGAACTGCGCCGGATCGTGATTGGCGGCGACATAGTTGATCATCAGCCAGTCACCCTTCTTGATCTTCTGCCCGCCGACCTCGGTGTCCTCAGCGGCAGTACGCATGAAATGCTGAACCGGCGAAGTCCAACGGATCGCCTCCTCGACGATCCCGGGCAACAGGCTGCGGTCCGCCTTCACCTTCGCGAACTGTTCGGGGTCCTGCGCCAGCGCCAGCATCGCGCCGGCGGTCGAGGCCGAGGTCGTATCGTGCCCGGCCGAAGCGACGATGATGTAATAGCCCGCCATATCGCGATCGTTGAGCGGCTCGCCATCCACCGTTGCGTTGGCGATCACGCTCGCGACATCGTCGGTCGGATTGGCGCGCCGGTCGGCGGCGAGCTTGGCGAAATAATCCTCGAACTGTTTGACCGCGCCGGCGACGATCTGGGTGATCTGTTCGGGCGTCATATCTTTCATGCCGCTCCCCGAAAGATCTTCATCCTGGCCGCCGAACATCTGCTGTGTCAGGAACAGCATTTTCGGCTCATCCTCTTCCGGCACGCCGAGGATCTGCATGACGACGTGGAGCGGATAGGGCGCGGAGACGAGCGTGACGAAGTCCCCCTCGGGACCGTTTTCCACGAGCCGGTCGACCGTACGCTTGGCCAGCGCGCGGATCTCGTCCTCGAGCTTTTTGAGGTTCTTCGGCATGAACCAGTCCTGTGTCAGGCGGCGATATTTGGGGTGGATCGGCGCATCGAAGACGACGAGCGAATCGACGAGCATCTTGCTGCCGGTGACCTTGAGCGAGAACTCGATCGCCTCGCGCGTGCTCAGAACCACCGGCCGCGGATTGTTGAGGAAGGTCGCATTGTCCTTGCTGATCCGCATGACATCTTCGTAGCGCGTGACCAGCCAGAAAGGATCGAACGCGCTGTCCTCGGCGGTGATCAGGCCGACCGGCATATTCTCGCGCAGCCAGTCGAACGTATCGAGAAGGCCGTCCCACTCGGCATAGGATTCCGGTGCGATCACCTGCATCGCCATTTCCGGTGGCAATGTCGGTCGCTCATCGGCGTGCGCTGAAGCCATCGTCACTCTCCTCTGTCGCTTGCTGGCTCGCGGCCATGATCCGCGCGAAACACGGGATGGAAATCGATGCTGCCCGCCGGTTCGGCATCGCCGAGCGGTAGCATCTGAAAATAGTTCTTCGGCTGATCCTCGGGCGCGCGGTCGGGCCGAAGGCGAAAACCGAAGCGGCTGTAATAGGCCGGGTCGCCGACCAATATGCATCCCGCCGCGCCGCGCGCGCGCAGCCTGTCGAGACCCGTTCCGATCAGCCGGCTGCCGATGCCGCGTTTTTGTAGGTCCGGATCGGCGGAGACCGGACCGAGCGCATACCAGCCCGGCGATCCGTCGGCGGGAAAGGCCGGCGAAAAGGCCACATGGCCGACAATCGCGCCCGCCTGTTCGGCCACCAGCGACACGCTCAGCGCACTCGCATCGCGCAGCGCGTCTAGCAGATACTGTTCGTCGCCGTCCGAATAGGGCATCGGCGCGAAGGCGCGGCGCGTCAGCTCGTGTATGGCGTCCCGATCGTCCGGTCGTTCCGGCCGGATCTCGCAATCGACAGATGCCGATAGAGTTCCGGTGTCCGAGGCGCTCACGCCGACGCCTTCGCCTCTTCCCAATATTCGTCGCGCAGCAGCCGCTTGTAGAGCTTGCCCGTCGGATGGCGCGGCAGTTCCTCGCGGAAATCGACCTGGCGGGGCACCTTCACGCCCGAAAGGTGATGGCGCATCCAGCCGATCAGCTCGTCGCCGAACTCCGGCGTCGCATCGGCCATGTCGAGCGGCTGGACGATGGCGACGACGCGCTCGCCCATATCCTCGTCCGGCGCGCCGATCACGGCGGCATCGGCGATCTTGTCATGCGTCACGAGCAGATTCTCGATCTCCTGCGGATAGATGTTCACGCCGCCGGAGATGATCATGAAGCTCTTGCGATCGGTAAGGTAGAGAAAGCCGTCTTCATCGACCCAGCCGATATCGCCCAGCGTCGTCCAGCCATGCTTGTTCGTCGCATCGGCCGTCTTTTCCTTGTCGTTATGATATTCGAACGACGAGCCGCCCTCGAAATAGACGGTGCCCTCGGTGCGCGGCGGCACTTCGTCGCCATTTTCGTCGCAGATGCGGATCGTGCCGAGCAGCGCCGTGCCGACCGAGCCCTTGTGGGTCAGCCAGTTTTCCGAATCGATGAAGGTGAAACCGTTCCCCTCGCTCCCGGCATAATATTCCTTGAGCACAGGGCCCCACCACTCGATCATCTGTTCCTTGATCGGGATCGGGCAGGGTGCGGCGGCATGGACCGCACATTTCAGCGACGAGACATCGTATTTCGCGCGCACCTCTTCCGGCAGCTTCAGCATCCGCACGAAATGGGTCGGCACCCATTGGCTGACATCGACCTTGTACTTCTCGATCAGCGCCAGCGAATGTTCGGGATCGAACTTCTCCATGACGATGACGGTCCCGCCCATCTTGTGGACCGTCAGGCACCAGCGCAGCGGCGCCGCATGATAAAGCGGCGCGGGCGACAGATAGATGCTCTCCGGCGTGAAGCCGAAGGCCCCGCTCGCGAGCATGATCAGCGCATTGCCCTGGTCGATACGCGGATCTTCGGGGAGTGGCAGCTTGATGCCCTTGGGGCGGCCGGTCGTGCCGGAGCTGTACAGCATGTCGACGCCCGCGCGTTCGTCTTCCACCGGCGTTTCCTTCAGATCCGCTACGGCCTCGTCGAGATTGGCGTAGCCGGGGCGCGCCGCATCGACCGTGAACCGTTCGAGCGGCGGCCCGAAATCGGCGAGCTCGTTCAGATGATCGCCCAGATAGTCGGACGTGAACAGCGCCTTCGCGCCGCTGTCTTCCAGGATATAGGCGATCTCCGGCGCGGTCAGCCGGCAGGAGATCGGCACGAAGATATGGCCGGCGCGAAACGCGGCCCAGGCGATGTCGAAAAAACGCGCGCGATTGTCCATGCACACGGCGATCGGATCGCCATGGCCGAGCCCGAGCGAGCGAAAGAGATGGGCGATCTGGTTCGATCTTTTGTCGAGCTCCGCATAGGTGACCGTTTCCCCGGTCGACCCCATGATGACCGCCGGTTTATCGGGGTTGGACTGGGCATGGATGTAGGGATGCATAGGGGGCCTCTCCGATTCTGCTTTCCCAAAGGGTTACGCGAACGGAAAGCGGAAATCGAGAGGGCCGTGGCGTCTTTCAACGCTCCCTAGAAGAAGGCGAAGCGCAGTCCGGCCCAGAATGTCTGCGGTGTGGCCCGTTCGATGAATCCGGTGCCCGATATCCCGGCCTCGACCCGCGCATCGAAGATATTCTCCGCGCGCAGCTCGATCTTCAACGGGCCGTATAGCGGGATCAGCGCCCGCGCGCCGACCGTCAATGCGTCGTCGAGCCTGCGCAGGTTGAGATCGTCTTCGAACCGACTACCGACATAGCGCAGCGTGATCGCCGCCTCGCCGCCCATCGGGCGGATATAGGCGAGCGTCGCGGCCGCATTATGCCGGGCGACCTGCGGCGGCCGCAGCCCGTCCAATGGCGCGGACACGCCCGACGCATCCACCGACGCATCGGTAAAGGCGTAGGACAGCGCGACGCTCCATTCGGCGAATTGCGCGCGCGCATCCAGTTCGATACCGGCCGCTTCGATGGCGTCGAGATTCTGCCGTTGCCGCGCCAGACCGCCGCCGGGCACGAAACCGATACCGGGGAAGAAGCCGGGGCCCTGCCCGACCGTGACGTTTGCGATTCCATCTTCGAGGCGGTTGTAGAATACCGTGCCGCTCAGCTGCAGGAACGACGCCGGCGTATAATCCGCACCGATCTCCACACCGTCCAGGCTTTCGGGGCGCAGCAAGGCGTTGGCGCCGGTCACGTCGCTGCCGACGCGGAAGGGGCGGAACAGTTCGTTGAGCGTCGGTAGACGCCAGCCGGTATAGGCGGCCGTGCGGATCGTGACCGGGTTGTCAGGCTGCCAGGCGATGCCCGCCCGGCCCGTCACACGCCAGTCCGCGCGATCCGCGAACAGCGTCTGATCGTTGAGTGGGCCGCCGATATCGCCCTGACGGAAGAAGCCGTTCTCGATCCACCAGCGATCGATGCGGCCGCTGCCGGTCAGCGTCAGGCCGGGCGCGGCGCGCGCCGTCACTTCCGCGAAACCGCCGATGGTGCGCGTGACACCGCCCGCCTCGCGCTGGCGGGTCGGCGCGCCGCCCACAAAGAAGAAACGTTCGCGTGTGCGCCCTTCGGTTTCGCGATAGTCGCCGCCGAGCCGCAGCTCGACCGCATCGCCAGGCAGCGCCGGCCGGATCTCGAACCGACCGCCGAAGCCGGTGGACGGCACACTGAACTGATCGAGCACCTGATCGGCGGTCGTGCGCGCCGCATCGACACGGGCGAAGCTGCTGCGAAAGCCGCGATCCTGATAATAGAATAGCGCCTCCCACTGCCAGCTTCCCCGGCCGACGAGCCGGACGCTGCCGTCGAGCCCGCGCGTCCGGTTGCCACTGAACGGAAAGCCGCGATTGCGTTCGTCGTGGAAAAAGCGGCCGGTGACCTGGATCTCGGTATTGCCGATGGGCGCCGCATAGCGGATCGCGCCGCCATATTGTTCATAAGCCGCGGGCTCGTCGATCGGGCCCTGCTGCCCCGAGACTATCGGAATGAAGCCGTCGCCTTCCGCATAATGACCGGAAACGTCGATCAGCGTGTTTTCGCTCGGCGGCAGCATGACGCCGAAGCCCATCTCCATCGCATCGCGGCTGCCATACGACAGGCTCGCACGCGCCGGCTGGAAATTCTCGGTCGACAGGCTCTCCATCTCGATCGTACCGGCGAGGGCACCTGGCCCGAAGACGCCGCTGCCGCCGCCGCGCGACACGCGAATACGGCCGATATTGTCGGTGTCGAAGGCGGGCCAGCTGATCCAGCCGCCGAACGGATCGCTCTGCGGCACGCCGTCGAGGATCAGCAGCGCCCGGCTCGACGCATTGCCGCCCAGCCCGCGTAGCGTCGCGCCTTGGCTCGTCGGATTGGCCGAGCGCGAGTCCGATGCGCGGAAAAGCTGAAAACCGGCAATCTGGCCGAGGATGTTTTCAAGCCGGCCGCTCGGCTCGCGCGCGAGATCCTCAGCGTCGATCGTGACGATATTATAGGCGACTTCGCCGACCGGATCGTCGAGCCCGGCGGCGGTCACGATAATGGGATCGGATTGCGCGATCGCCGGCGATGCGGCGGTAGCAAGCAAAAGGGCAGGTAGAGAACGCATAAGGGTCACTCGAACACGGGCGGATCGCGTGGGCCTAGCCTATTTTGTCGGGATGCGCAGCCTGAAAGGCATCAAGCGCATTCGCCTTGGCGTCATAGGCGACGAGGGTCGGATAATCGTCGAGCGCGATATCGAACCGCCGCGCATTGTACATTTGCGGCACGAGGCAGAGATCGGCGAGGCCGGGCAGGCCGCCGGAGAGATACTCTCCGCCATGACGGATGGCGAGCTGTTCGAGCGCTTCGAAGCCTTCCGTAACCCAGTGTGCGTACCATTGCGCGCGCTCTTCCTCGTCATGTCCGAGCACATCGGTGACGTAATTCAGGACGCGCAGATTGTTGAGCGGGTGGATATCGCTGGCCACCACCTGCGCCATCGAACGCACATGCGCGGCCGCGACCGGATCGGCCGGCGCCAGCGGCGGGTCCGGATAGACGCCGTTCAGATAATTGACGATGCTCAGCGACTGGGTGAGCTGCGCACCATCGATCTCGAGCAGCGGCACAAGCCCCTGCGGGTTGCGGGCGCGATATTCGTCGCTCCTCTGACTGCCATCGAGCAGATTGACATCCACGCGCTCATAATCGAGCCCCTTGAGATTGAGCGCGATGCGCACCCGGTAGCTCGCCGAGGAACGGTAATAATCGTAGAGGCGGATCATGAGGCGCGCCGCACGGTCTTGCGCGCGGCCAGCTCCGCACGGATCTCATCGCCATGCTCGTCGAGCCGCGGCGCGTAACCGAGTTCGGCGTCCGGCCGCGCGCCGAAGCGGACCGGCGGCTGCATCTCGATAAAACCGCCCTCGCTCGGATGCTCGCGGCGTTTGAAGAAACCGGTCGCCTTCAGATGCGGGTCGTCGAAGATGTCGGCGACATCGCGGCACGGCATGCACGGGATGCGCACCTCGTTGAGGAGCCGCGTCCATTCCGCGCTCGTCTTGGCGGGCGTAAGCTCGGCGATCCGCCTGAAAATGTCCGGCTGATTACGGAACCGGCCGAGCGGCGTGTCATAGGGTTCCTTCTCGACGAATTCGGGATCGCCCAACACGGTGAGCAGCTTGCCCCAATCGGCATCGGTATAGGGCACGATCGCGACATGGCCGTCCGCGGTCGGGAAAGGCTGGCGCGTCGGTTCAGCCTGGCGCTTGTAGACGATGCTCTCGACCGGCGGATCGAAGGTCGCGCCGTAAAGATGCTCTTCCAAAGAAAAATGCGTGAAGCTTTCGAACATCGGCACTTCGACGAACTGCCCCTCGCCCGTGCGCAATTTGTGGATGACCGCCGTCAGCGTCGCATAGGCCGCGTGAAGCCCCGACACCTTGTCGGCAATCGCGGCGGGAACGAAACGCGGCGCGGGATTGTCGTCCGCCCGCGGCAGCATCGAGGTCATCCCGCTCGCCGCCTGGATCACGTCGTCATAGGCCTGGAGCGGCGCATAGGGACCATCCGAGCCGAAGCCGGTGCAATGAACATAGGCGATATCGGGCGCGAATTCGCGGACCGCGTCATAACCGAAGCCGAGCTTTTCGATCGCGTGCGCGCGGACGTTATGGATGAAAACGTCGGCCGTCGTGAGGAGATCGCGCATGACCGCCCGGTCGTCTTCATCCTTGAGATCGAGAACGATCGAGCGCTTGCCGCGATTGAGGGTCATGTGACAGGCGCCCATGCCGCGATTGTTGGCGGGCTTGCCGGCCGAACGAAACTGGTCGCCGGTCGGCGATTCCACCTTGATCACATCGGCGCCGCAATCGGCCAGTGTCTGCGTCGCATAGGGCCCGAAGATGACGCTCGTCATATCGACAACGCGTATCCCTTCGAGCAGCTTCGGATCGTTCATGGGCAGCTCCTTTGCCGCGTGCATATCCGACGAGAAGGCAATTCGCCATGGGCTATCCGCGCGACGAAGAAGCACGCCCGATCCGGAAAGCCGTACAGATATTAAGTATTCATTATCTATTTGTGGTAGCGGAATATTAATAATGACTAATAGTCCGTAATCAAATCACAGATATTTCAAATAAAATCGCGAAGTATTGGAACTTTCCGTGTATATGTGTGTTTGTCGTGCGAGATTAAGTCAAAAGGGGATATCGGATGCAGGTCGATACAGGTTTGACGGAATTCACGACGATTTCGCTTTCTGAGAAACCACCGCAGTCGATCGATCGGCGATCCGGGCAGCGCTATATGAGCGTATTGCAGGCCGGGAAGCTTGTGACCGATACGATGCAGGAGCTGTGCCTGATCCGCAATATCTCGTCCCGCGGCGTGATGACCGAGGTTTTCGCCCCCATCGAAACGGATACCCGCGTCCAGATCGAATTCAAGGCGGGCGCGCTGGCGAGCGGCACCGTCCGCTGGGTGCAGGACGGCCGGGCCGGGATCGAGTTCGACGAAGTCATCGATGTACACGAAGTACTCGCTCCCCATAACGGCCGCATGGCACCCCGCGCCCCGCGGCTGAATATCGACGGGATGGCGAAAGTACGCATCGGCGACGCGTATGAACGGCTGCAAGTTTTGGATATCTCGCAAGGCGGGATCAAGGTGCAGTGCGGCCGATACATGGAGCCGGGCCTCGATGCGGTCGTCGAGATCGAAGGGTTGCCCGTCCGCGCAAGCGTGATCCGCTGGGTCGGTAACAAATATGCCGGCATATCGTTTAACCGCATCATGCCGCTCGACCAGGTCGCCTTCTGGGCCGCGCAGCAGAGCGGTCATATCAACGACGCCGGCATTCCGGGAAACGCCGTCGCCGCCCGCCACTAGCGATCGGCCTCTGGACGCTCAGCCCGATCGGGGCATTGCGGTATCCGGCCAGACCGTTTCCGGATCGCCGGCAGACCAGGGCTGATATTTTCCCATCACCGATTTGAACAGCGCCGACCCTATGTGCCGGTCAAGCCAGGCGCGCAGCGCCAACCATGGCTCCCCGTCGAACCAGTCCCTGTCCGTCGCCGCGAACTGGCGGACGAACGGAAAGATCGCGATGTCGGCGAAGGACCGGTCGCCGCGCACCAGATTGCCCTGATTTTCGAGCCGCGCGTCGAGCGCTGCGAGGATAGCGGAAGCCGCAGTCCGATGCTCGATCGGATCCGTATCGTAGCGGGTGGCATATTTATAGCGGTCGAGATGATGTTTGAACGGCCCGTCATTCGCCGCGATCAACGCATCCGTCGTCTCGGCATCCGGTTCCAACCAGTCTTCGGGATCGCCGACGCCGAGCGCCCAGCGCATAACGTCGAGGCTTTCGTCGATCACCGTCCCGTCCGGCAACACGAGCACCGGTACGGTGGCCTTGGGCGAAGCGGCGATCATCGCGTCCGGTTTGTCGCGCAAAAGCACTTCGCGCAGGACGCAGCTCTGGCCGGCGATCGCCAGTGCCATCCGCGCACGCATCGCATAGGGGCAGCGCCGGAAACTGTAGAGGATCGGACGGTCAGTCATGGCCGGGCAGTTCCGCGCCGACATGCGGCTCGCCGCGCGCCGCGGCGAGTTCGCTCTGGCGCTGGCGCTCCGCATAGCCGCGCCGCTGTTCGTCGGAGCGTTCGGCATAGCAGGCCGGGCAGCTGATCCCCTCGACATGGAGCGGCGACGCACGATCGGCTTCGCTCACCGGCATGCGGCATGCGCGGCACAGAATGTGCGTCCCGCGCTCCAGCTCGTGCGTTACGGTCACCCGCTCGTCGAAAACGAAACATTCGCCCTGCCAGCGGCTGTGCTCGCGCGCGACGGTTTCCAGATATTTGAGGATGCCGCCCTTGAGATGATAGACCGCGTCGATCCCTTCGGCCTTCAGCAGCGCCGTGGCCTTTTCGCAGCGTATCCCGCCCGTGCAGAACATCGCGACTTTCGGATTACCCCTGCCCGCCAGGAGGGCGTCGCGATTCTCGCGGAACCAGGCGGGAAAGTCGCGAAAGCTCGCCGTGCGGGGATCGACGGCGTTCTCGAACGTGCCGGCCGCCACTTCATAATCGTTCCGCGTGTCGATGAGGATCGTATCGGGATCGGCGATCAGCGCATTCCAGTCTTCGGGCGCGACATAGTCGCCGACATTGCCCACCGGATCGATATCCGGTTCGCCCATGGTCACGATCTCGCGCTTCAGCCGGACTTTCGTCCTGTAAAAGGGCATCTCTGCCGCGCTGGAATATTTAACCTCGATGTCCGCGCAGCCGGGCAGCGCGCGGATATGGTCGATCACCGCCTTGATACCATCCGGCGGTCCGGCGATCGTGCCGTTGACGCCTTCGGGCGCGAGGAGGATCGTGCCTTTGACGCCGCATGCGCGGCATCGCGCCAGCAGGCTTTCGCGCAGGGCTTCACGGTCCTCCAGCGGTGTAAAGCGGTAGAGGGCGGCGACGCGGATCGGATCGGCGGACTCTGTCACGCCGGCATCAACAGCTGCATCGGACGAAAGACGCAAGTGTTTTTCGGCGCGACGATTTCCGCCACGCCCCAAGAGATCAGGCCGTGGCGAGCATCGCGTTGACTTCGTCTTTCAGCTCGAGCCGCCGCTTGCGCAATTCGGTCGTGCGCGCATCCGTAGCGGGTTCGACCTCGCTCTCGATCCGGTGAATCTCGCGATTGACGGTATGATATTCCTCGGCGAGCTTGGCGAAGCGCGCATTCGACATTTTCAGCTCGTGCAGCCTGTCGACATGCTCCGGAAATTCTTCGGCCAGTTCATGGGGCGTGTGCGACATGTATCGTCTCTCCTGCAAATTGAGGGCCTCGGCCCGGTGAGTCGGCATCACCTTAAGGCGCGCGCCGAACGCCGATTTGATCTCGCGCAAAATCGGCGCGGCGTTATAGCGGCTCCATCAGATAGCAAAGGCAATCCTGCCGGATCACGGTCCGGTCGCGCGTAACCATCGCCGGGGTCACGGGCCGGGTCAGCCGGATCGCATCGCCGTCGCGCACGAAGAATTGCGCAGTAATGTCGCCGCCATGTTCGTCGACAACCTGCAACGGCGAGACCGGGCCTCGCACTGTCGCCCACTGCGTGCCCTGTTGGAGGTCTACGAAATTGAGCGTCTCGAGATCAGGCCGCAAACTCAACGGTGCCGTGTTGTCGCCGAAGGCGAAATCGGATCCGGGATCGATCCGCACCGCCCCCACCGTGCGGTAGAGCCGCATGGCATCGTCTGGCGGCGGCGTGGTCGGAAAACTGTCGAGACGCATCGTCCGCTCCACCAGATCGACGGCGCGCGCGATGCCCGCCGCGTCTCCGCTGCGGCCGCATTCGACCGTGATGGCCGGGCAGAAACTCGAAAAGGCGATCGACTGGGTCGTCGCCGGATTGCGGTAATAGACGCCGATATCGGCGAACATCGCGGCGAGATGGAGATCGGCGGGCCGCAGCGCATTTACGCAGCCATAATGCGGATTGGCGCCGCTGTTGTTGTGGATATCGATGCTCGCGAACGGGCGCCGTGCCCGCGCGAGATCGGCAACTTCGTGCACGAGCCGGTGATAGGCGGTATTCCCCTGGGCCCAGATCCGGTTGAAATCGGGCTGGCCGGGAAGATAGCGGACGCCCGCCGCCATCGCCTCGACATTGCCGACGAAGATCATGAGGCTGCGGGGCAGCGGGCGGTCGCCATAGCGCTCGGCAAGCGCGCGCAATATGTAGAAGCTCGTGGTCTCGTTACCGTGCAACAGCGTGGTCAAGCAGAGCGGCGCGCTGCGTTCGCCGGGCAGCGTGATGAGTGTCGGGTTTGGAAATACGCTCCGGACGTCGCGCGGCTCGGCGTCCACAAGGCCGCCGGGAAGATAGTCGATCCGATCGAGTTTCGGAGGTGCGGCAGCAACGCTCAGATCGGCCATGAATGCACCGGTTCTCCATCTGCCTGCAGGTCCGCATAGCGTTCGGTCAGCGCCTGGAAGTTGCGGCCATTGGCACGGTAGTAGCGCCGCTGCCATTCCGCCCCGGTCTGACCCGATGCGATCCGCTCGGTAAGGACGCCATCGAAATAGTGATCGAGACACGTCGCATCCAGTCCCTCTTCCGCGAGCGCCGCCTTGGCGGCCGGCACCAGCATGTCGAGCAGCAGCGCGCGGATATCGGTGGCGCGTCCGGCCCAGCGCACCCGCGCCGCCAGGCCATTTTTGGCACAGGCGTAGAAATTGGCGCGTGCGTCCTCGAACGGCGTCTCGCTTTCCGGCGCCGTCTCCGCACGCCCCAGGGCAAGCGCGAGTCCGTAATAGAGCGCCAGATTAGCCACCATGTCCGTGACCGTCGGCCCGGACGGCATCACTCGCTGTTCGATGCGCAGATGCGGATTGCCCTCGCCGTCGAAACCGATGATCGGCCGGTTCCAGCGCCAGATCGTGCCGTTCTGCAGCCGTACATGCGGGAGATCCCCCTTATCCTCGCGCAACATCGGCAGGAGCACCGGATAGCTGAGATTTTCAAGGAACAGTTCGAGCAGCGAATGGCGGAGATACCCGGTTCCCAGCGTCACCCGCAGCACGTCTCTGCCTTCGCGATCGGGGAAACCATGCACCCGCGTCGATTGCTCGAAGGCCGGTATGCGCGTCTCTGCCCATAGCGAATTGCCGTAGAGGAAGGGAGAGTTAGCGCTGGCCGCCACGAGCGGTGCCGAGGCGAGCACTGAAGCGTTGTAGAAGCGCGCGGCATCGTCCTGGTTCACCTTCAGATGCGCCTGGAGCGATGTGCACGACGCCTCGAGCATGATGTGATCGCATTTGTAATCGAGTTCGTCCTCGCCCTTGATGCAAATATGCAGCGGCTCGGACTCGCGCGCCTTGAGCAGCGCATTGTTGAGCGCCGCATAGCGATTGGCGCTCGCCATCCAGGCCGGCTGGAGCATCTCGTCGCGCACCGTCGGCAGCATGCCCGTGGTCAGCGGCCGAAGCCTGAGCGTATCGCCGGCGCGCCTGCAGCGGTTCCAGAGCGTCTCGATCTCGCGATAGGTGGCATCGAGACAGTCGCCGGCGAGCGGCTGCGGATCGGCATTCAATTCGAAGTTGAACTTGGAGAGTTCGGGCACGACGCGTTCGTCGTTCGCGGTCGCGATGAACTCGTCGGCGTGCGGCGCGGGCAGGCAGTTTTCGTCGACCAGCCAGGCCTCGATCTCGAGCCCGATCGTAAAGCGGTCGGACTCGTCGAACCGGCGGTCGTCGAACCAGTTTTTGAGAGTTTTGGTCTCGTCGCGCAGGCGCGCGCGAAAGGCGTCGTAATCGGCTGCGTCGAAAACGGTCTTCCCGATATCTTCGCCCATGCGGATCCTCCATCCCGGTCGCGTGCGGATCGTATGCGTGTCATTGCTGCCCGCTTTCCTATGCTGTCGACATAACATTGGAAAGTCGCGCCATTTTGATCGGCATCAAACGACAAAAAGCCCGGCTGCGCGCAGCCGGGCTTTTGATGCATGGTACCATGGTCTTGTTGGTTGCGGGGGTTGGATTTGAACCAACGACCTTCAGGTTATGAGACCGAATAGCCTAAGGCTAAGTTATTGAATCAATTTAATAAAATGATTGTTTTGCGAGGTGTGTGTAACAGAATGTGTAAGTATTTGCGTTTGTTTTAGGCGCAAACTCGTTTCCACAACGACAACCTGTATCTGATATTAACACAGATAGCTCATCACACAAATCAATTCTCAACAGGCCGGTGCGATACTGGTCGTGTCTAGCCGCTCCCAACGTGACCGGCATGTCGTTGAAACGCGAACGGCGATCTAGAATAGAGCCAACTGGTGCTGACCCGTCCAGCCGGTTTCCTTAGCGGATTCGTCCAGCCATTTGCGAACGAAGGCCTCGACACCCCCTTGCTTCTCCACATTTGGTCGGGCGATAAAGTGCGAGCGATAGCCGGTATCGGTGATCGGCAAGGGTCGATCATCACACCTGACCTCGATGTGCGCCATATCGAAGCCGTAGGCCTCCTTATGAGACGCTGACCAGCTAGGGCAGTAGGAGATGGACAGGGCAATGCCCTGCCAGATGATCTCAATAGGGTCTTGGTATATGCCGGGCATAGTTAGCACCCCGCGAACACGTGAAGGTTTCCGCCCAGGCGAAGGCTAAAGATGTCGCCGTTGATCTCGGCGTCCCGCGCCATCGCCTCATAATCAATGTAGTGAATGAGTGACGGCGGAATTTCGACAGTGCTTTCGGTGATCTCCGCCACGTAGTCAGAAAGACAATCGAAGCATCCGAGATATTGATCGGTCATTGCTGTGCGCGCTTCGTCCAGTTCAGCGCCAAGATGATCGGCGACCGCACTGCCAAGCTCGCCATGATCTTTGAGGAAGGTCGCAATTTCCGCGATGGTTTCAGCGGTCATGTATTCCCTGATCTTGAACGCTCCAAAATCCTCATAGTCGTGGATTGCCCATTCCTCGGCGTCGCTGATCGGCGACTCCGCCAGCATGTCCTGAATGTCGGCGATGATCGCCTCGGCTTTTTGGTCGGCGTTGATCCATTTACCGTGCAGATAGCCGGAATTGTATGCGGCCAGACAGGCCACATAGATATATGGTCTAAGTTGGTTTTCGGTTGGTTTTTCCATTCTGTTCTCCTTTGGGGTCGGGTTGACAGCAGCTGCTGCAACCCTGCCCTTCGGCGAGAATGGGGGGTGCAAAACGCAAGGGAGGGGGATCACCCAAGCTGCACGGAGCGCGAGCGAAGGAAGGTTGGGGAAACCCTTGCGGTGCGCCAGGGGGCAAAGCCCCCAAGCATAGAGATGTCAAAAGCCGTGCATCGCAGATGCACGCCACCCAGAAGCGTTAGCGATCGTCACCGGATGGCCGAGACCGCAGGGCTCGGTGAGCGAAGCGAATAGAGCGCGGGCCGAAGGCAACGCCCAAAGAATGGGGCTATAGAAACTTAGGAGCGACGCCGGCTTCATATTTGGGTGCTTTCTCCAACTTCTTCTGGCGCTCGCGCGCCGCTTGGAAAAATTCGTTCAATTGTTGCAAGTCGCCTTCCATCACATCTGTGTCGGGCAGCTCAGCGGGCAAATCTTCTGCACGATCATGACCGGAATAATGTGAGCACCGACGCATACCTTCGAATATTTTCGGATAGTCGGCATTCGGATCAATGCAGGCGGTTTCGAGGCGCATGGTCATGACTTCGGGACGAAAGCGTTGCACCACGCCATTCAGTAAAACGTCTTCGACGATCCGCTCCCACGTCTCACGCATCCGCGTGTAAAGGCCGATCACAACTGGGCGATTGTTTTGATCGTTAGGATCGTAGCCGTCATTCTTGATTTGGCTCAGTTCTGTAGCGAGGTCGCTCAATCGTTCGGGCACTTTTTTTACATGCCACGGCTTTTGGGTCTCATCGATGATGCCAAACTGGTCTTCGCCCATGCTGCACATCCACTCTGTGTGACGTGCCACCTGAACACCGCGGACCTCGGACATCATCATGTAGTGAAACAGGATGTTGTGCGTGAACACGATAACCTGTCGTCCCTTCTGGGCTTCTTCTGCTAGTCGCTTTGCGACGGCCTCCATTCGAGTATGATCAAGTGAAGACACGGGATCATCCACAATGATGCTATGCATAGTCTCGGTCTCGTTTAACTCGGCTAGGAAACAGGCAAGCGCCAATGCGCGCTGTTCGCCCTCGCTCAGAATGTCACTGTTGTTCGCGACACGTTGTCGGGCCGACAACTCGATTTCAATGATGCTGTCGGTGCCCTCGCCCCGGTCCGAGAGGTCTATTGGTATGTGAGTCAGTTTCAGTTTCTTAAGTTCGTCTCGCAAAGCAGTGCGCAGGGAAGGTGTTAGAATTTCTCGACGTCGAGTCGTGATACGGCGCGTAATCAATCCCCAAGCGCACTCTTTGCGGCAGGTCTTGACGCGACAGCGTTCTGCCAAGCGATGCCGCCGCTCAATGACAACATCGATCTCTTGGCTAAGCAGTTTCTGATCGGAGAGCTCTGCCAATCGTATTTTGAGTGCGGCAAGAGCATCCTCATCGCGATCTGCCTCTTCGAGAGTTTCGATCTCGGTCTCTAGGCGGCTGATTTCTGCGTCAATTAGTGCAATTGGCGTATCGCCGAGCGGGCTCAGTGCGGGAAGTGCGTCCCAATCGTCTCCGCGCAGCGCGTTCTTGACCGTTTCCAAACGTGTGTTGAGGTGTTCAACGAACGCAATGATTTTTGGGGCGTGGGCTGGGGCGGGATCAGCAAGCGCTGAATACCCTGCGAGCAAGGCTTCGACCTCTTCTTTGGACATAGCCCCTGTGTCGAGAATGTTTCCCTTATGGTCGAGAAAGTCATTATGGGCGGCTTCGCTCTCTTCGGCCGCTCGACCAACAATAAATTCATCAAACGCACTCAAGCGCGTTGAGGCTTCATCGGATAGTTCCTGCTGGCAAAGAACGCACCGGTCGCCTGTGGCGAGCTGCGGTGGATCTTTGCCGTCGTAGACAGTAGCGGCAAACTCTCGTGCGTATGACAGCATTTGACGCCAGGTATCCGAACCAAGGTCCGAGATAGGCTGTTGCTCGAACAGCTCCTTGGCCGTTTCCTCGACAGCCTTGCTCTTTGCCTCAGCGTTGGATTTTTTTCCAATCAACTCGGCAATGGCATTATCGCCTACGACTATGAGCCCTTTTTCTATGTCGCGCCTGACAACCTCCAGAGCGCGCTTGGCCTCCTTGCGCAGACGCGCTTGCTCCTTTGGGTCGCCTTCTAGTTGTGCGGCAACCCGCTCAAGCTCGGCTTGCTTTTCGTCGTTCCAATCGGCGAGCGCGCGAAGATCATCTTCATTCGGTATTTGTTGGAGCGCAGTGTCGGGTGTTAGCTTAGCGACAGCCGCATGAACGGTTGTTCCCTCTGTATAGGCAGAGGGCAGTGGCACAGCGATTATTCTATCCAGCACCGCCTCGCGCTGCTGAAACTCCACATCGAGCGCCCGGCATGTCAGCCCCAGCTTGTTCATGACATCGAGTTCAAACGGCAAAAATTCAATCTTCCGCTCTTTGTCCACATAAACGCGGGCAGACGCAGTATCGAACACAGAGATACGCAAGAGAGGCTCGGGCGGAGCGTCACCGTTCACCCAATCTACATCGGTCTTTTCATCCGGGTCATCCCCGAGCGCATAAGCAAATGCTACTTCGGGGGGATTGGGGTTCGCGTCCGCAAATACATTCCCCCGTAGGTCAACGGGGCTGTGAGAGCGACAGAGTTGCTTTGCGATGCGGCAATATCCGCTTTTTCCGCTGGCATTTGCGCCGTAAACTAGGGTCACGCCGTTTACAGCAAATTGCAAAGGCGGCTGATCATCGGCAAGACGATCAACGTGACGAACTGGACCAAGCGAAGTGAGCGCGGTTTTTAGATCTTCCCCATCAGCCGTGCCGACCAAATGTGCAGCCTCAAGTGGCATCGGCTCAACTACGGCTTCGACTGGCAGTCCGGCGGCATGTTCGATCAGGGATTTCAGTTGAGTGAGGTCATCATCTGAGATTTCTCCGGCGATCGCTACTCGGCGCAAGGCATCTTGTTGCCAATCAGAGCGCGTTTTGGACCAATCTAATAATTCTTCATAAGCCATATGCCTCTCCTGCCCTCCGACTAAGAGCCAATTGACGAAGTATTCAAGTTAGTTGCGGGAGAATTGGTTGCGGGAAGCGGATTTGAACCGCTGACCTCAAGGTTATGAGCCTTGCGAGCTACCAGACTGCTCCATCCCGCGCCAAGAAACCTTAATTTTAAGAATAACTTAGTATCAGTCAAGCGATTCGCCAGATTAGCGCTGGGGTTCGTCTCCGCGCCCTTGACTGGGCGGGGTTTGGAAACGCGATTGCTTTTGTTGCTCACTCGCAGCCTTCAATTGAGTCCTGCGATCATCGATGCTCTTGCGATCATTGGCCGGATTGAAAAAGCGGCTTTGAGCGGGATGCTGATCTTTCGATTTCGACGGTTGGGCTTGGCCTGAACGAGCGGGGGCATTCTCCGCTTTCACAAAGCGGCTGACCTGATTTTGCCGTTCCGCCCCTTTCAATCGTTCGGCTGACGTTTTCAACGCGGCGCGCGTTCGCTCCATATCTGCACGGTCACGATCAATAAATTTCGATTGCCGACCCGATGTCTGTTCCGGCTTCTGCTCGGAAGATGCGCCCTGCTCCTGCTGGGCACTCAGCTTCGCTTTGATAGCGGCAACATTCTGTGATGTGCCAGGCGGCACGGGAGGCGGACGCATCCCCGGTAAGGGTGGCGGTCGAAGCACATAGGCTGGTTTTTGATTCTTGTCCCAGCCGCCGCGCCCCGAATTGCCGTCATCGCTCTGAGCCATTTGCAGAATCTTTCAAATATATGATATATTTAAGAGTGAACGAGACATCAAAACCAAACGACGAGCTTTCTTACGACGCCAGCGACGAACAGATCGATGAAGCGATCCGTGTTGCGGACAGTATCACATTCTTCGCAGACCGAAAAATCAACGCCATCGACTTGCAGATGGTGCTCAATATCATGCGGGAAGAAGCCGAAGCTAAAGGCGTGAGCCTGCCCGCTTTTACCGATTTTCTCATGTTCTACGCGCTGAATGAGCGCGTGGATAACGACAGCGACTTGGAGTCCGTCGCGGAGTTTTTTCGCAAAACGAAATCCTATGCCGATATTTTTCAAGGGCAGTATGAGGCGACGCACGGCGCAGTAAACGAAGATGACTGGCCGGAGGATTGGCCCGAAGAATGGCGCAAGGGCGCCAAGGAAATGTTCGACAAATCTGGCGACTAGCGCTCGCGATCTTTGTCCTGTTCCTGCTGCCGCTGTTTCTCGGCTCTGGTCCTCTCCCGCTCCTGCCGTCGCTCGCTGCGTTCCAGCTCTTTGGCGCGCTCTTTCATACGGCGGCGCTCTTCCCGATCCCGCTCCTTCTGCCGGTCGGCATTGTCCCGCGCTTTTGCCTTCTGCCCGCTGGTCAATTTCGCGGACTTGACGCCGGCATCCTTGCGCTCCTCGGCCTGCCTTTCTTTCAACTCCTGCCAGTCCCGCGCGTGACGCTCTTTCATATCGGCAAGATCTATCGGCTCGCGTCGCGGAAGCGCCTCGAGTGTTCGATCAAAGACATCGCCCGACAGTTTTCGGCTGAGCTTATATCGTTCGCGCTCCTGCTGTTTCAGAAGCTCGGCCAGTTTCATCTTGGCGAGCGAGAGTTCGGCCTGCGCTTGTTCCGCATTTTTGCGAAAGGGTAGCACCGAAAGGACGCGCCCCAGGAAAGAGTGCGCACGGCGATGGGTTTTGATCGCCTTCTCAACCGCATTCCGTGCTTCGGCGCTCTCTTGGCGCTGGCGCTGGAACAGGTCGCGCCAATAGGGTCGGTTTCGCTGCTGCGCGAGGCTTTTCTGATGCGCATGCTCTTTGAGGAAAGCGGCTTTATCGGCTTTCTTCCGTGCCTCGATCTTAATCTTCGCAAAAGCACGGTCGCTGGCATGGTCTTCGTGTAAGTCGGAACGCTCTAAAGCTTGGCGTTCGAGCAAGGCCTTGCGCATCTTGTTCCATTCGGAACGGGAAAGGCGCTTGTTGCCTTCAAGCGTCTCGCCGGGCTCTAATCCGCCGCGCTCTTTTGCCCGCTTTCGCTTCTCTGCATTTTTCGCGCGATTGGGCGCGATTTTTTCGACATCAATCCCGTTCGCCTTGCAATAATCCAGCGCCCAGGCCTGCGCCTTGTAGTGGTCGTTGGATCGGGAGAACTGTTTTCCCGTTTCGGGATTGATGAGATTGATGACGACATGGACATGCGTTTTTCCGTTGTCGTCATGACCGACGAAGATGGCTTGCGCCTCATCGAAGCCGGTCGCCTTTAGAAGATCACGCGCTGCGTCTTCCTGATGGGTGGCATCTGGCGACATGTCCTCCGGCCAGGACATGATCCAGTGATAGACGGGCCTCTTGGTTGTTCTGCGCCCGCGTCCATCCCATCCGTTTGCGCGCTTGATCGCATCGGCATCCATCGCTGTGGCCGCCATCAGCCTTGCGGCCATGTGTATGTCTTCGGTGCCGATGTTCTGGGTGGCTGACCATACCGCCCGATGATCATTCTTCTTCGAACCGCCAAGGTAGGCCGCAAGGCCTTTGAAGGATGATCCTCGTGCGACGGCCGCTGGAATCATTGCGGCAGGTAGCGATCAAAAAGCTGTTCAAGCTTCGCGATCGTCTTGGTCAGTTCGTCTTCCATGACGTAACGCCGCCCAGAATTTTTCACCCGGGCAATCTGGTTGAGATTGTTGCCGAGGTTCACGAGCGATCTTCGGTCCTCGGGTGAAAAAACGCCGCCATCATCCGCCGTTCTTCGCGGTGGAAGTGCGCGGCGAAGGGCGCAATCGCGGACAAAATCGGACAGGGTGGGATAACCAGCCTTTGCCGAACGCTCGATCATCGCGAGCCGTTCGGTTTCGGTCAAACGGACACGCAACACCTTATTTCGGGTGTTCTCAGTGTTCAGTTTTGGCCGTCCGGTTTTCGTCATCCGATTGTGCCCTTGCGGGGGTTCAAAGGGGGAATTCCGCTCCCCCTTGCCAGAGTTTTTGTAGCTACAAAAACATATCTGGCTATCCGTTACTTCCGCTAATTATTATGCATGAAAACTCTCACTTCGTGAAGGGTTTTCTCTTCTTTGAATATACTGCTACTGTCGTTCAACGGAGGGGCAACAGATGCAAAATTGCGTAACTTCTGATCTATGAGTGACTACAAGCCTCTCGGCTGGGAACAGCTCGTCACGGACGGGCATGTTCGCGCCGCAAGGGTGCGGCGGATTCAGCCGGTGCTTGTCGGGCTTGGCATTTTCTTGATTTTGCTCGGCTGGTGGACGTTCAGCTCCATCGAAACGAGTGCGACTGAAAACAACCGCGCTTCGACGCTCCAGGGCGAAGTGGAGCGACAGCAACGCGAAGCGAGACTGGCTTTGGCCGGTCTGCCTGCGCCAAGCGTAGCGCGCGAAGACCTGTCTCAAATCCCGACGACCGATCAGGCAACGGAAATCGAGCGGCAAATGCTCGATTCCCTCAACGCATCAAATGAAGTGCCGGCATCACTGCCGAATGGTCTTGATGTTCAATCTCTCGATACGGAAGCATTCTGGAATGATGCATGGGAGGCGGGAACAGCCTATGTCGTTGATACGCGCCGGGTGAAACTCCTCGGCGTAATTCTGAACGGCGGGTCGGCTGAATATCCGCAACTGCAACGTTGGCTTGCAGTGTTTCGACACGCCGATGGAGATTGGGAAGTCGTCTATATCAGCGCGCCCGACTTTATCGGGCCGCCGGACACGCCATCTGTCGACATCGGCGAGATTCCAATCACGCTTCGACCCGTGCTGGGATGATCGGGATGCAAAGCTACAGTCTGACCAGTCTGCTTCTGACCTACGGCCTTCCCATCGCGCTCGTGGCCGCATGGCAATTCAAGCCGTTCCGACGCGCGATCATCTTCGTGCTGAGTCTGATCCCTGCATGGTTCTTGTTCGTGCTTGGGATTTTCGCCTTCGTCCTGTGGAAGCCGGTGAACTGGCTCGGCGACAAACTCTCAAGATTTCTGCCAATCAATCGCTTCTCTCAATTCCTATTGGACCGGGCAGCGAACACCGGCACGGACGCTCTGCGTGAAGGAGATCGGGAAGGCTACAGCGCACAGGTTTGGCCGACGGAAACCTACCCCGAACTCTATCAAGCCGTGCCGGAAGATATTGAGAGGCCGCTTTATGAAGACGGACGCTTGCCAGGCGGACGCGGTATCGTCTGGCTCGCGGATCGCTATATGACCGACGCGGCTTACAAATCCGCCTTCCGTGGCGGATTGAAAGCCTCGCTCGTCGTTCTGACGGTCATTCTTCTCTACCTTGTCCTGAATGTGTTCTTCGATGTGGCCGGATTCATTCCGGCCCTTTTGGAAGGGGAGCGGCCGGTCATTGAACAATGGCCGGGCGACGAGCCGGTCAGGGTTTCCACATGGTCGCTTTTGTCAGCCAATTTTGGCGCGGCCCTCACCGACCTCTCCAAAAATCTCGCCACCGTTCTTGTGTCAGCACTCGCACTCATTCCTTTAGCAATCGGCGTGGGTCTGATTGTGACCGTGCTTTTGCTGTCCTCATGGATGCGCGCAAAGTCCGAGCCCTATCGCCTCGTCACGAAGGACGCAGATGTGCGTTGGGCCTTTCGGAGCGAAATGCGGGATCTCGTCGGCCAGACATTTCGCAGGCAATTGGAACAGGCAACGGGCTATCTCAAAGACTCTCCCGTTTTTCCGGTTGGTCGCGCGACGGGCATGTTGAGGGCGCGCGGTGATCTGTCAGCCCCGACGCCGGGGCAGCCGCTCAATCTGGACCGGGAATCCCTGTTTCAGCACACGCTTGTTTTCGGCGGCACGGGCGAAGGCAAAACCACCGCCCTTCTGAAACCATTGATGCGACAGGTTCTTACCGACCGGAAGTTCGGCGCTTTTGTCGCCGATGCGAAAGGCGTCCTGTGGCAGGATGTCCAAGGCGTCGCGGACTCCATAGACCGGCAGGATGACGTAGTGGTGATCGGATCGGGCGCGGGACACAAAGGCCTAAACCCGATTGCGAGCCTCAATCCGACGCAAATTGCAGCGGCGCTCCGCTCTGTGTTGCGCCAGGTCAGCGGCAACGCATCGGATAGCTTCTGGCCCGATATGGCCGCCAATGTTCTGCGTCACGCGCTGACAATTGGTCAGGCCTATGCGCAGACGAAGGCCGGGCAGGATGAGTTCGAGGCCTCAGGCATCAATCCCTACAGTCTATGGTGGGCCTATCGCGCCGTGACGATCACGGGAAATGAGGATCATCCCGGTCCGCTTGATTACGCGGTCTCGAGCCTGCGCCGTGAGTATGACAGCGAAGCCGACGATTGGGAGGCCGCGATCGATCGGAATGACGCCGATGAGGCGGATCGGATCAAGAGCCGGTTGGACACAATTTATTCTCCCGATGTGATGTCGTCGATCGAATATCTGACTGGCGCATGGGTATCGATGGCGCCGCAGACCAAAACCGGCATCGTTGCTTCGATCACCCAATTGCTCGACGGGTTCTCGGGCGCGAAATCGCTGCGCGAGCGATTTGCCGAAGGCCGAGCCGAGAACACCGTCGATATAAACGCGGCTCTCGACGGGAAGCTCGTGCTCATCGCTCTCTCGTCCATCGAAGATGGCCTTCCGGCCCGCCTGACCAGCATCCTGATTAAAACCGCGCTCTATCGTGAAGCGAGGGTGCGCGAGATCGCGTGGAAGCGCGACGGCAAGTCACCTCAAGATCAGCCCTGCCTCGTCGTCATGGATGAAGTTCAGGAACTTGCGACTGTCGATCCCGCATCGGGCCTGAGCGATGCGAGTTTCTGGAATGTTGCGCGTTCGACGGGGCTGGCAGGCGTTTTTGCGACTCAGACGATTGCCGCATTGGTGCAGGCAATGGGGGATAAGGCGGCTGGGAATTTCATCCAGCAGGCACGCACCAAAATCTTCTTCAGAACCGAAGAACGGGAAACCGTTGAATACGCCTGCTGGTGTGCCGGCGAATATGAGCGCAACCGCGTTTATGAGGACGGGCATCGCGAAAGCATCGAATTTCGGTATCTGATCGATGGCTGGGATCCGTTCGCGCCGGTCGACGAAACGGAAGAGATCGAAGCGCGCCCGAGGTCGTTCTTCGATGCCGCGATTGGGCTGATTAACCCGAAACGGCTCTCGGTTGACCGCGCCAAGCGGCAGGCGACCTATGAAGCCGACGAGCGTTTCATTGGACCTGCGACGGATCGCCAATACCGCTCCGAACGGCAGGCTGCGGAATGGCGGGCGGAGGACCTGACGCGCCAATACCGCATGCACGGCAACGAAAAGCACCGTGCCTTGTCTCAAGCCGATTTGATTCACATGGGCCGCTGGCACGCTTTCGCGCAGGTTCAACGTGCAGGCGCGGTGCGCCAAGACATCATCACGGTCGAACATGACTTTAGTTGAGAAACGAGAGGGCGATGTGCGGATGAATGTTGGACTTGGGAGATTCATGCTTGCAGCAATGGCCATTGCGCTCGCCTCATGTTCTGGTGATCAATCCGTCAACGATGGCGAGGCGCAGGACGACCTCACTCCCGAACCGATTCAAGCGCCCCCTCCGATACAGCTCGAAGACGCGGAAGACAGTGGCGAGATCGCCGACGCTCCCGTCGCAACAGATGACTTAGCCAACGACACAGGATTTGAAGCTGAGTCCCCTGCCCCGCCGCCTATCCCAGCAATTGACCCGTCACCAGGCCGCACTTCGATTGGGCCGACCTATAGTTGCGACGGCCAGCTCACCAATGTTGAGCGCATGGTGTGCGACGATAGCGGCCTCGCCGGACTCGAACGAGAGATGGTGGCCCGATATAATGCGCGCCGTGACGCAAGTCCGGCCAGCGAGCGCGATCGCCATCTGGCCGACCAGCGCCGTTTCCTGCGGCAACTGAGAGCCTGTCAGACGCGCGCCTGCATATCGGCAGCCTATCGACAGCGCATTGGAGAGCTTTTGTAATAGGCGCGCTTAGGATGTGAAGAAAATCCCCCGGAATTGCGATCTCGGCCGGGGCGGATGCGGGTTGCCGTCCCTTATGCGCATATCGGCCGCATGAGCGGCGAAAATGACGATCAATGGCCCTGACGGATCATTTGGACGCACCGCGACCGGAAGACGGAATGTCTCGGTGTGGGCGATGAAGAGCGAAATCGCGTCCTGATAAGTCAGCTCGTAAACTTCGGCTGGCTGAAACTGCGTATCAAGGTCGGTAATGACGAAAGCAGTTGGCTCGCCGGGCTTGAAATTGGCGGTTCTGGCGATACGCTCTTCAACAAGCCTCAAGACGTGATAGCAGTTTTCGTCGGCAAAGAGATCGCAGCTTCGCGCAATGTCGCTTGGGCGCAAAGCGGCGAATTTAGGGTGTTTCGGGTCAAGAAGAATGATGGGGTCATCAAGGCAGATTGACCCAGTTGGAAATTTGTCGAGCCCGCCGTCGAAGTAGATTTTGTAGATATCGAGATATCGAAATCGACCTTTGACGCAATAGAGGCACAACCATTTGAGCTTTACTGTCAAATAATCGCTCTTCATTTCCTTATGTTAAAGGAAAAAAGTGAATAAAAACTGAATCTTAGGTGATTTACTTAAAGTAAAAGAGGCCGCCCGAGGGCGGGGACGCCTAAGCGTCCCCGTTTTCGGCGTCGCGCGGAGCGCGAAGAACGACCCGACCGCCGACTGGATGTGCGGAAAGAGCGATGCTCATTCCCTTGCCATCCCGATGAGTCCAGGCAGCCCCGATCCGATTCCAGATTGCGTTATCGCCATCTCCGCGAACGGCATAGGCGACGAAGGCGGGCGTTGTTGAGTTTGAAGATGCTTGAGTCATGATTTTGTCCTTTCGTTTGAGACCGGACCATTCCGGCCATGCCCCGATCAGGACAGGCGCAGCGAAGCGCTGCACCGTAGGGAAACGGGTCACACGGGAGCCCCACAGGGGCGAATGGAGCGGGCCACCCGTTGCGGCGCACAGCGAGTATGTCAGGGGCTAGGTCAAAGGCAGGAGTGGAATCCGGTTTCTCGAAAGGCGATCACGACACGTTCCAAGCATCGATGTTCGACACACGCCAACCCCTTGCCTACTCCTTTTGCGGATGGCGTATGGAAAATCTGGCGATAGCGGATGGTGCGGATATGGACCGCGTGTCAGGCAATATGCGCATAGATCTTCGATTGTCCGGTGTGCTGTCGGGATTTTGCCAGCCGTAGCAATACCGCCGAAAGCCGGGGCTTCGGTGTCCCGCGCAGGATGCTGCATCGCGCCATTTTTGTAATCGATCTGGATTGGCGGTTTCTCCTCGCGGCTCATCCATAGAGTCCTTTGCAGGATTCGGTTTTCGCACAGGCGCGCTTCAAGCCCGCAACAGCTAAAGCCGTCCTCCTCTTCGTTGCGGCCCTTTTCGTTTCACTTCGGGTGCGTGTCAGCTCGCCGATGCCCCTTCTCCTGTGTGTTCAAAGGCCTCGATGGGCGAGGTCTGAAGCAAGGAGAAAACCATGATAAACCAGATCGACACTCAATCTTTGATGACACTAAGCGAGCAACAGCTTCTTGGGCTTTATGAAACCCTCAACGCCGAGATCGGGGCGATGCAACCCGGCAGCGAAAATGCCCGCATCACGGCCGAAACGATCAATCGCGTTCTCAACATCATCCACCATAAACGCCGCCAACAGCGCCAATCGTTCCCGAGGCCAGGCCGTTAAGTCCGTGGCCTCGCGCGGAGGGCTTTTGCCCTTCGCGCCAAACCAACCAAGAAACCGCACCCTTGGGAGAGGCAAGTCAGGATGACGTCGTGCGCGCGGGGCTGGGCTCCGCCGGCGTCATCCTCCGCAGCCTCGACAAGAGTGCGCCGGGACGCAAAATCAAAACGCCCGAACCCTGCCGAAGCGAAGCGGAAGGCAGAGTGCGGACCTTACCGTCCCGTCGTCAGAGAAAGCGTTAGCGATCGTCACCGGATGGCCGAGACCGCTGGGCTCGGGGCGCGTTGCGCCTAGAGCGCGGGCCAAAGGCAACGCTCAAAAGCAAATCTGATACGGAGGAATCATTGACTCAATCCCGATGTAACTAAATAATCTAATGGGGATAAGAAATTACATGCAGCAACAGGCTTTCAAAATTCACGGAGATAACATCGTCGAATGTGTGCGAGCGTTTGACTATGTCGCTCAGGGCTTGGGCGATCTCGTAAAAGACATTGAAGGGCCGAGCGAATCTGTCTCCTGTCCGGTTTATCGACTCATCGGCGATGGCTTTGATTACCGATTTCAGTTTCTGCCTGGCTTCGGCGAGCATCGCTGGAATCAGGACATCCTCGCCTTTGTGAAATACGCTGGCGGTCGGCTACGCGAAGCGGCCGACGCAATAATCACGCGTCAAAGCGACGAAGACGGCGAGATTCCAATAGCCGCAATCGAGTTTTGCGGTGCGCTTCCTGCGGGCAATCAGGCATGGCAGCGGCAAGGTCGCGCCTTCTCCTTTGCTCATGCCCAAATTCCGTATTTCTTTGTCACGGAGCTTGGCGGCTTCGAGCTAACCTCTGATCGCGGACGCAAAGCCGAACGCATGCCCAATCCTGCCGTGCCCTTCAGCTTCGTTTCAATGACACAATACAAGGGTTCTGTATGTCTGCCTGTTTACGAAGCAAACTCTGGCGCGCGTCCCGAAACCTACGAGACATACGGTCCAATATTCGGTCAGGATGAGTTTCTGGAGTTTCTGAAGCTGGCGGTCACAGGCGTCGATCCGACATCGGCGGCTGAAGGTCTCGAAGAAAAGTGCGTTCAGCTTGTCAGCCTATTAGCGGATAGCAAGAAGCGTCAGGATGGTCTGACATCCGATCAGTGGCGTGCTGCCAGACAAGCGATGGATGATGGGCAATCGCTTCCAGATTATCTTTCCGAGCAGGCCCGACTGGATTGGAAAAAGACCACGTCGATCAAGACAGTGACCGAGTCCGCGAAGGAATTTATGGAGATGGGATCGGCCTACTCGATTGGGCTGACCTCCCAAGTGCTCCCGCTGTCGCTAGTGCCAGCCGATCAGCGCCCGGACTTTGCGGAAAGCATGGGTGCGATTTACGGCGATCTTGATGACAGCTTTAGAGATTGGGTTGGTAGCAGCGACCAGCATCTTTCTATAGCTTGGATTAACGGCTTCAAGCCGCGCGGCGACGACGCCCGGCCGGATCGAGGGCTGCCACCATTAGCTCGGATGCTAGTTGGCGACACAACAGATCTTCTCTGTTTTGTGTTCGGTCCGGCGCCGGTATCACATTGGCAGGCTTTGGCGAACGACCCGCTGGGCTTGGCTCTGAGCAACGGACTATGGGAGGCCATACTTGAACTAAGCGACGGCGTTCTCGCCGACAGCTCGACCAAGCCCGATGATACTCCGCGTGGCTATGTCCGCGATCAATGGTCGCCAGCCGCGTCGGATGAGACTCTGACGTTAGCCGTTGAACCAAGTGTGCAGTCCATTGGCGAACAAGATGTGGACACCGCTCTTCATGTAGCTTTCGAGGCGCTAGGCGCTGATGTCGCATTTGAGGGCATGTGCAATCCGCCAGGCGGTGACTGGAGCGGAATATCGTTTCGATGGGAGAAGGATGCCGAGGAACATCGATGGCTGACGTTGCCACGGGTGTCTGCGGAGGGAGCGAAACGCCCCGATCACGTCTTCGCCCTCTTCGGCCATAACGAACAAACAATATGTTTGTGCATCGAATCCAAGGAACGCGCGCAATCGCTTGAGAAAAATATCGGACCACGGCTGACCCTTTATGCGCAGGCGTTGTTCGAGACTGCACCGAGCATACGCAGAGAAGCTGCGGACGGCGCATGGTCAATCTTTGAGGATGAATGGACAGTTCAACCGAACGTTTATCTATCCGCCGGCGCGTATCACGGCACGGCCGACGATCCGTTCGCAGGATTGCCGCCAGAGACGAACTTGGATTTGCAAATCGGTGTCGTTTTCCATGAACATGGGGCACGTTGCGACCTCCACCTTCGCGGCGACACCGAGGACGGCAAGGCTCTGGCGGAATATCTAAAATCGCTCGATCAATGGGGCGATTTCGTTGACGTCATTCTCGTCAATAGTTGAGATAGAGGCTTTCTGTTACCATGTCGGTTGCACCGTTCAAAACCTTGTTGACCGCGCTGTAGCCGCTTTGGAGATCAACTTTACGCCGAAACAGGCCGGAGGGCAGTTCGACGTTGTAGTCGCGTTCTCCGCGATTGCCGTCGAAGGACAGCGCCCATTTCACGCCACGCGCCGATAGGTCGTCTAAGACACCGTAGAAGCGCTCAATATCGAGATCACCGATATAGCGCTGCTTGTTTCCAGCATACGGCGGGTCAAGATATACGAAATCAGCCGCTGACGCGTCAGACAAAGACTCCTGAAAGTCAGCGCACCTGAACTCAACGCCACGCAGCCGGTGATTCCATGATCGGACAATTTTGGCGAAGCGTTCGGGCTGCATTCCCTTCCGAGATAGGTGGAAGGAATTATTGAAGTCGCCCTTTTGACTGAATCTGACAATCCCATTCACGCAGGTTCGCATCAAGAAATTCAGGTCTTCGGGTTTCTTGGTCTGGTTGAACCTGTCTCGCACTACATAAAAATAAGCAGGCAAGTCCTCCTGCAAGGCGCGCCATTGTGTTCGGTAATTTTCGACAAGCCGATCTGGATCATCACGCACCAGTGACCAAAAGTCGACAAGGGGTTGATACAGATCCGCGCCGACCGACAGAGGCCTGCCAAGCAAAAACATGAGCGCGCCACCGCCCAGGAATGGTTCATAATAACGATCATATTCGGGCGCCAACGCAGCGATGCGGGACGCCTGACTACGTTTGCTACCCGTCCATTTCAGGATCGAGGGAACGTCACCGTGCGAAGAATGATGCACACGCTCTGGCGCTTCGGCTTCTTCCCCGAAAAAGGATGTTTGTGTCGCCATGCCGCCCTCTCTCAACTGTCTTCCAGTCTGTTTCGGGCAATGTCGAGATACTCCTTCTCGGTCTCAAAGCCGATAAACCGAAGCCCTTCACGCTTGGCCGCGACACATTCTGTTCCTGCACCCGCAAATGGGACAAGGCAGATATCATTCGGCGCGGCCGAAAGCTGGATCAGCCTGCGGCTGACGCGCTCTGGCTTTTGGGCTGGATGTTTGCCGTGCGCGAGCTCTTCTTTGGCCTTGTTGTTGGGAATGTCCCAGACGGTGCGCATTTGCTTTCCGGCTGACTTTAGATTGTCGTGGGAGAAATCCCCATCCTTCGAGTGTTCGTAGTTGAACCGATATTCGCGTTTACCGCCTCGGTGCGCCCAGATGATCGTCTCATGACTTGCTGTCAGCCTGCGTCCCGAAAGATTCGGAAAACTGTTTCGCTTATACCAGACGATCTCGTTGATGATCTCCACGCCCAGAATCTGCATGGCGATGTTTGAAATTCCTGCATTGTGATACGTGCCGTGAACCCACATCGAACCTGTCGATTTTAGGACGCGCTGCGCCTCGGCAAGCCATGTCAATGTAAATGCTAGGTAGTCATCAAGCGGCATGTCGTCCCAGATTTCGGCGATCTTTTTCCAGTCGCCGCCAAAGCCGGGGAGCTTGCCATGCTGCATTGACCATGCGCCGCCCTTGCTGGCGTTGTAGGGCGGATCGGCGATGATCAGATCGACACTCCTGTCAGGGAGTGCTTTTACAAGCTCGATGAAGTTTCCGTGGTGGATTTCGTTCAATGACAGTCCGCCAAGCGCGCCCTCATTTGCTTTTGAAGCCACTCTTGATTTCGGTTTTGTCGCTGTCATTGTTTCGCTCATTCTGCCAATTTCCTTTTGCCCCGTGTTTCAAAAAGCAGGTTTGCAGCCTCGATCATCAGGCTTTGCAACGTCGCCTCTTCTTCTACGGCGATTGTTCGCAGTTGTTTCATTGCGTCCGGCTTCAAATAGAAGGTGACGCCTTTCTTGCCGATTCTGCTTGGCGGGATCGGCGTTTTCCCTGCTGTTCGTTTTGCTGCGCTGGTCTTAACCACTGCGTTCTCCTGCACATGAATGCATGCATTCATGCTGGCATTTTTCCGCAAAATTCGCAAGGAATTTTTCGCAGGAATCAGTGGATTATTTTGACGAGTGATGAGAAATACGTGGACCATCTCTCTTTCGCTATCTGCTAGAGATGGCACAGCCATGCACCTTCGTGCCCGGCTTCCTCAAATTTCAGCTCTAAGCTGACGGTGGGTGCTCACCGTCAGTCGATCCAGTTTTGTCTGGAGCTTGAACCGTCGAAGTGTGATTGCGCTTGCGCCGAACGTTCACAAGGGACGTATCGATCATGTCCTTCAAGTGAGCCGCATAGTGCTTCTCGATCATCTCGACGCTGGTTCGGCAGTTCTTAGCGACCTGATAGATGTCAGCACCTTCAAGTAGTCGGAAGCAGATGTAGCTATGGCGGAGGCTGTATGCCGTCCGAGCTTTGTCATTTCGGTCGAATTTCAGATTGTTCTCCGCGAGGATGCGATTGAACATCTTTTTAAACTCGTTTGGAAAGAGCCGATCGGTTGGCTCTGGCAGGATCTCATCGCCGCTCGCGCCCTGCGATCCCATGCGCTTGCGATCGCGCAGGCGCTCAAAGGGTCGGACTGCCCCAGGCATGCTTTTGCAGTAACCTACGCCTCTCTTCCCTCGCACCTCAATCTCAAGAATGCGCTCACCGGAATATGCATCGTCGGCGATTTCAACATCCCGAAACTCAATCTGTTTGAGTTCGTCCGGCCGAAGGCCGGTGTTGGCAGCGAACAAAACGAAGTCGTGCAATTGTTCTGCGTGCCAACGATACCGTGGACTTCTTGGCTCAGCGGCATTCTTTCGCGTCGCCTCATAGAGCAACTTGTATTCGTTGGGTGTAAACCAAGGCCGCCGCTCGATCTTGGTTTGCCGTCGGTATGGATCGGACAAATCCGGTAGCGTGTCGATCCAACCATGTCGCTGGGCTGTTTTCAGCACCATGCTAAGGGTCACAACTTCGTTGTGAATGGTCTTACGTGCCGGCGGCTTCCATTCCTTATCGTCATCCGGCCAGTCCTCCGGCTTGGTCATGCGGTGGACGCGATAAGCCTGTCCGGCGCCGGACGTGATTTCAGTGAGAGACATCTTGCCGAAGAACGGCAAGAGATGGAGACGCAAGCGATCCTTGTGGCCTTGCACCCATTTGGGGCTGCGCCGACCATGCGTGATCGCTTCATACTCAATTGTAAATTTGTCAGCGGCCGCGGCAAAGGACTTACCCTTAACGAGTAAGCCAGCCCGTGCCTTGCCGCGCAGTTCCATATACCAATCCTCTGCGATCTCCTTCGCATGGGATAGGCTTTCTTCCTTCGTGCTCGTGCGACGGTTGCGCCCGTCTAGAAATGTAGAGCACTGCCAAAATCGGCTTCGATCTCTTTTATATAAGTGGACCTTACCGCCCAAAATCGTGTGTTTGGGCATCGGGTAGAACCTGTCGCTCAGAGTGTGTGAAAGTGTGTAACATGTGTGCAAGTATATCACACACTAAAACGACCGCAAAACGTTAATTTTGCGGTCGTCTAAGTCTTTGATTTTACTGGCTTTGGTTGGTTGCGGGGGCAGGATTTGAACCTGCGACCTTCAGGTTATGAGCCTGACGAGCTACCGGGCTGCTCCACCCCGCGCCAAC
>NZ_JBQLZN010000076.1:0-11513 GCF_052168295.1 Parasphingopyxis sp. | reverse complement strand
CGCCGCCGCCGCCGACCGGCGGGCCACCGCCGCCTCCGCCCTCGGGTCCGCTCTTTCCGACGGCGGCGGAGACCTACAACCAGAATGGCGCGGCGATGCGGCTCGAAAATCTCGACCGGTCCAATGCCGACGCCAATCTGGCCTATATGAACGTGCTCTTCTCGACCGTGCCGGAGGCCCGGGCCGCTTTCGATACGACATCGGGCGAGATCTACGCATCGCTGCTCGCCCAGGCGTCGAGCGACGGTCTTGCGCGCACCCAGCGCCTGATCGTCCGCAGTCATGCAGCGACGGCGCGTGAAGGTCTCGGCCTGTGGGGCGGAATCTCCGGCGCGGACGGCTCGGTCAATGGCGACGGCAATGCCGCAACCGTCGATCATGACGAATATGGCTTCGATATCGGGCTCGACTATCGAGGCCCGGCGAACGGCTGGGCCGTCGGCGTGTCGCTCGGCTATTATGATGGAGGGCTCGATGTCGACGGCCGGCTGAGCCGCGCCAGCTATGACGGCTGGCACCTCGGCGTCTATGCGCGCTACGGCACGAGTGGCCCCGGCTTCACGATAAGCGGGGCGCTTTCACACAGCGATACGCGCGCCGACGTGACCCGCCGCATCCGCGTCAACACGCTCGACCGCACGGCGCGCGACAGCGTCGATACCGACAGCCTCGCGATTGCAGGCGAGGCGCGCTACGGCTTCGGTATCGGCGGCGACTGGGCCGTCGGACCTCTCGCCTCCATCCGGCACGCGAGCAGCGACCTCGGCTCGGTCGACGAAACAGGCGCGGGTGCGCTGAACCTCGACGGTGGCGGCGCCGATGACGAGGTCACGCGTTTCGGGGGCGGCGTGTTCGTCAACTGGCAGGGCGCGCGGGGCGGGCTCGATATATCTGCCCAATATGTCGACGGGCATTCCAATGTCGCCCAGGCCGGCTTCGCGCTCGAAGGTGCGCCAGCCGCGATCTTCCCGGTGCGCTCGCCGCGCACCGATGGTGCGGCAGCCCTCTTCTCGTTCTCCGGCCGTTACGAACTGGGCGGCGGATGGACGGTCGGCGGCGATGTCCGTGGTCTTGTCGGCGGCGAGGAAAACGCCATCTCCGGGTCGCTGCGCATCGGATGGGAATTTTGATCCATGCTGCGTCCGGAACATGTGTCATCCCCTTGTCCGCGCTGGACAATCCCGGGGATGCCGGGCAAAGATCGGCCGGGAAGTTCATCCAGCGCCGGGGGGCGAGTGGCATGGCCGAGGATGCGGACGCACCGGCAACGCAGTTGCTGCGTCGATGGCGCGACGGGGACGACGCGGCACAGGACGAACTCATCCGCCTTTTCTATCCGCGTCTCGAACGCAAGGCGGCCAGTCTCCTCGCCTATGAGAACCAGATATCGCTGGCGCCCGGCGATCTTGTGCATGAATCGATCATGCGGATCATCAACAGCGAGCAACTCGACTGGCAGGACCGGGCACATTTTCTTGCCCTTTCGTCGCGGCTCATGCGGCGCGTGCTCATCGATCATGTGCGGGCGAAGAATGCCGACAAGCGCCGCCATCGGCGGGTTACGCTGATGACCGGCCTGCACAACGGCCAGCGCATGGATTTGCAGGCGTTGCACCATGCCCTTTTGCGGCTCTCCGCGATCGACCGGGAGAATGCGGACATCGTCGAGATGCGGTTCTTCGGCGGAATGTCAATTACCGATGTCGCGGCCGTGACCGGCCTGTCCGAACCGACCGTCAAGCGGCGCTGGGCCGCGGCGCGCGTCTGGCTGGCGGATGCCCTGGCGCAAGACGATGTCTGATGACGAGCTGGAAATCGAGAAACAGGCGCTCGCCCTGCTGGAGCAGATTCTGGGTGCAGCCCCGGAGCATCGCGAGGCCTGGCTCGCCGATAACCTGCCCGACGATCCGGCCGTCGAAGCGCGGCTGCGCAAATTGTTGCGGTCCGCAGGGGTCGCCGACGAGCTGATCGAAACCGGCGGCCTGGGTGCCATGTCCGACTGGGAAAGCCCGCCCGAACGCGTCGGCGCCTATGCGATCGAGGAGCAGATCGGGGAAGGCGGGATGGGCGCCGTGTTCCGCGGGCGGCGCGATGCCGGGGATTTCGATCATGAGGTCGCGATCAAGCTGATCCGGCCGGGCGCGCTGACGGACGCGCTTATCGAGCGGTTCGAACGCGAACGGCAGACGCTCGCCGGGCTTTCGCATCCCAATATCGCGCGCCTTTACGACGGCGGCACGACCGATGACGGCAATCCCTATATCATCATGGAATATATCGAGGGCATGCCGATCGTGAAATGGGCCGATGCCCAGCGGCTCGATCTCGATGCACGCATGGCCCTGTTCGAAACGGTATGCGCGGCCGTGCGTTTCGCCCATCAGAACCTGATCGTGCATCGCGATCTCACGCCATCCAACGTCCTCGTCACGCCGGAGGGTGAGCCCAAGCTTATCGATTTCGGCATCGCCAAGCCGCCCGAGCTGGAGGAGGACCAGGCCGGCAATACCAAGGGGTCGCTGACAGGGCTGAGCCTCACGCCCGGTTTCGCCGCGCCCGAACGCATCAGCGGCGCGCCGACGACGACGCTGACCGACATCTATTCGCTGGGCAAACTGCTCAAGCTGCTGGTGGTTCGATGGGCAGAGGATGGCGATATCGCGGCGATCATCGCCAAGGCGACGGCCGACGATCCGGACGAGCGCTACCTCTCGACCGATGCGCTGCTCGACGATGTCCAGCGATTTCGCTCGGGCCGGGCAGTCGCGGCGCGCGGCGGCGGCCGTGGCTACGTCTTGCGCAAGTTCGTGGGTAGGCAGAAATTCGCCGTCGCGGCCGTCGCGGCGATCGTCTTGCTCCTCGTCGGCGGGTTGACGGCTTCGCTGATCGGTTTCGGCCAGGCGCGCACCGCGCAGGCCGAGGCGGAAGCGCGTTTCGGTGAAGTGCGGGAAATGGCCAATACGCTGCTCTTCGATATCTACGATTCCGCGGAATCGGTGCCGGGCACGACCGCAACCCGGCATATGCTGGCCGAAACGGGGCAGCGCTATCTCGACGCACTGGCCGCCGACCCCGACGCGCCACTCGATGTACGGCTCGAAGCGGGACGCGGCTATGCGCGGCTCGCGGATGTGATGGGCGGCGTGGGCGGCGGCAATCTCGGTTTACGCGATCAGGCGCTCGCCAATTACGAACGCGCGGACGAGATTCTGACGGCGCTGTTCGCGGCGAACGGGGCGAACGAAGAAGTCGCGCTCGCGCTTGCCGATTTGCGATATGAGCGCGCGGTGACGATGGCGCATATCACCGATGAGTATGAGCGCGGGATCGAGTTTGCGCGTTCCATCGGCCCAATACTGGACCGCGAATGCGAGGATCGAGACCAATGCGTGTTGCTGCGCGCACAGGCCTTTGTCGTCGAAGGCGAAAATCTGCACTGGCTGGAACGGCCGGACGATGCAATCGCCCGATACGATCGGGCGCTCGCCGCAATCGAGGATCTGAATCCCGATTTCCGGCGCACCGAAGAGGCCGTGCGCGCGGAGGCGCGCGCTTATTTTCTCAAATCTCGGGCATTCTACGCACAGGAAGATTTCGAGGAAACGGTCCGGCAGGCGGAGATTGCCGCGCGATTGCTGATCGATGCCGAGGAGCGGGGACTGTCTTCGCCGGGGCTGGAGCGAGATCTGGCCGGCGTGGAATTCGTGCGTGGGGGAACGCTGAACGATCTGGAGCGGACCGCCGAAGCCCTGCCGGCGCTCAACCGCGCTTATGCGATCATGGGCCGGCTCGTCGCGGCTGACCCCGAAGACATGGGAAGCCTCCGGTTGCTGGCGGTCGCCGGCGGGATGCGTGCGCTGACGCTCGCCTCTGCGGGTGACTATGAGCCGGCGATCGCCGGCGGCCTCGCCGCGCTCGAAATTCGCCAACGGCTGTCGAGCCAGCATCCCGACCAGGTCGGTTTCTTCCGGGATGTCGCGATTCAATACAGGGATATGGGCGATATCTACGATCGCGCCGGGCGCCGCCGCGATGCCTGTCGATATTGGCGCAGCGCAATCGAACAATTCGACGCGCTCGACCGACGCTGGGAGTTGAACGACTTCGATCGCAACTTTGCCTATGCGCAAGCCTCGGAATCGCTCGACGGCTGTTAGAGGCGATCGCCCGCTCACCGTCGCGGCGCATATTTTCTTAATTTAGTTTTCTGGTCTGATCCGATTCTGCCGATTCCTACGCTTTCCGAGATGAGCAGGTGAAGCGTATGGGGGCGGGAAGTCTATGTATCATGGCCGGTCTGCAAGGCGGAAGACAACGGATCATCATGGGTCTGTTGGCCTGATTCCGGCGATTGTCGGTGCCTTGGGATGCGCGTCGCTCGCCAGCCCGGTTGCGGCCCAGACCGTCCAACCGGGCGGCACGGTTTCCGATCAGTTCGAAGAGCCCGAGCTCCCGCAATCGCAACCGGTCGCACCGTATCGGATCGAGA
Organism: Parasphingopyxis sp.; assembly: GCF_052168295.1. Taxonomy (GTDB): domain Bacteria; phylum Pseudomonadota; class Alphaproteobacteria; order Sphingomonadales; family Sphingomonadaceae; genus Parasphingopyxis. Next base: position 7,024 of record NZ_JBQLZN010000076.1, on the reverse strand, counting down.
TTCCGGACGCGGACTCCGATGCCGCACCGCAACAGGCATTCGCCGTCTCCCGCATCGTCGTCGATGGCGCGGAACGCTTTCCCGAGATCGATTTCGCCGCGATGACGGCGGGGTTCGCGGACCGCGAGGTAACGCTTGGCGAACTCAACGGACTGGCGTCGCGGATCACCGCCGCGCTTGCCCGATCCGGCTATGCGCTCGCCTTTGCCATCGTGCCCGAACAGACGGTCGAGCAGGGCGTCGTGCGGCTGCGCATCGTCGAAGGCAGCATCGACGCCATCACCATCGAATTCGAGGAAGGCTCGCTGCCGGTCGGCCGCGCGCGGATCGAGCGCGCGATCCGCCAGCGGCTAGAGCCGCTGGTCGGCGATAGCGCTGTGCGCACCGCCGATCTCGAACGGGCCGTGCTTGGCGTGAACGATCTTTCCGGCGTCACCGTATCGGTCGTGATCAGCCCCTCGGCCACTGTCGAAGGCGCGGCGTCGTTGCAGGTGCTCGTCAACACGGATCGCTACGACGTGCTGATCGGTGCGGACAATCGCCTGCGCTCCGAATATGGCCGCGAACAGATTTACGGAGCGTTCGCCGCGCACTCCCTCCTGTTCGTTGGCGACAGCCTGCAATACTCTGCGCGCACGGCGCTCGATTTCGACGCCTTCCACTATTTGTCCGCAGCTTATGAAACGTCGATCGGGCGCAGCCCGTTGCGGGCACGGGTACATTTCTCCACGGCCGAAACCGAAGCGCAGAGCGGCACGCTGGGCCTTCTCGAATTCGAGGGCGAGGAGCGGACCTGGGGTTCCTCGCTCCGCTATCCGTTCATCCGTTCGCGCGCGCGCAGCCTGTGGGGATCGCTCGCATTCGACGGCATCGATACCGAAAGCCGGTTGTTCGATACGCCGGTCGTCGATGAGAATATCCGCACCGTATCGGCGAACCTGACCTATGATTGGGCGAGCGGCGACGGCGCGCTCTCGCTCTTCTCCGCAACGCTCGTTCAGGGCATATCCGGGCTCGGCGCGTCGAGCGCGAACAACCCGCTGCGCAGCCGCTCTGCCGGCAAACAAGACGCAACCTTCGCAACCTTTCGCTTCTATCGCGATCAGCCGCTGCCCGCCGGATTGCGCTTTCGCTACAATGGCGAGGCGCAATGGCTGATCTCCTCGGGCGGTCTGCTCGCCGCCAATGAATGCACCTTCGGCGGGCCCGCGATCGGCCGCGCCTATGACGCGGGCGTACTGAGCGGGGAGGAATGCCTGTTCGCCAGCGGCGAACTCGCCCGGCCGACGCGCGCCGGCGAGCATGTCGTCGAACCGTTCGCCTTTTTCGACTGGGGCCGGGCCTATCAGCGCGGCCGCCTCGAACCCGGCCAGCCGCGCGTCACGGACGCGCAATCCTACGGTTTCGGCGTGCGCTTGATCACCCGCTTCGGGCTGCGCGCCGATGTCCAGCTTGCCGTGCCCGCCGAGCGCCTGTTCCCGGGCGACGACCGCGATCCCCGCCTTTTTTTAACGCTCAGCTTCCAGAGGTGACCATGTCCCATCCTGCAGCCATCACCCGCAAGAGCCGCGCCGCCCTCCTCGCCGGCAGCGCCGTCATCGCCCTCTCGATCGCCACGCCTGCAAGGGCCGAACCGCAGGGCGGCGTGGTGATCGACGGCGATGCGCGGATATCGGGCGAGGGAAGCGGCGACGTCCGGATCGATCAGTTCAGCGACCGGGCGATCCTCGAATGGTCGGATTTCTCGATCGGCCTGAACGAGTCCGTGCGCTTCCTCCAGCCGGGCGCATCGTCGATCGCGCTCAACCGCGTCGTCGGCGAGAACCCGTCCAACATCTTGGGTTCGTTGACCGCCAACGGCCGTGTGTTCCTCATCAATCCCAACGGCGTGGTGTTTGGCGAGAATTCGCGCGTCGACGTCGCCGGACTCGTTGTCAGCACGGCTGATATCGAGAATGCGGCGTTCATGCAGTCGGACCGGTTCGAATTCGACCGGCCCGGCGATCCCGATGCGATCATTGTCACCGCGGGTACGATCACGGCGCATGATGCCGGCATTGCGGCCTTCGTCGCGCCGCATGTGCGCAATGACGGCATCATTCGGGCGCGCATGGGCAGCGTGTTCCTCGGCGGCGCGGAGACGTTCACGCTCGACCTGACGGGCGACAACCTCTTCCATTTCGGCGTGCAGGGTGTCGATCGGTCCGATATGCGGCCCGAAGAGACGGGCGGGCCTGGCGTCGGCCATTTCCGCGGGACGATGGACCTGACCGCGCTGGCGGCACGCGATGTCGTGAATGGATCAGTCCGGGTGGGGCAGGCGCGCGCGAATTTCACGGCGGTCGACAGCAATGGCCGGGTTCACCTGACCGCAAACCGTGTGTCGCGCGGGCCGTCGATCACCCTGCGCGGCGCGGGCAGCGTCGAGATGGGCGGCGATGCCGTCATCGACGTTTCGGGCCCGACCCATGGCGGCCGTGTCGAAATCGCCGGCGAGAATTTGACGCTGGATGGCACCATTACGCTGGACGGCGAGGAACTCGGCGGCGTTGCGACGATAGCCGCGACGCGGCAGCTCTCTTATGGCGCGGACCTCAGCGCGTCCGGGATGTTCCGCGGCGGCACGGTTTCGCTGTCCGGCAATTCGCTGTCGCTCGCAGGTACGATCACGGCCAATGCGGATATGGGCACGGGTGGCCGGATCACGATCGCGGCTGGCGACCGCTCCATGGAAACCGCAGATTTCGCAGCCGATGCGAGCGGCCTGCACGGCGGAACGATCAGCTATACGTCCGGCCGCACCATCTTGTCGTCGGGCGCGTTCCGCGCCGCCGGCACGAGCGGCTTCGGCGGCGAGATCGACGTAACCGCGCCGACCGTCAACCTGCTCGGCGCGCAGTTTCTCGCCTATGGCGGGGTGGGTGGCGGCCGCGTCCGGGTCGGCGGCGAATATCAGGGCGGCCGCGATCTGGCGCAGGACGAACTCGCCAATGCACGCAAGGTCACGGCGACCGACAGCACGATCATCGATGTCTCGGCGCATGGCGCGCGCGGCAATGGTGGCGAGGCCGTCATCTGGTCGGACGAAAACACGACCTGGCTCGGCCAGACCTATGCGATGGGCGGGCAGGTTTCGGGGCAGGGTGGGCTGATCGAGGTCTCATCCGCCGAAACCCTGTATTGGGACGGCACGGTCGGCACGGCGCGAAACGGCCTGCGCGGCGGCACACTATTACTCGATCCGCGCGACATCATCATTGCGGAGGAGAGCCCGGCCGCGACGATCAGCCAGTATGATCTTGTCATCGAAGCGCTTGGCGATTTCTATTATGCCGACAGCCTGTCGCTGGGCATCGAGAGCGAGGATGCTTTCGGGACCAGCGTTTCCCTCGATGGCAATCGTCTGGCGGTCGGTGTTCTGGAGGAGGATTCTTCGGCTGAGGGTTCGAATGTCGGCGCCGTCTTTCTGTTCACTTTCGACGATGCGAATTTCTCGAACCCCCAATTCGCGTCGGTGATCGGCCGCGGCTATGTCGGCGGGCGCAACATCAACATGCCCGATCTGGAAACGGCCAACCGTTTCGGATCTGCTGTCGCGCTTGATGGCATGCAGCTGGCCGTGGGGCAGGCGCGCTGGGAGGTGCCCGGTTTCGGGGGCAACGACGATACCGGCGCGGTCTGGCTCTATACCTTTGACGATCTCGACTTTAACGGCGGCGAACTGGTTGGCAGCATACGCATCAATGCCTCGGGTGACCGCAGCTTTGACATGAGCGGGAATATTGGCGGTCAGCCAGAGCTCAACCCTGGAGATTTCTTCGGAGCTTCGCTTGCCTTGTCGAACAATCGATTGGTTGTCGGCGCGCCGGGCGTTAACGGGCGTGGAGGATTGAGCAATCCCAATACCGGCGCCGTTTTCGTATTCGATTTCGACGACAGCACTTTTCTCAATCCGACGCTCTATACGGTGATCGAACAGGTTACCGACGTGACGTCGGGAACTGTTGATGCGCTCGAGCTCACCGATCTCGACCGCAACGATCGTTTCGGCCAAAGCGTCGCGCTGCTCGGCAACAGATTGTTCGTGGGTGCGGATGGTGACGATGGGGCCGCCGACGATATTTCGGCTGCGGGTGCCGTTTACGAGTTCGATATCTCCGGCGCGCCGGTTCTCTCGGGCATCATGGGTTTTGGCTATGACGGCGCAGGCGATACGGATCTGACTTTCCTCGATGCCGAGGATCTTTTCGGCAGCGGCCTCTCTGCCGATGGCACAATGATGGCTGTCGGTGCTATCGGGGATGAGGGACCGGGAGGCAATGAAGGTTTCGAAGAAGATGACATTGGGGCGGTGTTCCTCTTCGATGTCGGTACGCCGGGCGCGCCGGTGCTCACTTCGACGATCGGCTTCAATTATACCGGCCCGAACGATGTAGCGGTCGGCAATATCGAATCGTTCGACGAATTCGGCGCGTCCGTGTCGCTCGATGCCGGGCGTCTCGCCATTGGCGCACCGGGCGACGATGGTCGCGACAATGTTCTCGTCAGCCGTTTCGGCCGTTCCTTCGGAGGATCGGGCTCCGTCTATCTGTTCGACGTATCGGGTGTCACGCCTGTCCAGCAGCTAATCATCGGCGGCGCCTACGAAGCGCCCGACGGCTATTCCTTCTATATCCCGGGCATTGAATCGAACGGATTCTCGCGGGCCCTGTCGCTCGACGGCACCCGCCTCGCCATCGGCGCGCCGGGCGACGATGGAGCCGACGGGCAGACCGACAATGGCGGTGCCGTCTATCTCATCACCTTCGACGATATGGATTTTAACGGCCCGCAGCTCGCCGCAACAATTGGTGACGGCTATGTCGGAGGTCGGAATATCAACCTCGATCTCGATCGCGACGACTTTTTCGGTTTCGAGGTCTCGCTGGACGGCACGCGGCTCGCCGTGACTGCGGGCGGCGACGACGGAGCTGACGGCGCTGACCGAAGCGGGCCGGGCGCAGTTTACCTCTTCACGTTCGATAATCTGCTGTTCGATGGCGGCGCGCATGTCGGCACCTTCGGTGACGGTTATTCGGGACCGAAGGATTTCGATCTTGCCGGTGACGGCGTTCCCTATCACGGCACCGGTCCGCTTTCGATCTCGCTCGACGGCAACCGGCTGGCCGTGGGCACGGAAGGGATTGCCGGCGAGCTGTATGGCGTCAGCCTTTTCACCTTCTCCGACGACGAATTTTCCGATCCGGTGCTCGCTCTGCGCCTCGGCGATGGTTTCCCGATACCGTCGACCGATTTCCAGCAGGCGTACGGTAACTCAGGCAGCTTCGGGCGCAGCGTTTCGCTGGACGGCAACCGATTGGCCGTTGGCGCTCCAACCGACACCGGCGCGCCGGGCATCCACTCTTCCACGGTTTCGGCTTTTCCGGCTGGTGCCGTTTGGCTGTTCTCCTTCTCGGACGAGAATTTCTCCGATCCTGTGCTGACAGGCAAAATCGGTCTCGGTCATGCCGGTGATGGCAGCTATTCGATCGATGATCTTCCTTTTGAGGGGGCTTTCGGGCAATCGGTTTCGCTCGATGGCGATACTTTGGCGGTTGGCGTGCGCGTTGCGGAATTCGATTCGACGCGGCGCGGCGCCGTGCGGCTTTTCCAGTTCAACGGGCCCGGCCTTACCGATATTCGCGATCTCGGCGCGATCAGCGGTGATGATGACAATCGCGGACTGGTTCTCGATCTCGACGAGAATGACAATTTCGGTTTCGCGGTCTCTCTAGATGGCGGCCGCCTTGCCGTCGGCGCACCGGGTTCGGACGGTTTTGAAGATGCGCTGACCGAGACGGGCGGTGTCTATTTCTTTGACCTGAGCGGCATCGATCTTTCGCCAGCACCGGCGGGACCGTTGCCGGGGCTGGGTTTTGGCGATGACGCCGATCAGCGGGTCACGATCCGCCCGGCGTCTATCGAAGAGGTGCTGAGCGAGGGCACTTCGCTTGTCATGCAGGCAAACAACAACATCTTCGTACTCGCGCCGATCATGGTCGACAATCCGAATGGCGATGGCGGTGATCTGACGCTGCAGGCGGGCAAGGGCATCTCCATCCGCCAGCCGATCGTCACCGACAATGGCGACCTGACCCTGCTCGCCAATGTACCCCAAAGCGCCGGGGTGATCGCGGATCAACGGTCGCCGGGCAATGCCGTGATCTTCATGGGCACGAATTCTTTCATCGACGCCGGCACAGGCAACGTCTTCATGGAAATTCAGAATGGTGCCGGCCGGTCTGCCGATTCCAGCGGCAACATTCGCCTGACCTCGATTTCGGCGAACACGATCGAGGTCTTGAACACAGGCTCTGACAGCTCCGGCAATCTTACCGTTGCTTTGGGGTCTGTCCTAGAAGCATCCGGCCCCGGCAACGCCATTGTCATTCGCGCGCGGTCTTTCGACAATCGCGGCGATAGCAGCATATTCTCGTTGACCGGCGGCGGCCGATACCTGGTGTATTCGGACATACTGTTCGGCTATCCCGGCGCACCGTTCGAGGCCACCGTGCTCCGCCCGACATGGACAAACAACCTCGCCGAAGGCGGGGGCATTTACGATACGTCCAGCTATATCCTGAACGAGAGCTTCGAGAGCTTGCCGCCCGGCTCCGTGCCGATGGACGGCAATTATGTGATTTTCGCCGAGCAGCCGATCCTGACGCTGTTTACCGCCTCGCTCGTGCGCGAGGAAGGGCAGCCCAACCCGCCCTTCCAGTTCAATTTGAACGGCGTATTGGCGGGCGACGTCATCGACGACGTAATCACCGGCATGCCAACGTTCACGACCGAGGCCGATATCGATTCTCCGGTCGGCGAATATCCGATCATACCGTCGCTCGGGGATCTCGCATCGCCTATCGGTTACGGTTTCGCCATTGCTGATACCAATCCCGTAGTCCGCGTGGTTCCTGCAGGTAGCCTCCCACCGCCGCCGCCACCACCGCCGCCGCCTCCGCCGCCACCGCCACCGCCGCCGCCA
>NZ_JBQLZN010000075.1:0-43569 GCF_052168295.1 Parasphingopyxis sp. | reverse complement strand
TTGTCACCGGCGGCGTGGTTTCCTCGCTCGGCAAGGGTCTCATGGCGGCAAGCCTGGCGGCATTGCTGCAGGCGCGCGGCTACAAGGTCCGCATCCGGAAATTCGATCCCTATCTCAATGTCGATCCGGGCACGATGTCGCCCTATCAGCATGGCGAAGTCTATGTGACGGACGACGGGGCCGAGACCGATCTCGATCTCGGCCATTATGAGCGCTTCACCGGTGTTTCGGCGCGGCAGAGCGACAATGTCACCTCTGGGCGTATCTATCAGACCATCATCACCAAGGAGCGGCGCGGCGATTATCTCGGCGCGACCGTGCAGGTGATCCCGCACGTGACCGATGCGATCAAGGATTTCGCGAAAAGCGATCTTGGCGATCTCGATTTCGTGATCTGCGAGATTGGCGGCACGGTCGGCGATATCGAGAGCCTGCCCTTCATGGAGGCGATCCGGCAGCTCAGGAACGAGCTGGGGCGCGGGCAATCTGTCTCGATCCATACGACGCTCGTGCCGTTCATCGCGGCCGCCGGCGAGCTGAAGACCAAGCCGACGCAGCATAGCGTGCGCGAGCTGACCTCGCTCGGTATCCAGCCCGAAGTGCTGGTCTGCCGCTGCGAACAGCCTTTGCCGGACGATGAGCGCGCGAAGATCGCGGCCTTCTGCAACGTGCGCAAAAGCGCGGTCATCCCGGCGCTCGATGCGCCGAGCATCTATGCCGTACCGCTGACCTATCATGAAGCGGGGCTCGACGACGAGGTGCTCCGCGCCTTCGGCATCGAGGATGCCGCCGAGCCCGATCTCGCCAAATGGGTCGATATCAACGACCGGCTCGAAAACCCGGAAGGCGAGGTGACGATCGGCGTGGTCGGCAAATATGTCGGGCTGCAGGACGCCTACAAGTCGCTCAACGAAGCGCTTGTCCATGGCGGCATCGCCAATCGGGTAAAGGTCAATATCAACTGGATCGACGCCGAGATCTTCGAGGAGGAAGACGCCGATATCGCGGCGCAGCTCGAGCCGCTGCACGGTATTCTGGTGCCCGGTGCGTTCGGCGAGCGGGGAGCCGAGGGCAAGATTTCGTCGGTGCGCTTCGCGCGCGAACGCAACGTGCCCTATTTCGGCATCTGCTTCGGCATGCAGATGGCCTGTATCGAGGGTATGCGCGATGCGGGCGTCGCCAGTGCCTCCTCCACCGAATTCGGCGACACGCCGGAGCCGGTGGTTGGCCTCATCACCGAATGGATGTCCGAAGAAGGCATTCAGCAGCGCGAAGAAGGCGGCGATCTGGGCGGCACGATGCGGCTGGGCGCCTATGACGCGAAGCTCGACGGCAATAGCCATGTGTCCAGCATTTACGGCGGCGCGACAGAAATCAGCGAACGCCACCGCCACCGTTACGAGGTCAACACCGCCTATATGGATTCGCTGCAAAAGGGCGGTCTCGTCTTTTCCGGCATGTCGCCTGACGGCCGCTTGCCCGAGATTGTCGAACGGCCGGACCATGACTGGTTCGTCGGCGTGCAGTTCCATCCCGAGCTCAAATCCCGCCCCTTCGATCCGCATCCGCTGTTCGCGAGCTTCATCGAGGCGGCGGTGCGCCAGTCCCGTCTGGTCTGATACGTCCGGATACGGCATAGAGGCCTCTCACCTTTGCGATGGGAGGGATACATGGCAGTCGATCGGATGAAGGCGCAGGACCTGCTGGCGATATTGCCGGAAGGCTCGCTGCTGGCCGCCTGCGACGCCGAACAGCTCGATGACCTCCTCGCGCGCACCAAGCTCGAATTCGCGGCGAAGCGCGAAACGCTGATCCATCAGGGCGACCCCGGCGATTCCGCGATCATTCTCGTCACCGGCACCGCGCGGGTGAACATGGTGTCGGCCAATGGACGGGAGATCGTGCTCGATTATCTCGGGCCGGGGACGGTGATCGGCGAGATCGCCTTGCTCGATGGCGGCGAGCGCACCGCGACGGTCACCATGGTCGAGGATGGCAGCATCATGCGCCTCTCGCGCACCGAGTGCGAGGATTTCATCACGAACAATCCGGGCGTGGCGCTCAGCATGTTGCAGGAAATGGCGCGGCGGCTCAGGCAGATGAACATGACCGTCGAGAGCGACCGCGCCTTTTCGGCCGGCCCGCGTCTCGCGCGCTATCTGCAGCGGCTGACCGATGAGGAAGCGGCGAGCCAGAAACTCAAGATCGATGTCAGCCAGAGCGAACTCGGGAATTTCGTCGGCATCAGCCGCGAGAATATCAACCGCCAGCTCTCGGCCTGGGCCGATGCGGGGCTAATCGAGCTCGAACAGGGCAAGATCCGCATCATCGATTGCGAAGCGCTATGGGAAATCGCCGCGATGGGCGACTGAGACGATCGCGCGCCCGCACATCGGACACATATCAACGGACAGGAACCCCTCATGACGACCAGCACCGATTTCCTAGTGAACAAGGCCAAGCTCGACGACACGCGCATTGCCGAAACCGATCTCGGCGATCTGGACGATGGCCAGGTGCTGCTAGAGGTCGAGAAGTTCGCGCTGACCGCGAACAACATCACCTATGCCGTGATGGGCGAGATGATGGCCTATTGGAATTTCTTCCCGGCCGAAGAGGGATGGGGCCGCATTCCGGTCTGGGGCTTTGCAACGGTAGCGGAATCGCGCCATCCGGACATCGCCGTTGGCGAGCGGGTCTATGGCTATCTCCCGATGTCATCCCATGTCGTCGTCGAGCCCGGCAAGGTCACCGATGGCACCTTTTCGGACATGGCCGCGCATCGCCAGCCGATGAACCCCGTTTACAACAATTACCGACGCCTTTCCGCCGATCCGGCCCATAACCCGGATCTCGAAGCGCAGCGCGCGCTTTTCGAGCCGCTGTTCATGACGTCTTTCCTGATCGAGGCGTTCATGCGGCGCGAAGACTATTATGGTGCGAAATCGCTGATCATGACGAGCGCTTCGTCCAAGACGGGCATGGCGCTGGCGCAGGTCGCCAAGGCGCGCAGCCCGGAGATCGAGCGGATCGGCCTCACCGGTTCGGGCAATGTGGAGTTCGTCGAAGGTCTCGGCCTGTACGACCGCGTGCTCGCCTATGACGCAGTCGGGGAGCTCGATGCCGATACGCCGTCGGTCGTCGTCGACTTCGCCGGCAACGGGAAGACGCTGGCCGCGATCCACACCCATTTCGGCGACGCGCTCAAATATAGCTGCCTTGTCGGCGCGACCCATTGGGATGCGCGCGGGCAGGGCGGGGAACTACCGGGGCCGACGCCGATCCTGTTCTTCGCGCCCGATCATGTCGTGGCGATGACCGAAGAGCTGGGACCGGAAGGTTTCGCGCGGGAAGTTGGCAAGGCCTGGGCCGGGTTTATCGGCGATGCCAAGGGCTGGGTCGATGTGATCCGGCGCGAGGGCGGCGATGCGGTGTCGGAGACCTATGCCACGCTGCTGCCGGGCAATGCCAGCCCGCGCGACGGGTTCATTCTCTCGCTCTAGCCGAGCAGCGGTTCGCAGCCGGTGCCGTCCAGAACGGCATTGACGCGCGCCTGGTCGTCCGGGGAGAGAGCGGCGAATTCCTCGCGGATCCAGTGCAGGCATTTCGCCTGATAGGGGAAGGTCGGTTGCGACCAGGGCCGCCCGTCGATTTCGGTCTCGAATTGCTCGTCCCCGGCCAGAACGGCCTGTGCATTGGCGAGGAGGAACGGCGTGTACACGCGCCCGATTTCCGTCAACAGAGGCGTGAGCTGGGCGTGCCCGATATCGATATCCGCCCAGTCCTCGGTCTGTGCATCGAGGCCGGAGAGATCGTCGACCCGATCAATCCATGCGCGCACGCGCGGGCTTTTCCTTGCCGCCAGCGCTGCCGGCGTCGGATCGACTATCGTGAGCTGCGTTAACTGGCCGTACAGCGCGAAGTCGGCGGAGGACGGACGGCGGCCGAGCACATAGCCTTGGCCCCCGATCAGCGCATCGAGAATATCGAGCAGCCGCACATAACTGCTCTCAATTGTTTCGGCCGTCACATCATTCGAACCCACGACGTACAAGCGGTCGATCTGCCGTTTCGCGAAGGTCTCCGCCATCTTCGCGGCTTCCTCCGGCGGCAGCGTTGGCGCCGCCCAGTGGATCAGCAGCGGGCCGGCATTCTCGGCATCCGCCTCATAGGCCCAGCGATAGTGGAACATCGCCTTGGTCAGCCACTCGTCGGCATAATCCTCGATCAGATAGTTGAGGAAGGCGAGGACGGGATCGGGCGGCACGGCCGCGCGGCCCGGCATGTCAGCCTCGAGCCGGCGGATAATCGGCGTCGAATCCACGACCGCTTCGAGCGCGCCGTTCATGTCGCGAAAGAAGAAGGTCGGCATCAGCCGGACCTTGGGTTTGGGATAGCCTTCGGGCGCGCCCATCATCCCGCCCCATCGCATCGCATAGGGGATATGGCGATAGCGCAGATAGGCGACCATCTTGCGCGTATAGGGCGAGCCCGGCGCGCCCATCAGTTCGATGCGTTCGGGAATTGCCGCGTCGGTCATGGAACCGCCCCTCAGCTTTCCGCGCCGCGGCGGCGGGCCAGTTCGCGCAAATTTCTCTCATGGCCGCTGCGGTCGAGGCTGTAGAAACTGATAAAGCCGATCATCGCCATCCACAGCGCTAAGATCGTCGGCACGTAGACCGCGCCGAGATCCCAAAGCGTGTCTTCGGGCACCTCGCCCTGTGCCGCGCCCGTCGCGAGGCCGACTCCGGCGAGGACGAAACCGGCGAGGACGATACCGAGCCCTTCGCCCCATTTGCGCATGAATGTGGAGGCGGCGAAGAAAAGACCCTCGGATCGCCGCCCGGTCTTCACCTCGGCCTGTTCGACGAGATCGGCGATCATCGATGCCGCGAGGATCTGGTAACAGATGATCAGGCCGACATCGATCGTGTTGGCGATCAGGTAGAACCAGAAAATGAAGGGCGACTCATTGCCCGGCAGCACGCCGATCAGCCTGAGGAAGATCGGCATCGGTGCGCCGAGAAAGGCGATCAGGCCGATCGTGATCGCGCCTCGTTTCTTGCCGAACTTACGCGTTACGATCGGCGCCAATATCGCACCGATGATCGCCGATACGAATACGCCGAAAGTTATCGCGCCGAGCTGCTGCGGACTGAAGCCCCAGAAATAGGTGCCGAAATAAAAGGCGAGGCCGGCCGCGAGACCGCTGGCGGTGAAGGCGAGCAGCGCGGCGACAAAGAGCGCGAGGAAGGAGCGGCTGGAGAGGGTTTCGAATATCTCGCGGAAAATCTTGCCGAGCGTCAGCTCGCGCTTCGGCGGCGGGGCCTGCAGATAGGGGATGCGTGCATGAGTCCCGACCGCCGAGACCATGATCGCGGTAAAGATCAGCCCGGAGGCGATCATGCTGTAGAGCGAATAGGCCTCCGGATTGAACTGGCCGTTCGGTATCGCGACCGTCGAGAAGGCCGGGAAGATCATCGCGAAATTGATGACCGTCATCGCGTTGCCGCCGGTCCAGCCGAAATAATAGCGGAAGCCGAGCAGCGAACTGCGCTCGTCATAGTCCTGCGTCAGCTCGGGCGTGAGCGCGGTGTTGGGCGTTTCGAAAAAGGTGATGAAGGTGCGGATGATGATCGCGAGGACCACGATGTACCAGAAGAGCGCCGTTTCGCTCCAGCCCGTCGGCGGGTTCCAGATGAAGTAATAGCTGACCGATATCGGGATCGCCGCGATATACATGAAGGGATGGCGGCGGCCCCATCGCGAGCGGAAATTGTCCGACCAATAGCCGACGATCGGGTCGCTGAAAGCATCGGAAATCAGCGCGATGAGGATCGCCAAGCTGACGAGACGCGCATCGACGCCGACGACCTGCGCGTAGAAAAGCAGGAGGAAATATTTGAGGCCGCCATCCTTCACGCCATAGGCGACCGATCCGAATCCGTAGGCGAGCTTCGTGCCGAGCGAGAGTTTTTTCGAGGTGCCGCCATCGGCAGGGGCCGGTTGCAACAGTTCGCGTTCCTGGGCCAACTGGCCCGAGGCAGGCGGCTCCTTCATAGGCGCATCTCTCTCGTGTCGTTCTGTTTTCCGGCACTATGGGGCCAGCAAGCGGCGCTGGCAATCGCCATCGGATCGACGCGGTCGGCGTTCGTATGATCGCTGGAAACGAAAGTGCCCGGACCGCGAAGGTCCGGGCACAAACGTGACGAACAGTCGTTCGCCCCCTTTTTGATGGCTCCCGGTTCGCGCACTTTGCCTTCCCCTCAAGGCGTGCAGCGGGGAACCTCCCTGAACCACGGCCATAGGCACGTGATCTATGCAGAGGGTGCTAAGCTAAGACTCTGGCTCTTGTCATCGGTCTAGCCGCATTTCCGCCACAATAAGTTTATGGCTGTGACGTCGGCGCAACAGCGCCGCACCGGCGTTGATGCTTGCGGCAGCCGGGTATGCACCCTAGAGACCCGCAATAATATCGGCCCATTTTCGGACCTCATCATCATGCGCCTGTCCCGCTATTTTCTGCCTGTTACCAAGGAAACGCCCGCCGATGCGGAAATTATCAGCCACAAGCTGATGCTGCGCGCGGGGCTCGTGCGTCAGACCTCTGCCGGCATCTATGCCTGGCTGCCGCTCGGCCATCGCGTGCTTCGCAAGATCGAACAGATTGTCCGCGAGGAACAGGATCGGATCGGCGCGGCCGAGATGCTGATGCCGACCCTGCAGTCCGCCGATCTGTGGCGCGAGAGCGGGCGCTACGACGCTTATGGCCCGGAAATGCTGCGGATCGAGGATCGGCAGGGGCGGGACCTGCTCTACGGCCCGACCAACGAGGAAATGATCACGGCGATCTTCAAGGATGGCGCGCGCAGCTATCGGGATCTCCCGAAGATGCTCTACCACATCCAGTGGAAGTTCCGTGACGAGATCCGCCCGCGCTTCGGCGTAATGCGCGGCCGCGAATTCCTGATGAAGGATGCCTACAGCTTCGATCTCGACGAAGCGGGCGGCCGGGTCAGCTACAACAAGCAGTTCGTCGCGTACTTGCGCACCTTTGCGCGGATGGGTCTGCGCGCCATTCCGATGCAGGCCGATACCGGGCCGATCGGCGGCGATCTCAGCCATGAATTCATCATCCTCGCGCCCTCGGGCGAGAGCGAGGTCTTCTTCCACAAGAGCTGGGAAGAGGCGCGCTCGGCCGAAGATTACAACGTCGATGTGGAAGAAACCGAAGCGCTGCAAGCCTTCGTCGACAGCATGACGGCCGAATATGCGGCGACCGACGAGAAGCGCGACGAAGCGCGCGAAGCCGAGATGGGGGACGATCTACTCCGGTCGCGCGGCGTCGAGGTCGGTCATATCTTCTTCTTCGGCGACAAATATTCGAAGGCCATGGGCCTCAAGGTTTCGGGCAAGGACGGATCGATGGTGACGCCTGTCATGGGCAGCTATGGCGTCGGCGTCTCGCGATTGGCCGGGGCTATCATTGAGGCGAGCCATGACGATGATGGCATCATCTGGCCCGAGGCGGTCGCGCCGTACAAGGTCGGCCTCATCAATATGCGGGCAGACGACGACGCCTGCGTTTCGGCGGCTGACGATCTCTATGCGAAGCTCGAAGCCGCGGGCGTCGAAGTCCTGTACGACGATCGCGACGAGCGGGGCGGCGCGAAATTCGCGACGATGGACGTGATCGGGCTACCCTGGCAGCTGATCGTCGGACCCCGTGGACTGAAAAACGGCGTGGTCGAGTTAAAGCGTCGTTCAACCGGCGAGCGTATGGAAGTCTCTCCCGAAGTCGCGTTGGAGAAGCTTGCATGATCTTGTCCCGCCATGAGCGGATGATCGCAAAACGCTATCTGCTGCCCGGAAAGGGCGAGCGGTTCATCTTCGTAGTCGCGTCGATCAGCTTCGTCGCGGTCATGCTCGGCGTGATGGCGCTGGTCGTCGTGATGAGCGTGATGAACGGTTTCCGTGCGGACCTGTTCGACAAGATTGTCGGGCTGAACGGTCATGCGGTCATGCAGGGCTATGGCGGCCGCCTGCCGGACTGGCGCGAAATCCTCGAAGAATCGCGGCAGACCGAGGGCGTGGTGTCCGCGACACCGCTGATCGAACAGCCGCTGATGGCGAGCTATGACGGCCGCGTCGAAGGTGTGCTCGCGCGCGGCATGCGCGTCGAGGACATTCGCGCGAACGAGACAATCAACGAGAATATCGTGGCCGGCGATATGGAGCGCCTGACGCCGGGGAGCAGCCGGGTGGCGATCGGCTCGCGCCTCGCGACGGCGCTCGGCGCGGTGACCGGCGGGCAGATCAGCCTGATTTCGCCACAGGGGCGTTCGACGCCGTTCGGCACGGTACCGCGGATCGTATCCTATGAAGTGGCAGCCATCTTCGAGGTCGGAGTCTATGATTTCGACAAGGCGTTCGTGTTGATGCCGATGGAGGATGCGCAGACGCTGCTGCTGCTCGAAGACGCGGTGGGCATGATCGAGTTCGACACGACCGATCCTGAAAATGTCGGCGCGATATTGGAGCCGATCGCCCGCAACTATGCGGGGCAGGGCGTGCTGACCGACTGGCGCGAGATGAACAGTCAGCTTTTCGACGCGCTGGCGATCGAGCGTGTCGTGATGTTCTGGGTGCTCTCGCTGATCATCCTTGTCGCCGTGTTCAACATCCTCTCCTCGCTGATCATGCTCGTGCGGGCCAAGAAACGGGACATTGCGATCATGCGGACGATGGGCGCGTCCCGCCGCTCGATGATGAAAATCTTCCTGACCATCGGCATGACGACGAGCACTTTGGGTACGCTGGCGGGGCTCGGCCTCGGTTTCCTACTGCTGCACTTCCGCCAGAATGTCGTGAATTTCGTGCAGACCATAACCGGGCAGAATCTCTGGGACCCATCGGTGCGGTTCATCACCGAACTGCCCGCACGCACCGACCCTTTCGAAATATTGGCGATCGTTGGCCTCGCGCTCGGTTCGGCCTTCATCTTCACGCTCTACCCGGCCTTCAAGGCGGCGAGCACCGATCCGGTGCAGGTGCTGCGCTATGAGTGAGGCGGTTCTCGAAGTCCGCAATCTCGCGCGGAGCTTCGAACAGGGCGGCGTGACCATTGAAGTGTTGCGCGGCGTCGATATCACGATCCGCAGGGGCGAGATCGTTGCGCTGCTTGGTCCTTCGGGATCGGGCAAGTCGACGATGCTGCAGGCGGTCGGGCTGCTCGAAGGCGGCTTCAGCGGATCGATCGCCATCGACGGCGAACAGGCGGGCAATCTTGAGAATGACGCGCGCACCCGGCTGCGGCGCGATCATCTGGGTTTCGTCTACCAGTTCCATCATCTGCTGCCCGATTTCTCGGCAAAGGAAAATGTGATCATTCCGCAGCTCATCCGGGGCGCGATGCCGGATGAAGCGGAAGATCGCGCCGTTTCGCTGCTCGACCGGCTCGGTCTCGGCCATCGGCTCGATCATCGTCCCTCTCAACTGTCGGGGGGCGAGCAGCAGCGCGTTGCCGTCGGCCGTGCCCTCGCCAATCGGCCCTCGCTCGTGCTGGCGGACGAGCCGACGGGCAATCTGGATGAAGCAACGGCCGATATCGTGCTCGGCGAATTTCTCTCGCTGGTTCGCGAGGAGGGGAGCGCGGCGCTGATCGCCACGCATAACGAACGGCTCGCGAAAAAGACCGATCAGGTCTATCGTCTGCACGAAGGCCATCTGGAAAGGGAAGCCGCATGAGCGTCCATGACTATGCCGTGAAACTGCCCGACGGGGCCGAAAAACAGCTCGCCGACTATGCGGGCAAGACGGTGCTGATCGTCAACGTCGCCTCGAAATGCGGGTTCACGCCGCAATATGCGGGGCTCGAGGAGCTGTATCGCAAATACAAGGATCGCGGGTTCGAAATCCTCGCCTTTCCGTGCAACCAGTTCGGCGCGCAGGAGCCCGGCGATGCCGAGGAGATCCAGAATTTCTGCACGCTCAACTATGACGTGACTTTCCCGCTTTTCGCCAAGATCGACGTGAACGGCAGCAATGCCGACCCGCTGTTCGAGCATCTGCGGGAGCAGAAACGCGGCCTGATGGGCGACCGGATCAAGTGGAACTTCACCAAGTTCCTCGTCGATGCGAACGGCAATGTCGTGCAGCGCTATGCGCCGACGACCAAGCCCTATCAGATCGAAAAGGATATCGCGGAACTGCTGGGCTAGCATATCCACCGGACATGATTTGTTCTCGTTTCGCGAATCGCGCCTGCGCCCCATATTGATCGGATGTCTGCCGCGCCTTTCGTCCCGCTTCGTATCTTCTCGGCCTATACGATGCTCGAAGGCGCGATCCAGCCGAAGAAGATCGCGGCCCGGGCGCGCGAGCTCGGTTTTCCGGCGGCAGCGCTCGTCGATCGCAACGGACTTTATGCGGCCATGCCCTTTTGCGCGGCCGCGTTCGACGCCGGCGTGCAGCCGATCATCGGCACCTTGCTGGCCGTCGCCCGGCCCGGCCGCGCGGACAGCGAAGACCCCGTTATCGACTGGTTCCCGCTGCTCGCGCAAGACGAGCGGGGATATGGGAATCTCTGCGCGTTGGTTTCGGAAGCGCATCTGGATCGGCCGCTCGAAGAGCCGCCGCACGTCCCGTTCGAAGCCTTGGAAGGCCGCACCGACGGCCTGATCGCGCTGACCGGCGGCGGCGAGGGGGCGTTGGCGAGACTGTTCGAAGGGGAGCAGACCGAGGCGGCGCTCGCCTATGCCGAGCGACTGATCGCGCTGTTCCCGGATCGGCTCTATGTCGAGATCAGCCGGCGCGGCGATCCGGTCGAGGAGGCGAGCGAGGAGGCGCTGCTCGATCTCGCCTATGCGCGCGATCTGCCATTGGTCGCGACCAACCCCGCCTTTTTCCAGCGCCAGGATTTCCATGCTGCGCATGATGCGATGCTGTGTATCGCGGACAGCAATTATGTCGAAAGCGACGACCGGCGCCAGAGCCCGGAAGAGGGCTGGATGGTGCCCTATGAGGCGATGGAATCGCGCTTCGACGACCTGCCCGAGGCGCTTGCCAACACGCTCGTCATCGCCCAGCGCTGCGCCTATGCCGCGCCGAAACGCGATCCGATCCTGCCCAGCGTCGCCGGCGATCTGGACGGCGAGTCCGCGCAGCTCAGGGAGGATTCGCGCGAGGGGCTTGAGCAACGCCTCGTCGCCATTCATGGCGACGCGCTGACCGACGACATCCGCGCGCCCTATCTCGAACGGCTCGAATATGAGCTCGATATCATTATCGAAATGGGCTTTCCCGGCTATTTCCTGATCGTTGCCGATTTCATCAAATGGGCCAAGGCGGAGGGGATTCCGGTCGGTCCAGGGCGCGGGTCGGGCGCGGGGTCGGTCGTCGCCTGGGCGCTGACGATCACAGATCTCGATCCGCTTGAGCTTGGCCTACTGTTCGAGCGCTTCCTCAACCCCGAACGCGTGTCGATGCCCGATTTCGACATCGATTTCTGCGAAACGCGGCGCGGCGAGGTCATCCGCTACGTCCAGGAGAAATATGGCCGCGATCAGGTGGCCCAGATCATCACCTTCGGGACTATGAAATCGCGCGCTGTCCTCCGCGATGTCGGGCGCGTGCTGCAGATGCCCTATGGCCAGGTCGACCGGCTCACGAAGATGGTGCCCAACCATCCGACCGATCCCTGGACCCTGGAACGCGCGCTCAACGGCGTTTCGGAGTTCGAGGCGGAGTATAAAACGGACGCCGACGTCAAGAAGCTCGTCGATCTGGCGATGAAGCTCGAAGGTCTGCCGCGCCACAGCTCGACCCATGCTGCGGGCGTCGTCATCGGCGACCGGCGGCTCGACAAGCTCGTACCGCTCTACCGCGATCCGCGTTCCGACAT
Organism: Parasphingopyxis sp.; assembly: GCF_052168295.1. GTDB lineage: Bacteria > Pseudomonadota > Alphaproteobacteria > Sphingomonadales > Sphingomonadaceae > Parasphingopyxis. The sequence goes on along the minus strand of NZ_JBQLZN010000075.1, from coordinate 31,667 downwards.
CCCGGTCACCCAGTTCGACATGAAGAATGTCGAAAAGGCGGGGCTGGTGAAATTCGACTTTCTCGGGCTGAAGACGTTGTCCGTCCTAAAAAAGGCCGTGCAGCTATTGGCGCAGCGCGGGATCAGCGTCGATCTCGACCGGCTCGGCTGGGACGATGACGAGGTCTACAAGCTGCTCCAGAGCGGCAACACGGTCGGCGTATTCCAGCTGGAATCGGAAGGCATGCGGCGGACGCTGGCCGCCGTGAAGCCGACCTGTTTCGAGGACATCATCGCGCTCGTCTCGCTCTACCGCCCCGGCCCGATGGACAATATCCCGATGTTCGGCGCGCGAAAGAACGGTGCGGAAAAAATCGAATATCCGCATCCCGATCTCGAGCCGATTCTGAAGGAAACCTACGGCATCTTCGTCTATCAGGAGCAGGTGATGGAGGCGGCGAAGACGCTCGCCGGCTACAGCCTCGGCGATGCCGACCTGCTGCGCCGCGCGATGGGCAAGAAGATCCAGGCCGAGATGGATGCACAGCGCGATCGCTTCGTATCGGGATGCGCGCGCAACGATATCCCGTCGGGCAAGGCGAACGAACTGTTCGACTTGATCGCCAAGTTTGCCGGATACGGCTTCAACAAGAGCCACGCCGCCGCCTATGCGCTGATAGCGTACCAGACAGCCTGGCTGAAAACGCATTACCCGCACGAATTCTTCGCCGCATCGATGTGCTATGACATGGGCAATACCGACAAGCTCGGTATTTTCCTCGAAGATATCCGGCGCACGCGGGACGATGATACGGGCGAGCCCATCGTCTGCCTGCCGCCCTGCGTGAACGAGAGCGAGGCGCTGTTTTCGGTCGAGCCGCATGGCGCGGGACATGCCGTGCGCTATGCGCTCGCCGCGCTGAAAGGCGTCGGCCAGAAGGCGATGGAGCAGTTGGTTGCCGAGCGCGAAGCCGAGGGCAAGTTCGCCAGCCTCGACGATTTCGCAGCGCGCGTCGATCCGCACCTGCTCAACAAGCGCCAGCTCGAAAGCCTCGCGGGCGCGGGCGCGTTCGACGGCTTGGAGGTCAATCGCCCGGCCGTGTTCGCGGCGGCGGAGACGATCCTCGCCATCGCCTCGAGCGCCGCCGATGCGCGCGAAACAGGGCAAGGCGGTCTGTTCGCCGATGGCGGAGAGAGCGACATTGCGCATATCCGGCTGTCGAAGGAAATCCACTGGCCGCTCGCCGAGCGCATGGCGCAGGAGAAGGAGGCGTTCGGCTTCTATTTCTCCGGCCATCCGGTCGACAATTTCAAGCATCTCGCCGACGCCTATGGCGCGCAGAGCTATGGGACCTTTTGCGCGATGCCGGCCCCGGCGGCCGGCGGGCGCGTGACCGAGATCATGGCCGGGATGGTGGAAAATGTCCGCAAGCGCACGTCGCGGCGCGGCAAGCCGTTCGTAACCGCAACGCTGTCCGACGCGTCCGGACAGTTCTTCGCCAGCGCCTTCGACGACGGCCCGCGCATGGCGCTCGAAGACGCAGCGAAGAGCGGCAATTGCGGTCTCCTCAACGTCGAACTCGATTGGCAGCCGGGGGAAGACATGCCGCGCGTTACCGTACAGCGCTTTCAGCCGTTCGAGGAACTCGCCAACCGCAAACGGGTGATGATGACGATCTCCGTGGCGGACCCCGGCGCGCTGGCCGCCATCGCCGAAGCGCTCGGTGATAATGAGGGCGGGCGGGGTACCGTCGTGTTCAATGCGCCGCTGCCCGAAGGCGGTACTGCGCGGGTCGTGCTCGGCCGCCAATTCTGTCTCGACGCGGAGATCAGCGAGAAGGTCGCGCAATTGCCCGGCGTGATCGAAGCACATCTGGCGCCCGATACGGGCACCATCGACGAACAGCGTCCGCCGCTCGCGCTCGTTTCCTGAATTTCGCGGTTTTCCGCGCCATGGGGCTGGACGATTGCCCGCGCTCGGCTAAAGTGCGCGGAAAAACAGCAGTATCGAGAGGATGACCATGCTTGGAGGAATGCAGAACGCGCCGCTGCGCATCAGCAACATTATCGATCATGCGGCCAAGGAACACGGTTCGCGCGAGATCGTGACGCGCTGGGCCGACGGCAGCACGACCCGCTCGAACTGGGCCGGCATCGCCGAAGATGCGCGCAAATTCTCGCAAGCGCTCGAAAAGCTCGGCATGAAGAAAGGCGACCGGATCGCCACGCTCGCCATGAACCACGGGCACCATCTGTCGGCCTGGTACGGGATCAGCGGGATGGGCGGTGTCGTCCACACCATCAATCCGCGCCTGTTCGCCGAACAGCTCGTCTATATCATGAACCATGCCGAGGATCGAGTGCTGCTGTTCGACAAGATGTTTGAGCCGATCGTCGAAGGCGTAAAGGACCAGCTCAAAACAATTGAACATTTCATCCTGTTCGACGGGGAGGGCGATTATCCGACGTTCCGCGAACTCGTCGATGCCGAGGATGGCGACTATGAGTGGGTCGAGGGCGACGAGCGCGAGCCGTGCGGGCTCTGTTACACGAGCGGGACGACGGGCAATCCCAAGGGCGTACTCTATGAGCACCGCTCGAACGTGATTCACGCGATTACCGAAGGCCAGCCCGATGCGATGAACCTCTCGCAGCGCTCGGTGATGCTGCCCATCGTGCCGATGTTTCACGCCAATGCCTGGGGCCTGCCCTTCGCCTGCGCAGTGACGGGATCGAAAATGGTCTTCTCCGCCTCCAACGATGGCGGTGTCCTGCACAACCTGATGCTCGAAGAGGGCGTCACGCATTCCGCCGGCGTGCCGACCGTCTGGCTTGCCATGTTCGCGCATATGGACGCCAACACGGTCGATTACGGCAAGCTCGAAATGGTCGTGATCGGCGGCTCGGCCGCGCCGCGCGCGATGATCGAGCGGCTGATGAATGCGGGCGTCTATGTCCTCCACGCCTGGGGCATGACCGAAACCTCGCCGATCGGCACGATCGGCATGCGCCCGCCGCATTGGGATGAGCTCAGCTTCGACGAGAAGGTGGAGATCATCTGCAAGCAGGGCCGCACGCCCTTCGGCGTCGAAATCCGCGTGGTGGACGATGACGGCAACGAGCTGCCGCGCGATGGTGAAAGCTCGGGCAGCCTTCATGTGCGCGGCCCCTGGGTGCTCGACCAGTATTTCCAGGACGACGGCGGCAAATGCGTCGGCGACGACAATTGGTTCGATACCGGCGATGTCGCGGTCATCCACCCCGATGGCTGTATGCAGATCACGGACCGCGCCAAGGACGTCATCAAGTCCGGCGGCGAATGGATCAGCTCGATCGAGCTCGAAAATGCCGCCGTCGGATGCCCGGGCGTGGCCGAGGCCGCGGCGGTCGGCGTCTACCATCCCAAATGGGATGAGCGGCCGCTGCTCCTGATCGTAAAGAAAGAGGGCGCGGATGTCAGCGCCGACGATGTCGTCGAATTCCTGAAGGACAAGGTCGCCAAATGGTGGCTACCCGATGAAGTGAAATTCGTCGACGAGCTGCCGCATACGGCCACCGGCAAAATCCTGAAGCGCGCGCTGCGCGACGAATATAAGGATTACAAGCTGGAAACGGCCTGAGCGCGAACGGGGGCATGGGTCGCCATGACGGCCGTCTATGACGAGATCGGCGTCGACTATGCCGATTTGCGCAAACCCGATCCGCGCATAGCCGCCGCCATCGAACGAGCATTGGGCGATGCCGAGACCGTCCTCAATGTCGGGGCGGGTGCGGGTTCATATGAGCCGGCCGGCCGGCAGGTAACCGCCGTCGAGCCGTCGCTCGCAATGATCGGGCAGCGTTTCAGCGATGCGGCACCGGCCGTTCAAGGCGTCGCCGAAGACCTGCCTTTCGGCGATGACAGTTTCGATGCGTCGATGGCGATCCTGACCGTTCACCATTGGACCGACAAGGCCAAAGGCCTTGGCGAGATGCGCCGGGTCACGCGCGGACCGGTCGTGTTGCTGACCTTCGATCCCGATTTTCGCGACATCTGGTTGCTCGACTATCTGCCGGAAAATGCGGAACTCGACGCGCAGCAGATGCCGAAGATGGCCGCATATGAAAAATGGCTCGGGCCGGTCGAGATCGAGCCCGTTCCGATCCCGCACGATTGTACCGACGGTTTCCTCTATGCTTATTGGCGCCGCCCATCGGCCTATCTTGATCCGCAGATCCGCAAGGGCAGCTCGACTTTCTTGAAGATCGACAATGTTACGGAAAAGCTCGAGCGGCTGGCGGACGATCTGAAATCCGGCGCCTGGGCGACGCGCTATGCCGATCTGCTTGATCTGGACGCGATCGATATGGGCTATCGGCTCGTCGTCGCACGGCGTTAGCGGGGCTCAGAAAAGCTCCCCCTGTGGACCGGCGGGTGGGCGGAACAGATCGGTGCGCAGCATTATCTTCTTCTGATTGAGGCCGTGCTTGCGGCAGACCTTGGCGAAGCGCGTTTCGATCAACTGGCCCCACGGCCCGGCCGCGCGCATGCGCGTGAAATAATTGGGATCGTTGTCGCGACCCTGGCGGATCGAGCGGATGATGTTCATCACCTTGCCCGCGCGCTCCGGATAATGGGCATCGAGCCAGGCGCGAAACAGCGGCGCGACCTCATGCGGCAGGCGGATAGGGATGAAGAAGGCCGCCTGCGCGCCCGCTTCGGCGGCCGTTTCGATCAGCGTCTCGATCTCATGATCGGTGATTGCCGGGATGATCGGCGACATGGACACATAGGTCGGGATGCCGGCCTCGCTTAGCGCAGTGATCGCGGTAAGCCGTTTGCGGGCGGATGGCGCGCGTGGCTCAAGCGTGCGATGCACGTTCGGATCGAGCGACGTTACCGAAACCGCGACCGCAACCAAATCATTCGCCGCCATGTCCGCCAGCAGGTCGATATCATGCACCACCCGGTCCGACTTGGTCGTGATCGTCAGCGGATGGCGCGCTTCGGCAAGGATCGCGATACAGTCGCGCGTGATCCGGTAGCGTCCTTCGATCGGCTGGTAGGGATCGGTGTTCGTACCCATCGCGATCGGCGACGGACGATAGCCGGGTTTGGACAGCGCCTCGCGCAGCAGGCGCGGCGCGCCGGGTTTGGCGAAGAGCCGCGTTTCGAAGTCGAGGCCGGGCGATAGATCGTGAAACGCATGGGTCGGTCGCGCGAAGCAATAGATGCAACCATGCTCGCAGCCGCGATAGGCGTTGAGCGAGCGGTCGAACCCGATGTCCGGCGACGCGTTTCGGGTGATGATCGTCTTCGGGCGCTCGATCATGACCGTCGTTTTCGGGGGCAGGGGTGCACCATCGATGTCCGCTTCCGCATCCAGCCAGTCGCCGTCCGGCTCCCGGTCAGGCAGGTTGAAGCGTGTGGGCGGCGCGTTAGCGGTGGCGCCGCGGCCCTTGGTCTTGCGTGAGAACATAACAAGAACACATTGCCATGAGGATCGCCGCCGTGCAAGGTCGATTGCAGGAGGGACCTATGCGAATTTTCCAAAGCGGCACGGTGTGCCTGGCAGTGACGCTTGCGGCCTGTACGGCGGACGCCGAAACGAACGGCGAAGACGAGATGAGTGCCGAAGCGGGAGACGCGGATGGCGCCGATGCGGGCGGCGCGCCCGAATTGCTGATGCTCGATACGGACGTCGCCGATGGTGCCGAGCGGGTCGATGGTGCGGCCCCGGCGGGCGGTGCCGCCTTCGATCCCGAATGCCTGATCGAGGAGCAGCGTGTCGCCGGCATCGATCTGCCCGCGACGCTCGGCGATTTCGCCGGGGCCTTTCCGGAAGGGACGGCGCTCAGTTTCCATTCGCTGTTCATGGTCGATCTGAGCGCATTATGCGTGCGTTCGGATGGCGAGGATGCGATCTGCGCGATCGCCTTTGCCGAAGACAGCTATTCGGCCGGAGCGGCTGTCGAAAGCGTGATCGTGTCGAGTCCCGTCTGCAACGACGCCAGCGGTGTGGGTCCGGGCACGCCGGTTTCGACGGCTGTGGAAGCCTATGGCGAGCCCACTTTCGGCTTCAGTTGGGACAATGAGGGGCGCGAATATATGTCCTTCGCCGACGCCCCGTCCAATTTTCTGTTCCGGGCGCGGTCCGGCACGGCCGATGCCGAAGCGCAAAGCGGAGGACCGAACGTGCCCGGCGGTGAGCATGGCGGCGACTATCGCGGCGTAGAGGGCGACGGCTCCTATTTCGAAACCTCAACCGCCTATCCGGACGCCGAGATCCGCGAAGTCTGGATTTCGCGGCCTGTCGGCTAGGCTTCGCGCAGGCGCGGCATGAGTTCGACAAAGTTGCAAGGCCGATAGCGGCTGTCGAGCTGGGTCGCGAGAATGCCGTCCCAGCCGTCTTTCACCGCGCCGTTCGATCCGGGCAGGGCAAAGATATAGGTGCCGCGCGCCACGCAGCCACAGGCCCGAGACTGGATCGTCGATGTGCCGATCTTGTCGTGACTCAGCATCCGGAACAGCTCGCCAAAGCCGGGTATCGCCTTGTCCTGCACCCGTTGGAGCGCCTCGGGCGTAATGTCGCGCCCCGTCAACCCGGTCCCGCCGGTCGTGATGATGCAATCGACTTCGAGATCGTCGATCCAAGCATGCAGGCGCGAAACGATCTCCGACATTTCGTCGCGCACAATTTTCCGCGCAGCCAGGACATGCCCGGCATCGGTCAGTCTTTGCTCGAGAATATCGCCGGAGCTGTCCTGCTCTAGATTGCGCGTGTCCGAAACCGTCAGCAGGGCGATGCGGACGGGTTTGAATTCCGCGCTCTCGTCAATCGGCAATGCGCGCGCCTCCCTGGCCGGACAGGCGTACGGCCACGGCGCCCGGCGCGCCCGGGAAGCGCGGCCACATGCCCTGGGCGAGCGCCGCAAGGCTCGTCGATTCCTCGCCGGCATTGCGCTGATACATCCAGTAATTGCGCAGGACGATCGGCACATAACCGCGCGTCTCATAGAAAGGGATGCTCTCGATATAGAGCAGCGGATCGCCGCGATCGCGGAGGCGACCCTCCCAATTCATCACGGCGCCAGGCCCCGCATTGTAGGACGCGATGACCTTGGGCAGCAGCCCCTGCATGCCGGAAAAGTCGCGCATCTCTTCCATATAGTGTTGGCCGTACTCGATATTGATCTCGGGCACGTTCAGCCGCGATGCGTTGACGGTTTCGCCACGGTCGCGCGCGATGTCGCGCGCCGTACCCGGCATTAGCTGCAACAGGCCGCGCGCGCCGGCGGGGCTGACCACTTCGGGCCGGAAATTCGATTCCTGCAACGCATGGGCATAGACGAGCGACCGATCGACCCGCCATCCGCCGACCGGCTCGTAGCCGGGTGCAGGGAAACGCACACGGGACGATGCGTGATAGGAGACGGGCGCATTGCGCGCGATCCAGAGCTCCGCATTGGGCAGGCGCAGGCGGTTCGCGAGATCGAGCCACGCGTCATGATGCTGCGGATTGCCGATCGCCGCGCCGTGCCGGACGAATTCGTCGGCCAGGTCCCGCTCGCCGATCTCGGCCAGCGCCATGGCGCGCTGCGCCGTGGAGAAGGCGGCTACCGTATCCCATGTCGGCGACGGGATGGTCCGGTGAGGCGGCGCTTCGGAAATGCCGAGGCTCTGCATCGCCAGTAGTCCGTAAAAGGTTTCGTCCATCAGCGACGCTGTGCGCAGCAATGTCTGGACGTTTTCCGGCCGCCCGGCAGCCATTTCGGAGCGTGCCGCCCAATAGAGGCCCGCCGCGCGTTTTTCGCTGTCGGGCGCACGGCGGCCGACCGAAGCGAACGCGTCGGCTGCGGCATCGAAATCGCCGAGCCGCCACGATGCAAGCCCGTCGACCCAGTCGCCATGTACGGCCCAGTCGCCGACCCCGGCGCGCGCCTGGCGGGCGAGCCGCTGCGCATTGCGGTCGTCGCCGGTCAGATAATAGGACCATGCCACGCGCTGCTGCACTTCGGTGAGGCCGGCGCGGGTCAGGGATTCGCGGTTCTGCGCGAGTATATTTTCGGCTTCGCGCGGGCTGTCGGCGACTATCAGCGGACGGATCTCGCGAACCACCGAGCGCGCCGCGCTATCATCGCTGACCGGCCGTGCGCGGGCCCGGCGCGAAGGGCCGGAGGGACGGCGCATCGTCTGCGCGCGCGGCAGCACCGGCGCCTGTTCCAGACCGCGGCTTTGCGCGAGGGTGAGAATGCGATTGGCGTCGGGCAGATCGGGCGCTTCGTTCAGCAGCGCCTGAAGCGGCCCCAGTTCAACCTCCGGCGATCCGGCCGCAAGATACAGTTCTGCACGCGCCACGGGATGCAGGATGCCTTGCGGCGCGCGGGCGAGCCGGCCCTCGGCGCTTTCCCAGTTGCCGTTCCGGATATCGGCGAAAATCTGGCGATAGGCCTCGCGCTCGCTGCGCGTCAGAACGGAATCGATTTCCGAATGGGCGCCGGCCAGTGGAAGGTTGGGCAGGCTGGCATTGTCCGCAAGTGCGGGCGTGGCGGAGGCCGATAGCAGGGCAGTGACGGCAAACAGCTTCAGTTTCACGCGGTCATTCCTTCGATCAGCATCTGCAGGTCCTTCCAGCTTTGCGCCTTGAAGCGCGGCTGCCGGAGCAGGAACCGCGGATGAAAAGTGGCGGTCACCGACACAGTGCCGCCATCATGGTTAAAAATGTGTTGCGTTCCACGACTTTCATCGAGACCGGACCCGCAAAACACACGGCTCGGCGCGTCGCCCATGGTTAACAGCCGCGTTGGGGCGGCGAGCGCGACATGATGGCGGGCGATGGTTGCGAGCGTTTCGCGCGTTTTTTCGTCGATCGCGCCGCCTGCTATCCGGGCGGGGGAGAGGGGCGCGATATAGGTCGATGCCCGATCACGGCCGATGGCGGCCAGCATCCGGTCGAGCAATTGCCCGGTTGTGCCCGACAAAAGCCCTCTCGCATCGCGATCGTCCTGCTCGGGCATGTCGACCAGGATCATGAGGCCGCCTGCCGGATCGCCGATCGCGTCGAGCCGGTCGGATACCGGTGCGTCCAGGGTTTCGCTCGACAGCAGCCATTGGCGAAACCCTGCAAGGTCGGACGGCATATCGGCGAGGCTGGCCGCCGGTGCGGGCGCAGCTGCCGGCTTTGCCGCTGCGGGCGCTGTGCTCGGCTTTTTCGGTTCTTCGAGCCAGCTACGCGGATCGTCGCCGACGATCGTGTCGACCCCCGCCTCGCGCCACCAGGAAACCAGATTGTCGACGTCGCTGCTAATGGTCTGCCCCCGTTTTCCTTGGATGGCCATAGAGTCGAAGGTTGACGGCTTGGTCAATCGCCGGGCAGGGACTATCTGACAGATTGGTTGCTGGCCGCGACGATATGAGCGCGAAGCGGCCTGTTGAAGGAGAATGCGAGACCATGTCCGAACGGGAGTCCATGCCTTATGACGTCGTTATCGTCGGTGGCGGCCCAGCGGGCCTCTCCGCCGCGATCCGGCTCAAACAGCGCGCCGAAGAGGCGGGCAAGGAGATTTCGGTCTGCATCCTCGAAAAGGGGAGCGAGATCGGCGCGCACATCCTGTCGGGCGCGGTCGTCGATCCCAAGGCACTCGACGAGCTGTTCCCCGACTGGCGCGATTTCGACGATGCGCCGCTGACGGTCCCGGTCACCGAGAATCATCACTGGATACTGACGAAGGATAAAAAGCGCGAATTTCCGCACCTTCTGATGCCGTCTTTCATGAACAACAAGGGCACCTATACGGTCAGCCTCGGCAATTTCTGCCGCTGGCTTGCAGGGCGCGCGGAAGCCATGGGCGTCGAGATTTTTCCCGGTTTTGCGGCCGCGGAAGTGCTGTTCAACGAGGACGGTTCGGTCAAGGGCGTCGCGACCGGCGATATGGGTATCGCGCGCGACGGCTCCAAAAAGCCCGATTACATGCCGGGCATGGAACTCCACGCGAAATACACCTTCTTCGCCGAAGGGGTCCGCGGGCACCTCTCCAAACAGCTCATCAAACAGTTCGAACTCGATGCGAACTCCGAGCCGCAAGTCTATGGGCTCGGTATAAAAGAGCTCTGGGATATCGAGCCCGACAAACATGTGCCGGGCCGGGTGATCCACACGCAGGGCTGGCCGCTCGACGAAGCCAATGGCGGCGGGTTCCTCTATCATCAGGAGAATGGGCAGGTGGCGCTCGGTTTCGTTACCTGGCTCAACTATGCCAACCCCTGGATTTCGCCGTTCGAGGAAATGCAGCGCTGGAAAACCCATCCGGCGATCCGCGAAATCCTCGAAGGCGGCAAGCGCGTTTCCTATGGCGCGCGCGCGATCAACGATGGCGGCTGGCAGTCGGTGCCCAAGCTCTCTTTCCCGGGCGGCGCGCTGATCGGCTGTTCGGCCGGTTTCGTGAACGTGCCGCGGATCAAGGGTAGCCACACCGCGATGAAGACCGGCATGATGGCTGCTGACGCCGCGTTCGATGCCGTGCAGGCGGAGCGCGCTGGCGATGAATTGACCGCTTATGAGCACGCCTATGAGAACAGCTGGGTCTACAAGGAGCTGCGCAAGGTCCGCAACACGCTGCCGCTCGTCGAGAAGTACGGCAATTTCACCGGCACGCTGCTGTCCGGCGTGACGATGTGGGCCGAGCATCTGGGCATCCGCATGCCGTTCACCATGAGCCATCATCCCGATCATGAGAGCCTGTGGCGCGCCGATCAGGTGAAGAAGATCGAATATCCCAAGCCCGACGGCGTGATTACGTTCGATCGGCTGTCGTCGGTCTTTCTGTCGAATACCAACCATGAGGAAGACCAGCCGGTCCATCTGACGCTGAAGGATCCCGATGTGCCCGTCGCGCACAATCTGCCGCTTTATGCGGGACCGTCCCAGCGTTATTGCCCGGCCGGCGTCTACGAGTTCGTCGAAGATGAGCAGGGCAATCCGAAGTTCCAGATCAACGCGCAGAATTGCGTCCATTGCAAGACCTGCGACATCAAGGACCCGACCCAGAACATAAACTGGGTCGTGCCCGAAGGCGGTGGAGGACCGAACTATCCCAATATGTAAGCGTGTCGCCGGGCGTGCGGCCCTTTTTCTGGTGCCGGTTCTCGCGGTTTCGGGAGCCGCCGAAGCCAGCAATCCGCTGTCCGACTATGCGCGCGCCCGCGTCGCCGATGCATCGGGACAGATCGGCGTCGCGGCGGAGGGTTATGCCTCCGCATTGTCCGGCGCGCCGTTCGACGAAACGCTGGCGGCCCGCGCTTATCGCCGCGCAGTGGCCGCAGGGGACCGGAACCTCGCGCTAAGAGCGGCGCAGTCGCTGCAAGCCGCCAACGCGCTGCCGCCGGACGGCGAACTGCTGTTTTTGATCGAAGCGCTCGAGGACGGCGATTGGGGCGAAGCGCGTCGCGTGGTCGATCGTATCGAAGAACAGGGGCTGTTCTCGTCGCTTGCGCCCGTGATGCGCGCCTGGATTGCGTTCGGCGCGGACGATACCGATCCGCTCGCCATTCTCGATGCCGAGAGCGAGGAATCCAGCCCCAGCATTTATGAGCGCGAGCATCGGGCGCTGCTCCTGCTTGCCATGGGCCGTTACGAGGAAGGTATAACGGCGACGCTGGCGCTGAACGATGTCGGGCCGCCGCGGTTCCTGCGGCTGCGCCTCGCCGCGGCCGCGCGGCTTGTTCAAGCCCGGCGCCGCGACGAAGCTTTGGCGTTCCTGCCCGGAGACAGTCGGGCAGAACGGACGGCGCGGGCCGTGATCGAGCGCCGGCGTTCGCTGCCCGGTGCGATCGACAGCGCCGCCGACGGTATCGGCGAGCTGTTCGTGCGTTTGGCCGCCGATATCAACCGCCAGAACGCCTCCGCCCTCGCGCTCACGGTCAGCCGGTTCGCGACGTTCATCGCGCCCGATAACTCGGTCGGCTGGTTCGTTACGAGCGGCATCCTCAACCAGGCCGATCAGGAACAGGCCGCGCTGCTGGCGCTGGACGGGGTCGGCAATCGCGATCCCTTCTATTCGGACGTGCAGGATATGCGGGTGCAACTGCTCGCCGAGACGGACGAGCCACAGGCCGCGCTGGAGCTGGCGCGCGAGCGGGCCGAGGCGCGCAATGCGACTGCCGCCGATTGGCAGCGCTATGGCGAACGCTATGCCGCGCTCGATCTTTATGACGAGGCGGCGGAGGCTTATGGCCGCGCCGTCACGCTTGCTGGCGGCGACGATGCGCCGTGGAGCGCATGGCTGCTCTATGGCGGCGCGCTGCTTGATGCGGATCGCTGGGACGAATCGCGGCCGGCGCTAGAACGCGCGGTGGAACTCGCCCCGAACCAGCCGATCGCGCTCAACTATCTCGGCTATGCGTTGCTCGAACGACGCGAAGACCTTGAAACTGCGGAGGACCTGATCCGGCGCGCGAGCGAGCTCAGTCCGGACAGCGCCTCGATCACGGATTCGCTCGGCTGGGTCTATTACATCCAGGGCGATCTGGAGCGCGCTATCCCGACGCTCGAACGCGCGGCGCGCGGCGAACCGGCCGAGCCGACGATCAACGAGCATCTGGGCGATGCCTATTGGACCGCCGGCCGCCGGCGCGACGCGCGCTTTGCCTGGCAAGCCGCGCTCGTATCGGCAGACGACGAGGCGGCCGCGCGCATCCGGCAGAAGCTCGATATCGGGCTGACCGCCGAGACTGCATCCCCCTGATGGCGGGCCCCGGTGGGTCATTGCTGGAGACCGCATATGCCAAGATCAATCTCGCCCTGCATGTCCGCGCACGCCTGCCGGACGGCTATCACCGCATCGAAACGCTGTTCGCCTTTTGCAAAGATGGCGACGAGTTGCGCGCCGAGCCCGCTGACGGCCTGGCACTGACGATCGACGGGCCGTTCGGCGATGCCCTGTCCGATGGGCCGGACAATCTCGTTCTGCGCGCGGCTGACGCTTTGCGGCAGGTGGCCGATGTCGAAGCTGGCGCTGTACTGCATCTCACCAAGAATTTGCCGCTGGCGTCCGGCGTCGGCGGCGGCTCGGGCGATGCGGCTGCGACATTGCGTCTGCTGACGAGGCTATGGGGTCTGACGATCGATCGGGAGATGCTGCACGCTATCGCCGCAGAATTGGGCGCCGATGTACCGGCCTGCCTGCTGTCGCAGACCTGCTATGGTGCGGGCCGGGGCGACGAACTTCAGCCGATTGAGAGCAGTGAATGGGCCGGTACGCCGGTTTTGCTCGTCAATCCGCGCATAGCCGTTGAAACCGGCCCCGTGTTCGCGGCCTGGGACGGTGCGGATCGGGGACCGCTTGACGTGGCCGAGCCTCTGGAGCTCGACGCGGCGTGGCGCAACGATCTCGAAGCGCCGGCCCGGGCTATCGCGCCCGAAATCGGTGCCGTTCTCGATGTCTTGGTTGCCGCGCCGAGTGCGCAATTCGTCCGCATGTCGGGGTCCGGCGCTACCTGTTTCGCGCTGTTTGAAAGCGTCGAAGCGCGCGATTCCGCCGCGCGGGCGATCGCCGATGCGCATGGCGGGTGGTGGACGATGCCGTCGACGCTCAGATGAGCGACTTTCCGCCGTTAACCCTGTTTTTCAGCGTTTTCGTAAGAAATCGGGCTAATATTGCCGAATGAACGGATCGATCCTCTCGGGGAAACGTCCGCCAATGATCTGCGCGTCCTCCAAAGCCGCACGTCATTGAAACGGGCAGCAGCGCTTCGGTGCCGCTGCCCGTTTCGTATCAGCGGCTGGCCGCTTCCACGCGCTCGGCAAGCAGGCCGAGCGGCATCGCGCCCTGATTGAGCACCAATGCATTGAACGCGCGCACATCGAAGGCATCGCCCTGCGCCGCGCGCATCTGTTCGCGCATTTCGAGGATGCGCAGCTGGCCGAGCTTGTAGCCGAGCGCCTGGCCGGGCCATGCCATATAGCGCTCGATTTCGGCCGTGACCCGGCTTTCCGCGATGCCGGTCGCGCCCTGCATGAAGCGGATCGCCTGTTCGCGCGTCCAGCGCTTGTGATGGAGGCCCGTGTCGACGACCAGCCGGACGGCGCGGAACAGCTCGTCCTGCAAGCGCCCGAGATCGCCGAACGGATCGTCCGCATAATAACCGAGTTCCTTGGCGAGCAGTTCTGCGTAGAGCGCCCAGCCCTCCTGATAGCCGTTGAAGCTCGCGATCCGGATGATGAGCGGCGCTTCGCCGAGCCCGCTCGCGATCGCGACCTGGGTATGATGGCCGGGCACGCCTTCATGATAGGTAAGCGTGGGCAGGCGGAAGCGGGGGACGGCCCGCATATCGCGCAAATTGATCCAATAGGTGCCGGGCCGGGTGCCGTCGAGCGAGGGCGCATCGTAATAGCCGCCCGGCGCGCTATCCTCCGTCGCCTCGGGCACGCGGCGGATCACGAGCTGTTGCTGCGGGATGATCTCGGCCGGCAGCATGTCGCCATAATTACCTTCGGCGCGTTGAGCGAGTTCGCCGACATAATCGAGCAGTTCCTGTCGCCCCGTATCGCTGTCTGCGAACAGGAACCGTTCGTCGCCTGCCAGCCGCAGCATCCGCTCGCCGACGCTGCCGCCGGTTTCGTCATTGGCAGTGAGCAGCGCGTCCATTTCCGCAGTGATCCGCCGCACTTCCTCGAGACCGATATCGTGGATCTCGTCCGGTGAGAGTTCGGTATCGCCGAGCGCGCGGGTGTTTGCTGCGTAGAGCGCCTCCCCGTCGGGCTGCGCCCAGATCCCGGCCGCTTCCTGCCCGCGTGGCAGCATCTCGGCGATATGGTCGCGCAGCCGCTGGAACGCCGGGCGCGCCCGGGTCTCAAGCGCGGTGATCGCGAAATGCAGCGCCGTGGCGCGCAGGGTTGTATCGGTCACCGCAGCGGCCATCCCGTCGTCGAATGCCTCTATCAGAGGATGCGATTCCGCCGGGCCTTCGAGAAAGGCGTCGAGCACGGGCAGGGTCTTCGCGAGCAGGGCCTGGGGCGGGCGGCATCCCGCCGCCTCGTCGGCCCGCACCTTTTCGAGCACGCCGGCAAAGCCCGCCTCGAAGCCATTGAGCTTCTCCAGCCAGGCATCGATGGCATCCGGCGTCCGCAGAGACTGCTGGCTCTTCATCACCGCCGGCGTATCGATATGCGGCCCGCTGATCTGCGATACGAGATAAGGCAGGTGATTGACGTAGCTGAACGGGTTGATCCGGCCATAGGCGATGCTCGCTGATCGGCCGGCATTGGCGAGCACCGCTTCGGAGACGGCCGCGTGCAGCGCATCGCGCGATCCGCGCGCACAGTCGAGCGCGGCGATGCGCGTGCGGCTCGCCGCCGCGCCATCGCGCAGCGCCTGTTCTCCGGCCGGCGAATAGTCCGCCATGCGCCGCGCCAGCGGCCCGCCGTTCAACGACGCTTCGGTGCCGTTATAAGTTGCGACCTCCGGCAGAAGCGCGAGCAGCCGGTCGGCCTCGTCGGCAAGCACCATGCCGGCGTTGCAGCTTTGCGCACCGCTTGACGCCGGCACCGTGGCGCAGCCGCCGACGCCCAATATCGTGCCCGCGGCCAGCCCGGCCATCGCCTCGCGGCGTGTCAGTTCGAAACCCATCTGCGACCCTCCAACTTGCGTTACTTGGTGACATAGGCCGCGCGGGACGGCAACTAGGCGCCATGCGTAGGCAAAATAGACTTTGGCTATCGGCGAGGCCGCGATGAAGGATGTCTATCGCGAGATCGAAGGATCGGCGGATTCCGGGCTGATGCTGATCGCCGATCATGCGTCGAACCGCGTGCCCGACGATATCGATCTCGGCGTGCATCCCTCTGTGCTCGACAAGCATGTCGCGGTCGATATCGGCGTCGACCGGCTGTCGGGTTTGGTCGCTGGGCGGTTGGAATGTCCGGCGATAATCGCCAATGTGTCCCGCCTCGTCGTCGATCTGCATCGCGAGCATGATCATCCGGACGCCACGCCCGCGCATAGCGACGGCCATCATATTCCGGCCAATGCGGCGCTCGACGAAGCCGCGCGGCGCGCGCGGATCGAGCGCTTCTGGCATCCTTATCATGGCCGGGCGTCCGAGCTCATCGATCACCACGATCCCGACATGCTCTTCACGCTGCACAGCTTCACGCCGCGGCTCGAAACCCGCGCGCATGAAAGCCGACCCTGGCACGCCGGGATCCTCTACAATCAGGACGACCGCGCAGCGCGCGTGGCGATCCCCAAGCTCGAGGCACTGGGCCTCCATGTCGGCGATAACCAGCCCTATTCGGGGCTGGAACTCAACGCGACGATGGACCTGCATGCCGAAGCGCGCGGCTTGCCCTATCTCGCCATCGAGGTGCGGAATGACTTGATCGCGGACGCGGAAGGCGCAAGGAAATGGGCCGAATTGCTCGCCCCGATAATTGCCGAGACGCGGGACGCGCTGAAGAAATAGGGAATCCACGATGTCCAATCGCTTCGACAAGTCGCAACTGCCGAGCCGTCACGTTTCGGTCGGCCCGTCGCGCGCACCCCACCGCAGCTATTATTACGCGATGGGCATCACCGAGGAGGAGATCGAGCAGCCCTTCGTCGCCGTCGCAAGCGCGGGCAATGACAGCGCGCCCTGCAACACGCGGCTCGATCATCAGGCCGATATCTGCCGCGAGGGCGTGATCGCGGGCGGCGGGCTGCCGCGCCGGTTCAACACGATCACGGTCACCGACGGCATCGCGATGGGCCATCAGGGCATGAAAAGCTCGCTTGTCAGCCGCGAGGTGATCGCCGATTCCGTCGAACTCTCGGTGCGCGGGCATTGCTATGACGCGCTGGTCGGTTTCGCCGGGTGCGATAAATCGCTGCCCGGCATGATGATGGCGATGCTGCGGCTGAACGTGCCGTCGATCTTCGTCTATGGCGGCTCGATCCTGCCCGGCCGCTATCGCGACCGCGACGTCACCGTGGTCGATGTGTTCGAGGCGGTGGGGCAATATGAGGCCGAAGCCTGCCCGCTGCAGGAGCTGATCGAGCTCGAAAAGGTCGCCTGTCCCGGCCATGGCGCATGCGGCGGCCAGTTTACGGCGAACACCATGGCCTGTGTCGGTGAGGCGATCGGGCTTTCGCTGCCCAACAGCAACATGGTTCCGGCGCCATATCAGTCCAACGACGATATCGCGCGCGCGGCGGGCGAACAGGTGATGGAGCTGCTCGCGCGCAATATCCGCCCGCGCGATCTGTGCACGAAAGCGGCGTTCGAGAATGCGGCGCGCGTCGTCGCGGCTACGGGCGGGTCGACCAATGCGGCGCTGCACCTGCCGGCGATGGCCAATGAATGCGGGATCGATTTCGACCTGTTCGACGTCGCCGAGACGTTCAAATCGACACCCTATCTTGCCGACCTCAAGCCCGGCGGCAAATATGTCGCCAAGGACATGTACGAGGCGGGCGGCGTCTATATGCTGATGAAGACGCTGCTCTCCGAAGGCCTGCTCGATGGCGACTGCCTGACGGTGACCGGGAAGACCTTGGGCGAAAACATCGATGAAGTGACGTGGAACCCCGATCAGAAAGTCATCTACGCCGTCGATAATCCGATCACGCCGACCGGCGGGGTCGTGGGCCTCAAGGGCTCGCTCGCCCCGGAAGGCGCGATCGTGAAAGTCGCTGGGATGGAGCGGCTGCAGTTCGAGGGACCGGCCCGTTGCTTCGACAGCGAGGAAGACTGTTTCAAGGCGGTCGAGGAGCGCGACATCGCCGAAGGCTCGGTCATTATCATCCGTTACGAAGGCCCCAAGGGCGGCCCCGGCATGCGCGAGATGCTCTCGACCACGGCGGCGCTTTACGGCCAGGGAATGGGCGAGAAGGTCGCGTTGATCACCGACGGCCGCTTCTCGGGCGCCACGCGCGGCTTCTGCATCGGCCATGTCGGCCCCGAGGCCGCCGATTGCGGACCGATCGGCCTCGTCGAAGACGGCGATATCATCCGCATCGATGCCGAAGCCGGCACGATCGATCTCGATGTCGACGAAGCGGTGCTGGCGGAGCGCCGGGCCAAATGGACCCCGCGCACCAACGATTATCAGTCGGGCACCCTCTGGCGTTACGCGCAGAATGTCGGCCCGGCGCATGAAGGCGCGGTTACGCATCCCGGCGCGAAGGCGGAGACGCACGTCTATGCGGATATTTAGCGGGCTGGCCGCGCTGGCCGCGCTGGCCGCTTGCGGAACGGCAAGCGAGGATCAGGCGGTCGAGTCCGATCCGCTCGTCGAGGCGGAAGTCGAAGCACGATCCGAACTCGCTGAAAGCGGCGTCGTCTATTGCGCGCTGGGCGGTGCGACGGAATTGCGGTCCGACTGCCTGATCGAGCGCAGCGAGACTGGCCAGGGGCTGGTGCTGACGATGCGCCATCCCGATGGCGGCTTCCGCCGCTTGCTGGTGACGAACGACGGCAGCGGCCTGGTTGCTGCGGATGGCGCGGAAGCCGTTGCCGTCACGCCGATTTCGGAGCGCGAGATCGAGGTCGCGATCGGCGGCGACACCTATCGTTTGCCGGCGACGGTGCGGTGATCGCCGGGCCGATTCTGACAGCCGCCGAGATGGTCGCGGCGGAAGAGGCCGCGATGGCGGAAGGGATTTCGGTCGGCGAGTTGATGGAGCGCGCGGGCCGCGAAGTCGCCGATATCGCCTGGCGGATGGCCGGTGTCTCCGAGACGCTGATCCTGTGCGGGCCGGGCAATAATGGCGGCGACGGCTATGTCGTCGCGCGGCTGCTCGCCGAGCGGGGCAGCGATGTGCGTGTTGCCGCGCTGGCCGATCCCAAGACCGATGTGGCGAAGGAGGCGCGCGCGAAATGGGATAGCCCCGTCGAGCCGATCGCGGGCGCCAAGGGGGCACCGCTCGTTATCGACGCGTTGTTCGGTACGGGGCTGGTGCGGCCATTGAGCGGAACGCTCGCGAAAACGCTGGCCGATCATGTGACGAGCGCTACGCATAGCGTCGCGGTCGACTTGCCGAGTGGGATCGAAACGGACAGTGGTACGCTGCTCTCGCCGGTGCCGAAGTTCGATGCGACTGTTGCGCTCGGGGCCCTGAAACCGGCGCATTTGCTCCAGCCTGCGGCATCCTATCTCGGCAAGGTGATGCTTGGCGAGATTGGCGTGCCGGCAAAAAGCGATCTCCGCGCGCTCGGCCGCCCGAAACTCGCTGCGCCCGGACCCGACGATCACAAATATTCACGCGGCTATGTGCTCGTTGCGGGCGGCGCGATGGCTGGCGCCGCGAGTCTGACCGCCGACGCAGCGATCCGGGGCGGGGCGGGTTATGTCGCGCTCGCCGGGCCGGATCATCCCGAGGGGCCGCTGGCGCTCGTTTACCGGCTCGCCGCCGATCCGCGGACATTGGGCGATATGCTCGCGGACGAGCGGATCGATGTTGCCGTTGCCGGGCCAGGACTGGGCCTGAACGGCAAGGCCGAGGCGCGGCTAAACCAGGTGCTCGATTCCGGCCGGCGGCTGGTCCTCGACGCGGACGCGCTGACGCTGATCGCGCAAGGCGGCGTGGAGCGGCTGCACGAGCTCTCTTCCGTCCCAATCCTGACACCGCATCATGGCGAGTTTATCCGGTTGTTCGGGGAGGGCGAGGGGAGCAAAGTCGAGCGGGCGCGCGATGCCGCGAAACGTGCCAATTCGGTTACCGTCTACAAAGGCAGCGACACGGTGATTGCCGCGCCTGACGGACGGGCCGCCATTGCCGCGTGCACGCCAACCTGGCTCGCGACGGCCGGCACCGGCGATGTGCTGACGGGCATTACGGCCGCGCGCTATGCACAGAATAGCGATCCGTTCGCAGCGGCCTGCGAAGCGGTGTGGCTGCATGGTGAAGCGGGTCGGCGGGCCGGGGCCTTCCTCATCGCCGACGATCTGCTCGATATGCTGCCGGGCACGCTGGCGAGTTGTTTGTGATTGATTGGGCTCCTGCGAAGGCAGGAGCCCAGGGCGGTAGGCTATATCGTATGCGGCTCTAGGCTCCTGCCTTCGCAGGAGCACTTGAACGTTAGCTTCAATCCTCGAAGACGACGCCCGGTTGTTCGGCCGTATTCACCCGTAGTTCGAACACGTCATGCCGGGCGTAGTGGCCGTCCGTATCGAGCGAGGCGAGGCCCTGGCCGATCAGATCGAGATCGAGCTCGGCATGGATGATCTCCGCCCGCCCGCCCGCTTCGGCGAGGATGTCGGCATTGGGCGCGACGATCATGCTGCCGCCGAACTGCAATTGGCCGTCCGGTATCTCTTCGATCAGCGCGCGGGCGTCGGGATCGCCGCCGCAGCGCTCCAGCCCGTCGAGCAGCGCCTTGCGGTGCAGAACGGTGCCCGCCGCCAGCACGAAGCAGCGCCCCTCGAACGCGTAATGGCGCGAGGCGATGGCATAGGTGTCGCGCACCGTCGGCCAGGCGGCAACATGCACGGCTTCGCGCTGGTTGTGCATCGCTGCGCGCGCGAGCGGCATCCAATGCTCCCAGCAGATCAGATGGCCGACATGGCCCCAGTCTGTTTCGTGCACGCCGAGCGTCGATCCGTCGCCGCGCGCCCAGATCAGCCGCTCGCCATGGGTCGGCACGAGCTTGCGGTGGGGCAGGGGCGGCTTACCGGGCCGGAACAGGAACTGCGTGTTGACGAGGCTC
The DNA here is from genome assembly GCF_052168295.1 of Parasphingopyxis sp. Lineage (GTDB taxonomy): Bacteria > Pseudomonadota > Alphaproteobacteria > Sphingomonadales > Sphingomonadaceae > Parasphingopyxis. Next base: position 11,023 of record NZ_JBQLZN010000075.1, on the reverse strand, counting down.
GATCGCACCCGCTCATGCGCGCCGACCGAGACGATCAGGCCGCGCTGATCGACCAGCTCCTGCAGCGGCGCGAGCCGTTCGTCCTGCTCCCGGATCGCCTGATCCAGCAGGATGCGGTGCAGCGCCTTGCTGCCCGGATGATCCCAGAGCGCGGCGCCCGGCGCCTCGTCGAGCCATATCGGATAGCCGCCGAGAAAGGTTTCGCCGAACGCGATGACCGTCGCGCCGCCATCGGCTGCGGCCTCGACATTGTCGACCAGGGCCGCGATCCCGCCCGTGATATCGAGCGGGATCGGTTCGGCCTGAACGATAGCGGCGACGATGCGGGCCATCAGAAGACGATGAGCGCCGCGTTGACGATCATCCAGATGAGCACCGCCGTGCTCGCCACGAAGATCAGGAAGCGGATCGGCACGATGTTGACGGTGCTCTGCCAGAGGCTGTGGACTACGCGCAGTCCGACATAGGCCCAGGCCAGCGTCAGGTTGATGCCGTCGCCCGCGCCGATCAGCGCCAGCGTTATCGCGACCGCGTAGAACACGGTCGGCGCTTCATGGAGGTGGTTGTAGTTGTCGGCCTGCCACTGGACCTTCACGGGCAATTTCTTGAGGTCGTCATTGGTGTAGACGCCGGGCGTAAAATCGACCTTCGCGGCGCTCATCGCTGGGATCCGCGTCGCATACATCCAGAGCCACATGATCATGGTCCAGATGGCAAGCGCGATGACGGGTGCGAGGATGGGGCTGTTGATTTCCATATAGTATCTCCCTGTGATCTCTATTGCAGCGCGGCGGCGGTTGCGTGAAGGGCGAGCGCCAACAGAGCGAGGCTGCTGAGAACGAAGACCATGAAACGCGCCGGTACATGGTTCCAGGTAGCCTGGATGATGCTGTGCACGATACGCAGACCAACATAGGCCCATGCCAGCCAGACATTGATCCAGGCGTCGCCGGTGCCGGTGAGCGCGACGATGAATACGGTCGCGTAGAAGATCGTCGGCTGCTCCATCAGGTGATTGTAATTATGCGCCTTCCAGTTGACGCTGTCCGGGATGACGCCCTGCAGGTCCTGGCCGCGTCCGCCGGGCCGCGCGCCCATATCGATGCCGGCCTTTTTCATCGCCGGCAGGCGGGTGGCCATCACCCATATCATCACGATGAGCGTCCAGACGACGAGAACCGCCGCCGGCGCAAGAATGGCACTGTTCATGTTGCTTCCCCGTTTTCGTTGCGGCGCGAGACTGGGACAGCGCAAATAGGTTGTCAAAGGCAACCGACTTGACGTTGCGGCATCGGGACTTGCGGGCTAGCGGAACCCCATGACGGACAGCGAATCGCGCAAGCCGACTCTTGAGGGCATCCGGGAGGCTGCGGCGCGTATCCATGAAGTCGTGCCGCCGACGCCGCTCATTCCGTTCGATACAGATCATGGAAGGATCTGGCTCAAATGCGAGAATTTGCAGCCCATCGGCGCGTTCAAGCTGCGCGGCGGCTATCATCGACTTGCCGCGATGAGCGCGGAGGAGCGCGAGGCAGGCGTGGTCGCCTTCTCGTCCGGAAACCATGCGCAGGGTGTTGCCTGGGCGGCCAAACGGCTCGGCATGCCGGCGCTGATCGTGATGCCGGAGGATGCCCCCAGGGCGAAGCTGGACGCGACACGCGCGATGGGCGCAGAGATCGTCACCTATGACCGGATGAGCGACAGCCGCGAAAAGCTGGCGGCGGACCTGTCCGAAGAACGCGGCGCGATCGTCGTGCCAAGCTTCGACGATCCCTGGGTCGTCGAGGGGCAGGGGACAGCGACGCTGGAAGCGGTAGAGCAGATGGAGACGCTGGCGGGCGGGCCGCCGGAAAGCGCAGTGATCTGTTGCGGCGGCGGCGGGCTGGCGGCGGGCGCGGCGCTCGTGCTGCCCGATGCGCAGATCACCGTCGTCGAGCCCGAGGGCTGGGACGATATGGCGCGTTCGCTGGCGAACGGCGCGATCGAACCTGTCGGCCCCAATCCGCCCGACACGCGTTGCGACGCGCTGCAGACGATGCGTGTCTCGCCGATCACTTTCGACATTCTGCATGCACATGGAGCGGCGGGCGTCGCGGTCACCGAAGACGAAGTCGCCCATGCGATGCGCATCGCCTTTTCGCGGCTGCAACTGGTCGTCGAGCCGGGCGGTGCGGTGGCGCTGGCGGCCGTGCTTGCGGGCAAGGTGCAGCCCAAGGGTCGCACCATGATCACGCTGTCGGGCGGCAATGTCGACCCGGCGGTTTTCGCCGAGATCATCACAGGCTAGGGGACAGCGATGCTGCTCGCCGCCAATATCGCGCTTTCCGTTGCCATGCTCGCCGTGTTCGCGCTCGGAGCCGGCGGCATCTATCTCTGGGCGAAGAAGGGCGACAAACAGCGCGGCCTGCTGATGATCGCGGCTGCGATAGTCATCCTTGCCAATGTACTGATCTGGACCGTGCCTGGTCCGGGGGGCTGAGACCTAGTTCCTCCCCTTAAAGGGGAGGTGGCAGCCCACAGGGCTGACGGAGGGGTGTCAGCGGTGCTGAATCGCGCGTTGCTTGCGGGTTATACCCCTCCACCACTTCGTGGTTCCCCTCCCCTTGAAGGGGAGGAGCTATTTTATCGGGCAATCCGGATCGAGGCGCATATCGAGATAGTCGTCGACCGTGGTCATCAGCTGATCCATTTCCTTTTCGAAGAAATGGTTGGCGCCGGGGATCACCTCGTGCTGGATCGTGATGTGCTTCTGGGTGCGCAGCTTGTCGACGAGCTTCTGCGTGCCGGACGGCGTCGCGACTTCGTCGGCATCGCCCTGGATGATGACGCCGGACGCCGGGCACGGCGCGAGGAAGCTGAAATCGTACATGTTCGCCGGTGGCGCGATCGTGATGAAACCCCGGATTTCCGGACGACGCATCAGGAGCTGCATACCGATCAGCGAGCCAAAGGAAAAACCGGCGACCCAGGTCGTTTCGGCTTCGGGATGGAAACTCTGTACCCAGTCGAGCGCGGCGGCCGCGTCGGACAGTTCGCCCACGCCATTGTCGAACTCGCCCTGGCTTTTGCCGACACCGCGGAAATTGAAGCGCAGCGTCGCGAAGCCGCGATTGACGAACGTCTTGTAGAGCGCCTGCACGATCGCATTGTTCATCGTCCCGCCACCCTGGGGGTGCGGGTGGAGGATCATCGCGACCGGCGCGCGCGGGCGCGGCGGCGGGGAGAAACGGCCTTCGAGGCGGCCGTCGGGACCGGGAAAAATGACTTCAGGCATGGCGGTTCGGTGCAACCCTTTGGCTGGAAACGGGCGGGAATCGGGCTTATGCGGGCATAAGCGGCATGCGGCCTATATGATGTTCGGGTCTCTTTTCGCAACTAAAACCGGATAAGGTATTGAAAGACCGTCTTTATCTCGACCATGCGGCGACCATGCCGATGCTCCCGGAAGCGCGCGACGCGGTTGCAGAGGCCTTCGAAAGCTGGGCAAACCCGTCTTCGCCGCATGGCGAAGGGCGCGAGGCGCGGGCGGCGCTGGAAGAGGCCCGCAAGCGGATCGCGGCGGCGCTCGACTGGGATGGCGAGCTGATTTTCACGAGCGGCGCAAGCGAGGCGATCGCGCTGGCGATATCCTGCACCAAGGCGGAGCGCGTGATCGTCAGCGCGGTCGAGCATGATGCGGTGCTGCGCGCCGCCGGGGACGTCGAACGCATCCCGGTCGATCATCAAGGCCATGTCGATGGCGGCAAGCTCAACTGGATGCTTTCGGGGTCCGACGAGACCGCCCTGGTCGCGATCCAGTCGGTCAATAGCGAAACCGGCGTGAAACAAGATCTCGACGATCTACGCGAGCGCATCCATGTCGGCGGCAACTGGCTGTTCGCGGATTGCAGCCAGTCCGCCGGCAAGCTGCCGTTGCCCGATGCCGATCTGATTGCGATCTCGGCGCACAAGCTTGGCGGCCCGCCGGGCATCGGCGCGCTGCTGGTCAAGGATTTCGCGACGTTGCATGCGCTGGGCGGGCAGGAGCGCGGCTATCGCCCGGGCACCGAAAACCTGCCCGCCGCGCTCGGTTTCGCCGCCGCGCTCGAAGCGCCGACGGGCTGGGTGTCGCGCGCTGCCGAGCTGCGCGAACATCTCGACAAGGCGATCGAGCAGGAGGGCGGGAGCATCGTCGCCGGCGAAGCCGACCGCATCCCGACCATCGCGTCCTACCGGATGCCGGGGGTCGCCGCGAACGCGCAGCTGATCCAGTTCGACATGGCGGGGATCGCCGTGTCGGCGGGGAGCGCCTGTTCGTCGGGCAGCCTCAAGCCCAGCCACGTGCTGACCGCAATGGGCTGGAGCGAGGCAGACGCCGCCGAAGTGATCCGAGTCAGCTTCGGCCCGCAAACCAATCGGGCCGACATCTATCGTTTCATGGACGTCTGGAAGCGGCTCGCGGCCGAAGGAAAGGGGCGCGCGGCGTGAGCGATATCATCTATCTCGACTATCAGGCGACGACGCCCATGGCGCCCGAAGCGCGCGAGGCGATGTTGCCTTATCTCGACGAGAAGTTCGGCAATCCGCATTCGCCGCACAAGCTGGGCCGCGAGGCCGCGGCCGGGGTCGAGGTCGCGCGCGATCAGGTGATGGACTGTATCGGCGCGAAGAGCGGCAACCTCTATTTCACGAGCGGCGCGACCGAGGCGGCGAATTGGGGGATCAAGGGCGCGATCGCCACGATGCCCGAAGACCGCCGCCGGATCGTGACCGTGGCGACCGAACATGCGGCCGTGCTCGATACGTGCGAATTTCTTGCCGAATGGGGATGCGCGCTGACCGTGCTCGACGTGTCGGACGACGGGTTGATCGATCCGATGGCTGTCGAAGACGCGCTGGACGATGATGTCGGGCTCGTCGCCATCATGCTCGTCAACAATGAAATCGGCGTGACGCAGCGGATCGCCGAGATTGGCGCGCTGGTTCGGCAACGCGGCGCGCTGATGTTCTGCGATGCGGTGCAGGCGCTCGGCCGGGTCGAGATTCCCTGGCAGCAATGCGACATGATCGCAATGTCGTCGCACAAGATTCACGGGCCGAAAGGCATCGGCGCGCTCTGGCTGGCCAATGGCGTAAAACCATTGCCGCTCATGCATGGCGGCGGGCAGGAGGGCGATCTGCGTTCGGGCACGCTCGCGCCCGCCTTATGCGCGGGTTTCGGCGCGGCAGCGGCGCTTATGACCGAACGGCAGGCGGACGATTATGCGCATGTCGAAAGATTATGGGCGCTGGCCCGGCGGCGTTTCGGCGACGGCTGGACGCTGAACGGGTCGGATTGCGCGCGCTATCCGGGCAACCTCAACATTCGCCTCGACGGGCTCGATGCGAGCCGGTTGATATCGGATGTGCGCGGCGTCGCCTTTTCTGCTGGTTCGGCCTGTGCCAGCGGTTCTGGCCGCCCCAGCCATGTTCTGTCGGCGCTGGGTCTGAGCGATGCTGAAGCCAAGTCGTCGATCCGCATCGGTTTCGGCCGCTATACGAGCGAGGAAGACCTCGAAACCGCGATCGACCTGATCCTTGAAGCTGCCGCCCGCCAGACTAGCTTGGCTGCATGACAAAAGTCCGCTTTATCTCGGCCGATGGCAATTCGGTCAGCGAGGTCGAAGGCGCGCCGGGCGACCGGCTGCTCGATCTTGCCCAGGCGGACGGCCAGCCGCTCGAAGGCACGTGCGAGGGCCAGATGGCCTGTTCGACCTGCCATGTGCACGTCGATCCGGAGGATTTCGGCCAGCTTCCGCGCGCCGAGGAGATGGAAGACGATATGCTCGATCTCGCCGCGGACGTGACCCGGTACAGTCGCCTGGCCTGTCAGATCTGGTTGAGCGAGGGCATGGAGAGCCTGACGGTCCGCATCCCAGGCGCCGTCCATAATATGCAGGGGAGATAAGAGTGTTGAAGCGCATTTCTGGCTTGGTTTTTGCGCTCTGTATCGTCGCGGGCTGCGCCTCCGAACCTCAGGGTTCGCCGCATATCGAGGCGATCATGGGCGAGGACGTGCTCGAAGGCATCGAGCAGCGGATCGGCGGCCGCCTCGGTGTCGCGCTGACCGACGAGAGCGGCAATTTGCTGCGCGCCTATCGCGGCGACGAGCGCTTCGCCATGTGCTCGACCTTCAAGCTGCCATTGAGCGCGGCCGTGCTCGAACGGGTCGAAACGGGCGATATGGCGCTCGACGATTCGCTCGCGTTCGGCGAAGCGGATCTGCTGGATTATGCGCCGGCGGCCGCCGCCTTTGTCGAGGCGGGCGAGATGTCGGTCGGCGAGGCGGCGGAGGCGATCGTCACCCTGTCCGACAATACGGCGGCAAACCTGCTGCTTGCCGAGATCGGCGGGCCGGAGGGTATGACCGCTTTTTTCCGTCGTCATGCGGATGAAGTATCCCGGCTCGATCGGATCGAACCTGACCTCAACGAGAATGCGGAAGGCGATGAACGCGATACGACGAGCCCGGTGGCCATTGCGGGGCTGATCCAGCGCCTGATGTTCGGCGATGTGCTCGAAGCGGGCGGCCGGCGGCAGCTGGCCGATTGGGCGATCGCCAACCAGACCGGCGATACGCGCATCCGCGCCGGCGTGCCCGATGGCTGGACGGTCGGTGACAAAACCGGCAGCTGCGGCACCGCATTCAACGATATCGGCATCATCTGGCCGCCCAGCGGCCCGGCTTTCGTGCTCGCCATCTATATCGATCGGCCGACGGCGGAACCCGAGGAAGTCGATTTTGCCATGGAAGAGATCGCCGAACTGGCCGTGCTCTACATGAGCGAGCGGAATATCGGCTGACATTGCATTTTGCGTGCGACATCGCCATATGCCCCCTCGGAAGTCGGGCGGACGTGGCATTCGCCAACCCGGTCAGGTCCGGAAGGAAGCAGCCGTAACGATTTCGCCGCGGGTCGTTCCGGCTTCCACTTTTTCTCTTCATAACAGCTTCGACATGCCGCCTCGCAGCGGCTAGTCTCGTGCCATGTCCGATTCCCAGGAGACGATGGAGCCCGCCGCCGATCCCGGCCCGGGTCTCAGCCTAGACGAGCCGCCGCAGCCTGCCGCGCCCGAGGCCGCCCAGCCCTATCGCGTGCTCGCGCGCAAATACCGCCCGCAAAGCTTCGCGCAACTTATCGGCCAGGACGCGATGGTCCAGACGCTCGGCAATGCGATCAAGCGCGACCGGCTCGCCCATGCCTTCCTGCTGACCGGCGTGCGCGGCGTCGGGAAAACCTCGACCGCGCGGCTGATCGCCAAGGCGCTCAATTGCATCGGGCCGGACGGCGAGGGCGGGCCGACCATCGATCCGTGCGGCGTTTGCGAACCATGTCAGGCGATCGCCGAGGGGCGGCATATCGATGTCGTGGAAATGGACGCGGCCTCGCATACGGGTGTCGACGATGTGCGCGAGATCATTGAGGCCGTGCGCTATGCGGCCGTCTCCGCGCGGTACAAGATCTACATCATCGACGAAGTCCATATGCTTTCGAAGAACGCGTTCAACGCGCTTCTGAAGACGCTCGAAGAGCCGCCGCCGCATGTGAAATTTCTCTTCGCGACGACCGAGGTGAACAAGGTGCCGGTGACGGTGCTCTCGCGCTGCCAGCGGTTCGATCTGCGCCGCATCCCGGCTGACCAGCTGGTCGAGCATTTCCGCTGGATCGTCGGCGAGGAGGGCGCGGAAGCCGAGGACGAGGCCCTGGCCCTGATCGCGCGCGCGGCCGAAGGTTCGGTGCGTGACGGGCTCTCGATCCTCGATCAGGCGATCGCCCATGGCCCGGACGGCGTGACCGCGGCGCAAATCCGCGAAATGATCGGTCTGTCCGATCGCGGCGCGGTTCGCGCGCTGTTCGGGGAATTGCTGGCCGGCGACGCGCAGGCCGTGCTCGCGAGCATCGAGCAACAGCATGTATTGGGCACCGACCCGGCAGCCCTGTTCCGTGGTCTGCTCGAAACCACGCACGGTATCGTCCGCGCCAAGGTCGGCGGGGCCGATGATCCGGCACTCTCGGCCGAGGAACGCGAAGCTTTTTCCGATTGGGCGAGCCGGTTGGGCTTCGCGGCGCTGCATCGCATCTGGCAGCTGCTTCTCAAAGGCCTGCGGGAGATCGAAACGGCGCCGGTACCGCTGGAAGCGGCCGAAATGGGGTTGCTCAGGATCGTCCATGCCGCCGGCTTGCCGGATCCCAGCGATCTGGCCCGCAAGCTGGAGAGTGGCGAGGTGGTGGCTGCGCCGTCATCGCCAGCGGGATCGGGTGGGCAGGGGAGTGGGCCGCAAGCCAGCTTTCCCGCCGATTTCGCGGCGCTGGTGCGTCTTGTCGCCGAAAGCCGGCATGACGATGCGAGCTGGAAAACGGCGCAGTTCCTCGAACGCGATGTCCGGCTCGTCCGCTATGCGCCGCCGACACTTGTCATCCGCCCGCTCAAGCCGTGCGACGAGGAATTCCTCCGCGATCTCGGTCGGTTGTTGCGCACGGAAACCGGACAGGTCTGGACGGTCGAGACCAGCGACGAGGAGGGCGAGGCCAGCCTTCTCGAACAGGAACAGGCGGCGCTCGGCGCGGAACGCGAGGCGGTGATGCAATCGCCGATGGTCAAAGCGGCCTTCGAGGCCTTTCCCGATGCCGAGCTGATCGACTACAAACTGGCCGCAGACAATAAGGGCTGATCCCATGCAGAATTTCGAAGACATCATGAAAGCCGCGCAGAATGTGCAGGAAGAATTGCAAAAAGCGCAGGCGAACCTCGAAAATATCGAGGTCGAAGGCGTTTCGGGCGGCGGGCTCGTCAAGGTTCGCGCCAGCGCCAAGGGCACCATCAAGGGCGTCGAGATCGATGAGTCTCTGCTAACGCCCGACGAGAAGCAGGTGCTCGAAGACCTGATCGCCGCCGCGCTCAACGATGCGCGCACCAAGGCCGATGCGAAAAGCCAGGAAGAGATGAGCAAGATGACCAGCGGCCTGCAACTGCCGCCCGGCTTCAAAATGCCCTTCTAGGTTTGGCCGCTTATCGCGCGATTTTTTCGACCCGCGCGCGGGAACTTCCGTCTCCCAAAGCCGTTTTCTCGGCTTCATTGGGAGATGAAGCATGACCGAAGAAAAGATTACCGAACGTGACGATGGCGTAACGACCGAACGTACGGTTGAGCGTAGCGACGATGCCGGCAAAACGGTGATTATCGAGCGCCGCGGCGGCGGTGCGGGCTGGGTGATCGCCATCATCCTCATCGTAGCGGTCGCGGGTGGCGCCTATTTTCTGAGCCAGAGCGGCGCGCGCGAAGCGGTCGAGACCGAAGCGATCACGGACGCCGCCGAAAATGTCGGCGAAGCGGCGCAGCAGGTCGGCGATGCCGCGCAAGACGCGGCCGACGCCGTCGACGGCAACTAGCTTTCCGATTTGAGAGGAGGGCGCGCGCTTCCGCGCACCCTTCAGATGCAATCGTCTAATGGGCTGGCGCGGACCTGCTGCATGCGGCCGACGAGTCGGTTGGCGTAGCCCGCGCTCCAACTCCCTGGCCGGGTCGCGTCGCGGGTCTTGGGATCGGGCAGGACGGCGGCGATCTGCGCGGCCTGGAGATCGCTAAGCCGGCTCGCATCATGGCCGAAATAGCGCTGTGCGCCGGCATTGGCGCCATAAGTGCCGATCCCCGTCTCCGCGACGTTCAGATAGACCTCCATGATCCGCGGCTTGTCCCAGAGGAACTCGATCAGCACGGTGAAATAGGCTTCGAGGCCCTTTCGGAACCAGCCGCCGCCCTGCCAGAGGAACACGTTTTTCGCGGTCTGCTGGCTGATCGTCGAGCCGCCGCGCCGCCGCTCGCCCGACTGGCGTTCCTCCCAGGCCTGCTGGATCGCCTCATAGTCGAAGCCGTTGTGGAGGCAGAAATTGCCGTCTTCGGCCGCGATGGCAGCGATCGGCATCGCCCGGTCCATGTCGCTGAGCGCCATCCAGTTGCGTCCCGATCCATTCTCGTCGAGCGCCATGGTAGCCGTGATCGGCGGGGGAACGAAGCGGTAGAGCAAAACCCACAGGATGGTGATCAGCAGGAACCAGAGGATCGCCTTGAAGGTGAAGATGAACATGCGCGCGGGCAGGGATCGGGTTTTAGCTGCCATGGTGCTGATCTATCCTGCCCAAAGAAAAACGCCATCCCCGATTTGCACCGGGAATGGCGTCTTTGGTGATCTGGAGTGCGGTTAGGCCGCCGGAAGCAGTTTCCTGTCTTCGGCGATCCGCATCATGGCTTTCTGCACCTTTTCGAAGGCGCGGACCTCGATCTGGCGGATGCGCTCGCGCGATACGCCATAAACCTGGCTTAGCTCTTCGAGCGTCTGCGGGTCGTCGGTCAGCTTGCGTTCGGTGAGGATGTGCTGCTCGCGTTCGTTGAGCTCGCCCATGGCTTCCATCAGCATTTCGCGGCGGACATCGGCTTCTTGCTCTTCGGCGATCGTTTGGTCGTGCAGCGGTTCCTCATCGACGAGCCAGTCCTGCCACTGGCTGGACCCTTCCTCGTCGCCGCGCATCGGCACGTTGAGCGACGTATCGCCGCCCATCGCCATGCGGCGGTTCATGCTGATCACTTCGTCTTCGGTCACGCCGAGATCGCCAGCGATCTGCTCGACATCTTCGGGCTTGAGATCGCCATCCTCGAACGCGTTCAGCCGCGCCTTCATCTTGCGCAGGTTGAAGAACAGCTTCTTCTGCGCCGCCGTGGTGCCCATCTTCACGAGGCTCCACGAGCGCAGGATATATTCCTGGATCGAAGCGCGGATCCACCACATTGCGTAGGTGGCGAGGCGGAAGCCGCGATCGGCTTCGAACTTCTTCACGCCCTGCATCAGGCCGATATTGCCTTCGGAGATCAGCTCGGCCACGGGCAGGCCGTAGCCGCGATAGCCCATCGCAATCTTCGCCACGAGGCGCAGGTGCGACGTCACGAGCTTTTGCGCGGCTTCGCGGTCGCCATGCTCTTCGAAACGCTTGGCGAGCATATATTCCT
>NZ_JBQLZN010000074.1:0-23613 GCF_052168295.1 Parasphingopyxis sp. | reverse complement strand
ACCCGATGCACCCGCTGGCGCCGAAGCGGGCTCCGGCGTCAACGATGCGACCGGACAGCGCGAAGAGGTGAAACCGGTTGCGGGCGAAGGCACGCCGTCCATCGAGATCCGCACCGACGATCCCGAAGGCTGCCCGGCATTTTTCGGGCGTACCGTTACAGGCGTCGTCAACGGCACATCGCCGGACTGGATGGCCAAGCGGCTGCGCGCCATCGGCCAGAAGCCGATTTCCGCGCTCGTCGACATCACCAATTTCGTGATGATCGATCTCGGCCGACCGCTGCACGTTTATGACCGCGCGACGCTGGGCAATGCGATCTTCGCGCGCCGGGCGGAAAATGGCGAGAAAGTCGTCGCGCTCAACGGCAAAGAGTACACGCTCGACGACACGATGACGGTGATCGCCGACGATTATGGCGTCCACGATATCGGCGGCATCATGGGCGGCGAACATTCGGGCGTGCAGGACGGCACGAGCGATATTGTGATCGAATGCGCCTATTTCGATCCGCCGCGCATCTCGCGCACCGGGCAGAAGCTCGGCCTGATGTCCGATGCGCGCGCCCGCTTCGAACGCGGCGTCGATCCGGCCTTTCTCGATGACGGGCTGACGGTCGCCACCCTGCTCGTGCAGGCGCTGTGCGGCGGCACGCCATCCGAAGTCGTGCGCGCGGGTCAGCCGCCGCTCGAAACGAAGACCGTCAGCTACGATCCGCAACTTGCCGAGACGCTCGGCGGCCTTGCCATCCCGGCCGACAAACAGCGTGCGTCGCTCGAAGCGCTCGGTTTCACCGTCACCGGCGACGGCCCGTTCGAGGTCACGGCCCCGACATGGCGGCGCGATGTCGATGGTGCGCCCGATCTGGTCGAGGAGGTGCTGCGGCTCGAAAGCTATGACGCCATTCCGTCGACCCCGCTGCCGCGCGCCGAGGGCGTCGCGACGCCGACCGCCTCGCCCGAACAGAAGCGCGAACGCACCGTGCGGCGGGCAGCGGCCGCGCGCGGGCTGAACGAGGCGGTGACCTGGAGCTTCATTCCGGAAGCCGAGGCCGCGCTCTCCGGTGACGCGCCCTGGATCCTCGCCAATCCGATCAGCGAGGATATGAAGGTCATGCGCACCTCGATGATCCCGGGCCTAGCCGCCGCCGCCAAGCGCAATGCGGATCGCGGCGCGGACAGCATAAGGCTGTTCGAGATCGGCCGGCGTTACCTTGAGGAAGAAGAGCGCCCGACGCTCGGGCTGATCCTCGCGGGCGCCAAGGATGAACGCCACTGGCAGGGCGGCGGCGAGCCGTTCGACGCCTATGGCGTCAAGGCCGAAATCCTCGCGCTGCTCGAGGCCGCCGGTGCGCCCACGGCCAACGTGCAACTCTTTGGCGATGCGAGCACGCTCTATCACCCGGGCCGCTCGGGCCGTCTGTGCCTCGGCCCGAAAAACACGCTCGCGGAATTCGGCGAGCTACACCCGGATACACTGAAGGCGCTCGATCTCGACGGGCCGGTCATGGCCGGCGAAATCTATCTCGACGCGATCCCGATGCCCAAGGCTAAGGGGACCAGCTCCGGCCATATGCGCAAGGCCTTCACCCCGCCCGCGCTGCAGGCCGTCACCCGCGACTTCGCTTTCCTTCTCGATGCGGACACGCCCGCCGGCGACCTGCTCCGGGCGGTCAAGGGCGCGGACAAGCAAAATCTTGTCGATGCGCATATCTTCGATGTGTTCACCGGCGAGGGTGTCGGCGAAGGCAAGAAATCGGTCGCGATCGAAGTGACGCTGCAACCCGCCGAGAAGAGCTTCACCGAGGAGGATCTTAAAGCGATTTCGGACAAGGTGGTGAAAGCGGCGGAAAAAGCGGGCGGTGAACTCAGGGGTTAGCGCCCCAGCAAGAACACCGCCTGTTCGGCCAGCAGGTTCGCCGCACCGGCGCCGCGCTGCGTATTGCCGCTCAGATACCAGGCGCGTTCCACCGCCAGCCCCTGTTCGCCGACCAGCGCGCGGAAATCGTCGATGGTGACGTGATGGATGTTTTCCGTCGCGTACCAGCTTAGGGGCAGCGCGCCGGTGACCGGCATCCGGCCGCCGAACATCAGGCTGGCACGGACGCGCCAATAGGCGAAATTGGGGAAGCTGACGAAGGCGCGCGGCGCGATGCGCAACAGCTCGCCGAGGATCGCGTCGGGCGCGCGCGTCGTTTGCAGGGTCTGGCTGAGAATCGCATAGTCGAAGGCGTCGTCCGGATAGTCGGCGAGATCGGTATCGGCATCGCCCTGCACCACGGACAGGCCCTTCGCCATCGCCTGCGCGACATTGTCGGCATCGAGCTCGAGCCCGCGGGCATCCGCGCCTTTCGTATCGCGGATTGCCGCCATGAGGCCACCATCGCCGCAGCCGATATCGAGCACGCGCGCGCCCTCGGGCACATGATCTGCGATGATCGCGAGATCGGGGCGGAGCGGGTTCATCTGTCAGACCTTCGCTTCGCTCAGGCGCGGCACCGGCCCGCACCCCCTCCCGGCCTCCCAACAGGGTACACTCAAGTGGGAGGCCGGGAAGGGGTGCGGGCCGGTGCGGCGAACTTCCGAAAGGAAGTTTCTGACAAACAAAATCCTCACTTCCCCTCCCCCGCTCGCAGGAATCCGTCGACCGTCGCGTTCATGCCTGGTGTGTCGAGCAGGAAGGCGTCATGGCCAAAGGGGGAAGAAAGCTCGACGAAACTGACCTCGGCACCGCTTGCATTGAGCGCGCGGACGATCATTTTCGCCTCGCTCGTCGGGTAAAGCCAGTCGCTGTCGAAGCTGATCACGCAGAAACGGGTCGGCGATCCGGCAAAGGCATTGGCGAGCAGCCCGCCATGTTCTTCGGCCAGATCGAAATAGTCCATCGCGCGCGTGATATAGAGATAGCTGTTCGCATCGAAGCGGTCGACGAAGCTGATCCCTTGGTGCCGCAAATAGCTTTCGACTTGGAAATCGGCGTCGAAGCCGAAGGTTTTAGCTTGGCGATCCTGCAGGCGCCGGCCGAACTTCTCGGTCAGGCCTTCTTCGGAGAGATAGGTGATATGCGCGGCCATGCGGGCAACGGCGAGGCCTTTCGTCGGCTGTTCGCCGTCCGCATAATAATCGCCGCCGCGCCAGTTCGGATCGGCCATGATCGCCTGCCGCCCGACCTCGTGAAACGCGATATTCTGCGCCGAATGGCGGGGCGCGGTCGCGATGGCGACGGCCGAGCGGACGCGTGCGGGATAGCAGGCCGCCCATTCGAGCACCTGCATCCCGCCCATCGAGCCGCCGATCACGGCATGGAGCGTTTCAATGCCGAGATGATCGAGCAGCATCGCCTGGGCGCGGACCATGTCGCGGATCGTGATGACCGGAAAGCGCATCGCATAGGGCTTGCCGTCCTCGGCGAGGCTCGCCGGACCGGCGCTACCCATGCAGCTGCCGAGTACGTTGACGCAGATCACGAAATGGCGGGCGGGATCGATCGGCTTACCCTCGCCCACCATGCGCGCCCACCAGCCCGGCTTGCCGGTCACGGGGTGAGTCGAGGCGACATGCTGGTCTCCGGTGAGTGCATGGCAGATCAGGATGGCGTTGGAGCGATCTTCGTTGAGCGCGCCATAGGTTTCGTATGCGAAATCGACGGGCGCGAGCGACGCCCCGCCGTCGAGCGTCAGCGGCCCGGGCAGGCTGACCGCGCGCGCGGCGCCGAAAAGAGAAGCATCATCCGCCATGGAGAAGCGGCGCTAGGGCGCGCGGGGCGGGCTTGTCAAACCTTTGTCAGACCTTCGGCTTCGCCTCAGGCGCGGCACCAGCCCTCTCCCCCTCCCGACCTCCCACAGGATACAATGAATGGGAGGTCGGGAGGGGGAGAGGGCTGGTGCCGCGATTTTCCGTCAGGAAAATTCTGACAGACAAAAGCTTTTCGGTTGAGGATGCCCAGAATCCCTCTATTTCCACACGCATGACCGGCCCCACCCCCAAACCCTGGATCGCGGCGATGACGCCCTACACGCCCGGGCGCTCGAAAACGGCGTCCGACGGGCCGGTCGTCAAACTGTCGTCCAACGAAAATCCACTGGGAACGAGCGCGGATGCGGAACAGGCGCTGGCAGACGCGCGCGACAGCCTTGCCCGTTATCCCGACCCGGCATCGACGGCGCTGCGCGCGGCAATTGCCGAATTGAACGGGATCGAAGCCGAGCGGATCATCTGCGGCACGGGCTCGGACGAGATTCTGCACCTGGCCGCCGGCGCCTATGCCGGCGTCGGCGACGAGATCCTCTATGTCCGCTACGGTTTCTCGGTCTATCCGCTGTCGGCGCAGCGCGTCGGCGCGACCCCGGTCGAGGCCGCCGATGCCGACTATGCGACGGATATCGATGCGCTGGTAGCGGCGATCACGCCGGCGACGCGCGTCGTCTTTCTCGCCAATCCGAACAACCCGACCGGCACCTATACGCAGATGGTCGAAATCCACCGGCTTCATGACGCCATGCCGCCGGATTGCCTGCTCGTCATCGACCAGGCCTATGCCGAATATCTCGATCCGGACGAGGCCGGAGCGCCGCTGAAACTTGCCGAGGATGCGCATAATATCCTGATAACACGTACTTTTTCAAAGATTTACGGACTCGCGGCGGAACGGATCGGATGGGGCTATGGCCCCGCAGCCGTCATCGATGCGCTGAACCGGATCCGCGCCCCTTTCAACGTCACGACGGCCGGGCAGGCGGCCGCGATCGCCGCGCTGGGCGACCAGGATTTCGTCGAAAAAAGCCGCGCGCATAACAGGGAGTGGCGCGGCTGGCTGGCGGACCGGATCGGACGGCTCGGCAATGCCGGGCTGCGCGCCGTTCCGTCGGAAGCGAATTTCCTGCTCGTCCTGTTCGAAGGGAAATTGAGCGCGGAAACGGCCTATGAGGGCCTGATGGCGCGTGGCTTCATCACCCGCTGGCTGCCGGGGCAGCAACTGCCGCATGCGCTTCGCATCACGATCGGTACAGATGAGGAAACGCGCGGCGTCGCGGCGGCGCTTGAGGAGCTAGTCGCCGCCCATCTCTAGATCGTTGATCAGGCGGTGCACGCGCGTTTCGATCTCCTCGCGCGGAAGGCCGGTGGGGATCGGCGCGAAGAAGCGATAGGTGACGACGCCCGGCCGCTTGATCCAGCTGTCGCGCGGCCAGACATGGCCGCTGTCGATCGCGATCGGCACGACCGGCAGGTCGAATATCTTGTAGAGCCCGGCAAATCCGGCCTGGAGCGGCGGCCGCTCGCCCGGCGACACGCGTGTGCCTTCCGGAAAGATGACTATCGACCGGCCCGTCGCCAGTATCGCGCGCGTTCGCTTGAGCATCGCGCGCATGGTTTTCGCGCCGCCCGAACGATCGACGGCAATCCCGCCATAGCGGATCGCCAGCCACCCCCAGCCGGGGATGTCCGTCAGCTCCTTCTTCAACACAGGCGCCGGCGTATCGAGCAGGTTCAGGAAATCGAGCGTTTCGAACATCGCCTGATGCTTGGCCGCGAACAGATACTGGCCGGCCGGGATATCGCCCTCGATCCGCACGGTAATGCCCAAAATCCAGCGCGCGCACCAGCGATGGAAGCGCACCCAGGCATAGATCACGCCGTGCATGGGCCGCTTTCCGAGCGCCGCGCCGATAAGGGCCGCAACGACCCAGGGCACCGTCAACCCATAGAAGATCAGCATGAAAATGATCGTCCGGATTGCCGCCATGCCGCCTATAGCCCGATCAGCGCGCTCAGCCGGCGCAGCAGATATTTATTATATTCCAGAAAGAGTTGCATGAAACTCGGTTCGCTCGGTACGGCATCGGGCAGCAGCGTGACGTCATCGTCCAGCTCGCGCTTAAATTCGAAGCGCGCCCGCGGCATGTGCCAGTCAGTGGTGACCAGCCTCACGCTCGAAAAACCGTTCTCCCGCATCCACTCGGCCGCCTCCGCGCCGTTACTGCGGGTGTCGACCGCTTCCTGGCCGAGATCGATGCAACAATCGAACAGTGCTTCGGGTTTGCCGATCTCTTCGGCCAGTTCGACCGGCCGCACCGTGCGGTTGACGCCGGAGATGAGCATCCGGTCCGCCTGCCCGGCTTCGAGAAGCTCGATTCCGCGCTCGATCCGGTATTCGCCGCCGGTCAGTACGATGATCGCGTCCGTGCGCTGCTCTTCGGCCGGCCCGGGCAGGCCGACCGCGAAGGCCGCAAAGCCAAGCGCCCATAACAGCACCATCAGGGAAAGAATACGCCGCACCATCGCTCGGGGCTTATAGCAGCTTTCTGAGAACGCCAATCACGGTGTAGCGCGCGACCAGGGTCGAAACCGCGGCGCCCGCGAAGGGCAGCAGCGCCAGTATCGCCCAGGCGAGCAACGGGAGCGTCGCCGAACCGAGCAATTCCGATCCCACCGCGCCGATCCGCTGGCCAAGCAGCAACAGGACGATCACTGCCACCAGAAATCCGATCAGGCCGCCGAACAGCGCGTCGAGCGCGATCCGCCGCTGGAACAGCCGGGCGATCTGCACATCGGTGGCGCCCATCAAGTGGAGCACCTCGATCGTGCTGCGATGCGTGTTCAGCGCCGCGCGCACGGCGAGGATCACAGCGGCCGCGAGGGCCCCCGCCGTCAGCACGACCAGCGCGAAGGCGAGCCAGGTCAGCGATCCGATCAATCCGGCAAGCGGCGCGAGAAACTGGGCATGGTCGTCCACACGCGCGGCGGGCGCGACATCGGTCACCGTCGCCTCAACCCGGGCGAGATCGTCATGCGCTTCCTCGGTCAACGCCGCGTCGATCATCGTCGGGACCGGGATCCCTTCCTCATCGCCGGCTGCTCCGATCCAAGGCTCGATAAGCGCATCGATCTCCTCGTCCGAAACCCGCACCACCTCGGTCACACCGTCCATCTCGCTGAGCGCCGCCATGGCGGCACGCGTCTGCGCTTCCCGCAGATCCGGATTGGCTTCAACGATCTGCACCGTGATGCGTTGCGCGATACTACCGGTCACATTGCTTGCCGCATGGTTGAGCGCGAGGCCACCGGCCGCGGCAAGCACAGTCAGAAACATCATGATCGCGATAATCCAGGGCATCGGACCCGACAGGCGCCCTTCGGTGAGCAGCCGGCGTTCGGCGGGGCTCGCGGCGAAAGGAGGGATCACTTGGCCGGCTTTCCGGATCGTCCGGCGCGGGGTTCGCGCGGCGGATGCCGGAGCGCGCCGGTCGGATCGGACAGGCGCCCGCCCTCTAGCCGCATCATCTGCGCGGTAGAAACGCGGCTGAGCAGATGGATGTCATGCGTGGCGACCACCAGTGTCGTGCCGAGCTTGTTGAGCGCGTCGAACAGATGGAGCAGCCGCGCCGCCATTTCGGGATCGACATTGCCGGTGGGCTCGTCGGCAATCAGGATCTCCGGTCGCCCGATCACCGCGCGTGCGATCGCAACCCGCTGCTGTTCGCCGCCCGATAGCGTGGCCGGGCGCGCGCTGGCCCGGTCGGACAGGCCGACCCAGGCGAGCATCTCGTTCACGGGCGTTGCGAGCTCGCTCTCATCGACCCCGGCAACGCGCAGCGGTAAAGCGATGTTGTCGAAGGCGGACAGATGCGGGACGAGCCGGAAATCCTGGAATACGACCCCGATCCGCCGGCGAAAACCCGGCAGCCGGTCGCGCGGCAGGGTCACGACATCCTCGTCGAACAGCCGGATCAGTCCGCGGCTCGGCCGGAGTGCCAGATAGAGCAGTTTGAGCAGCGAGGTCTTACCCGCACCCGAAGGGCCGGTGAGAAAATAGAAGCCGCCGCCATCGAGCGAAAAGCTGACGTCAGACAGCGTTTCTGCGCCCGTTCCGTAGCGCAGCCCGACATTTTCGAACTGGGCGATCGTCGTGGCCATCGGCGAGCAATGGCACAGGCCCCTATCCGGCGTAAAGCACACAACGCACATCGCCGGCGACCTTGCCAGCCGGGGCTTTGCGCGCGTAAATCAGCGGCATAACCGTAACCAGTTGGCGTTCCCGTTGCATGATCCTCGTTTGCCCCGCCTGTTCGACCCGCTACCTGGTGCCCGACACGGCAATCGGCGTCGACGGCCGCCAGGTGCGGTGCGCCAATTGCCGGCATAGCTGGTTCGCCGAAGGGCCGGATACCGCGCCAGAACCGGCTCCCGAGACGACTGAAATGCCGCCGCCTCCGGCGCCTGTGCAGCGCGAATTTTCCGAGGCGCCTGCGGCGGACTCCGCGACCGAGGCCGCGCCAACCGAAAAGCCGCGGCGAGAATCCGGCGACAGCGATCCGTTCGCGCACGAGCCGCCGTTCAAGCCGCGCCGTAACCCGGCCAAGATGTGGACCGCAATCGCCGTCGCCATCTTCGTCGTGCTCGCGGGCGGCATCGGCGCGGTTGCCTGGTTCGGGCCGCCGAGCTTCATCGCCGGCATGGGCGGCGACGCGACCGACGGGGCGCTGGACGTCCAGCTCGTCCGCAGCCCCGAGCGGCGGACGCTGGCAAGCGGCCACGAGCTGCTCTCGATCTCCGGCCGGATCGTGAACATGACCGACGAGGAGCAGCGCGTGCCAGACATCCGCGCGGAACTGCGCAATGCGCAGGGCGCGGTGGTCTATGACTGGACGATCCAGGCGCCGCAGCGCACGCTCCCGCCGCGCGAAATGGTCGAATTCAATTCCGCCGAGATCGATATCCCGCGCAACGCGGAGGAGTTGAACCTCAAATTCGTGCCGTTCGAAGGGGCGTAGTTCCTCGGACCTTCCGTCCGCTCCGATGCAGCATCGGAACCCTCTTCCCTCGCGCTAGAACCATCCTATGCTGTCGCCGCTGCGCAGATCAGGGAGGCGACTATCCATATCGGCATCTTGACGGGTGGGGGCGACGTGCCGGGTCTTAATGCGTGCATCCGGGCGATCACGCTCGGTGCGCTCGAAGAAGGCTGGCAGGTCACCGGCTTCCGCCGGGGCTGGAGCGGATGCCTGTTGATCGATCCTGACGATCCGGCGAGCGTCGCGGCGCAGACCTGGAATCTCGATCGCGACCGGGTGCGCGGCATCGACCGCGTCGGCGGGACAATCCTCCATACGTCGCGCACCGATCCGCGCACGCAGAGCGAAGGCGATCGCACTGATCATGTGCTGCACGTGCTCGACAGGCTCGGCATCGACGCGATGATCACGCTCGGCGGCGACGGTACGCTCCGCTTTTCCGCGCATCTCTCGGAACAGGGCGTCGACGTCATTTCGGTCCCCAAGACGATGGACAACGATGTTCACGGCACCGATTACTGCATCGGATTTTCGACGGCGATCACCCGGTCCGTGGCGGCGATCAACGCGTTGCGCACCACCACGCGCAGCCATGAGCGGATCGGCATTATCGAACTATTCGGCCGGCGCTCGGGCGAAACGGCGCTGTTGTCGGGCTTCCTGGCGCAGGTCGCGCGGACGGTCATCGCCGAAGTCCCGGCAGATCCCGATATTCTGCTGCCGCTGCTCGTCGAAGACCGGCAGCAAAGCGGCGAAAACTATGCCATGTGCGTCATATCCGAAGGTGCACATATCGCCGGGGAGGGCGCCAATGCCGATCTCGCCAAATCGGCCTCGCACCGCACGGACGGCGGCGTCGGCCAGCGACTGGCGCGGATCGTCGAAGCCGAGACCGGGATCGGTACGGTGGTGCAGGAGCTCGCCTATCTGATGCGTTCGGGCGAACCCGACGCAATGGACCGCATGGTCGGCTTCGCGTTCGGCGGTCTTGCCGTCCAATTGCTACGCGACAAACGGGCGGGGCGCATGGTGGCGCTGACCGACGGCAACTACTGTCACGTCCCGATCGCAAGGCTGCTCGACCAGCAGAAATCGGTGGATGTCGACAATCTCTACGACCGCGAGACGTATCGGCCGAAATTTCCCCGCATCGAAGGCATGCCGATGTTTCTTTATTGAGGCCTGTGCCTCAGTGAAACTCGATCAGCCGTAACGCCTCGCGCCGATCCGCATCGACGTCGTGTCGCTCTATCCGGAAAAGGCGTGTGATAGCGGAGGACGGCGGAGCCTCGAAACGCGAAAAATCGATCTCTTCGGCCGCGACGATGCGCGCCGTTGCGCGTGCTTGCGCTACAGCCCCGGCTTCAGGGGCGGCTGCGAGCAGAAAAAGTGCGGAGAGCAAGGCCATAGGGCCGGGCTAAGGCGGCCAACCGGCGCTGAATAGGTAAAGAAATGGTTAAACCGGCTCGAAAAGAGCGTTAATTCGGCACGCCGCGCGATTATTCGCGTGTCCGGCCTGATCGGACGCGGATCGGG
Organism: Parasphingopyxis sp.; assembly: GCF_052168295.1. GTDB lineage: Bacteria > Pseudomonadota > Alphaproteobacteria > Sphingomonadales > Sphingomonadaceae > Parasphingopyxis. Next base: position 13,288 of record NZ_JBQLZN010000074.1, on the reverse strand, counting down.
CATTGCGCGCCCGCGCGCCCTTTGCTAGAGGCTCGCGCCTGCCAGAAGCCGGACAGCAGTCCGGTGTCTTGAAAATGTGCGGTCGTGGCGGAACTGGTAGACGCGCAACGTTGAGGTCGTTGTGGGCTAACGCCCGTGGAAGTTCGAGTCTTCTCGACCGCACCATTTTCCAATTTTTCAGTAAGTTAGCGCAGCCGGAAGTTGCGCGGCGCGACTTTTTGTTTGTCAGACCTTCGGCTTCGCCTCAGGCGCCGCATCAGCCCGCTCCCCCTCCCGGCCTCCCAAACAGGGTACACCCGTGGGAGGCCGGGAGGGGGAGCGGGCTGGTGCGGCGATTTCCCGATAGGGAAATTCTGACAAACAAGACTTGGGCCGGGCCCTATTCCGAAGCTGCCCGCCCGCCACCGACGGCGATCGTGCCGAGCCGGATACTGTCATTCTCATCGGTCACGAAGGCGCGGCGGCCGAGATTGGCGGACGCGCCGACGGCCTGGGCCGACAGTTCGGCCATCCGGATCGAATATTCGCCATAGGGCACGCCCTCGAACACGAAGAATCCGTCGAAATCGGTGCGGATCGTCTTCACGACGCGGCCTTCGATATCGACCAGCTCGAGATCCACGCCCTCCAGCGCCCCTCCGCCCGCGCGCACAAGCACACCGTCGATTTCGCCGGCGCTCACCAGCGGCAGCTCGACCATCGCCGCAACGCCCGGCCGCGGTGTGACGACAACGCCCGGCCCGCGCGGCTGTACGAACGGATCGGCGAGCGAGGAGGTGTCGATACCCACGAGAATCGGGCGATAGGGCGTGAGTCCGGTAACGACGGCCGTACCGTTCGCATCCGTCGGTTCGTTGGCCGGTGCACGGCCGGTGGTGATTTGCACGCCTTCCTCGTAAGGCTCGTTGGGCTGGCGCACGCCGTCATTATTGAGATCGCGGAACACCCGCGCCACGGTCTGGCCGCTGCTTGCGAGCTTGTCGGCCGTCATATGGATGCCGCCGCGCGGGTTCGGGCCGATGCTGAAGGCGAGATTGAGGCCAGCGGCGACCGAACCGTCGGTCGCGGCTTCCGCCGAAGCCGTCAGTGCGAGCCTGTCGAACCGCCGCACATAGCCGATGCTCGCCCGGGCGCGATCGAGCGTCGCCTGATAGCCAAGTTCGGCGCGCCAGGCGCTGTTTTCGCCGCTCGCCCAGTCCGCGGTGAACGATGCGCTCTCGAACCGGCTGTTGGGCGAGAGCCGCCACCGCGCTTCGCCGCGCAGCCGCACGCGCCCGATCCGGCCATTGGCGAGGATTGCGGCGTTGGTATCGGCCGGCGGACCGATCGGGTCGGCAAAATCATTGCCGACGCCTTGACGCCGGTATCCGATCTCGCCGGTCAGCGCGAAACGGCGCATATTGGCGGAAATCCGGGCCGCAACGTCGATCTGGTCGGCCCCGTTGCTGCGCGTCTGATAGGTCGCCTGGACGCGCACCGGCATGACGAGCCGGCCGATATTGAGGCTGTGATCGACGGCAAGCGTATGCCGCCCCGTCGTATCGAGGCTGTAGCGTTCGGTCTGGAAATCGCGGGCGAGCACCGATTCCGCGCTGACATAGGCGCGGCCGAACCGCCCCAATAATTGCGCGCGGGCGGCATAACCCCCGTTATCCGCCCATGCCGCCGTGATTTCGACCAAGGCCGGGCCAATCGCCCGGCGAACCGATCCTTCGACGACCGTCACCCTCTCGTCCGCGATGACGAGATTGTTGAGCTGGAACGCCAGCGATGTGCGCGGATCGAGCCCGCGTTCGATGCCGAAACCCGCCCGCCAGTCACCGCCGCGCCGTAAATTGTCGTTATCGAGGTTGATCAGGTCGCGATCGTCCTGGCTCGCGCCCGCCCAATACCAGGTCTGGCGCGGCGGAATGCTCGCCGCGCCGACATTGATGACCTCGGTATCGCGCCGGATCTGCCCCTGCGGGCCATACAGCACGATTTCGAACCGGTTGATGCCGTAGCGCAGCTCGACATCGACGAATTCGTACCGCCCATCGCCGCGATCGAGCGAAAAGGCGAGCAATTGGCCGTTTCTGTAGAGCTCGGCCTCCCAGCCTTCGGGCAATTCGCCGCGGAAAGTGCGCCGATCGAAGCTGTCGGGCTGGTCCAAGGGGCGGTTCGTGACGACGAAACCCCGGCCCGGCGTCGGTTGCGCGGCGATCGGCGACGTCTGGCTCGACACATCGCCGATCGCGAAATGCGTGGCACCGAGCGGACCCAAGAGATTCGGCTCGTTGGAACTGCGAAATGCGCGCATGCGCAGGGATCGCGGAACGCCGCGATCGTCCGAGGCAAGCCGCGCATCGAAAGACGCGGTCAATATCTCGCCGGCAGCGTAAATCTCGTAGCGGCGCTCGAAACCGCTATCTCCGCGTTGACGGTCCCGCAATCCGCCCAGCGCGACGACGACGTCGACGGAGGGCGTCCGCCACATCCGATAGGGTGTATTGGCTTGCGGCAGATCGGCAAGATCGAAATCGAGGCGCGGCCGCAGAGACGCGGCGCGGGCACGCCTTTGCAGCGCGCGTTCCACGGGCAAGGGCTGCTCGGAACTCAGCAGCAGCACCGCATTGCGCAGATCCGCCTCCATTGTGACGCCAAACCAGGCCGCAAGCGCCTGGGTCGCCACGCACCACCCTTCGGGCGTGTCGAAGACGATGCCCGATGGCAGGCGCTCAGAGTTTTCGCCGAAGCGGACCCGTTGCCGTTCGCGATCGATAACAATCTGATTTTCTTCGTTAAATGCCCAGCCTTCGGCGCGATTGGCGTCTTCGTCTATCGCGATGGGGAGATCGAGTGCCGCAATCGTATCGGCGAGATCCAGACACACACTGCCGGGCGTCTGATAGCCGCGCACGCCGTCGCCGAGCCGATATTCCCCCAGTCTGACGTCAAAAAGAAGCGAATCGTCGGGATGCGCCTCCCACTCGGTCTGCGCCGAGGCGCCCGCCGCTCCGAACAGAGCGGCGAGACCCGTCAGAAAGAGTGTCGCGCTATGTTTCCAGCGAAGCATCGCGCCTCGCTCCCCGGTACCGCGTTACCGCAGCACCGCTTCGGTTTCGGCGATCAGCCCGCCGCCGCTGCTATCGGGTTCGCGATACTGGATGCGCACCGGGCCGGCGAGCGCGCCCTGGAATTCCTCGGAAACCGGCAGAATCACGGTGCGGCCGGTAATTTCCGGGTACACCGCAACGCCGCGCGCCCGGGCGATGGGCACGTCGACGCCGGGCCGCGTCACGGTCACCTCGCCATAGACCGACCGTTCGCCCTGCCGGCTCATATCGAAGGCGATGGCGCGTACGCCGTCTTCCTCGACGATCCGGGGATTGGCGATCGCCGCCGTCGCGGTGAGGTTGCCGTGGCGCACGATGATGGGAATAGTGACGCCGTACACCGGGATCAGGCGGATCTGGAATCCTTCGCCGCCCGCTTCGCCCTCGGCTGCGGCCGGGCGCGGGCGCGGAATGGCGCGGAACAGCATATGCACGCGATATTCGCCATCGGCGAGGCCTTCGGGCGCGCGCACGCCGATGCGGATCGCCTGGGGCTGGTTCGGCGGCAATACGACGCGGCGCGGCGCATAGCGGATCATGCCAAGCGCCGCCTCCTCGATTTCGTTCGGTATTTCAACCTCTTCAAGCCCGCCATCGGGCGTCATGCGCCGCAGCTCGAGCGAAATCCGATAAGTCGCCTCTTCAGTGCCGATATTGTTGAGGATCACCTCGGTGCCGCGCGAACCGTTGAGCACGACCCGGGTCGGCGCTACGAGCAGGTCGTTGGCGTGAACCGGCGCCGGCGTGGCTATCGTAGCGGTGGCGAGCGCCAAGGCGGCGGCGCCGATACGGACGCGGGACGACAAGTTTTCGAGGATCATAGCTCTCTCCGTCTGAACACAGACCGGGGCGCCCATCATCGATGCGGCAAGACCTCCGGAAATCCTCGCGAAACCTTGCAAAAACTGGTTACTTTTCCGTCAAGAATTGGCGGTTTCGCAAAGAAAAGCCCGGCAGCGCATGCACGCTGCCGGGCGAGGTTCAGATCAGGCCCGCCTGGCGCGGGCTTCGAATATTTTACTGATAGTCGGCGGTGACGGTGAAGGTGCCGTCATAGGTGCCGGCCGGCTGGTTCGCCGCAACCGACAGATCGCCGCCCACATAGAGCGCGACCGCCGAGCCCGTCATCGCCAGCGTCGTCGACGAAGCGCTCAGCGAAATCGGCATGCTGTTCGTGCCGCTGGTCAGCTGCGTCAGGCCGCTCAGAGCGACATCGACACTCAGGCCGTTGGCGCCCGTGACGTCGAACGCAGCCGACGAAACGAGCGCACCGCCCGCACAGGTCAGGCCGCCGCAATTGCGCGTGCCCGCGGCATTGGCGGCGACCGAAACCGTGCCGGCGACCGTGTCGTCCGGAACGATCGTGCCGAAGTTCAGGTCGGCAGTCTTGCTGATCTGGACCTGCTGCAGGATTTCAGCGGTCGCATCGGCCGTCGCGGTCGCGGCGTTTGCAGCCGAGCCGAACGAAGCCATCGCGGCGCCCGCCGCGAAAACGGTGATAAGCTTTTTCATTGGATAGTCCCTTTTCCACTTTCCGAATTGTCTTGAACGGAACGTGTCCCCCGCGCCATTCAGCCGCCCTTTTGGCGCGCCATGTTTCAGAAAATGCGAAGGATTGTGGTTAAAGCGGCTTTAATATCTGCCGCGCGCCATCACTCATATTCGGCGCTGATCCGCATCCGGCCGCGGAAACGGCCGACATCGGTGCCATCGACATCGATCCGGCCGCCGAAGGAAAAGCGCAGATAGCCGTCGCTGCCGATACGCGGCTGTGCCGGCAGATCGCTATGCACGTCGCGCAGTTCGACGCGGCGGCCGCCCGGTGCGCGCAGAATCACTTCGTCGGGCAGGTCCACGCGCACGGTCCGGCCCGGCTCGCCGCGGATCGTTACGGTGCCGCGCATCGCCATGCCGCCGAGATCGAGCAGGCGCGTTAGCCGCCTTTGACCGGTGATCGGATCGATCTCGGCCTGGCCGCCCTGATAATCGATGAGCGCCATACGATCGAAATCGATGCCGGTGTCGATATCGATCTGGAGCGGCTGCGACGGCCGGCCGCGAGCCATGATCGGATCCGAATCGTCGCACAGCCGGCAAGCGCCTTGCGCGGCGGCTTCCGACGGCAGCGCAAAAGCCGACATGCCGGCCAATAGCAGCGGCGCGAGAAGAATATGGCGGACCATGCCCTTTTTTCGCGCGCAACCAATCAACATATCGTTAACGATAGGCGGCGGCGTTGGCGCTTCCCCATCGCCGCCGCGTCGGTTACCAAAGAGTGTCCCTGTGCCCAGACTCACGCCCCATATCAACGCGATCGGCGCGGCAACGCCGGATCACGATATTCACCAGGCCTTTATCGGCTGGGCAGGCGAGCAATTGTCGGACCCGCGCGAACGGGCGCTGTTTTCCCGCATGGCCGAGCGATCGGGGATCGAGCATCGCTGGTCGGTTTTGCCGCGCGGCGAAAATGGCGGCTCGCCGGTCAGCCCGGAAGGTTTTTATGCCGATGGCATGCCGCCGACATCGGCGCGAATGCAGCATTATGCGAAAGCCGCACCCGCGCTCGCCCTGGAAGCGGTCGGAAATCTGCCGGATACGCTCGATCCGGAATCCATCTCGCATCTCGTCGTCGCCAGTTGCACCGGTTTTACCGCGCCCGGCCTCGATCAGCTCGTCGCCCGGGCGCTAGGGCTTTCGGGATCTGTGGAACGCACGTTGGTCGGTTTTATGGGCTGCTATGGCGCGGTGACGGCGTTGCGCACCGCCTATCATATCGTCCGGTCGGAGCCCGATGCCCGGGTGCTGGTGATCGCGACCGAACTCTCGACGCTGCACCTGCAACCCGACGACGCCTTGGAACCGCTTTTGGCCATGCTACTGTTCGGCGATGGCGCGGCGGCCGCCATTGTCAGCACCGAGCCGCACGGATTGGCGATCGACGGACAATTTGCTGCAACGCTGCCCGACTCCGAAGCGCTGATCCAATGGCATGTCGGCGATACCGGTTTCGCCATGCATCTGTCCGGCGAAGTGCCAGGGCGGCTCGGCGATGCGCTCGCCCAGTCCGATCTGCGGCGCTCGATCTGCAACGGCGCGGGGCTCGATGCTATAGACAGCTGGGCCGTGCATGGCGGCGGACGCTCCATCCTCGATGCGGTCGAGAAGGGGTTGGGGATAGCGCCCGATGCGCTCGCACATTCCCGCGCAATCTTGCGCGAAAAGGGCAATATGTCCTCGGCCACGCTGATGTTCGCGCTCCAGCGCGTCATGCAGGGGCCACCGGTCGATAACGGCATAGCAATCGCCTTCGGCCCGGGCCTTGCGGCCGAGGGCTTCCGCTACAGCAGCGCATGATGGCCGATCTCGCACAGCGCGCGATTGCCGAGGAGCAGATGGACGCGCCCGGCCTCGCGCCGGACATCTACGCCGCGGTGCTGCGCGACCTTGAGAAGGCGAATTACTGGACGCTGTCGGCCCGGCCAACCCTGGCGTTTCTGGAACGCGCCATGGAGGGCCGCGACCGCTTCACCTTACTCGATGTCGGCTATGGCGGTGGCGGGATGCTGCGCGCGATCGCGCGATGGGCGGCAAAGAGGGGCTATCCGGCCACGCTCACCGGCGTCGATCTGAACCCGAACAGCAAGGCGGCCGCCGAAGCGCTGACGCCTGCGGATATGGAGATCAGCTATCGTACGGGCGACTATGCCGATTGCCCGCCCGCCGATTTTGTCATTTCCAACCTCGTCGCCCATCATATGACGCATGACGAGCTCATCGCCTTTTTGCGCTACATGGAAACGCATGCGCGGATCGGCTGGCTGGTCAACGATCTGCATCGCCATCCGCTCTCCCATTTCGGCTATCCGCTGCTCGCGCGCCTGATGGGCTGGCACCCGATCGTCCGTGCCGACGGCCAGCTCTCCATCGCGCGTAGCTATCGCCCGGACGAATGGGCGCCCATACTCGAAGAGGCCGGAATAGCGGCCGGCGCAGCCCGCGTCGTACGCCGTTTTCCGTTCAGGCTATGCGTCGAACGGCTGCGCTGATCGCGGGCGGCGGCCCGGCGGGACTGACCGCCGCGCTGACGCTGGCGCGCGACGGCGCCGAGCCGATCCTGATCGAGCGTCATGCCGAGACGCCCGACCTGCTGTGCGGTGGGTTTCTGAGCTGGCAGACACTGGATACGCTCAAACAGATCGGCATCGATATGGACGGGCTTGGCGGCCATGCCATCGATCGCGTTGGGCTATATGCGGGCGAGGGTTCGATTGTCGCGGCCTTGCCGCGCCCCGGCATCGGCCTGTCCCGGTATCGGCTCGACAGCGCGCTGCTCGACGCGGCAGAGGCGGCGGGTGCGGATATTAGGCGCGGCGTGGCGCTGAGCCGCGCGGACGCCAGCGGCACCATCCGGCTCGCCGATGGCGCGGAGATGGCTGCAGACGCGCTGTTTCTGGCGACCGGCAAATATGAGCTGCGCGGTTTGAAGCGCCCGGTCTCGCAAACGGACAGCGATCCCTGGATGGGTCTGCGCTACCGAATCATGCCGTCGCCGCAGCTATATCGTTCGATTGAAAGCGCAATCGAGATGCACCTGTTCCGGGGCGGCTACGCCGGACTCCTGCTGCAGGAAGACGGGACGGCCAATCTCTGCCTCGCCACGCGCCGGTCGCGGCTGCGCGATGCGGACGGCGATCCGATGCAGCTTCTCACCCTGCTCGCCGCCGAATCGCCGGTGCTGGCGGAGCGGCTCAATGGCGAGAAACTGCCCGATGCCGCCGATGCGGTGAGCCGGGTGCCCTATGGCTGGCGGATGCGCGACGGGCAAGCGGGGCTTTTCCGCATCGGCGATCAGGCCGCGGTGATTCCCTCGCTCGCCGGCGAAGGCATCGGCATTGCGCTCGCGAGCGGGCGTGCGGCGGCGCAGGCTTATCTCGAAAACGGCCCGGGGGGCGCAATCGCATTCCAGCAGGATTTCGCGCGCGCCGCGAAACGGCCGATCGCTTTCGCCTCGGCGCTCAAGACGCTGGCCGATCGCCCGCGCCTCGCACGCCAAGCGCTACGGCTCGGCGCTGTGCCGGGTCTTGTCGGGATGCTCAGCGCGGCGACCCGCATTCGCGCTTGATACGCGCGGGCGGCCTGCCCATATCCGGGCAATGGATAAGCTCGAACTCAGCGACGTCGAATGGCGCGACCGCCTGACCCCCGAACGCTATCATGTGCTGCGCGAAGCTGGCACCGAGCCGGCCTTTGCCGGCGATCTCTACGACAATCACGAAACCGGCGATTATCTCTGCGCGGGCTGCGGGCTGAAACTATTCGACAGCAAGACCAAATATGACAGCGGATCGGGCTGGCCGAGCTTCACACAGCCGGTGAGCGCGGACGTCGTCACCGATCATCGCGACACGAGCCATGGCATGGTGCGCACCGAATCCCGATGTGCGCGTTGCGACGGCCATCTCGGTCATGTCTTCCCGGACGGACCGCCGCCGACTGGCCTGCGCTATTGCATGAACAGCCTGGCGCTGGAGTTCATGCCGAAAGATGCGGATTGACGCCGGTAAGCGCGACAACCCTTCCCAACCAGAGAACAACTGATTCAGCCCACATTCAGTCGCACTAGGCGCTTGTGACAGGCTGGTTACGCGCATAGGGCTGACAATCGAAATGGCGGCATCTCGAGCAAAGACGCGCGGGCCGGTCTGGCGCATCACTATCGGGCTGATCAAGTTCGGCCTTTACGCCGCTTTTCTGGGCATCGTTGCGCTTGCGGTCGCAGTCGGCATCGCCATGTCCTCACTGCCCGATTTCGAAACGCTGCAATCCTCGCCCAATGGGCAGACGGTCCGCGTCCATGCCGCCGACGGGACGGTCATCTTCGCTATGGGGCCGAGCTATGGGCAGTGGCTCCGGCATGACGAAATTCCGGAGATCATGCGCGATGCGATGATTTCCGTGGAAGACCGCCGCTTCGAGAGCCATTTCGGCGTCGACCCGATCGGCATCGCGCGCTCCGTCCGCGTGCGGATCGAGCGCGGCAGCTGGGTCCAGGGTGGATCGACGATCACCCAGCAGCTCGCCCGTAACCTGTTCCTCACCAACAGCCGCACCTTCGGCCGCAAGGTCCGCGAGATCATCCTCGCGCTGGCGATGGAACGGACATTCACCAAGGACCAGATTCTCGAACTCTATCTGAATCGCGTCTATTTCGGCGGCGGCGCCTATGGCATCGATGCCGCCTCGCGCCGCTTTTTCGGCCATACGGCGCGCGATCTCGATCTATCCGAGGCCGCGGTGATCGCCGGGCTGGTGAAAGCGCCCTCGCGCTATTCGCCGACCGCCGATGCGCAGGCGGCGATCGGCCGGGCCGGCGTCGTGCTCGACCTGATGGTCGAGACCGGCCAGATCAGCGCGAGCGAGGCGGCCGCAGCCGCGCCCAACGATGTCGCCCTTGCCCCGCAACCGCGCCGCAACTCGGTCCGCTATTTCACGGACTGGGTGCTGAACCAGCTCGACCTGCTGATCGACGAGACGCGTGCGCCGATCGATGTGTGGACGACGCTTGATCTCGATATGCAGGCCCAGGCGGTGAACTCCGTGCGCGCGCATACGCCTGAAGGCGCGCAGGCCGCGCTCGTCTCGCTGGATCGCGACGGTGCCGTGCGCGCAATGGTCGGCGGCACGGACTATGTCACATCGAACTATAACCGCGCGGTCACCGCCGTGCGCCAGCCGGGTTCGGCATGGAAGCTGTTCGTCTATCTCGCCGCGCTCGAAAATGGCTATACGCCGAGCGACCGTGTCGTCGACGAGCCGGTAAACTGGAATGGCTGGCAGCCGCGCAACAGCTCCGGGCGGTTCGCGGGCGAAATGGATGTACGTTCGGCGTTTGCCTATTCGGTCAATACGGTCGCGGCGCAACTGGGCGCCGAAGTCGGGCTGCATACGGTGGCCAATATGGCACAGCGTTTCGGGATAACGACGCCGATCAATACCCATCCCTCGATGGTACTCGGCACGTCCGACGTGCGGGTGATCGACATGGCGCGCGCCTTCGCTTCTGTGCATGCCGGCGGCACCGCGGTCGAGCCCTACGGGATCGTGCGGGTCACGATGGAAGACACCGACACGCGCGAGGAGATCGAGCTCTACCGCGCCGAGATCGATCAGTCGCGGGTGCTCGTCGCCCCTTATGTCGCGGCCGAGATGACCGACCTTCTGCAGACCGCGGTTGCGACCGGCACCGGCCGGGCCGCGCAGATCGGCCGGCCGGTCGCCGGCAAGACGGGCACGACGAGTTCCAACCGCGACGGCTGGTTCGTCGGTTTTTCATCGGGTCTCACCACGGCCGTCTGGATGGGGCGCGACGATGCCCGCCGCGTGGCCGGCCTGCAGGGCGGGCGGGCTCCGGCCCGCGCCTTTGCCGATTTCATGCGCTATGCGGTATCCAACCGGCCGGTCGAGGAATTCGATACCGACGTAACGCTCCCCGAATGGCAGCTCGAGGGCGAGGACGACGCCTATTTCGGCGATCCTTATGGCGACGAGATATTCGTCGACGAGAACGGCATGCCGATTACCGGTCCGGGAATCTATGGCGAGGACCGGCGCTATGAGGACGGCGTCGGAACCCGCGACATGGACGAGGAATGGCTCGACGAGGTGCTCCGCCGAAGCGAGGGCGAGCGGCGCGCGGAACGCGAACAGGAGGATGAGCCGCCGCGCGACGAGCGCGAACCGCCCGTCGCGGTCCGGTCTCAGGACGAACAGCCGACCCAGTAGAGCGCCGCGCCGTTATCGCGCAGCCAGGCCCGTTCGGGCGCCGGATCGCGGCCGAAGATATCCGCGACCAGCGCATGAAACTGCCGACTGTGATCCATATGGACGCGGTGCGCGACCTCATGCGCGACCGCGGCCGACAGCACGTCCGGCGGCGCCATGACGAGCCGCCAGCTGTAGCGGATATTGCCGGTCGAGGCGCAGCTGCCCCAGCGGCTGCGCGGATCGCCGATACTGACGCGCGCGACATCAACACCCGCATGTCGTGCATAATATTCTGTCTCTTCGGTCAGGGTGCGGCGGGCTTCTTCCTTCAGCCAGACCAGTACGCGCCGCGCAATCGCCTCTTCCGGGCCGCCAAGCTGCAATCGATCCGCATCGAGCGCGGGTTTGCGCCGATAGTGTTCGGACCAGTCCACGCGGATATCGCGGCCGCGATAGGGCGATGACGCGTCCGCGACGATTGGCTGCGGGCGTGGCAGCTGCGCCAGCCGTTCCTCTATCCAGACACGCTGGCTCTCGGCCCATTTGCGCGCTTTCGCCGTACTACCGCGCTGCGGCATGCTGAGCAGCACGCGGCCGTCGCGCGGATCGACGTGGAGCCGGAAGGAGCGCGCGCGCGGATAGCGTTTGATGGTCAGCGCGCGCCGGTGCCCGCCACCCTCGAACAGCGGCTCAGAGGGCGCGGTCGACACAGTGATGGTCGAGATCGCCGGCGTCCTTTTCCGACACCGTCCAGCCGCGGATAGATTCGCCCGCTTCGTGTACGGCCTCGCGGTCGCCGCACACCAGATAGTGCCAGTCGGGCAGTGGTTCGCCGCGCGCGAGCCGGCGATAGGCGCAGGTGCCGGGCAGCCAGGGAAAATCGTCCATCTTGCGCGCCGTGAGCCGCAGGCAATCGGGCACGTGGATCTGCCGGTGCCGATAGTCCGTGCAACGCGCGGTTTCGAGATCGAGCAATTTGCAGGCGACATTGGTCGGCTGCAGCGCACCGGTCTCCTCATCCTCCAGTTTGTGGAGACAGCATTTGCCGCACCCGTCGCACAGCGCTTCCCATTCGCTGCGCGTCATCTGATCGAGCGTTTTCGTTTCCCAGAACTTCTGCGCCAACGGACCGGCCTATCGCGCCCAGGCGGCCATGGAATCGGCGATCGCCTCGGGGCTGTCCTGGATTGGCAGGATCACGAGCGGTTCGCCTTCGGGCCCGAAGAGAATCGCATTATTGCTATGATCCACGAGATAATTGCCGGACCCGTCATCCTCGCCGAGTTGATAATAGACGCCATAGCGTTCCACCGCGGCATCGATGGCTTCGCGCGATCCCGACAGGCCGACCATACGCGGATGAAAACTGTCCGTGAATTGCTGCAGAACGTCCGGCGTATCGCGCGCTGGATCGACGCTGATGAAGATCGGGGTGATGGTTTCCGCAAGCTCCGGATCCCGCTCTTCGAGCACGCGCATCGCCTGGCCGAGTTTCTGCATGTCGACCGGGCACACATCCGGGCAGAAGGCATAGCCGAAATAGACGACGCGGTTCTGCCCGGCGAAATCGGTATCGCGCACCGTTTCGCCATTTTCGTCGACAAGCTCGAACGCGCCGCCGATTGCCGCGCCTTCGAGCGGCGGCGGGGCCGAACCGTCCGGATTGGCTGAGCAGGCGGCAAGCAGACACGCCGCCAGCAGCGTCGAAAGACCGGTCTTTGCGGATTTGCGTTCGTTCATGGCGGGGCCAGTCATGCTTTGCTAAAGGGCGGGTGACAAGTATTTAGAAGGTAGGAATTCCATGTACCGGATCAATGCATCCCGTCCGTCTCGAAAAGCGATCGCGGTGCTCGCTGCCGCGCTCGGCGCCATTCTCATGCCGATCCCCGCATCGGCGCAATTCTCCGACACGTACAACTTCCTGCGCGGCGTACGCGACCGCGATTTCGCGACCGTGCGCGATCTCGTCGAAGCGCCGAGTTCGACGGTGATCAATGTGCGCGATCGTTCGACGGGCGAGGCGGCGCTCCATATCGTGACCCGCGAACGCGATCCGCAATGGGTTCTCTATCTACTGCAGCGTAATGCCAACCCCAATATCCGCGACCGGGAGGGCAATACGCCGCTCCATATCGCCGCGCAGATCGGCTTTCCCGATGCTGTGAACTGGCTCCGGATCGTGAATGCCGACCTGAACGCGCGCAACAATCGCGGGGAAACGCCGCTCATCCTGGCCGTTCATCAGCGCAACGGCGCGATCGTCCGCCAACTCGTCGATGCCGGCGCCAATCCCGATATCGCGGACAGCGTCGTCGGCCTGTCGGCGCGCGACTATGCGGCCCGGGACGCGCGTGCGGCAGACATTCTCGAAATTCTGAATTCGGCGGAAGAACAGCCGGAAGATACCGCGGTTTTCGGGCCGAGCCCCA
>NZ_JBQLZN010000073.1:0-16068 GCF_052168295.1 Parasphingopyxis sp. | reverse complement strand
TCAAGCGCAACCTGCCCGAAGCGACGTTCAACATCGTCTCGCGCTGGGCGCGGACCGGGCAGCTCCGGCTCGACGGCAAGCGCGCCGCACCCGGCGATCGCATTGCGTCAGGCCAGGTGATCCGCGTCCCCCCGGCCGAACCGCCCAAGTCGCAGCAACCGAAAAAGGAACGCCCGCCGCTCAGCCAGGACCAGATCGATTTCGCGCAAACGCTCGATTTCCATCGCGACAAGAGCGCGCTCGTCCTCAACAAGCCGCCGGGCCTTGCGACCCAGGGCGGCACCAAGACCAAGGATCATGTCGACGGGCTGCTCGACGCGCTGCAATACGGCGCGGAGGGGCGGCCCAAGCTCGTCCACCGGCTCGACAAGGATACGAGCGGCGTCCTGCTCGTCGCGCGCACGCCGCGCGCGGCAGCCTTTTTCTCCAAGACCTTTTCGACGCGCAAGGCGACCAAGATTTATTGGGCCATCGTGATCGGCGTGCCCGAGATCGAAGACGGTGTCATAGACCTGCCGCTTGCCAAACAACCGGGCACGGGCGGGGAGAAGATGCATGTGTTCGACGAGGGGCAGCCGTCCAAGACCCGCTATCAGGTGGTCGAGCGTGCCGGGAACCGCGCGGCGTTCGTGGCGCTCCAGCCCTATACGGGCCGCACCCACCAGCTGCGCGTCCATATGGCGGCGATCGGCCATCCGATCGTCGGCGACGGCAAATATGGCGGGCCGGACGCGTTCCTGACCGGCGGGATAAGCCGCAAGCTGCACCTCCATGCCCGGCGGCTGCGCCTGCCGCATCCCGATGGCGGGCAGCTCGATGTGACCGCCGACTTGCCCGAGCATTTCGCCAACAGCCTCGCCGCGCTCGGCTTCTCGCCCGAACTCGGCGATGCGGCCTTTGCCGAGCCGCCGCCCGAAGACCCGAAACAGGCGCAGAAGCGTGCGGCGAAAGCCCATGCCAAGGACCGCCGCAAGGCGCGCCGCGGCGAACGGCGCAGTCGCGGTCAGCGGGGCCGCACATGAGCAACCGGCTCGCCATCTTCGATTGCGACGGCACGCTCGTCGACAGCCAGGCCAATATCTGCATGGCGATGGAGCAGGCGTTCGAGCTGCACGGGCTCGCCGCGCCGCCGCGCGACCATACGCGCCGCGTCGTGGGTTTAAGTCTCGTAGAAGCGATGCACCGGCTGCTCCCCGATGCCGATCCCGATCAGCATCGCGCGCTCGCCGAGGATTACAAGCGCGCCTTTGCCGGCCTGCGCACGGCGGGCGTCGTTCATGAACCGCTCTATGACGGCATCACGGAAACGCTTGATGCGCTGGAAAGCGCGGGCTGGCTGCTCGGCGTCGCGACCGGCAAGTCGGATCGCGGCCTCGCTTTCGTGCTCGAAGCGCATGGCCTCACCGACAGGTTCGTCGCGCTCCACACAGCGGACCGGCACCCGTCCAAGCCGAGCCCGGCCATGCTGGACGCCTGTATGGCGGATGCCGGCGCGGAGCCGAGCACCAGCGCGATGATCGGCGATACGACCTTCGACATGGCGATGGCGCGCTCGGCCAACATGCTGGCCGTGGGCGTCGCCTGGGGCTATCATGACGCGCATGAGCTCGAAGCGGCCGGCGCCGATGTCGTGCTCGATTCACCTGCCGATATCGCCGCCATCCTGGAGGACCATCGATGACCCCTGAAGACCAGGAGCGCCTCGCCAAGTCGCGCTTCCAGATGCTGCAACTGCTGCGCTTTACCGGGATCATCGTGATGATCCTCGGCATGTGGATATGGGCCGGCGACATATTGCGCGAGGGCGGCTGGCCGGCGCTCGGCATCCCGCTGTTCGCGCTCGGCCTGTTTGAAGCGCTCGTGCTGCCGGTGATTTTGGCCGGAAAGTGGAAAAGCCCGCCACAGGAATGACACAGGTCTAGCGCACCATAGGGCCATGAAACGATTCTACGAGAAAGCCGACGCGGTGCGGACCACCGATGGCTGGGCGATCGCCCTCGACGAGCGGCCGGTAAAGACGCCCGGCCGCAAATCGCTCGCCGTGCCCGCGCGCAAGCTCGCCGACGCCATCGCCGCCGAATGGGCGGGGCAGGAGGGCGATATCGATCCGGCGGCCATGCCGCTGACGGGGCTTGCCAATGCCGCGATCGACAGGGTCGCGCCGAACGCGACCGAATTCGCCGCCGAGCTCGCCCAATATGGAGAGACGGACCTGCTCTGCTATCGGGCTGACAGCCCGGCCGAGCTCGTCGCCAACCAGTCCGAAGCCTGGGACCCGCTGCTCGAATGGGCGCAGAAACGGTTCGATATCGGCTTCGAAACGATCACGGGGATCGTCCATCGCCCGCAACCGGAATCGACGGTGACGCGGCTGCGCGGCGCGACCGAGGCGTACGATCCCTTCCGCCTCGCCGGCCTCTCGCCGATCGTGCGGATCGGCGGCTCGCTCGTCGCTGCGCTCGCGCTCGCCGAAAACGCGTTCGACGAAGACACGGTCTGGGCCGCGACGCGCGTCGATGAGGACTGGCAGGCGAGCCAATGGGGCGAGGACGAGGAAGCGATCGCAGACCGCGACGCCCGCCGCCGCGAATTCGGCGCGGGGATGCGGTTTATCCGGTTGATGGATGCAGGGGATTAGCGGGAAGGATTCATTTGTCAGAACATTGCTGTCGCAATGTCGCCGCACCGGCCCTCTCCCCCTCCCGACCTCCCAACTAGGGTACACTCAATGGGAGGTCGGGAGGGGGAGAGGGCCGGTGCGGCGCTCGACCGACAGGTCGAGCCTGACAGACAGAACTCATCACACCCGTACCGGCGCCTCCGCCAGTTCATCCTCGCGGAACAACCGCCCGCGCTCGGTGATGAACACGCAGACGAGCGCCAGCAGGCCGCATACCAGATAGCCGAGCGACAGCGGCAGGGTCGTGCCGTCATACATCTGCCCGATGCTGCCGCCGATGATCGCGCCGAAAAGCACGCCGATCGCGCCCTGGACCGAACTGGCCGTGCCCGCGATCGCGCCCATCTCCTCCATCGCCATCGCGCCGAAATTCGCGCCGCACAGGCCGAAGGCTCCCATATTGGCCGACAGCAGGATCAGGAACAGCCAGAAGGACTTGCTGTCCGCAAAGGCCGTGACGGTCGAGGCGATGGCGAGCCCGATAAAGACGAGCAGCGCGCTGTGCGACACGAGCCGCGTGCCGAGCCGGAGCACGATACGCGAATTGAGCAGCGAGGCCGCCGACATCGCACCCGCGATCAGCGCGAAGGCCGGCACGAGCATCTCGGGTCGGTCGAACGTGTCGTAGATGACCTGCTGGATCGAGTTGATGAAGCCGAACAGCGCGCCCGAGAGCAACGCCGAGGCCAGCATATAGCCGAGCGACTTGCGGTCGGTCAGCGTCTGTTTCCAGCCGCGGCCGACGCGGCGCGGGGTGAGCGGCAAGCGGTCCTCGGGTTCCAGCGTTTCGGGCAGCCGCAATCCGATCCACAGCCCGACGGCGATGCCGATGCCGGCGAACATCCAGAAGATCCAGCGCCAGTTCGCGATCTGGATGATGATCTCGCCGAACAGCGGGGCGAGCACGGGCACCGCCATGAACACCATCATCGCGAAGGACATGACCTGCGCCATCTTGCGTCCGACATAGAGGTCTCGGACGATCGAGACGGCGAGCACGCGCGTCGCGGCGACGGCGATGCCCTGCGCGAAACGCGCGGCGAGCAGCAGCTCGAAGGACTGGGCGAAGGCGGCGACGACGCTGGAAGCCGCATAGAGACCCAGGCCTCCGACGAGCAGCGGGCGGCGCCCGAACCGGTCGGACAAAGGCCCGTGAACGATCTGGGCGAGGCCGAAGCCCAGGAGCAGCGCGCCGATCACGAGCTGGCGGTCGTTATCCTCGGTCACGTTCAGCGCCTCGCCGATGGCGGGCAGGGCGGGCAGCATCGCGTCGATGGCGAGCGCCGTCATCGCCATCAGCGTGGCGACCATCGCGACAAATTCGCGAAAGCCCGGCGCCTTTCGGGCCGGCTCGGCAGGCGCTGCATGTGCCATGGATCCGCCATGCGCTTTTTTGCAGTGCAGCGAAACCCGGAAAATGGTGTGAGCCCGGCGCCCGCCCGCTTGACCGGGCCCGGACCAGCGCGGATGGAGAGGGCATGACCGATTCCATGCCCACCGATATCGCGCTCACGATCGAGCTGGCGCTGGCGCCCGCCTTTCTGCTCGTCGGGATCGGGCAGTTCCTGATCCTCGCCACCGGGCGGCTGGGCCGGGTCGTCGATCGCGCGCGGATCATCGCCGATATCCTGCCGCGCGAACCGGGTCCCGAGCATGACGATTGCCTGCGCGAGCTCAAAATGCTCGACCGGCGGATGACGGTCACCGGCCTTTCCATCCTGTTCGGCACGATCTCGATGATCGCCGTATGCCTTGTCGTCGCCGGGCTGTTCGCGACGCGCCTGCTCGCGCAGGAGCTCACCGGCGCGGTAACGGTCGTCTTCGTCGCGGCGATGGGCTTGCTGATCCTCGGCCTGATCGCCTTCCTCTTCGAAGTCTATCTGGCGAACAAGTCGATCCATGTCCGCGCCGACCTGCTCGGCAAGCCCGGCCCGTGAACCGGCAGGCGGAGAAACGCGCGCTGCAGATCGCGGCGGGCATTGCCTGTCTCGTTCCGCTCTCGGTGGGCGCGGCGAGCGTCGTCATCGGCCCCTCGATCCTGTCGGGCATCGACGATCCGCCGGTCCGCGATCTCGACAGCCATTTCCGCTATCTTTCGGGCATTTTCTTCATGCTGGGCGTCGGTTTTGCGAGCTGCGTGCCGGGGATCGAGCGCAAGACGGCGCGCTTCCGCCTATTGGGCGCGATGGTCGTGACGGGCGGGCTGGCGCGGGCCTGGTCGGCGGCGGAATATGGGCTGGCCTCGGAGGGCCATCGGTTCGGGCTGGTGATGGAATTGGGCGTCGTGCCGCTGCTGATGCTCTGGCAGACGCGCGTCGCCCGGCGGTTCGCGGACGCCAAGAGAGAGGCATGAGCGATCTCTGGCTGACGGGCGCACTGGCGCTGTGGGTCGGGCTGGTCTTCCTGCTCGAGCGGCTGGCCGTCGCACAGACGCCGCCCGCCGACAACCGCCGCCGGATCCTGCGCAATATCGGGCTCGGGCTGATCGCGCTGACCGCCGCGCCGCTCCTGCTGACGCTGACCGGGCGGATCGCGGGCGGCGTGGAACCGCTGGTGCCGCTGGACGCGCTCGGGCCGATCGGCGCGCTGCTGGTGCAACTGCTGATCCTGGATATCTGGACCTACGGGATGCACCGGGCCTATCACGAGATATCCTTCCTCTGGCGCTTCCACGCGCCGCACCATCTCGACGATCATCTCGATGCGAGTTCGGCCTTCCGCTTCCATTTCGGCGAAATCCTGATCTCGGCTGCGGCGCGGCTGATCCCGGCGCTCGCCTTCGGGATCGATGCGGCGACCCTGCTGCTGTTCGAGGCGATCCTGACGGCCAATGCCGTATTCCACCATTCGAACATCCGGCTGCCCGAGCGGTTCGAGAAAGCGCTGTCCTATCTGATCGTCACCCCGTCGATCCACTGGATGCATCACCACAAGAAGCAGGTTGATACCGACAGCAACTACACGGCGATCCTTTCGGTGTGGGACCGGCTGTTCGGCTCGCGCAATCCCAAGCCGCGCACCATCGGGATGCCGATCGGCGTAGAAGGCGAGCATGACCGGAGTTTCGGGAAACTGCTTTTGTACCCGTTTCGAAAAACCGATTGACGCCGCGCCGCGATCTGCGGCATTTCCGCAGCATTCAGTGAGCAGGGAACAGCAATGTCCGCGCGTATCTATCAACGGATGAAGAATGCGATGCAGTCGGGCCGCCACAGGGTCGGGCTGTGGACGCTCGAGTTCGAGCCGAGCGAGGCGCAGCGCGCTGATCCGCTGATGGGCTGGGCCGGGTCGTCCGACACCAACCGACAGGTCCGCCTGACCTTCCCGACGCTCGAAGCCGCGACGGCCTATGCCGACAAGCAGGGCATCGCCTACACGGTGGTGCCGGGGCCGGAGCGCAAGCTCAAAATCCAGGCCTACGCCGACAATTTCAAATAGCGTGCGACGCTAGCCGCCGCGCAGCGAATTGATACGCCCGGCGTCGAAGATGCGATAGGCGTCGCGATTGCCCTCCTGGAACAGCTGCTCCCATTGCCGGTTCGTGAGACACACGCGCATGGTGCGATAGAGCGAACCGGTGACCGGACGCCGCTGGCATCGGATCTGGTCGGGATTGCGGATCGGGCTGGTGCTGCGCGCGCTATCCGCATCGGTGGCGGCGGTTTCGGATTGGGCCAGAGCCGGCTGCGTAATGGCGAACGCGCCGATCGTCGCAAGGCCGAAAAGCAAGGATCTATGCATTTGGAAGTCTCCTTTGCGCAAGATTTCCATAGCAGAATTCGTACTTTACCGCGAATCCCGCTGCCGCACCGTTTACGCCAACAATTTCAAATAGGGCCGTCTAGCGGCGATCGGCATTGACCGGCGCGTCGAGCAGATCGTCGAAAAACAGGCTCAGCAATTCCGCGCGCGAGGAGACGCCCGCCTTGGCGTAGATTCGCGTCAGCTGCGCGCGGACCGTGCCCTCGGCCACGCCGCGCAGCCGCGCGATCTCGGCAACCTCCAGGCCTTTGAGCGCGAACAGCGCGACATCGGCCTCCGCTGCCGTCAGCCGCCACTGGGCGAATCGCATTTCGATCACCTCGGCGACCGCGCCGCGGGCCATCGCCAGCGCGGCTTCGCGCCGCCGCGCCTCGGCGATCATCGCGCGCAACTGAAAGGCGCCGATACACACGCCCGCGAGCAGTGCGAACGCGATCATCGATTCGATCACGACATGCGCGCCGATGCCTTCGGTCGCGACGTCGGCGATCGCGTCGGCGACGAAGAAGATCGCGGCGACCGCCTGTACGACGACGATCGCGGCGACCGCCAGCGTTCGGCGGCCGCCATCGTCTGCGGGCGCCTTCCCGGTCACCGGCGGCCGGGCAGCATCGCGCGCACCGTATCGCCGCGCGTCCGCACAGATTCGAAAATGACGCCGAGAATGTGGAGGCCGATCAGCAGGTAGAGCAGGTTGACGGCGGTCTCATGCACTTCCTCGATCACCCCCTCACCCTCGTCGTCTTCATGCTCATCGTCCTCATCGCCGTATCCGTCATGATCGTCTTCGCCATGGCCATATTCGCCGGCTTCATATTCTTCCGCGAACAAGGCTTCATTGGCGGGGAGCGATCCGTCAAGCCCGGGCGGCGGCCCGGCCATGGCTATGCCGGTGGCGACGATCAGGGCGAGGCACGACCAGATCGCATAGACCATCAATGCGCCGAGCGGATTGTGCGATCGATGCCGTTCAGCGCGTCCTGCGAGAATGCCGCGGATATGCGATATCGCGCGTTTCGGGCTCGGCGGGAAGGCGGTGAACCGCGCGTTTCTCGGCCCGATCACTCCCCAGACCAGGCGGATCGCGAGCAATCCGCCCAGCGCATAGCCGGCCCAGATATGGACCACCGATCCCTCTTCGACGATCAGCGCGTTCACGATGATCGCGGACACCATGCCCCAGTGAATGATCTTGATCAGCGGATCCCAGCGATGCGGGACGGCGGCGGCTTCGGTCATCTCTCGTCTCCCGTGAATGATTCGGCTGGAGACGGAGGTGGGCGCCGGAACAGGCGGCCGCCATTGGCAGCGCGCTTATGCAGGCGCCATAAGCGCGCGCTTATGATGCTGTTGGTTTCTCAACGGGTTGCGCCGGGCGGCGGGCCGCTCGCTTAATCGATTCCCATCGCCGCGCAGCATTGCAGGATAGCGTCCGCCGTTTCGTCCGGTTCGGCGAGCGGATGGAGATGCGTGCCCTTCAGGCGCACCACGGGCCAGCCGCGCGCTTCGGCCCGGCGCGCCTCTTCCACGAAAGAGAGCGACGTGCGCAAATAGGCGCGCGCTGTGCCCGACCAGTCGGGCATCGCGATCGCGTCGTCGAACCAGTCGAGGCGCAGCGGAGGGATATCGGCGAGAAACGCGTCCCGTTCGGCATCGGAAACGTCCGCGCCGTCGAATATGTCGTTCGGCCACCAGTCGTTCCACGGCGGCAGCAACCGATCATCCAACGGCAACGTATCGAGAAACGCGCGGAAAGACGGCTCGACGGGCAGCACGGTGCCGCTTTCCGGCGGTATCGCGGCGTCGAGGCAGATCATGCCCGATGCGTTGAGATCGGCCGCCAGCCGCGCGGCGAGCAGCCCGCCCATGCTGTGCCCGGCGATCACCGGCCTCTCCATCGCGGGCAGCTCTGCCGCAAGCCGCGCCGGCCAGTCGCGCCATGCGGGCACGGCCTCGCCGGCGCGACAGGCGACCGGCAGGTGGCAGGCCCTACCCCGCTTTTCGAGCGCAGCGCGCGTCGGCGCGAGCGATGCCGGGCCGACCAGCGGGCTGTGAATGAGGACGATATCGGGCATCGACCGCAGTCTGCTGCATTTCCGGTGTGCTGGCGAGTGACGGCGGGGATTGGCGCGCGAAATCGCCGAAAACCGGGCTTTTGTCGCCGCTGATCGATTCCGGATGCGGATAGCCGATTTCGAAAATCGCGAGGCTGGGGAGGCGCTTTTCGGTCAATCCGGCGCTGTCCGCGGCGCACGGCCCGGACGCCCGAAAACCGCTTGAAGGAGAAGAATGATGTTCCGCACTATCATGATCGCCGGCGTTGCAGGCCTGTCCATACTGGCCCCGGCCGAGCCCGCGACTGCGCAAAGCGTGGAGATCGCCATCGCGCCTGCCGAGCTGTCGAGCGAAGAGGGCGTTGCCGCGCTCTATTCGCGCATCCAGCGCCACGCCCGCGCGGCCTGCGAGAGCATGTCGGACCTGCATCGCCTGTCGGACCGCAATGCCTGCCGCCGGGAACTGGTCTCCAGTATCGTGGACGAGGTCGCGCATCCGGCCTTGTCGGCCCATGCGGTGCGTTCGGACACAGGTTTCGCCGCGCGCGACCGCCGCGTCCTTATCGCCCGGCAATGCGCGCGATAGATGCGTGGCCGTCCGACGGGATCATGGCGCTGCCGGCAGCCACCCGGCCATCAGCAGCGCCATGACCCGCACATCGATCACGCAGCCCTCTTCGCGCTTCGCATCGACGAAATCGGCGATGCCCGCGAGGGATACCCGGTGGACGGTGATATTCTCATGCGCCGTCCCGCCGCCTTCGCCGACCTTTTCCAGCGCGCTCGCGCGGAACAGGGTGAAGGTCTCGCTGGTCATGCCCGGTGACGAGCAGAAGCGCCCGCAATTCTCGACCCTGCCCGCCCGATAGCCGGTTTCCTCTTCCAGCTCCTTGATCGCCGCGTCTTCCGGCGTCTCGCCGTCCTGATTGTCGCCGACCAGCCCGGCCGGAAATTCGAGGCAGTTCGCGTTCAGCGGCACCCGATATTGCTCGACGAGGATCACATGATCACCATCGATCGCGAGAATGGCGGCCGCGCCGATGCCGCGCACACGGCCGACATATTCCCAGCGGCCCTCCTGATGGATCGCGAGATACTTGCCCGACCAATGAGTGATGCGGTCGTCCGTCACAACGCTGCGCCTTCCTGCCTGGCTACCGATACTCTGTCCTGCGCAGCAAGGATGCGCCGATCGCGTTTCGCGGCTAGTTGCTCATCGCCGCGGCGGTGGCGTCGATGCCGTTCATGAACCCGCCGTCGAAATCCTCATTGTCGAAGGCGTCGGCCATATCGCTGGCGATCTGTTCGCCTTCTGCGGCATCGATGCCTTCGCCGACAACGCCGATCCGCTGGTCGCCCGCGGCGACATAGATCATCGCGTCGGAGCCGGCTTCGCCCATCGCGGCGGTCGCGGCCGCGCCGATGTCTCCGCCTTCCGTCGTATCGACGATCAGGATCTGCACATTGTGCCCGGTTTCCGCGAAATGTTCGCCAAGCCGCGTGTCGACCGCGGCCATGGTTTCGCCGAGTTCGCCGGCGAGCTGCCCGGTCTGGTCGACGATAAAGGCGTCTGGCGCCTCGACCGCTTCGGCTTCGGCTTCCGCCGTTTCCTCGGTGGCGTCGGCCGCCTCTTCGCCGCCGCTGCAAGCCGCCAGCGCCATGCTCAGGCCCGCCGCACCGATGATTGCCGTGAATGTCTTTTTCATGTGCCCCTCCTTCTGGTCGCGCCGCCTATGCCATGCCTGCGGCCGGGAATAAAGCGCGTCCGGGTCGCCTATTCGCCGAGCCGCTCGGTCAGTGCGTCGACCGCGCCGGTCAGGCCCTCGCGGATTTCGCGCCTGTCGAAGCGTGCAGCCATCTCCGCCTCGATTCCGTCGACGAAATCGGGCGGCAACCTGTCGGCGATCCCGGCCGCCGGGACGATGGCGATATTTTCGTCCGCAAGCGCGACCAGGATGAGCGCGCCGTCCTCGCTGATATTGCGCGTGCCGATCATCTCGGCGGCATGCTCGGCCACATCCTGCTCGTCGGTCGTCAGGATGACCGCGATATGGATTTCATGGCCGGTCTCGCGGTGAAAATTTTCGAGCCGCTCGTTGAGCGCCGCATTCAGATCCTCGTCGATCAGGCCGAGGTCGCGGATATAGCCGAGCGGATTGGGCGTGAATGCCGGTGCCTCGGCCACCTCCTCGGCGGGCGCTTCGTCGCCGGCCGGCGCACCGCAACCGGCCAGCGTCATGCCGAGCGCGACTATCGGGGCGATCGCGCGCATAGCCATCACTCGCTCAGCCGCGCGATGACGGCGTCGACGCCTATGGTCAGCCCCTCGGCCAATTCATTCTCCTCGAAATGCGCGATCATCGCGAGTTCGGTGTCGCCGGTGAATGCCGCTTCGAGGTCCTGCCCGACGATGGCTAGCGCCTGATCCGCGCCCGCGACATAGATCAGCGCGTCGGCATCGCGCGCCGCGCGTTGTTCTTCCGCCACCGCTTCGACGTCGCGGCCCTCGGTGCTCATCGCGAGGATGAGGTGCACGTCGCGCCCGCTTTCGGCATGAAAGTCGGCCAGCGTCTCGTTCAGCGGGTCGACGATATCCGCGCCGACCTGCCCGCCGGTTTCGTCTTCGGCATAGACGCCGTCATGGCCTTCGGCCCCGGTTTCAGCCCCGGCCTCGGACACGTCCTCGGCCGCCGCGTCCTCCGCCTGCGCGTCCGCTTCGCCGCTGCAGGCGGCGAGCGCCAGCGCGAAGCCGATTCCCGCGCCCGGCAACATTCCTATCATCCGCATCTCTTGCCCTTCTCCGGTTCCTGCCTGCCAATCGCATATTCCGGCCCGCGGCGAAACCGCGTCGCTTGGCAGCGGTGACCGGCCATGTCATAGCCGCGGGCGAGACGATCGCCATCGGGGGAGCCTATATGTTCGGCGAATTCAGGGATTTCATCGCGCGCGGCAATGTCATCGATCTGGCCGTCGCGGTCATCATCGGCGGCGCCTTCGCCACCATCACCACATCGCTGACCGAAGACATCATCATGCCGGTCGTCGGCTGGATTTTCGGCGGCGCGGACTTTTCGACGCTGTTCATCCGTCTGGGCGAGATTCCCGAAGGCTATGCCGGGTCGCTCACCAACTATGCCGAACTGAAGGAAGCGGGCGTCGCGATGATCGGCATCGGCCAGTTCATCACCGTCGTGATCAATTTCCTGATCCTCGCCTTCATCATCTTCCTGATGGTGCGCCAGGCGAACAGGCTGATGGCGAAGAAGGAAGAAGCAGCGGCCGAGGAAGATAGCGGCCCGAGCGAGATCGACCTGCTGACCGAGATCCGGGACCAGCTCAAACGCCAATAACCGCACTATTCATCGACCCAAGAAGGAAGGACTATCCATGCGCAAATTGTTTATCGCCTCTGCCGCCGCATTTTCGCTGAGCCTCGCCGCCTGTGCCGGCGAAGGCGGGGATAACGGCGAAGACACCGAAGCCGAAGAGGGCGACGAAGAAGACGAAGACGAGGAAGACGACGACTAGGCTGGACGGACCGTTTTCCGGGCTTTTTCGAGAAATATTAAAAATCGCGGAACAATCGATCCGCTTTGCTCATTGTACTGGTGGATCGCAGCTTTGGAAGCGCTGCGAAAACCACGAATAAGAACAGGGAATAGACCATGAAGAAGATGATTTTCACGACTGTTGCCGCCTCCGCCGCTCTCGCGCTCGGCGCCTGCCAGAGCCAGGAAGCGGACGCCGTCGAAGATGCGGCCGAAGAAGAAGCCGAAGCCATCGACGAAATGGCCGATGAAGCCGATTCCGAGGCTATGGAAGAGTCGCTCGAAGAACAGGCCGACATCGTCGAGGAAGAGGGCGAGGAAGCCGCGAATGCGATGGACGATGATGGCGAGATCGCCCCGAGCGAAACCGGCATCGGCGACACCCAGGAATAATCTTCGCGGGGACACGCCCGGGAGCGATAACGAAAACAGCTAATGCCTCCCATGGCATTGACGGCGTTGCGGGACTTGTCTCGCAGCGCCGTTTTCCCAGAAAATGCCGGCCGAAACGAAACAGATGAACGGGGCGCGACCGATCCGGACCAGCGCCCATCCTACCCAGCGGCTAACCCGTCGCACGACAGAGGGAGAACTACCCATGAAAAAGACATTTCTGACTGCCATTGCGGCAACCGCCGCGCTTTCGCTCGGCGCCTGCCAGAGCGATGCCGAGGACCGCGTGGAAGACGCCGCCGACGAAGTGGGCGACGAGCTCGAAGATGCCGCGGATAATGCCGAGGGCGATATGGTCGAAGATTCGGCGGAGATGGGCGCCGACCGGATGGAAGAAATGGGCGATGAGCTCGCCGACCAAGTCGATGCCGGGCAGATGACCGAAGGCGAAGCGATGGATGAGGTCGACCGCCTCGCCGAAGATGCGGCCGATCATGTGGAAGGCGCGCGCGAAGCGGAATAACCGCGTTTCGGTTCAATTTTCTGACATGACAGTAAACGGCGCCCCGCCTTCGGGTGGCGGCGCCGTTTTTATTTGTCAGACTCGACCTCGGCGGTCGAGCGCGGCACCAGCCCTCACCCCCTCCCGACCTCCCACAGGATACACTTATTGGGAGGTCGGGAGGGGGTGAGGGCTGGTGCCGCGATTTTCCGCAAGGAAAATTCTGAGAAAAAACTCCGGGAGGGGGAGTGGGCCGGTGCGGCGATTTTTCCGCTAAGGAAAAATTCTGACAAAGAAATTCTTCCGCACGCGACCGCCAGGCCGGCTCTGAGCATCAAAACCCCGCAGACCGGGCTTTTCCGCCCATCTCCGCCTGCTCACTTCCCATTAACGCGGAAAAGCCTATATTGGGGGGGCCGGGGATTTCTCCGGCTATGGCGATAAACGGCGCCGTGAAATAGGCACAGCGGACCCGGGGGCAGTACCCGGCGGCTCCACCAAAAGACCCGGATGTTCCGGGTTTCCCGATGGGGCCGAACCAGGATCGACGTGTGTTGAAAGACGATGCTTTTCGCCCGGCCTGAATGCGCCGTAAAACCGTTCAAAACTCATAAGTGCCAACGATAACGAAGCACTTGCTATTGCTGCGTAACGGATAGCCTCACGGCTTAAGTTACAACGACAATAACGGGGCTGGACCACGCCCGGCAACAGAAGTGGAAACCGGCGGTCCGGGGCGCACCGAGCAACAGAAGCGCCCCACTTATTCTCTCCGTTCACAAGTGGTCTTTTCGGTCAGACCTCGCCTTCGGCTCGGTACGGCACCCGTCCTCACCCCCTCCCAGCCAAGGTACACTGGCATTATGTAGGAAACGCACCAAGGGGCAGCTCGGCCCCTCGCGGGGTTAGCCCGTGGGGTGGTTAAGTGTCCTGTTCTACATCGCTCTCCTGAGCGTCCCGACGAGCGGCAACGCCTTCGTCGATGTTGTCCGCGTTGATGACGGCCCGGTGCGTATGTTGCTTTCGCCTCCCCGCCGCTGCGTAGAAGAAGCGAGCCTTAACTTGAATGTGGCTCTCCCGTCTCTTGATCTGCCTTTTTTGATCGGCGGATATGACCGCCCATGCGCTGATTGTGTGGGAGCTTGCAGGAGCAATGAGCAGGTCAACCGACAAGGACTTTTTCTCTCTGAGGGTCAGATGCTCACCCTTCTCGACAATCTTCACATGGAGATGGCATCTGTAATCGGACGCAGCCGTTTGCCCGAAATTCTTGATGCAGGCGGTAAACTTGGACTCGTTAGGTTCGTCCCGAAGGTCGAACGTAACCTTTTCCACCGCGAGATAGGGGCGGATCACTTGTGCGGAAACGGTTCGGGCGTGATCCAATTCGCCTTCGGCGGCTTGGGCAGCGCGCCAAGCATAGAATGCGGCGGCGAAAGCAGCCAAGAACGCCCACCAGATTACGACAGCTTCAAAAGTTTGCGTTCGGGTCTGGACAGCAGTGAGCCTGTTCATCGCCTCGGCGGCTTCCGCCATACGACGCTGTTGGATCAGATCATTTTGCTGTGCAGCGTGCTGCTGGGCCTTCTCGGCGCATCGTTCTGCCTCCACACGAGCGTTATCGCCGGTCAACCGGTCAAGCGCCTCAGGGCGGCAATTGGGGCCGCCGGGGTGATATTCATCCCCGTGCTGCTCTATCCTGTCCTGAGCGGTTGGATTTGGCTGCCATGGCTGTAACGACCATAGTGCGACTGCTGTCCCAACAATGCCAAAGGCAAATATTCCGACAGCAAATCTGTAGGTTTTCAGCCAATCCTTAAGTCTGTCACTCCTATCGCCGTCAGACATTGGATCAGAAACACCGCTGTAAATTTACCCCGGCTGATCTTGTTCCTGATATTAGGCTTAGAGTCCATGACACCGATGTCGGCGGGCCTTCCGGCTAGCTCCGCATAGGTACACCCCCCGGCTCCAATCCCGCCTTGAGAAGCCCTTCCCCCTAACTCTTCACCGCCATCACCTCGATTTCGACCAGATATTCCGGATCGGCGAGGGACTGGACGCCGATCGCGGTCGCGCAGGGGGCGGTGCCTTCGAACAGGGCGGGGAGCGCGCTGCCGACGGCCTCCATCTTCTCCGGCGTCATGTCGACGATATAGAGGCGCACGATCGTCACGTCGGCGGGCGTCGCGCCGGCTGCGGCGAGCGCCAGCTTCACATTGTTCGCCGCCACCTTCGCCTGCTCCGCGAGATCGCTGGGCACGGGCGTCCCGTCCCGGTCGATCGCGACCTGCCCCGAACAGAAGACGAGCTCGCCCGGCGCGGCCGTCACCGTCTGCGTGTAGCCGAGCGCCCCGGCATCGGGCAGCGTATCGGGATTGATCTTCGTAATCGGCATGGGTCCGGTCTCCTGCTGGTGTCGGCGAGATTCGGGGGCGAGCATAGGCGCCGCGCGAGCAATGTCGAGCGGCCCGATTGGCGGTCGCTGACACCTGCCGGCCCCGTCGCTCAGGCGCGAAACGCGTAGAGGACGCGCGCCGTACAGCAGAGCCGGTCCGCATCGTCGGTAACCTTCACGTCTACGGTCGCGAGCTGTTTGCCGCGCTTCAGCACATGGCCTTCGCAG
This sequence comes from Parasphingopyxis sp., assembly GCF_052168295.1. Taxonomy (GTDB): domain Bacteria; phylum Pseudomonadota; class Alphaproteobacteria; order Sphingomonadales; family Sphingomonadaceae; genus Parasphingopyxis. The sequence goes on along the minus strand of NZ_JBQLZN010000073.1, from coordinate 503 downwards.
GTCACCGTTTCGCCTTTGGTCTGGCGCAGATAGGTGAGCTGCATATCCGCTGTTCCGGCCGGATGCTCGCCCTCGCGCAGCCCCGCCAGAACGGCCGTCACAGCCGTCATGTCGACGAGCGTCGCCAGCACGCCGCCATTGACGCTGCCGCCGATCCCGGTCGGCGTCGTCGCCTCGCGGTGCAGCTCCACCTTCGCATAGCCATCGCGATAGGCGACGAGATGCATGCCGAGATATTTGTGGAACGGAAGATCGTCGAAATTATCGAAGAATGGCTGGATCGTCGCCGGCGTGAGCGGGGGAAGTTGCGGGGGATTATCTGCCACAGTTTCGCGCCTTTCTGCGAAGGAGGGATGGGCTTTGGGTCGCGCGTAGCGGAATCATATCCGTGCGGAAACCGGAAGAATGATCAGGGCCGTTTCTTTCGCCTTGCCGGCGCATGGGTTTTGTCAGAATTTTCCTGTCGGAAAATCGCCGCACCAGCCCGCTCCCCCTCCCGACCT
>NZ_JBQLZN010000072.1:0-6749 GCF_052168295.1 Parasphingopyxis sp. | reverse complement strand
CCGCCACCGCCACCGCCACCGCCACCGCCACCGCCACCGCCACCGCCACCGGCGCCTGCAACTCAGGCACCGGCGCCTGCGGCCCAGGAACCGGCGGAGCAGGCCGAACCGGCGCGCAACTGGGTGCAGCTCGCGACCGGGCCGACACAGGACGGGCTCCGTTTCACCTATCGACGCTATGCGCGGGCCAATGCGATCTTCGCGGACCGGGAGGGCTGGTACACGCCGCTCGGCCAGACGAACCGGCTGCTCGTGGGGCCGTTCGACAGCGGCGCTGAGGCGCAGCAATTCATCAACACGCTCGCCGACGTCGGCATCGAATCCCTGCGCTGGCGCAGCCCGGACGGGCAAGCGATTACGCGGCTCTATCCCGAAGGCGCTTCGCCCCAGCCGACCCAAGCGGCGATGGCGGCCGGTTCGACAATGTCGTCGTCAGCCGAAAGCGACGAAGCCACAGAGGCCGCGCCGTCGCATCCCGCGCGGCACTGGGCGCAGGTCGCGATCGGGCAGCAGCAATCGGCGCTGCGCTTCACCTATCGCCAGTTTTCGCGCCGCGCGCCGCGGGCATTCGAAGGGCAGAATGGCTGGTTCACGCCGTTGAACGCGACCAACCGCCTGCTCGTCGGTCCGTTCGACAGCCGCGCCGATGCGCAGGCCTTTCTCGACGCCATCGCCGAGGAGGGCGACATCCAAGGCCTGACCTATCGCAGCGCCGAGGGGCAGGAAGTCTCCCCGCTCAACCCGCAATGAATAACGCACCTTACGCGTCCGACCCGTCGCGTTCGCGGGGCCGACTGCATGACGAGGGGCGCGACGAGACCCGCGGGCCGCGCGACGCGTTCCAGCGCGATCGCGACCGGATCATCCATTCGGTCGCCTTTCGCCGGCTGCGCGGCAAGACCCAGGTGTTCGTCGCGCCCGACGGCGATCATTTCCGCGTCCGCCTTACCCACAGTCTGGAGGTCGCGCAGATCGGCCGGACCATCGCCCGTGCCCTGGGTCTGAACGAGGATCTCACCGAGGCGCTCTGCCTCGCGCACGATATCGGCCATCCGCCGTTCGGCCATGCCGGGGAGGATGCGCTGAAGGTCGCGCTCGCCGATGCCGGCGGTTTCGATCACAATGCGCAGACGCTGCGCATGTTGACGCGGATCGAACGCCGCTATCCGCAGTTTTCCGGGCTGAACCTGAGCTGGGAAACGCTGGAGGGGCTGGCCAAGCATAACGGCCCGGTCTCCGATACCGCGCATGAAGTCCCATGGGCCCTCGCCGATGTGAACGCGGATCACGCGCTGGAGCTGCACAGCTATGCGAGCCTTGAAGCGCAGGTTGCCGCGCTGGCCGACGATATCGCCTATGACAATCACGATATCGACGATGGATTGCGCGCGGGGCTGTTCGCGCGCGATGCACTGCTCGAACTGCCGCATATCGCCGACATGTGGGATGATGCGGCGCGGCGCTTTCCCGATGCAGGGCCGGACCTTCTCGCCTCCGAGCTGATCCGCGAACAGATCGGCCTGATGGTCAACGATCTGATCGCCGAAACGCGCCGCCGCATCGCCGAAACCGGAGTGGAGAGTGCCGGCGATGCGCGCCGCGCCGACACGCCAATTGCGGCATTCTCGCCGGAAGTCGCGGCGCATGAGCGCGCGCTGAAACGCTTTCTCTACGCCAATATGTATGAACATCCGAAGCAGGAGGCGGTGGCCGACGCGGTGCGCGGCGTCGTCGCCCGCTTGTTCGATGCCTATCGCGCCGATCCGGCGCTGATGCCGGAAAACTGGCGGACAACGCTGCCGGATACCGATCCCGAGCGTGCGCGGCACATCGCCGATTTCATTTCCGGGATGACGGACGGTTTCGCGATCCGCCAGTATCGCGCCCATATCGGCCCCGTCGAATTGCCCGAAGGCTTCTGATCGGCTAATCGCCCCTGCTCGCACAAGAACGGGATTCCAGTGACTATCTACACCCAGTTCGCCGACCATATCGGCGCCATTCTCGATAGCCTCGCAGACGCCGGCCAGATACCGGCCGATCTCGATCGCAAGAATGTCGCGGTCGAGCCGCCGCGCGATCCCGCGCATGGCGATCTGGCGACCAACGCAGCGATGGTGCTCGCCAAGCCGGCGGGCATGAACCCGCGCGCGCTGGCTGGCCTTGTCGCGCCGAAACTGTCCGAAATCGAGGGCGTCGCGGACACCGAAATCGCCGGGCCGGGTTTCATCAACATTCGGCTCGACGACGATTCGTGGCGCGCGGAATTGCGCCGGATCGCCGATCTCGGCACCGATTATGGCCGGTCGGACATGGGCGCCGGGCGGACCGTGAACGTCGAATATGTGTCGGCCAATCCGACCGGTCCGATGCATATGGGCCATGTGCGCGGCGCGGTCGTCGGCGATGCGCTCGCCAATCTGCTCGAATATGCCGGCTATGACGTGATCCGCGAATATTATGTGAACGATGCCGGGGGGCAGGTCGATACGCTCGCGCGTTCCGTGCACCTGCGCTATCGCGAGGCGCTGGGCGAGGAAATCGGCGAGATCCCCGAAGGCCTCTATCCGGGCGACTATCTCATTCCCGTCGGCCAGCAGCTCGCCGAGGAATTTGGCGACGAATATGCGCGCGCCCATGAAACCGTATGGCTGATGCGGTTCCGCGAACGCGCGGTCGCCGCGATGATGGACCGGATCCGCGCCGATCTCGCGCTGATCGGCATTCATCACGATCTCTTCTCGTCCGAAGCCGAAGTCGTAGCGGCGAGCAAGCCGCAGGCGGCCGAAGAAAAGCTGCGCGATCGCGGGCTGATCTATGAGGGCGTGCTCGAAAAACCGAAGGGCAAGGCGGACGAGGATTGGGAACCGGTCGAACTGCCGCTCTTCCGCTCGACCGATTTCGGCGACGATCAGGACAGGCCGATCAAGAAATCTGACGGGTCTTGGACCTATTTCGGCAACGACATGGCCTATCATTTCCAGAAGGCCGAGAAGGCCGATGTGCTGATCGACATCTGGGGCGCCGACCATGCGGGCACGGTCAAGCGGATCAAGGCCGCCGTCGAAGCGCTGACCGGCGGCGAGACGGAATTCGACGTGAAGCTCGTCCAGATGGTCCGCCTGCTGCGCGATGGCGAGCCGGTAAAGATGTCGAAGCGCTCGGGCAGTTTCGTAACGCTCGCGGACATGGTTGGCGAGGTCGGCAAGGATGTCGTCCGCTTCTCGATGCTGACCCGCAAGGCCGATGCGCAGATGGATTTCGACTTCGCGAAAGTCGTCGAGGCGTCGAAGGATAATCCGGTCTTCTACGTTCAATATGCGCATGCCCGGATCAGCTCCGTGCATCGCAAGGCCGCGGCCGAGGGTATCGCGGTGGACGGCGAGGCGGATCTGTCGCTGCTCGACGCGGAAGAACTCGCGCTGGTGAAACGCGCCGCGCAGTTCCCGCGCGTCGTCGAGGCGGCGGCAGGCGCGTACGAACCGCACCGGATTGCCTTCTATCTGTTTGACCTGGCAGCGGAATTCCATGCGCTCTGGAACCGGGGCAACGATCATGCGGAGAAACGGCTATTGGTGGTTAATGATCCGGAATTGACCCGTGCGCGTCTGGCATTGGCGGCGGGAATCGGGCAGATTATCCGTAACGGGCTCGCGATCATGGGCGTCGAGGCGGTCGAGGAGATGGAGTGATGGGTAACGAGGACGTGCTGGACGCCCGCGACGAGGAGCGGCTGCCCTGGCTCGAGGCGGTCGAAGAGGATGACGAAGAGGGCGTCGGACTTCTCACGCTGATCGGCGGCGTGCTCGTGGTGTTGCTGGCGATCGCGCTCGTCGTCGGCGGGATCTTCTGGCTGCGCAGCGGCGGCGAACCGGCGCCCGATGGCGCCGAACTGATCGCCGCGCCCGAAGGCGACTATCGCGTCCGGCCGAGCGAGGCCGGCGGCATGGAAGTCGAAGGCGAGGGCGATGCCGCATTCGCCGCGAGCGAGGGCGGCAGCCCGGAAGGCCGGATCGACCGCAGCGCCACGCCGGAAGAACCGGTGGCCGGCCGCCGCGTCGCTGCTGGTGAAACCGAGCCCGTAGCGGGCGGATCGAGCGCGCGGATTCCGGCCAGCAACCGGCGGCTCGACGAGTCCGCGCCGCGGACGCAAAATGCCGATAACGCAGCGTCGTCCGGCGGCGTCACGGCCGCCAGCGGAAGACTTATCCAGCTCGGCGCATTTTCGAGCGAGGCCGCCGCGAACCGCGCCTGGACGCAGATCGCTGGCGGCAATAACGTCTTGAATTCGCTGGATCATTCCGTGTCTTCGGTGCAGGCGGGCGGGCGCACGCTCTACCGCCTCAGGGCCGCTGCAAGCTCGCGCGAAGCGGCCCGCTCGCTGTGCAGCCGCTTGCGCAATGCAGGCCAAGCGTGCAGCGTGGTCGTCAACTGATCGAGCCCGGTTGGGCGTAAACGAAAGTGTAAACCGGAATAGCGATGAAGCCCGTCGTCTTTGGCATTGCCGCGGAGCGCCTGAATGACGAAGAGCGCGCGCTGTTCCGCGAGAGCGAGCCGGCCGGCTATATCCTTTTCGCCCGCAATATCGTCGACCGCGATCAGCTCCGCGCGCTGACCGAGGAGTTGCGCGAGATTTCGGGCCGCGACAATGTACCGATCCTGATCGACCAGGAAGGCGGCCGCGTCGCCCGGATGAAGCCGCCTGTCTGGCCCGAATTTCCGGCCTGGGCGAAATTCGATGCGCTTTACGAGAAAGCGCCGATCTCGGCGATCGAGGCCGCGCGCAGCAACGCGCATGCGATCGGCCTGACACTGGCCGAATGCGGGATCACCGTCGATTGCCTGCCGCTGCTTGATGTCCGCCAGCCCGGTGCGCATGATGTTATAGGAGACAGAGCGCTCGGCTTCGAACCGATGCGTGTCGCCGCGCTCGGCCGGGCGGTGCTCGATGGCTTGGCCGAGGCAGGTATCGCCGGTGTCGTCAAACATATCCCCGGCCATGGCCGCGCGATGGTCGATACGCACAAGGCGCTGCCGCGCGTCACTGCCTCGGCCGAGGAACTTGCCACTGACATCGCGCCCTTCAAGAAGCTCTCGAAAGCGTCGATGGCGATGACCGCGCATATCGTGTTCGAAGCCTGGGACCCCGAGCGCTGCGCGACGCTCTCGCCGATCGTGATCGAGGAGATCGTTCGCGGCGAGATCGGTTTTGACGGCCTGCTCTTCTCCGACGATCTCGACATGCAGGCGCTCGACGGCGATCCGGCGGACCGCGCGGCGAATGTCGTCGCCGCCGGCTGCGACATCGCGCTCAACTGCTGGGCGCGCATGGACGAGATGAAGCGGACGGTCGAGAAACTCGACGATATCTCCGACGTATCCCGCGCGCGGCTTGATCGCGCGATGGCCGATATCCGTCCGGCGGAAACCGCCGATGCGCTCGATGCGCTGATCGAGAAGCGCGACAGCCTGTTGGCGCTGGCATGAGCGAGGCCGATACGGATATCTTCGAGGAGGCGCCCGAAATCGCCGAGGGCGAACGGCTGACGCTCGATCTCGATGGCTGGGAAGGCCCGCTCGACCTGCTGCTCAGCCTGGCGCGGACGCAAAAGGTCGATCTGCGGGAGATCTCGATCCTCGAACTCGTCGAGCAGTATCTCGCCTTTATCTCCGATGCGAAGGCGCTGAAGCTCGAAATTGCCGCCGATTATCTGGTGATGGCGGCGTGGCTCGCCTATCTCAAATCCTGCCTCCTTTTGCCGAAGGAGGAACAGGAGGACCCCAGCCCCGAAGAGCTGGCGCTCCGCCTCCAGCTACGGCTCCAGCGCCTCAATGCGATGCGCGAGGCCGGCGCCCGGTTGATGGCGAGGGACCGGATCGGGCGGGATGTGTTCCTGCGCGGTGCGCCCGAGGGCATTCGTGTCGTCCGTAAAAGCAAGTGGCAGGCCGAGCTTTACGACCTGATCGCCGCCTATGGCCAGTTGCGCGCCCGCACCGAGCCTGCCGTCCATATCATCGCGCACCGGCCGGTGATGACGCTTGAAGAGGCGCTGGAGCGGCTTGAGAAGCTGGTCGGGCAGTCGCTCGACTGGGCAACGTTGGAAAGTTTCCTGCCGGACAGCGCGGACGGCGCCTATCGCAAGTCCGCACTGGCATCGAGCTTCGTCGCCGCGCTCGAACTCGCGCGCCAAGGCAAGGCCGAGTTGCAGCAGGACGAGCATTTCTCCGATCTGATGGTGAGGCCAGGCAAATGACCGAAATCAGCGACGATATCCGCGCCGTGGAGGCCGCGCTCTTCGCGGCGGAAGAAGCCCTGACGCTCAACGATATCGCGCAGGCGGTCGGCGAGGATGTCGATGTGCGCGCGGCGCTCGCCGAACTCGCCGATCATTATGCGGGCCGCGGTATCGGCCTCGTCGAGCGCGGCAAGCGCTGGCATTTCGAGACGGCGGCCGACATGGCCCATGTCCTGCGCCGCGAGTGCGAGGAACCGCGCAAGCTGAGCCGGGCGGCGACCGAAACACTCGCCATCATAGCCTATCACGAACCCGTCAGCCGGGCTGAGATCGAGGCCATTCGCGGCGTCCAGATATCGAAAGGCACGCTCGATGTTCTCATGGAGGCGGGATGGGTGCGCCCGGCGGGACGGCGGGAAACGCCCGGAAGACCGTTAATTTACGCCACAACCCCTGTTTTTCTCCAGCATTTCGGGTTAGAGAACCGGCGCGACCTACCCGGTCTTGATGATC
>NZ_JBQLZN010000071.1:0-3120 GCF_052168295.1 Parasphingopyxis sp. | reverse complement strand
CCTGATTGGGAGGCCGGGAGGCGGAGCGGGCCGGTGCCGCCATCATTCAAGACGTTCTAGCTATCGTCTTCCTTGTCGTCGTCGCTGGAGCTGGTGTCGACCTGGATATCGTCGTCGCCGCCCAGGTCGACTTCGTCGTCCGGATTGATGTCCGCATCCTCGTCGACATCGGCGACGAGATCCTCATCGTCATCCTCGTCGTCGCCGGACAGATCGGCATCGTCCTTCTTGTTCTTGTCGTCTTTCTTGTCGTCGTCGAAAATCACCGGCTGCTTCGATTTCAGCACCGGCTCGGGCTCCCACACGGCGCCGCATTCGCTGTTGATGCAGGTGACGGGATCGTCTTCGCCGAGATCGTAGAAACGGGTCCCGCATTTCGGGCAGGTCCGTTTCGTGCCCCATTCTGGCTTCACCATTGGATATCGTCTCTCATCTATTCGGAAAATCTGCGTTCGGGTCATGCCCGGGATCGGGCGCGCGCTTGCCACATGGGATTGCCACTGTCAAAAGCCAAGTCCCGTTCAAGCAGGGTCCGGCCCGTGCGACAATATAGCGCGTAAATGTCAGACCATGCCTCTCCGCCCAACGCAAGGACCAACATGTCAGACGCGCCGATTTCTCGCACTTTTTCTTCGCAAGGCCCGCTGCGCGGCTATGCCCGCGTGCCCGGCGACAAGTCGATCAGCCATCGCGCGCTGATCCTGTCGGCGCTGGCGGTCGGCGAAAGCCGGATCGAGGGGCTGCTGGAAAGCGAAGACATCATCGCGACGGTCGCCGCGCTCTGGTCGATGGGCGCGCAGATCGGTCAGGATGCGAACGGCAACTGGGTCGTGAACGGTGTCGGCGTCGGCGGGCTGCTCCAGCCCGAAACGGCTCTCGACATGGGCAATTCGGGCACGAGCGCACGGCTGCTGATGGGTCTCGTCGCCAGCCATGCGGTTACGGCGACCTTTATCGGCGATCCCTCGCTCTCCAAGCGCCCGATGGGCCGCGTTATCGACCCTCTATCGCGCATGGGCGCGGATTTTTCGGTAACACCGGAGAACAGGATGCCGCTGATGGTGCATGGCCGCGTGCCGACCGTGCCGATCGAATATCGCCTGCCGGTCGCCTCGGCCCAGGTGAAATCGGCGATCATGCTCGCCGCGCTGAACACGCCCGGCATCACCCGCGTGATCGAGCCCGAGCGCACGCGCGACCATAGCGAGCGCATGCTCGGCGGCTTCGGCGCGGAAGTGAGCGTCGAGGAAGTCGATGGCGAGCGGATCATCAGCGTGACCGGCGAGGCGGAGCTGAAACCGCAGCCGATGACGAGCGTGCCCGGCGATCCCTCTTCCGCCGCCTTTCCGATGGTCGCGGCCTCGATCGTGCCCGGTTCCGCCATCTGGGTCCGCCATGTCGGCATCAACGAGACACGGATCGGGCTGATCGAGGTGCTGCGCGAAATGGGCGCGGATATCGCCTATGCGAACGAACGCGATGTCGGCGGCGAACCGGTCGCCGATATCGAGGTCCGCCACAGCGCCTTGAAGGGCGTGGAGGTCCCGCCGGACATCGCGCCGCGCATGATCGACGAATTCCCGATCCTGTTCGTCGCCGCGGCGATGGCCGAGGGAAAGACGGTGTGCACGGGTCTCGGCGAACTGCGCCACAAGGAATCGGACCGGCTGGCGATCATGGCGCGCGGGCTCAAGCAACTCGGCGTACCGGTCGAGGAGACCGAAGACGGGCTGGCGATAACCGGGTCGGGCGGCGAGAAGCTGCGCGGCGACTATGCAACCCCGACGATTTCCGCCGAACTCGATCACCGGATCGCGATGAGTTTCGCCGTCGCGGGCCTCGCTGCCGAGCATGGCGTGAAAATCGACGATATCCGCCCCATCGCCACGAGCTTTCCCAGCTTCCCGCCCATGCTGGAGGACCTGGGAGCGACGGTCGCATGATCATCGCGGTCGACGGCCCCGCCGCCTCCGGCAAGGGTACCATCGCCCGGGCGCTCGCCGCGCATTACGGCCTCCCCTGGCTCGATACCGGGCTGCTCTATCGCGCGGTCGGGATCAGCGTATTGCGGGCGGGCGGCAATCCTGACGATCCGGTGGATGCGCTCGCGGGCTGCGACTTTCCCGACGTATTGCTCGACGATCCGGAACTGCGCAGCGAGGCGGCCGGGAAATATGCATCGCGCGTATCGGTGCATCCGGTGGTCCGTGCAGCGCTGATCGAGCGGCAGAAGGCTTTCGCGAACCAGCCGGGCGGCGCGGTGCTCGATGGGCGCGATATCGGCACGGTGATCGCACCCGACGCCGATGCGAAGCTTTATGTCGAAGCCAGTACGGAAGCGCGCGCCGAGCGCCGCTATCATGACGAAATCAAGGACAACCCCGATGCCGATCGCGCCGCTATCCTCGCCGATATCGAAGCGCGCGACCGTCGCGACTCCGAACGCGCCAGCGCGCCGCTGAAACGCGCGGAAGATGCGGACTTGCTCGATACGACGAACCTCACTATATCGGCCGCCGTCCAGCGGGCGATTGCGCTCGTAGAAGCTCGGACGGGTAAGCGGTAACGACCGCATCCATCCAGTATCGTGTCAGGCAGCGGCGCCAAGCGTCGTAGCCTTGGCACGTCTTTGTGCTTTTCGAGGCACGCAAGCTTTTGCGAACGGAACGATCGATGGATGCGGGGCCGGCACGGGGCCGGCGCCGCAGCTTTGTTCCAAGACCTCCGGAGACAACCGGATGGCCTGAAACGAAAAATTGAAGGACTATTTATCCATGGCAACTGCGCCGAACCCCACGCGGGAAGATTTTGAAAAACTGCTCAACGAAACCCTGGGCGATTCCGATGGCTTTGAAGGCCAGGTCGTCAAAGGGACCGTCACCGGTATCGAGAATGATCTTGCGGTCATCGATGTCGGACTGAAATCCGAAGGCCGTGTGCCGCTGCGCGAATTTGCGAGCCCGGGCCAGAAGGCCGAACTGAATGTCGGCGACGAAGTCGAAGTCTATGTCGACCGCGTCGAGAACGCCAATGGCGAAGCGATGCTCAGCCGCGACCGCGCGCGCCGCGAAGCCGCCTGGGACCGCCTCGAAGCCGAATATGACAAGGAAGCCCGTGTCG
>NZ_JBQLZN010000070.1:0-25623 GCF_052168295.1 Parasphingopyxis sp. | reverse complement strand
CGCGAAGCCGCCTGGGACCGCCTCGAAGCCGAATATGACAAGGAAGCCCGTGTCGAGGGCACGATCTTCGGCCGCGTCAAGGGCGGCTTCACCGTCGATCTCGGCGGCGCCGTTGCCTTCCTGCCCGGCAGCCAGGTCGATATCCGCCCGGTTCGCGACGTCACCCCGCTGATGGACATTCCGCAGCCGTTCCAGATCCTGAAGATGGACCGCCGCCGCGGTAATATCGTCGTCTCGCGCCGCGCGGTGCTCGAAGAGACGCGCGCCGAACAGCGCAGCGACCTGATCCAGAGCCTCACTGAAGGCCAGGTGATCGAGGGCGTTGTCAAGAACATCACCGATTACGGCGCGTTCGTCGATCTCGGCGGCATCGACGGCCTGCTCCATGTCACCGACATGAGCTATAAGCGGATCAACCATCCGTCGGAAATGGTGAACATCGGCGACAAGGTCACCGTGCAGATCGTCCGCATCAACCGCGAGACGCAGCGCATCAGCCTCGGCATGAAGCAGCTCGAAACCGATCCGTGGGAAGGCGCTTCGGCCAAATATCCGGTCGACGCACGCTTTACCGGGCGGGTCACGAACATCACCGAATATGGCGCGTTCGTCGAACTGGAATCGGGCATCGAAGGCCTTGTCCATGTGTCCGAGATGAGCTGGACCAAGAAGAACGTCCATCCGGGCAAGATCGTCTCGACCTCCGAGCAGGTCGAGGTCGTCGTTCTGGAAGTCGACGAAGAGAAACGCCGGATCAGCCTGGGCCTGAAGCAAGCCCAGGACAATCCGTGGGACAGCTTCGCCGAGCGCTATCCGGTCGGCACCGAAGTCGAAGGCGAAGTCAAGAATGCCACCGAATTCGGCCTGTTCATCGGTCTCGACGGCGATGTCGACGGCATGGTCCACATGTCGGACATCAGCTGGGGCGTTTCGGGCGAAGAAGCGCTGGACCTGCATCACAAGGGCGAGACGGTCAAAGCCGTCGTCCTCGATGTCGATCCCGAGAAGGAACGCATCAGCCTCGGCATCAAGCAGCTTGAGCGTGGCGGCGCGACGACCGACAGTGGCGATCTGCGCAAGGGCAAGGTCGCGACCGTCACCGTGCTCGATGTCCGCGATGGCGGCCTCGACGTGCAGGTCGGCGACGATGGCCCGACCGGCTTCGTCAAGCGCGCCGATCTCGGCCGCGACCGCGACGAGCAGCGTCCGGACCGTTTCCAGGTCGGCCAGAAGTTCGACGCGATGGTCGTCGGCTTCGATCGCTCCAAAAAGCCGAACTTCTCGATCAAGGCGCTGCAGGTTGCCGAAGAGAAGCAGGCCGTGAAGCAATATGGTTCGACCGATTCCGGCGCGAGCCTTGGCGACATTCTCGGGGAGGCGCTCAAGCAGAAGGACGGCGACGAGAAATAGGCTCGTTGCCTCACCGCTTGGCGAGCAAAAACCAGGCCCGCGACTCGCAGCGCCGGATCGTCCGGTAACGCGAGTCGCGGGCCTCTTTTTTTGGCGATCCGTCTCAAATTGCTACGGAATCATGCGATATTGTGCCCATTCCGCCGTGAATCTGGATGGCTCGCCTTGAAAAAGTTACGAAACCGGAACATTACCGAAGTGTGCTGACCGTAAGCGTGAAGATACATGCGCGGCGGCGCTGCAATGACAAAAGTCATGCATCTGTGTCGCAACAATTGGCCTTTGGGGGAATGCCATTATGATCCGATCCGAACTGATCCAAAAGATCGCGGCGGAAAATCCGGAACTTTCGACCAAGGACATCGAGCGCCTTGTGAACTGCTTCTTTGACGCCATCACCACCCAGTTGGCCGATGGCGGCCGCGTCGAACTGCGCGGCTTCGGCGCGTTTTCGACGCGCGAGCGCAAGGCCCGTATCGGCCGTAATCCGCGCACCGGAGAATCTGTGCACGTGCCCGCAAAGCGCGTGCCTTATTTCAAGCCCGGCAAGGAAATGCGCGAGCGTCTGAACGTCTGACACGCGCGCATTTGCGCTTGTAACGGCAGGCCAGTTCGGCCACCCCTTCGGCGCATGCGGACGTGGCGAAACCGGTAGACGCTGCAGACTTAAAATCTGCTTCCCGTAAGGGAGTGCGGGTTCGAGTCCCGCCGTCCGCACCAGATTCAGGCAGTCTGCTGCAGTTGTAACGCCGCCGGCGCCGTCGGGTCGAGATAATCGTCATACCAGATAGGCGGCAGCGCGTCGGCATCTCTCAGCCATTCTTGGACGGCCTCGTGCGCGAGTATGGTCTCGAACCAGTTTCGGGTCAGCGGCCATGCTGCGAGATCGGGCGCATGGCGCGACAGCCTGATCGCGGCGGGTGTATGCGAGAAATCCGCGAGCGACACTTGGCCAAAAAGGTACGGACCGCCGCTGTCATGCAGCGCATGCTCCCACACCGCGAACAGTCTTCCGCATTCGGCGATCTCCACAGCGTTCAAGGAGCGTTTCCGGTGATAAAACGCGCTTTCAAAACTAATGCGCGCGCAAATGTCAGAAAGGCCGGAATGCTGCCAAGCAACGAGCGATCGCGCCCTTGCCCTTAGCGCCATATCAACCGGCAGCAAGCGACCGCCGCTGAAATCGTTTGCGAACTCCATGATCGCAAGCGAATCGAATATTACGGCGCTTTCCGTCACGAAAACCGGGACACAAGCGGGTGGCGAGAAGCGTCCTACATCGGCGAGATTGGTAAAGCGCTGCGGTCTGCGAATATCGACAACGCGTTCGTCGAACGCATAGCCAGCCTCTCGAAGTGCAAGCCAGGCGCGCATGGCCCAGCTCGAAGCATTTTTCGTTCCCGAATACAGAATCGGTTTCGCCGTCATTCCATCTTTCACCTTTCGACCCAGTTCGCTATTATTTTCATAGCGCGCTATCTTTTTAATAGCAACATGGAAGATGGGAAATGGTTGAAATTCCGCGACCCGGCCAAGCCGTCAGAGGATCCAGAAGCGGGGCGCCAATCATGGCCCTCTTCGACCTTCTTGGTCGTGGCTGGGCCATGGGGATATTGTGGACCTTGGCCGAGATTGGTCCGGCAACCTTTCGCAAACTTCAGGACAAGTGCGAAACTATCTCGCCTGGCGTTCTGAATACTCGCCTGAGAGAGTTGCAGACAGCGCGGCTCGTCGAACGCACTGACGCGGGGTATATCGTTTCTCCGCTCGGTCTCGCCGTTTATGATGCACTCGTTCCGCTGGGCGAGGTTGCAAAAGACTGGGCAAAACTGCTCGATCAAGAAATCTGAGGGGCACCGCGAGACGCGAAGGTCAATGATATGTCATAAAGCCGTGGCATGTTATGCTTACGTTGATCGTCGCTTCTCATAATAGGTCCCGTCATGACTCTGTCTCGCCGCGCTTTCCTTCGATACGGACAGGCCGCCGGCCTCTTCTATTCGGCCGCCGCGCTCGGCGGTTTGTCCGCAGTGGCTGCGTCCGCACAGCGGCCGACCAGCCTGACGGCAGACCCGGAAGGGCTGCTCGATCTGCCGGACGGCTTCGCCTATTCGGTCGTGTCGCGTACGGGCGACACGATGGCCGACGGTTTCTTCCGGCCCGGCCGGCCCGACGGCATGGCCTGTTTCGCCGATCCGACGAGTGCTGATCGCTGCATCCTGATGCGCAATCACGAAATCTGGCCGGATACGACCCATGGCAGCCCGTTCGGAACGAGTAACGAGCTGCTCGGCCGCGTGCCCGACGGCCGGCTCTACGGCCTGAAACCGGACGGCAGCCCGTTCTACGGCGGCGTTAGCAAGGTCATCTACGATATGCGCGCGGGCCAGCTCGTCGAGGACTATCTCGTACTGATCGGGACCTCGGCCAATTGCGCGGGCGGGCGCACGCCCTGGGGGTCCTGGCTGACCTGCGAGGAATCGATGCGCAAGCCGCCCGAGGAAGCCCAGCGCTATCACGGCTTCGTGTTCGAAACGCCTTCCGCCTCTACCGGTCTGATCGAGCCCGTGCCGCTGACCGCCATGGGCCGCTTCGTCCATGAAGCGGTGGCCGTCGATCCCGATACGGGCATCGTCTATCTGACCGAGGATAGCCGCACCGGCCTTTTCTACCGTTTCCTCCCCGACACGCCCGGCGAGTTGCATCGCGGCGGGCGGCTGCAGGCGCTGGCGATCCGCGAATGGCCGTCGGCCGTTACCAGCAACTGGCCGCGCGACTGGGGCGGCGCCGGGCTCGGCACGATCGAGCAGGGCCGGTCGTTCGCCGTCGACTGGATCGATCTCGACAATGTGGAATCGCCCGATGCCGACCTGCCCGATCGCGGCTATGCGGCGGGCGCGGCGCGCTTCTATCGCGGCGAAGGCATGGATTATGGCCGGAGGCCGGACGGCAGCGGCGGCGACGTTTTCTTCACCTGCACGCAAGGCGGCGTCCAGCGCGCCGGGCAGGTCTGGCAATACAGCCCGAGCGCGGCCGAAGGCCAGAGCGGCGAAGCGGCCGATCCGGGCACGCTCACCCTGGTCTACGAGTCCCCGGGCGCCGATGCGCTCGACATGTGCGACAATATCGCAGTCGCGCCATGGGGCGACCTGATCCTGTGCGAAGACGGCCAGAACGAGAATTATCTGCGCGGCCTGACGCCCGGCGGACAGATCTACGATCTCGCGCGCAACGCCCATGCGGACAAGAGCGAATTCTGCGGCGCCTGTTTCTCGCCGGACGGGCAGATCATGTTCGTCAATATCCAGGAACCCGGCATCACGCTCGCCGTGACCGGGCCGTGGGAAACGCTGCGCGCCTGAACCGGCGCTTGGTATCGGCCGCCGGCCTCGCCTAGACTGGTCCGGTGAACCTGTTGCGCGCGATATTCTTGCTTTGGGCGCTTGCACTCGCGGGCTGCGGCGGCGAAGTCGCGCGCCCGCCGCCCGACGATGTCCTGGTGCGGCTGGCCGATGACGAGATCAAATCGCTGGACCCGCACGCCGTATCCGACCTCGCCTCGCTGCGCGTCGCCGCCGACCAGTTCGAGGGGCTGACACGCTATATGGCCAGTGGCGAGATCGAACCGGGATTGGCGGAAAGCTGGACGGTGTCGGAAGACGGGCTGGCATGGGAGTTTGTGCTGCGGCCTGACCTCACCTTTTCCGATGGCGAGCCGATCGCCGCGCCGCTGTTTGTGGCCGTCTTCGACCGGCTGCGCGATCCCGCCACCGCCGCGCCGACCGCCTCGCTGTTCGACGCGATCGCCGCAGTGGACGCCCCCGCACCCGACCGGGTGCGCATCGCCCTCGCCTATCCCTATCCAGCGCTGCTCGAACTGCTCGCCCATCCGGCGATGGCCGCACTGCCCTTGCATCGAATTGCCGATGCCGGCGACGGCTGGACGAGCGAACGGCCGCTCGTGACCTCGGGCCCCTATCGCCTGACCGACTGGACCCTGAACGACCGGGCGCTGCTCGAGCGCAACCCGCGCTGGCATGAAGGCCCGGCGCCGATCGCCACCATCGAATGGCGACCGGTCGACGACAGCCTGACCGCGATGCGGATCTTCCTGGTGGGCGGCGCGGATATCGCGGGCGAGTTTCCGGCGACACGCCTCGCATGGCTGCAGGCGAACCGGCCCGATGCGACGCGCATCGCGCTCTATAACGGCGCCTATTATTTCGCCTTCAACACGCGCGAGCCGCCTTTCGACGATGCCCGCGTTCGGCGTGCGCTGAGCCTTGCCGTGGATCGGCGCTGGATTTCGGACGAACTGCTCGCCATCGGCACGGCGCCGGCTTGGGGGATCATCCCGCCGGGACTGTCGGGCCTCGATCCGATCCGGCCCGGCTGGGCGGACCGGCTGCTCGAGGATCGACGCGCCGAGGCACGGCAACTGCTGGAAGACGCAGGCTACGGTCCAGACAATCCGCTCGCGTTCGATATCCGCTTCAACAGCACCGCCGAGCATCGGCGCGTCTCCGTCGCGCTCGCCGCGATGTGGGAGCCGCTCGGCGTCGAGGCACGATTGTTCAACAGCGAGGCGACGTTGCACTTCGCGGCCCTGCGCCGCGCCGATTTCGCGCTCGCCCGCTCCGGCTGGATCGGCGACATCGCGGCGCCGGAAAACTTCCTCGCCGTGCATCGGTCTGACGCCGGGGCGATCAATTATTCGGGCTATGCGAGCCCCGCTTATGACGCTGCGCTCGATGCTGCGCTGGCCGAGCCCGATCCCGTTCGACGGGCGGAGCGGATGCGCGCAGCCGAGGCGATATTAGTCGCGGACGCGCCGATCCTACCCATCTATTTCTATGTGAGCCGCGCGCTCGTGAGCCCGCGCGTTTCGGGTTGGATCGACAATCCCGCCAATGTCCATCCGAGCCGCACGCTGCTACTCTCCGCACCGCAATGATCCGCGCCGCGCTTCCGATTCTCGCCCTCCTGTTCGCCGCCTGTACCGAGGGCGAAAGCGCGGGACCGCTGCGCGTCGACATGATCGGCGAACCGACGGCGTTCGATCGGCCATTGGCCGCCCTGCCCTCGCGCTCCGACGCGCTGCTGCTCAACGCGACGGCGCAGGGCCTCGTTCGCTTCGACGAGGAAGGACAGATCGAGCCTGCGATAGCGCAGCGCTGGATCGTGCTCGACGAGGGCCAAACCTATGTCTTCCGGCTCAACGCGCTGACCTGGGACGACGGCACGGCGGTTACCGCGCGGCAGATCGCCCAACAGCTCCGTAATGCGCGGCGCAACAGCCGGCTCGCTCCGCTGCTCGCCGATATTGAGGCGATCGAGGCCGTGACGCCCCAGGTCATCGAGATCAACCTGTCGCGCCCGCGGCTCGATTTCCTGCAATTGCTCGCCGCGCCGGAACTGGCGATGCGCGTCGAGAATGTCGGTCTGGGGCCATTCGTCTTTGCGGATGGCTATGCACCGGACGGCGAGATGGTCTTGCTCGCGCCGCGCCGCGAACCGCCCGAGGACGAGGACGGTGAGATCGTCGCCCCGCCGCCCATCGCGCCGAGCGAGACTGTCGAACTGCGCTTTCGCGACGCGGCGCGGGCCGTCGCGCGGTTCGATACCGGCCGTGCCGATGTCGTGATCGGTGGCACCTGGCCGACGCTCGTCTATGCCGAAGCGATCCAGCCGAATTCGGCGCGGCTGCAACTCGATCCGGTCGACGGGCTGTTCGGGCTGGCGGTCGTCGAGCAGACGGGTTTTCTCGCCTCGCCGCAAAATCGGGAGATTCTCTCGCTGGCGGTCGATCGCGGACAGCTTGCCGGCCTCTTCGGCGCCGAACGCGCGGAAGCCCGGCTCGCCATCGTCTCGCCGGACGCGCAAGGTATGGCCGTGCCCGTCGGTCCGCCCTGGGCGAACAGTACGATGGAACTCCGCCGCGCCTTCGCCCGCGAGGCGGTCGCCAATTGGCGCGCGGCGAACGGCGATATCGCCCCGCTGCGCATCGCCTTGCCCGACGAGACCGGCAGCCGCGTCATATTCGCTGTCCTGCGGACCAACTGGGCGGCGGTCGGCGTGCCCGTCGAACGCGTGGCGTGGGAAGACGACGCCGATCTGCGCCTGCTCGACAGAGTCGCGGCGACCGAGAGCGCGATCTGGTTTCTCGAACAGTTTCGCTGCAATCGCGGGCTACCGTGCAGCGATACCTATGCCGAGCTGCTGGATCAGATTAGCGACGCGCCATCGGAGCGCGTTCGTGCGATCCGCGTCAGCGAGGCGGCGACGGAATTGCAGGGCATCACGCCCTTCATTCCCCTGCTGCGGCCGATACGCTGGGCGCTCGTCTCGCAACGGGTCACCGGCTTCACGCCGAACCGGTTCGCCAGCCACCCGCTCGACCGGCTGGCGCCGCCTAGCTAATTCGCCGCCGGCTACCTACATAGACCGTAAGAAGAACTGCGCCGATTGATCGTAATCGGCGTAATCACAAAGGGTTACGTATGGCTTTTAATTCCGATAATCTGGACCGTATCGCCGATAGATTTCCCGAGATCGGGCGCGATCCGGCGTCCGTGCGGCAGCGGATCGAGGCCATGGAAGCGCTGCTGGAGCGCGGCTTCACCATGCCCGTTATCAACCGGGAATTCGGGCTCGATTTCATTCTCGGCCTCATCCCGGTCGTCGGCGACGTGATCGCCGCAGCAATGGGTACGTGGCTGGTCTGGGAAGCCCGCAATCTCAACATGTCGAAATGGAAGATCGCCCGGATGTTCGGCAATATCGGCGTCGATCTCGCGGTCGGTGCCGTGCCCTTTATCGGCGACGCTGCCGACTTCGTGTTCCGTTCCAACACGCGCAACCTCAGGATCATCCGCAAGCATCTCGACAAGCATCATCCCGAAACGATGGTGATCGAGGGCGAGGTTGCGCGCTAAGCGCCACCCCGCCAAATCCTGAGCCGCTCGTTCGAACGGGCTCCCCGCTGCCAGCGCGGGCAACGTTGCGGACGGAAATTCCGCGCGAGGCATATCCGCACCTCCGTCAGCCAACCCCGCGCATTGCTCTGCACGCGAACCATGTCCGGCGAAATGCCGCGATTGGCGGCGGCGAACGCGCGCGCGAACTGGCCGACCGTGAGCGGGCGGCGCGAGAGCGCGTTCATGTCCGGATAGCGGATCGCGCGATAGAGGATCGTGCCCGCGCGCAGATAGCGAGCCGGGTCGCGCGTCATGCAGCTGCCATGCTTCGCCCATTCGCGCTGGATCAGGCTTACCGAAGGCGTCGTGCACAGATGCTCGCGGACGAGCGCACGCGGCAGCGCCGTCACCGGGCGGCACCATTGCGGCCAGCGCGGCCCATTCGTTTCGGGCCAGAGACCGTGCAGGATGAAGCCGAACCGCCCGGCCCCGCCATTGGCGATCCCGCCGCACTGCATGCGATGCCGCCGGTCGCCGCGCCGCGTCCGGCAGAATTCGGGCGACCAGCTCAGCGCCAGTATATGCCGCGTGACCGGCGTCACGCGCCGCTCGCCCGACGGGATCGGAACCGCACGCGGTGCTTCGATCCTGTCGGGTACGCGGCATTCGCGGGCCTGGGCGTGAACGATCGACGGCAGCAGGAGCAGCGCCACGGCGACCGCCCATAGCCGCATCAATCGATCTCGGCGAAATCGAGGCCGATATCGGCGGCAGGCGCGGATTGGGTTAGCCGGCCGACGGAAATGAAATCGACGCCGGTCTTGGCGATCTCGTTGATACTATTCAGCGTTACCCCGCCCGAGGCTTCGGTCGCGGCGCGATCGCCGATCAGCTTCACCGCATGGCGCAGCATTTCGGGCGGCATATTGTCGAGCAGCAGGTGCGTCGCGCCGGCCTCGAGCGCCGGCTCTATCTGGTCGACCCGGTCGACCTCGACGATGACATCGGCGATTCCGGCCTCGACGGCACGGCGCACGGCCTCGCCCACGCTGCCGGCCACCGCCACATGGTTGTCCTTGATCATCGCCGCATCCCAAAGGCCCATGCGATGATTCCGCGCGCCGCCCATCCGCGTTGCATATTTTTCGAGCGCGCGAAGCCCGGGGATCGTCTTGCGCGTATCGAGCAAGGTCGCGCCCGTCCCCGCAATCTCGTCGACATAGGCGCGCGTCATGGTCGCGATGCCGGAAAGGTGCTGGATCGTGTTGAGCGCCGAGCGTTCGGCGGTCAGCATCGCACGCGCGCGGCCGGTCAGTCGCATGAGATCGGTTCCCGCCGGTACGCTGTCGCCGTCCGCAGCCCGCATCTCGATCTCGACTTCCGGATCGAGCGCGCGGAAAAAGGCCTCCGCGATCGGCAGACCGGCGACGACGATCGCATCCCGGCTGTCCATTGCGCCGCGAAACCGCGCGGTTTCGGGGATAACGGCTGCCGACGTGATGTCCCCACCCTCGCCCAGATCCTCGGCAAGCGTAGCCGCGACGAAGGCGTCGAGATCGAACCGGTCCAGCGTAAAGCTCATGACCCGCGTTTCTCCATGGCTTCGGCGAAGCTGTCAAACCGCTCGTTAAGCCGGTCCATGGACGGCCCTTCGAGCACCGTCTTCGCCTGTTCGACCAGTAACAAACCTTCGCCGAGCAGCATCTCGCGCCGGCGCTGCGAGCGCGTCATCGGCGCGATCGACGCCAATGCGTCGAGGAATTTGAGCGACGCCATAGCGCTCCCCGCCACCGACGCCCGCATCGCGGAAAAGCTCCGGTTGAGGTAATGCTCGAAATCGTCGTCGAGCGGCTGCACGCGATTGCGGTCATAGCTGTCCTGCTCGGGCCCGCGATCCAGATTGCGGGCGGCCAGCTCCGCCATCGCTGCGCTCAGCCAGTGTATCGCCGTGATCGCCGTGAAAGGATCGTTGATCCCGGGAGACAAGGCGCGCAGCGCTATCTCCACGAGTTCGTCGATCAGATGTTCGAGATCCTGTGTCGCCGTGCGCATACCGCCGGTCACGAAACAGTCGCGGATCGCCTTGGCGAGATCGTCGTCCGGTTCCGCCTCGCCGATCTCGGCGAGCGGCACGCCACGATGGACGAAATCGCCAGTGCGTCGGCGGAGCGCAATCCGGCCGCCCGCCTTTTCGGCGATCCGGCCCAGCGTTTCGAAATCGATGATCTCGAGATAGCCGTCGCTTTCGGCGAATACCGGTTTGCCGCCGCATGGCTCGCGTGGCTCGCGCTTGCCCTCTTCTTCCGGAAAGCGCGTCTTGATGTCGCGGATCAGGCGTTCGCCAATGCCTTGCAGCACCGTATTGATGCGGATGCCGGCCGGAATATGATGGAGGAAATAGACGAGCACCGCGACCGATCCGATCGCCATCACCGTCGCCACGAGCAGCGATAGTTGCGGCGTGAAGCCCGGCAGCGCGGTGGCGGCCGCATCGGCGGCATTGGCCGGGCGCTCATCCTCGCTGCGCACCACGCGCAGCACCATCAGCGCGTAAACGAAGGTGGCGATGAAGGTGCCAAGCGAGAGCTGGTTACCGCGATCTTCCATGAAGTTGGTGAGCAGGCGCGGCCCGTAATTGCCGGAGGCATAGGCGACGGCCGCGATGGTGATCGAAAAGACGGTCGCGGCGACGCCGATCATCGAGCCCGCGATCACGGTGAGCACCGTGCGCGCGCCTTCCGGCCGCGCCGGCTCCAGCCAGGGTAAAGTGGTCAGCCACTCCGCCGCGCCGATCCGATCGACATAGACGGTGACGAAGGACAGGAAGAAGGCGATGAGCGAAAACAGCGCCGGGAAGAACCAGTAGCTCGCGTTGATGCTGAGCCAGAGCGAGCGGAGACGCGCGATCATTTCGCCTCGGACGAAGAAGTGAGCGGCAAAGGTGAATGCACGGTCAGCGCTGGCTTTCTGCAATGGCATCCTGGAAAGCGCGTCTTGCCATCAGACGATCGAGATAAGCAACCGTCTTGGGGTGCGCATCGGTCAGCAGGCCGAGCATCTTCGCCGACCAGAGGGTGAAGCCCATCATCACATCGGCGGCGGTGAACGCGCCCCCGGCAAGATAGGGATGCGCGCTGACAGTGGTTTCGACCTTGCCGAACGTCTGATCGGCCGTTCCGCGCACCGCATCGATGATCGCGCGATGCTGCTCCGCGTCGTCGCGGTACAGGGTCAGCCACACGATGGTGTTGATCGCGTTCGCCGCCGTCCCTTCGGAAAAATGCAGCCAGTGCAGATAGGCGGGACGTTCGGGCGCGCCGATCGCCGGTTCGAGCCGGCCTTCCCCGTAATTTTCCAATATGTACTGAACGATGGCACCGGATTCGGACAGGCCGATATCGCCATCCTCGAGATAGGGGAAATTGCCGGCGGGCGTGTCTTGCGCAAAGCCCTTGTCGCCGTCCCGATTGAAGGCGACGCGGACGATTTCATGCGGAAGCGCGAGTTCTTCGAGCAGCCATTTGATCCGGATCGAGCGCGTCAGCGGTGCAAAATGCAGCCTCAGCATTATTGCGCGCCAGCGGCCTCCGGATCGCCGACATCGCCCTGCCCGACCGTCCGTCCGGCCATCTCCAGCATCCTGTCGAGGCTTTTCTTCGCCTCGAGGCGCAGCTCTTCGTCGAGCTCGATCCGCGGTTCGAGATCGCGGAGCGCGGCGTAGAGCTTCTCCATCGTGTTCAAGGCCATATAGGGGCAGATGTTGCAGTTGCAGTTGCCGTCCGCGCCCGGCGCGCCGATGAAGTTCACCTCGGGCAGCGCCTTTTCCATCTGGTGCATGATATGCGGTTCGGTCGCGACGATCACGGTGTCGCTCTCGGTTTCCTTCGCCGCCTTCAGGATCGAACTGGTCGAACCGATATGGTCGGCATGATCGAGGATCGCAGCCGGGCATTCGGGATGGGCGAGCACGGGCGCGCCCGGATGCTTGGCCTTGAGCTTCAAGAGTTCGGTCTCGCTGAACGCCTCATGGACGATGCAGACGCCCGGCCAGAGCAGCATGTCGCGGTCGTACTTGCGGTTCAGATAGCCGCCGAGATGCTTGTCGGGCGCGAAGATGATCTTCTGATCGCGCGGGATCTGTTCGAGAATCGTTTCGGCCGAGGACGAGGTGACGATGATGTCGGAGAGCGCCTTCACCGCCGCCGAGCAGTTGATATAGGTCAGCGCGATGTGATCCGGGTGTTCCTCGCGGAACGCCTTGAACTTGTCGGGCGGGCAGCTGTCTTCGAGGCTGCAGCCCGCGTTGAGATCGGGCAGCACTACGATCTTTTCGGGCGACAGGATTTTCGCCGTCTCGGCCATGAACTTCACGCCGCAAAAGGCGATGACATCGGCATCGGTATTCGCCGCCTTGCGCGAGAGATCGAGGCTGTCGCCGACGAAATCCGCAATATCCTGGATTTCCGGATCCTGATAATAATGGGCGAGGATCACGGCGTTGCGCTCCTCGCGTAGCCGGTTGATCTCTTCCTTGATATCGACCCCGGCGAGCGATCCGCCAATGCCCTTGCGTGCGTCCATGATTCTGCTCCTCTGGGATCATATAGGAACTCGGCGGGCGAATGTCTCGCCGCCGCATCCTGTCGTGCGGAAAAGGCAATCGCCGATCCGATGATACGGATTTTCGCCCAAAGTTGACAAAGTAGACGCACAGCGATGCTTTGGCGCGTAATATAATTTCCTACAAAGGGAGACGCGGAGCGGGCGACTCACCCGCAATGTTCCTGACAGGGCTTTTCCAACATTGAAAGCGCCCGCCGCGGAAGCCTAGCGCGACTCCGGCAGATGCGCGACGATCCGCAGCGGCCCGCCGCTGCCGCCGCGTATCTTCATCGGCAGGGCGATCACGGTCGCGCCGAGCGGCGGAAGTTGATCGAGGCCAGCGACATTCTCGAACCCCGGAATGTTGTCCGCAAACAGGATGCGATGCACCATGAAATCCTGCGTCTGGCCGTAATCGAGACTGGGCGTGTCGAGGCCGACGGCGCGGATCTCGCGTTCGTCCACGAGAAACTGCGCGAGTTCCGGCGACAGGCCGGGGAAATGCAGTTGGCTCACGGCCGCCTCCCCGCGCTCGGCGGTGCCCATATAGGCTTCGGCATCGGGCCAGAAGCGCGCATAGCCGGTATGGAACAGCAGGATCGCGCCATCGGGCAGCCGGCCGTGCACGGCCTCCCAGTCGAGCACGTCCTGTACGGTGAACTGATAGTCGCGGTTCGCGAGGGCCGATTCCGATACGTCGACCACCGCTGCCGGGCCGATCAGATTCTCCAGCGGGATTTCGTCGGTCGTCTGCGCGCCCTCGAAAAAGTGGATCGGCGCATCGAGGTGCGTGCCGCCATGTTCGGAGGTCACGATATTATAGGCGCTGTAATACCAGCCGCCCTCCGTCTCGCCCTCGAACACCGTGTCGTGCCGGAACGGATTGGCGGTCGGCCAGAATACCGAATCCTCGGAAAGATCATGGGTCAGATCGATCCACCGGTCATCGGCGAACGAAGCGGGCGACGGCGCGGGCGCGGTCGCGCAGGCGCCGAGCATCAGGGCAAGGATGGGAATAACGGTCGTACGGATCATTGCAGCTTCTCCCTATTTTAGACGCCCCAACGCTCCGAACTCTATTGCTGCTCCCGCCGCATCTCGCCCAGCACATCGCGTGAGCGATCCATCTGGTTGGGGTTGACCTCGTTGCGGAATTGGGCGCGGACCGTGGCGTCGATCCCGGCGGCGCGCAGCGGCAGCTCGAAATTATTTTCGACCGCGCGGCGGGCCGCGTCCTGCGCCAGCCGCATCGTCGGCCCGGCGCGCGCCTGGCGCATCAGCGAGCGCTGCCCCTCGGCGCGGTTGGCCGCGTCCAGCGCCTCTTCCGCATCGGTCACGGCGATCAATATGCCGCCATCGTCATATTCGCGGATCGCATCGATATCGATATCCGGATCGGAGATGGTGAGATCGGGCATGGTGACGGTCAGCGTGTTCGTCGACGCGTCCCAATCGACATCGTCATCGCCGAGCGCGCTGAGATCGAGCTCGTACCGCACATTGCCCGGCATGATCAGCGTCTTGCGCGCCGACAGGCCGAAGCGGCGCTGCGTCGAGGTGATCACCGCCACGAAGCGCGCCTCGAACGGGATGAGGACATTCTGTTCGCGCAGGCCTTCGAGACTCGAACTGGCGATCGTTTCCGGATCTGGCCCGCCACCGAAGATGCTGCGCGTGATGCTGCCGACGCCGACGACGAACACCGTGACGATCAGCGCGAAGGCGAGCAGGCAGCCGAGCGCGAACCATTTGCCCGAACCCTGCCGGATCATGATCACCGGCGGCTCGCGGGGCGGCGGCCCGTTGGGTCCGCCGGGCGGGTCGATTTCTATGCGGCTGTCTTCGACCATGTATCGCCGTTTTCCTCGACCATGCCGCGGTCGCGCAGGTCGATCAGATGCGCGAGGACCGAGCGGCCGGCCGCGCCGTGCAGTCGCGGATCGATGCCCTTGTACATTTTCTGCACCATTTCCGGGATCGCCGTCAGGCCGTCGTCGATCGCGCGCAGGATCTGGCCCTCGCGCTGCTTGCGATGGCCCATCAGGCCGCGCGTATAGCGGCGCGCCTTCTGGATCGGTTCGCCATGCGCCGGATAGTAGAGCGTCTCCTCGCGCTCCAGCAGCTTGGCGAGGCTTTCCATATAGGCCTTCATGTCGCCGTCGGGCGGCGCGATCACGGTCGTCGACCAGCCCATTATATGATCGCCGGTGAAGATCGCCTCGGCCTCGTGCAGCGCGAAACAGAGATGGTTGGACGTGTGGCCGGGCGTCGCAACCGTTTCCAGCGTCCAGCCGTCGCCGGACAGGATTTCGCCGTCTTCGAGAACGCGGTCGGGCGCATAGCTCTTGTCGAACGCCGCATCGGCGCGCGGGCCGCCATCCTCGATCGCCAAAAACGCGCAGCCGGCGATCTCCGCGCCCGTTGCCTCTTTCAGCGGCGCGGCGCCCGGACTGTGATCGCGATGGGTATGGGTGCAGACGATGTAGCGGATCGTCTCGCCCTCGGTCCCGGCGAGGATGGCGTCGATATGCCGTTTATCCTTCGGGCCCGGATCGATGACCGCGACATCGCCATGGCCGACAATGTAGGTCTGCGTGCCGGTATAGGTGAAGGGCGACGGGTTGGGCGCCAGCACGCGGCGCACCTGCGGATGCAGGTCCATCGTCACGCCGGTCGGCATTTCTTCGGGCATGGCCATGCGCCCCATGTGGCAAGTTGGCGCGCATCGCGAAAGGGTCGGATGCAAAAAAGGCGCGGAAACGCCGTTCCGCGCCTTTTCGGTGAAAAGCTGGGACCCTAGCGGCTCAGGCTGGCGATGCTCGCGTCGAGCCCGGCGAGGACGTCGGCGCGCACGGCCTCCGGCACATCGGCATCGGCGGCGACCTCGGCCCGGGCTTCGCGCAGCCCTTCGAGCGCGCTACTGCGGGCGTCTGCAACCACGCGGTCACGGCAAATCATCAGCCGCACGCGCTCGCGCCCCGTCGCCGGATCGATACTCTCCTCGCTATGCACGACCTCGCCGCTCGCATGGCACTGCTCCACCGTCTGGATATCCGGGATCATCGCGCGGATTTCGGCTTCGCTGGGGACCATCGCACGGATTTCCGCCTCATTGGGCACCATCGCACGGATTTCCGCCTCACTGGGGACCATGGCCCGGATTTCGGCTTCGCTCGGGATCATGGCGCGTATCTCCTCGGCGCTGGGCACCATTGCGTCGATCTCTTCAGCGCTAAGATAATGCCCATCATGATCCGCGTGCGCCGCGGCGGAACCGCTGACGCCGGACGCCGCCAGCGCCAGCCCGGCGCCAAACGCCAAGAGGCCGGTCGTACGGCGGGAAGGTGCGGAAAAAGTCATGCCAAATCTCCTGTAATGTACGACAGACTTCGTAATCCACGGGCGTCGCCGAGTAAACGACAGGTGTCGTGTTTAGTCGACGGATGACGGTCGATTGTCGAAATCTCTTACAGTCCTGCAGATGGTTAACGGGCCGCACACCATCGAAACCGCCGATTTCCGCGATTACGCCAAAACTGGCACGGCGGGTGCATGGTATAGGGCGTTCCATACCCACATACCCCCGATGAGGGACGGGTTAGCCGGCTTCACTGGTCTCGCGCTAACCCGTCCCCTCATACCCCCAAAATCAGGAAAACGAGCGGCGCCGCTTCAGCGCGTCCAGTTCTTGTGCAGGATTTCTGCCGTTTTCTCGTCGGCCGGGAAGAAAGCCTCGATCGCCAGCTCCGACAGCGTGATATCGACCGGCGTCCCGAAAATCGTGATCGTGCCGATGAAGGACAGCCGCCCGACCGTCGTATCGAGAATCAGCGGCACCCAGATCCGGTCCGGGTCGGCGGGGGGCGGATCGTAATCGCTTTCGTGCGGATAGGCGGCGACCTCCTCGCGCAGGGCGATCAGCCCTTCGTCGGCCGTCGCGGCGATCTGCTGGTCGAGCTGCTCGAGAACATGGGCGTGCCATTCGTCGATATTGACGACTTGCGGGGCAAGGCCATCGGGATGCAGCGCGAGCTTGATCGCGTTCATCGGCGGCTCGAGCAGCGCGCTGCCGATCTGCTCGGTAAAGAAGCTGATCGCATCGTTCGTCGCGACGATGTTCCAGTGCCGGTCAACGGCGATCGCCGGATAGGGCTCATGGCCCTTCAGGATATGCTGGACGGACTGGCGCGCGAGCGCCATCGCCGGATCGTCGAGCGTCCGCTCGCCATGACGCGGCGCGAAGCCGGCCGCGGTCAGCATGCCGTTGCGCGCGCGATAGGGCACGTCCAGCCGCTCGGCGAGCCGGTCTATCGTGCCCGTGCTGGGCTGTGAGCGCCCGGTTTCTATGAAACTCAAATGCCGCGGCGAGATATCGGCTTCGAGCGCCAATTGCATCTGGCTCAGCCGCCGCCGCTCCCGCCACTGCCGGATCTGCTGTCCTACCGCCACCGTCGCCATCGGCTCGCTCCTCATCTCTGTCTGCGTGCAGATTAATCCGGGCGGCGCCGCAATTCCATTACCCGCAAGGTAATCGACTTGGCGCCGCGACGGGCGGATCATCGGCGACATCCAACGGACAGGAGGATCACATGACTGTCGATTTTGCCAAGAAAGTGTTTCTGGCCGACGCCATAGTCTGCGCGTTGACCTTTGCCGGCTGCGTTTTCGCAACGCAGACGATTGCCGCCGATACCGGACTCGGGACCGGAATCGTGACAGCCGCGGGCTGGATCTGCCTCGGCGCTGCCGGAATCTGGGCGTGGCTCGGCACGCGCGCGCAGCCGCCGGTGCTCATCTGCTGGCTGGCGATATTCCTCAATATCGACTGGATCATCGCGAGCATCGTGGTGTTCGAGCTCGAATATGCGACGCTCACCGCCTATGGCCGCGTGCTCATTCTCGCTCAGGCGGCCGGCGTGCTCGGCTTCGTGGTCCTGCAGATCATGGGAGTCCGCGCAATCGGCCGGCAGCGGCTGGCCACAGCCTAGCCGATCGCATTAAGGCGAAGGGCGTTACTCGGCCGCGGCCGCCTTGACGCCCTTTTCCTGCATCAGCGACTGGAGCTCGCCGGCTTCGTACATTTCCATCATGATGTCCGAACCGCCGACAAATTCGCCCTTCACATAGAGCTGCGGGATGGTCGGCCAGTCGGAATATTCCTTGATACCCTGGCGCACTTCCATGTCCTGCAGCACGTCGACGCTCTCGAAGGTGACGCCGCAATGTTCGAGGATCGCGACCGCGCGGCTCGAAAAACCGCATTGCGGGAAGAGCGGGGAGCCCTTCATGAAGAGGACGACGTCATTGCCTTTGACGGTTTCGTCGATCCGGGCCTGGGCGGCCGCATGGCTTGCTTCGGACATTTCAGAATACTCCTATTCGGGTGCGGCGGTCGTGAGCTGGAGCGCGTGTAGCTCTCCGCCCATACGGCCTTTCAGTGCCGCATAGACCGCCTGATGCTGTTTGACGCGCGATACCCCCCGGAAACTTTCGGACACGACCTTGGCCGCGTAATGATCGCCATCGCCGGCGAGATCGGTGATCTCGACCGTCGCATCCGGAATCGCGTCCCGGATCATGGCTTCGATATCGGCGGCGGCCATCGGCATGACTGTGTTGCCCTTCGCGCCTATTCCATCGCTTCGATGAGCTGGCGGCGCGCTTCGATCGTCATCTCTTCGAGCTTGGCGCGCACGGCGGCATCGTCGACATCCTGATCGGCGGCGACGAGATCGCCCACGACCTTGCGGATGACGTCTTCGTCGCCGGCTTCCTCGAAATCGGCCTGTACGACCGCCTTGGCATAGGCATCGGTTTCTTCGGCCGTCAGGCCCATCAGACCCGCCGCCCATTCGCCGACCAGACGATTACGCCGGGCATTGATGCGGAACAGCATCTCCTGGTCGTGCGCAAACTTGTTTTCGAACCCTTTTTCGCGGTCCTTGAAATCGGCCATGAACGTCTCTCCCCGACGATTGTCTCCACAAATTCGCAGATAGGAAGGCCAAGCCCTCCATGCAACGCTTTGCTTTAGTCGGCGATTTTGACGACCAGTTTGCCGATCGCCTTGCGCGCGCCCATCTTGGCGATGGCTTCGCCGCCCTTTTCGAACGGAAAGACTTCGGTAACGCGCGGCGCGATCTTGCCCGCTTTCCACCAGTCGAACAGCGTGGCGATATTCGCGCGGTTATGCTGCGGATCGCGGGCAGCGAACGCCCCCCAGAACACGCCGCGCACGTCGCACGACTTCAGAAGCGTCAGATTGAGCGGCAGCTTCGGAATACCGGCCGGAAAGCCGATCACGAGATACCGCCCTTCCCAGGCGATCGAGCGCAGCGCCGGTTCGCAATAGTCGCCGCCGACCGCGTCGTAGATGACGTGCATGCCCTCGGGTCCGGCCACTTCCTTGAACTGCGCGGACAGCGCTTTCTGCGCGTCGCGGTCGAGCGGGCCGCGATCGTAGATGATCGTCTCGTCCGCGCCGATATCGCGCACGGCCGCCGCCTTTTCCTCGCTAGACACGGCACCGATCACGCGCGCACCCATCGCTTTGCCGATCTCGACGGCCGCCATGCCCACGCCGCCGGCCGCGCCAAGCACGAGCAGATTCTCGCCCTCCTTGAGCTCGCCGCGATCCTGCAAGGCATGGATCGTCGTGCCGTAGGTCAGGATCATCGCCGAGCCGTCTTCGAAACTCACATCGTCTGGCAGCTTGAAGGCGCTCGTTGCTGGCGTGACGATATATTCGGCGAGCCCGCCATTGCCGCACATGGCGAGCACCCGGTCGCCGACGGCGAAATCGGTGACGCCCTCGCCCACCGCATCGATCACGCCCGACACCTCGCCGCCCGGCGCGAAGGGCCGTTCCGGTTTGAACTGATACTGGTCGATGATGATCAGCACGTCCGGATAGTTGATCGCGCAGGCCTTCACCGCGACCCGGACATGGCCCGGCTTCACCTCCGGCATATCGATCTCGCCAATCTTGAGCGTTTCAGGACCGCCGGTTTCGTAGGACAGCAAGGCTTTCATGAATTCGACTCCTGCAAGAATTGCGTGCTCCTGCGAAGGCAGGAGCCCAGGGCTGTAGGCCGGATCGCTTGCGGCTCTAGGCTCCTGCCTTCGCAGGAGCACAAAGACGAATCAAGCGGGGCCGGGCGCAAGCCACGGCTTGTCCGCCGCGACCTTGTGTTCATACGCGCTGATCGCGTCGCTGCTCTCCAGCGTCAAGCCGATCTCGTCGAGCCCGGCGAGCAGGCAGGATTTGCGGAACGGATCGATGGGAAATTCGAAGCGATCCTGAAACGGCGTCGTCACGACCTGATTATCGAGATCGACGGTGATCGGATCGGTCGCGGCGACTTCCATCAGCCGGTCGACAGCGTCCTGCGGCAGCTCGACGGTCAGGATGCCGTTCTTGAAGGCGTTGCTGGAAAAAATATCCGAAAAGCTCGGCGCGATGACGACGCGCACGCCCATATCGTCGAGCGCCCATGCCGCATGTTCGCGGCTCGACCCGCAGCCGAAATTGTCGCCGGCGATCAGGACCGGCGCGCCCGCATATTCCGGATCGTCGAAAACGTTGCCATCCTCGGCGCGCACGACCTTGAACGCGCCCTCGCCCAGCCCTTCCCGGCTGATGGTCTTCAGGAATTCGGCCGGGATGATGACGTCCGTATCGACATTCTTCCGGCCGAACGGATAGGCGCGGCCCTCGACCTGTTTGAACGGCTCCATCAGCGCGCGGATTCCGGGAATGCCGGCAGGCGGTCGAGATCGCCCGGATCGTGCTGGATCACGATCATCGCATCGAGCGCTTCGTCGATCTGCGTGAAGCGCTCCATCGAGGCGAGCGTATCGGCGCGATCGGTATTGAAGCGCGGCACGCCCTCATTCTCGATCTGCTCGCGGAAATGATAGAGATCGCCGGTCAGCAGCACATTGCCGGTTTCGGGCAGGCGCACGAGCAGCGAACTATGCCCGGGCGTATGGCCCGGCATGGCGAGGATGACGACGCTGCCATCGCCGAACACATCGTGATCGCCGGAAAAATCCGTGATCGTGCCGCCGCCTTCGAGCCAGGACGCCAGGATTTGCGCCGATTGCGGATTGGCGCCTTCTCTCAGCGCGGCAATATCCCGCGCGTTCAGCAGGAGCGTCGATGCCGCAAAGTCCGGCGCCTGGCCGACATGATCGAAATGGTGGTGGCTGAGGCCGAGAAAATCGACATCCTCGACCGCGACACCGATCTCCGCGAGCTGGCTCGCCATGTTGCGCTCGAGCGAAACGGTGAAGACCCCCTGCGTCATCGGGCCGTCGATCAGCGCCGAGGGCAGCCCCGCATCCCAGAGCAGATGGCGATCGCCATTGCGGATAAGATAGCAGCTGTTGGTGAACGTCCCTTCGCGCCCTTCGTAGAGATAGCCGTCCGAAAAGGCGTCGAGATTGCTGATCGCGATGGCGCCGCAATCGAGCCGCCACATTTCGATATCCGGCGTTTCCGCCTCCTGCGCCTGTGCAGCGAACGGCATCGCTATCGCCGCGACGGCCATGCCTAAACTCTTCCATCCCCTCATCCCATCATCTCCCTGATATCGGTAAGCTTGCCCGTCACCGCCGCAGCCGCCGCCATGGCCGGCGACACGAGATGCGTGCGCGCCCCCGGACCCTGCCGGCCGACGAAATTGCGGTTCGAGGTGGACGCGCAACGCTGACCGGGCGGCACCTTGTCCGGATTCATGCCGAGGCACATCGAACAGCCGGGCTCCCGCCATTCGAAGCCCGCTTCGATAAAGATGCGATCGAGCCCCTCTGCTTCCGCCTGCGCTTTCACGAGCCCCGAACCCGGTACGACGAGCGCCTGCTTGATCCCCTCGGCGATCCTGCGGCCCTTGGCGACCTCGGCCGCGGCGCGCAGATCCTCGATCCGGCTGTTTGTGCAACTGCCGATGAAAATATTGTCGACCGCGACGTCCTGCATCCGCTGGCCCGGCGTCAGGCCCATATAGTCGAGCGATTTGGCAGCTGCGGCGCGCTTCGATTCATCGGCAAAGCTGTCGGGATCGGGCACGCTGCCCGTGATCGGGACGACATCTTCGGGGCTCGTGCCCCAGGTGACGTTCGGTGCGATATCGGCGGCGTCCAGCGCTACCTGCGTATCGTATCGCGCGCCATCGTCCGTCGGCAACGTCTTCCAATATTCGACGGCCGTATCCCAATCCGCGCCGTGCGGCGCCATCGGGCGCCCGTTCAGATAAGCGAAGGTCTTCTCGTCGGGCGCGATCAGCCCGGCGCGCGCGCCCGCCTCGATCGACATGTTGGACACGGTCAACCGTCCCTCGATGCTCATGTCGCGGATCGTCGAGCCGGTATATTCGATGACATGGCCGGTGCCGCCCGCCGCGCCGATCTTGCCGATAATCGCGAGCACGACATCCTTGGGCGAAACGCCGAAGCCGAGCGCGCCCTCGACCCGTATCTCCATGCTTTTCGATTGTTTGAGCAGCAGCGTCTGCGTCGCCAGCACATGCTCCACCTCGCTCGTGCCGATACCGAAGGCGAGCGCGCCCAGTGCGCCATGCGCGGCCGTGTGGCTGTCCCCGCACACGAGCGTGCAGCCGGGCAGCGTGAAGCCCTGTTCGGGGCCGACGACATGGACGATCCCCTGTTCGGGCGCGGCATCGTCGATATAGCGGATGCCGAAGGCGGGCGCGTTAGCCTCGAGCGCTTCGAGCTGCTTCGCGGACATCGGATCGGCGATCGGAATGCGGTTGCCCGCGGCATCGCGGCGCGGGGTGGTCGGCAGGTTGTGATCGGGCACGGCCAGGGTGAGGTCGGGCCGCCGCACTTTCCGCCCGGCCGCGCGCAGTCCCTCGAACGCCTGGGGGCTCGTCACCTCATGGACGAGATGGCGGTCGATAAAGACGATGCACGTCCCGTCGTCGCGCCGTTCGACGACATGCGCGTCCCAGATCTTCTCGTAGAGCGTGCGGGGCCGAGTCATGCGCGCATCCCTAACGCGATTCCGCGAGGCTGCAAAAGAAGGATTTCTTTGCCCGGACGTGACCTGCGCCGATTCGGTCCAGCGCAAAGCTGATTCGGTTCGTCGCGAAAGCGCCGCCCGAGCCTGTTATTCGCCGCTTTTCGCGTCGAAAGCGAGAAATCGGGGGCAGACAGTATCGAGTAGGATCGCATCATGAGAAGAATCGCACCCATTGCCGCTTTCGCCGCAGCGTCGCTGGCCGCCGTGCCCGCCCAGGCGCAGGGCGTGCCCTTCGTGCCCGACATCTATATGGGCCTCGAAGTCGGCACCGGCGAACGCAGCCCGAGCCGCTTCGGCGAAGACGGCGACATTATCGGCAGCGACGAAAGCAACGGCGTCGATTATGGCGCGTTCGTAGGCGTGGAACTGCCCGCCTTCCCGCTCGGCTATATGGCCGTCGAAGCGACGATCGGCGATTCCACCGGCGAGACGACCGCGCTGGTGCGCGACGGCACGACCGACCGCGAAGTGACGAGCCAGGCGCGCTTCAACTGGAGCGCGACGGCGCGGCTCGGCCTCGCCCCGCTGCCCGGCCTCGCGGCTTACGGAATAGCGGGCTATGGCGGCGAACAGGTCGACATCACCGTGACCGACATCGCGACGGGCACGCAGTTCGAGCGGGACGATTCGATGGACGGGATCATCTACGGCCTCGGCGCACGCTACATGATCGGCACCGATGTCGGCCTGCGCGCCGAATATCGCCACCGCGAGACCAGCGGCGCCTACGATCCCGAACAGTTCATGATCGGCGCGTTCGTCAGCTTTTAGGGCGTGACGGGTACTTCAGACCCTCAGTGCTGATATCTGGGAATAGTTTACAAGAATGCCGTCAGTCCTGAGCCCGTCGAAGGGCGTCTATCGGCGGAGAAGCGTCCTTCGACGGGCTCAGGACTAACGGAGCGTTACAGCGGCACCACGACACTCAGGCGGCGGCGCTTTCCTTCAGTTCCTCGCGGTGCTGGCGGCGGATTTCCGCCTTCTCCGAAGCGCGCGTATCGGTGAGCAGGACATCGACCTCGCGCTTGTCGTTCGTGATCGCGTCGTCCGTATAGTCGAAGCGCGCAGGATCGGTGATGATCCACTTCATCATCCGCCGCAACCGGAAATAGGTCCTCGCCACGCCGATGGTGATGTAGAGATTTTTGAGGAAATATTTGGGGTAGAAAATGAGCGGGTTTTCGATCGGAAAGCCCGGCCGCCGCTGCTTGCGCCGATAGATGCGCATATAGCCCGATTCGAACTTGGCGACGCCGGCAATGCGGACTGCCTCGCGGAATCCTGTCAGCCGGTTGACCGTCATCTTCTTCTGGTTCGAACCGAGCGCCGCCATCCGCCGGATTATCGTCTCCATATGGTCCCAGCTGTAGAAGCTGCGATGCGCGTCGACATAGGCGCGCTCCCACTCCGCGTCGCTCATCTTGCCGTGATGCGTAACGCGGTGGTTGAGATCGTATTTGTTGAGATCAGGGTCCATCCACTCGCCGGCTTCGTACATCAGCTTGTGATCTTCGCTGCCGGGAAGCGGGGTTAAATAGTTGAGATAAATGGAATCGATCGGCAGCTCGCGCTTGAGCGTCGCGATATCCTGCTGGATGCTCTCATAGCTGTCGTTCGGGAAACCGATGATATAGCCGCAGATGATATAGACCGGATGCTGCTTCCACATCAGGAACATCTCGCGATATTCCTCGACCCGGTTCTGGCGCTTCTTGGCGGCTTCCAGATTGTCGGCGTTGATATTTTCGAGGCCGACGAAAATCTCGTTCACGCCCATCTTCACGCATTTCTCGATAAAGTTCGGAATGCGATGGGCGAGCGTATCGACCTGGATGACGAGCTTGATCGGAAAACCTTCCTCGCGGAGCTTGATCAGCCTGTCGGCAAAGATTTCCCAATTCCTGTTGCGCGCGAAATTGTCGTCGGTGAGCACGAAACGGGTGATGCCCTCGGCCGCGTTGACGCGGATGATCTTTTCCAGATCGTCGGCGGTGCGGAACCGGCTCTTGCGCCCCTGAACGTTGATGATCGTGCAGAAGGAGCATTCGAACGGGCAACCGCGCCCCAGGTCGAAGCTCGAAAAGCCGTTGGTATTGTTCTCGACCTGCTCGCGCGGCAGGAACGGGATCGGCGCGCCGGCGATGTTCGGCGTGTCGTTGAGCCAGTCGTAGATCGGCTTGAGCTGCCCGGCCATCGCATCCTGAAGCACTTCGTCGATCCGCCCGTCCTCGGCCTCGCCGCCGAAAAAGCTGATACCGAGATCCTGTGCCTCGACCAGTTCGGGCGGCAGTTCCTTGAGCATCGACATGCAGCCGGAGACGTGAAAGCCCCCGATGCAGATCGGCAAACCCGCCGCGATGAATTCCTTCGCCATTTCCATCGTCCGCGGGAACTGGTTCGACTGGACGCCGACAAGGCCGATAAAGCCCTTGCCGCCTGCCCGCTCGATATCTTGCGCAATCCGCTTAGGATCGACCTTGGAATGGATCTCGTCGAGGGTATGGACATCGGCCTCCACATCACCGAGTGCCCCGCGTTCCAGCGCATCCTCGACGATGCCCGCCATACAGGCCAGCGAGTTGGACGGCACGATCGAACGCCACCATTGCAGCGGATAGCCGTCGTCATGATAGCGCGTCGGCTTGATCAGAT
>NZ_JBQLZN010000069.1:0-12236 GCF_052168295.1 Parasphingopyxis sp. | reverse complement strand
CCGGCCCCTGCCTCCCGAAGACAGTGCTCTACCTGGCTGAGCTACTCCCCGACCGATGCGTCCGGCCTGCATGCGCAGGCCATCTCGGAGGCAGACGCGGCTCTATACGGGCGGGCGCCCGCGCTTTCAACTGCTGATTTCGCGCGAAAGAGGCTGCAGCCTACTCCGCCGCTTCGGCCATCTCGATCGACTGCGGACCGCGGATCAGCCCGCCCGGGCGCGCCTCGGTCACTTCGCCTTTGACGAAGGTGATCTCGCCCGACTTGATCGTATAGTCGTATCCACGCGCCTTCTGCAGCAGACGTTTGCCGCCCGCGGGAAGGTCGAAAGCGAGCCAGGGCTTTTCGAGCTTCAGATTCTCCAGATCGATCACGTTGATATCGGCCAGATAGCCGGGCGCGAGCACGCCGCGATCGTTGAGGCCGTAGAGCCGCGCGGTATCATGGCATTGCCGCTTCACCGCATTCTGGATCGATATCGTGCCGCGCTCGCGGTCGCGCACCCAATGTTCGAGCATGAAAGTCGGCGAGGCCGCGTCGCAGATCGTGCCGCAATGCGCGCCGCCATCGGACAGCGAGTTCACCGTATCGTCGCGATGCTGGAGCGGATGGAGGAAATCGAGATTGCCGTCCGCATAGTTGAGGATCGGATAATAGATGAAGCCCTTGCCGTCGTTCCGCATCAGCAGCTCATAGGCATATTCGGTCGGCGTCATCCCGGCGACCTCGGCACGCGCGGCGACGCTCTCTTCGGCCGTCGGCTCGTAATTGAAGCCGTCCATCATCTCGAACTGCAGCGCGAACCCGTTGGCGATCATCATGTAGAGCGGCAGCAGATCGGGATTCTCCGGATAGACCGACTCTTCCTCGATCATCCGCTTGCGGAAATCCGCGTCGCTGAGTTTCGCATATTTCGCGTCCCAATCGAGTTCTGCGATTTCTTCCCAGGCCGGCTTGAAAACGAACGGATGGACCGTGCCCTGCCAGGCCATGATGATGCCGTTACCGCGCAAGGCGATCTGCGCGACGATATTGGCGCCCTTGGCATTCTCCTCGGCCGTCGCTGCGATCTGTTCGTCGAGCGTCATTTCCTTGGCGATCGACTGAAGCGCGGCGAAGGTGACGGGCAGCCCCGTTTCGCGGCTGAGATCGCCCATCCAGCCGAACTCGTCCCATTCCTTCTTCATATCCGACGCCATTTCGAAGACGCCATGGCCGACACGGCCCATCGCGCGGCCGATACCGATCAGTTCTTCCTTGGTCGCCGTCGTGCCGGGCACGAGTTCGCCATCGACATCGCGATGCAGCGTCGTGCGTGAGGTCGAGAAGCCGAGCGCGCCGGCGCGCAGCCCGTCCTCGACGATCGCCGACATCTGCTCGATATCCTCGTCGGTCGGCACGGCGCCCGGCTTTTCCCGGTCGCCCAGCACATAGGCGCGGATCGCGCCGTGCGGGACATGCGTCGCCACATCGACGGTGCGCGGCATCTTTTCGAGCTCGTCCAGATATTCGGGGAAGCTCTCCCAGTTCCACGTCATGCCTTCGGCGAGCGCGGTGCCCGGAATATCCTCGACGCCTTCCATCAGGCCGATCAGCCAGTCATGCTTGTCGGGCTTGGCCGGTGCGAAGCCGACACCGCAATTGCCCATCACGACCGTCGTCACGCCATGCCAGCTCGACGGGCCCATCTCGTCGTCCCACGTCGCCTGGCCATCATAATGCGTATGGATATCGACCCAGCCCGGCGCGACGATCCGCCCGCCCGCATCGATTTCCTCACGGCCCTTCTCGCTCACCTCGCCGATCTGCGTGATCAGATCGCCATCGACCGCAATGTCCGCCTGAAAAGGTTCGCCGCCCAAACCGTCGACGATCGTGCCGTTACGAATGACGATATCGTGCATCAAAGTCTCTCCCGATTTCTGGCCCGTTTTCTGGTTTACGTAGACGTTAGCAGAAAAGCCTGCGGGCTGCTACGGTCGGCGCATGGACGACGGATTCAGCTGGAACCCGGAACCGGACAGCGGCATCGCGATGCGCTGGATCGAGGCCAACGGACAACGATTCGAACTCGCCGAAGCCGGAAGCGGCGACCGGCTCGCGCTGTGCCTGCACGGCTTTCCCGAGCTGCATTTTTCCTGGCGCTACCAGATGCCGCTGCTCGCGCGGCTCGGTTATCGCGTCTGGGCGCCGAACCTGCGCGGCTATGGCGGATCGAGCCGGCCGGAGGGCGTGGACGCCTATCGCCTCGAAAATCTGACTGCGGACATCGCCGGAATTATCGATGCGAGCGGCGCGGAAGAGGTCACACTTATCGCGCATGACTGGGGCGCCATCATCGCCTGGCAGTTCGCGATCCAGAAGGTCCGCCCGCTGGCCCGGCTCGTAATCATGAACGTACCGCACCCGATGGTCGGACGGCGCGAGATCAAGCATTGGCGGCAGCTCAAGAAGAGCTGGTATATCTTCTTCTTCCAGCTTCCCTGGTTGCCCGAGAAGATGCTGGGGCGCGGCAACGGAAAAGCGATCGGCGAGATTTTCGTCAAATCGAGCTGCGACCAGAGCAATTTCGGTCCGGATGTGCAGGCGGTGTACGCTGCTGCCGCTGCCAGCCCAGGCGCGCTGACGGCCATGCTCAACTATTACCGTGCGCTCATACGGTATCGCGACGCGCTCGATCTCGGCCACGGACGGGTCGACATACCGACGCTGATGATCTGGGGCGAAGAGGATGTCGCGCTCAACATCCGCTGCACCGAGGGCACTGAGGAGTGGGTACCGAAGCTCGAACTACATCGTCTCCCCGGCGTCTCGCACTGGGTGCAGCAGGAGGCACCCGAGCAGGTCAACGCCATCCTCGAAGACTGGCTGACCCGGGCTTAGCGTATCCCGTTCAACCCCCACGACGGTAACGCTCGACCCACTCCGCATTGATCTCGTCGCGCAGAATTTCGACCCGCACCTTGCTGTCGATCCCGGCCGGTACAGGCAGTTTGAGATGGTCGCAGGCAGCATGCACGAATCCGCTCGGATCGGCGCAGATATCTTCATAGACGACGTGGAGACAGGGCCGTTCCGAAAGCCTGGCGAATTTCGCGAGATTTGCGTTGACCTGCTCGATGATCTGCAGATCCGTCGCAATGGCGTCGCGATCATAGTCTTCCGGCACGACCGCGCGTTGTGCCTTTTGCGGTGAGTGATAGCGCCCGCTCAGCCGCGCCCGGAACAGCGACACCGCCTGGGCGACCGTGTCGCGGCGCTCCAGAACGATAAGCCTCGCGCGGCCCAGCACGGCGTCGAGAAAGCCGAGATGCCATGCGCCGATCAGCCCGGGCTCGCCGCATTTGGCGCCGAACGCCGTTCGGGTTCCGCGATTGGCGATCATCCATTGCAGCGCCGCACCGTCATCCGCGAGACCATGTTTTGCGCGCACAGCACCCAGCTGTTCGGGATTGAGCGAATCCGAAATCCGCACGAAATGCCCTGTCCGCGATAGAAGCTGGCCCGCATAGGTGCTTCCCGAGCGCGCGGAAACCAGCATCAGCATGATGCGGTCGGGCAAGGCCGACAAGCCCGGCTGCGCGTCCGGTAGCACCAATTGCCCGCCGATCTTGTCGATCAGCCGATGCTCGAAACAGGCCTGGACAATCTGGCCGGACGACACGCCGGTCTGTTGGGGTTTCACGTCCCGCGCGCCGCGATCATCTCCTCGATGGCGACGAATTTCTCGCGCGGAGATCCTTCGCGGGCGCGCTCGGCTTCGGCTTCCTCGATCTTCTTCCAGTCCCGGAACGTGACCACGTCGACCTTGCGATCGGCGAGTAGCGCGTCGAGCCCTTCGCGGCCCGCCTTGCCTGCTCCCTCACCGATCTCTTCGGCGATCAGATCGACCACGGCATAGCCGTCCGGCCGGTTGGTACCGATCGTGCCGGTCGGCCCTCGCTTGGCCCAGCCGACGCAATAGAGGCCAGGCAAGATCCGGCCCTCGTCATTGGCGAACCGTCCCCGGCCATGTTCGAAGGGCACGCCTTCGATCGCCGGCGTCTGATAACCGATACAGGTGACGACCATCGAGGCGGGGATCGTATAGGTTTCGCCCGTGCCGACGCTGCGCAGATCGGCATCGAGCTCGGTGCGCTCGACGACGACGCGTTCGACCTTGCCATCGCCTTCGATCCGGACCGGCGCGGCGAAAAAGTCGAAATCGATCTCGACCGTCTTGTCGGCCCGGTAGGATTCGGGGATCGCGGCAAACTCCCGGAGAAAGGTCACCGACTTGCGCATGCCGGGTTCGAGCAGCGCATCGGCGCCCTCCTCGGGCAGATCGTCCGGGTCGACGCGCGGGGCGGCGCGCTCGAGCCGGCCGAGTTCGCCCAGCTCCTTCGGCGTCATCGCAATCTGGTGCGGCCCGCGCCGGCCGAGCAGCGCGATATGTTCGGTCTTCGCTTTTTCGAGAACCTCATAGGCATGGAGGACGATATCCGATCCGGCGAATTCGTCGGGCGTCTTGGAGAGCACGCGCGCTACATCGAGCGCGACATTGCCATTGCCGATCACCACGACATGCGTGCCGTCGAGCGGCGGATCGACCTCGGCATGATCGGGATGGCCGTTATACCAGCCGACGAACGCGGCGCTCCCGAACACGCCCGGCAGATCGGCGCCTGGAATACCCAGTTCGCGATCGTCCGGCGCGCCGGTCGCGATGATGACGGCGTCGTAAAGGTCCTGCAGCTCGGCAACGCTCACTTGTTCGCCGACGGTGAGGTTGCCGACGAAGCGGACATTGTCCGACAGCGCCACTTTCTCGTAGCGCCGCGCGACATTCTTGATCGACTGGTGGTCGGGCGCGACGCCAAACCGGATCAGGCCGTAGGGGACCGGAAGGCGGTCGATCATGTCGATGGACACATCCTCGCCGAACAGCTTCTGCGCGGCTTCGGCGGAATAATAGCCGGCCGGCCCAGTGCCGACGATCGCGATATGGCGCATGGGCCACTCCCCTCAAATATTTCGCGCGATGCTAGCGGCCTTTACCGCCGAGGCAAGCGCAACTCGCTTGCCACTGTTGGCGGCGCGGAGTCGTCCCGGATATCGCCCAGCGCGGCCGGCAAGCGGCCAATAGAAGCCGATGGCGCTGATATTTGGTTGTCTGCGGTGCGCCGAGATTCGCTGCGGGACCACAAATGGATATCACCATTTCCGGTGATCGGGAGCACAGCACAACGTTTCGAGAATCTTGATATTTCGGCCCGTAAAATGTAGGCGCATGACCAACATAAAAGATATGGGTCGGCAAGGAGACTAGTATGATTTTTTCCAGCCGCGACAATCGCGTTATCGGATTCCTCGTGGTCGCCGCACTGGC
The DNA here is from genome assembly GCF_052168295.1 of Parasphingopyxis sp. GTDB lineage: Bacteria > Pseudomonadota > Alphaproteobacteria > Sphingomonadales > Sphingomonadaceae > Parasphingopyxis. Next base: position 6,869 of record NZ_JBQLZN010000069.1, on the reverse strand, counting down.
GACGCAGCCGGTGGCCGCCTACCAGCTCGGTGGGCTGCTCGGCGGGCGATCCTCGAGTTCGAGCGACGAAACCAACAATTGCGACACCGCCGGCGAGTCCGTCGGGCGTTCGATGATCGGCGGGCTGCTCGGCAGCGCGGCACGTTCGATCGGCATCCCGACCTTCGTGCCTTCGGCGCAATTTGCAGACGTCATAGCCACCGAAATCGCCTGCCGGCTCGATCCGGAAGAACAGGAAAAGGCGGCCGAGGCGACCGTCGAAGCGACGCGCAGCGGCGAAGTCGGCTCGACGGCAACCTGGACGAGCGATACGCGCCCCGGGGTCAGCGGCTCTTCGACCGTGACCGGGCGGACCGAACAGGCCGGCGGCGGAGACTGCCTGCAGGTGACCGACGTGATCATCGTTGATGGCGAGGAAACGACGGTCCCGAAAACCATGTGCCGCGTACCACCTTCAACGCGGTACGTGCTGGCGGCCTGATTCATGAGCCGATTGCGGATTTTGATTGCCACCGGCGCGGCGATGCTGTGCGCCAGTGCCTCGGCTGGCGCACAGGCGGACAACCGCAATCCGACCTGCCCGGAATCGCCGAACTGGGCGGCGAACCAGGTCATGACCCTGACAGCCGAGGATCGGGGCAATCAGCGCGTATTGCTGGCCGAAGGAATGATCACGCCCGGCCTGGCCGACCGGCTGCGAGACGTGCTGCAGAATGACGACCGGATTTCGGAAATCTGGTTCCGCTCGCCGGGCGGCGATGCCTATGCCGGCAACGAGGCGGGCCGGATGCTGCGTTCCGAATTTCCCGGTATCATCACGCGCATTCCGTCGGGCTGGGCCTGCTTTTCGGCCTGCAACTTCGCTTTCATGGGCGGGCAGCTCCGGATCGTGGAGCCCGAGGGCCATTTCATGGTCCATATGTTCACCCATACAGGCAACCGCGACATCATCCGTCAGGAAGTGCAGGCGGGCACGGACAGTGCGGTCGAACTGATAGGCGAGATCGAACAGTCGAGCGCGCAGCTCGCGACCGAGGATAATGATTTCCTGATCCGCATGGGCGTCTCGCGCCGCCTGCTCAGCGAGGTCATGTACGCGACCCAGGCGGTCGGCGACGGTGAAACCCGCCGCTGCCTGACGCAGGATGAGGCCTACGCCTATAACGTCGCCAACGTGCGGGAGTAGCGGACCTGTTCCTTGGTCCGTAAGTGATTGCCGCGCGCGCTCCCCGTGCTAAAGGGCGCGGGAAATGACCGACCTTTCGAAAATCCGGAACTTCTCGATTATCGCGCATATCGACCATGGGAAGTCGACCCTGGCCGACCGTCTTATTCAGCAAACCGGCGGTTTGTCTGAACGCGAGATGGAAGAGCAGGTGCTCGACAATATGGATATCGAGCGCGAGCGCGGGATCACGATCAAGGCCCAGACCGTCCGCCTCGCCTACACCGCGCAGGACGGCGAGACCTATCAGCTCAGCCTCATGGACACGCCCGGCCATGTCGATTTCGCCTACGAAGTCTCCCGCTCCCTCGCCGCCTGCGAGGGCGCGCTGCTCGTCGTCGACGCGGCCCAGGGCGTCGAGGCGCAGACGCTCGCCAATGTCTACCAGTCGATCGAGCATGATCACGAGATCCTCCCCGTCATCAACAAGATCGACCTCCCCGCCGCCGACCCCGAAAAGGTCCGCGAGGAGATCGAGGAAGTCATCGGCATCCCGGCGGACGAAGCCGTCCTCGCCAGCGCCAAGACGGGCGAAGGCATCGAGGCCATCCTCGAACAGATCGTGCAGAAAATCCCGCCCCCCGGCGGCGACCGCGACGCGCCGCTGAAAGCCATGCTCGTCGACAGCTGGTACGATCCGTATCTCGGCGTCGTCATCCTCGTCCGCGTGATCGATGGTGTTCTCAAGAAGGGCCTCAACATCAAATTCATGCAGAACGGCACCCAGCATCTGGTGGACCGCGTCGGCTGCATGCGCCCCAAGATCGAGCAATTGGAAGAGCTCGGCCCCGGCGAAATCGGCTTCATCACCGCGCAGATCAAGGAGGTCGCGGACACCGCGGTCGGCGACACGATCACGACGGTCAAAAACCCCGCCCCGGCGCCCCTGCCCGGTTTCCGCGAAGTCCAGTCGGTCGTGTTTTGCGGCCTCTTCCCCGTCGATGCGGCCGATTTCGAGAAACTGCGCGAGAGCATCTCCAAGCTGCGGCTCAACGACGCCAGCTTCACCTTCGAGATGGAGACGAGCGCCGCGCTCGGCCAGGGCTTCCGCGCCGGCTTTCTCGGCCTGCTGCACCTCGAAATCATCCAGGAACGGCTGACGCGCGAGTACGATCTCGACCTGATCACGACCGCCCCGTCCGTCGTCTATCGCCTGACCATGACCGACGGGACGGAGATGGAGTTGCACAACCCGGCCGACATGCCGGACGTCGTCAAGATCGCGCATATCGAGGAGCCCTGGATCAAGGCGACCATCTACGTCCCCGATGATTATCTCGGGCCGATCCTCAAGCTCTGCCAGGACCGGCGCGGCATCCAGAAGCAGCTGACGTACGTGGGCGGCCGCGCGCAGCTCGTCTACGAGCTGCCGCTCAACGAAGTGGTGTTCGATTTCTACGACCGGCTGAAGAGCATTTCGCGCGGCTATGCCAGTTTCGATTACGAGGCTGTCGGCTATCGCGAGGGCGACCTTGTGAAGATGAACATCCTCGTCAACCAGGAGCCGGTCGACGCGCTGAGCATGATCGTCCACCGCGACGCGGCGGAAACGCGTGGCCGCCATATGTGCGAGCGATTGAAGGATCTCATCCCGCGCCACCTGTTCAAGATCCCGATCCAGGCCGCGATCGGCGGCAAGGTCATCGCCCGCGAAACGATCGGCGCAATGCGCAAGGACGTGACCGCGAAATGCTATGGCGGGGATATTACCAGAAAAAAGAAACTCTTGGAGAAACAGAAGAAAGGCAAAGCCAAGATGAGGGAATATGGCAACGTCAGCATTCCGCAAGAAGCCTTTATCGCTGCGCTCAAAATGGGCGAAGAATAGCGCTTGGCTTTGCCGCAAGGCGAAGTGCGGGAAGTGCCCGCGTCTTGTTGGAAAGCGTGGGGCGCTTTCCAAAGCGGGTGCTGGAATGTGTCCATCCCGCAAGAAGCCTTCATCGCTGCCCTCAAAATGGGCGAAGAGTAGCGCCTCTACCGCATCGCGTTGGTCACCGAATTGAAGACATCGGCAAGGTTCAGGCCGAGCGACGTAAAGGCGAGGATCGCGGCCAGCGATATCAGCGCCGCGATCAGCCCATATTCAATCGCCGTCGCCCCGCGCTCGTCGCCAAGGAATCGTCCCAGCATCACGCAAACTCCTGTAAGGAAACAGGAATTTATCGGCTGGACGTTACCGGGCCGTTAAGGGAATGACCGGAATGGATGTGTTCACCAGAAGGCGACGATACGAGAACTCGGCGAAGTCTGTCATGAACGTACGGACATCAGAAAAATTGCGGGATGAAGATGTAGCGGATTGAGCTACAGCAATGCTAAAGGCAAGACCGGTTAGGCTTCAGCGCTTGGGTGAAAATTGGCTCGTCTCGATCCCGGATTGACTGCATACATCCTCGAATCGGTCGGTGGGGATGCTTTCGAAAGCTTCGGGCAAGCCCTGTTATCTCATGTCCTCGGGATCGACTTTGAGGCTACTGGCGGGATGCATGACGGAGGCCAAGACGGATTCATCCGACCAATATCTGGCAAACCGGCTCACTATGTTCAGATCTCAGTTCGCGCGGACTCCAAGCAAAAAATTCGGCAAACGATTGCAAGATTGAAAGAGACTGACAGGAACCCAGAGAATCTGACTTATTTGACCAATCGTCAGATTCCTCAAAAGGACTTGCTCGAATCTTCTCTTGAGAAAGAAACGGGCGTTAGCGTTCGCGTGCTCGATAAGCGATGGATCAGTTTGCAGACGCAAACTGATGATGTCGCCGGAACGATTTTCGCCGATAGTTTTGCCCGGATTGTAGAATCCGCGACTACGCTCAAAAATCACGTATCGGACGTATATTCCCCAAACGAGCGAATGAGCGTGATGAGCTACATGGAGGTTCATGCTGCATCTGAACCCGACGAAAGCGATTTACTTCCGCTCGCAGTGGATTCAGCTATCTATATGGCGCTCGCCGGAACCGATCCTGACGAGGGTATTTTCAAGTCTGAAGCAGAGATTATTGAATTTGTGGAAGACAAGTTTCCGGCCGTTAAGAAACGAAAAGACCTAGCTTTGGGCGATCGAATAAAAAGGCTTTCCTCCAAACAGGGTACACCGCGAATACGGCACCATCGTAAGGAGAACGGGTATTGCTTGCCTTTTGATGTGCGTTCGGAGTTTAGCGAACATGGACAGGCAGTTCGGCAAGCAGAGGTAAGTTTTTGGGACTCGATGCGCACACGCCTAACTGATTCTGGCGTACCCGAAAAATGGATCGACGTGGCCCTAGATGCATGTAGGCATGCGATTGAGAAAACGTTCGAGAAGCAGGGGCTTAATTTTCTAGCGTCCATAAAAGGCGCGTCGATCAATGATGAGATAAAAACCCATGAATATATCGATGAGAAACTAGGTCGGATTGATAGCGAGGACGACAGATATGTCGTCATGAGAGCTTGCCAAAACTCAATCAGACATGCGTTTTATTCCCCAAACGAATTTGAAATAGAACATGCCTTTAGGCTCTTCAAAGCATTCAGCATCGAGTTCGCTATAAAAGGAGATGCGAGAGTCGCTTCATACTTCAGTAAGTTGATCAAGAAGCTTCGTCTTTATGTTGGCACGGATGTTATTGTACGTGCGCTTTCAGAAGTGTGCGCGCATCCAGTTGGGCGGGCGACTCAGAATGCATTGAAGATGCTCTCTCGGGCCGGAGCTAAGCTTTATCTGACAGAATATGTGTTGGAGGAGGTTTGGCATCATATCCATTCCACCGACTTGGAATTCAAAAACTTCTATGCTCCGTGGGAGAAAAGGGCTGCGTTAATTGAAGTACAGAACTCTGATAAGATCCTGATCCGAGCGTATTTTTATGGTCGGCTTGAACCAGAGTACCATGAAAAATCTCCTTCGAATTGGGACCAGTTTCTCTCTTACTTCGGCGACTCATCTTGGTTCAGAGATAAGTCCGGGATGGATAGTTTCGGTGCTTTCTTGAGACGAAAGTTTGGCCTTGCTTTTGTTTCGAAGGAAGAAATTCGGCGAGCGGTTGATGAATCTGAAGCAGGTCAATTGGAGAAGGAGTTAGAGGAGGAAAAAAAGGACGCTCGCTTGGCGTGGAACGACGCGTATTTGTCATTATACGTTCGTCAGCAACGGCGATCCACAGGCGATGTTGGCGGTGATGGTATCTATGGCTTTGCAAATTGGTGGCTGACGGAAGAATACAAGGTAGTTGAAGCGCTCAAGAAGGTTGGAGTTCGTCGGCAGCTAACGATGCATCCACAGTTTTTGATGAATCTCTTTGCAGCTTCGCCCGGCCTATCGAAAGTGGCAAAGGATTATCAAGGAATATTCCCTACGCATTTCGGCCTCAGAATATCGTCGCGAGTACCCATCCAGACGATGCATCAGTTTTTGGAGTCGGTAAAAGACGCAGCCGAGGCCGAGGAAGCGAAAGCCGATGCTTACATTCGCCATCAAGCAAATAGATACTTGAATACAAATTATCAGTTGTAAGGTTCGGCGAACAGCCACGCGCTATCGCAGCCGTCAGTCGCCAACCTCCCCGTCCGCCTCCCGCCCCCGCCGCACGATCGCGCGCAGCTCTTGCTCATGGCCGTGCTGGCCGATCATCTCTTCGCCCGCCGCCTCGGCCGCCCAGGCTTCGGCGCGCGTCTTGGCGAGCAGGTCGGTCAGCGTCGTCTGCTTGCGCGCGTCGTCATCGGTGAGCTGCCAGGGGCGGTCCGGGTCGCGTTTGCCGTTGGCGATCTCGATCAAGTCGTTCGCCCCGCCGCCGGCTTCGATCAGCACCTCTATGTGCGTGAGCTGGCGCGCGTAGAAATCGGCCTCGGCGATCTCGCCGGCGCGGCGGTGTTCGCGCTCCATCTGCACGCGGTTGCGATAGTGGATCAGCATGATCTCCAGCGCGCGCAGGCGATCGTCGGCGCGTGCCTCCCATGCCTCGCGCGCGCTGGTTTCGGGGGACTTGGTGCCCGCGCCGCCGGGCTTGCCGTACGTCTCGGGCATCCGGTGCTGAAGCTGCCACATGGTCAGGCGTTCGTTGAAGGTGCGGCGCTCGGCGACCTGCTTGCCATCATGCATGATGGGGATGGGGACGCCGTGGATCGCGCGATCGAGCGCGGCATCGGCGAGGACGTGCGTGCCATAGTCGAGCGCGGCGGCCCAGGCATCGCGGAATTCGGCGGCCTCGGGATGGAGGCGGAGCTGATAGGCGCCTTCCTTGGCCATGTTGACGGCCTCGGCCGCCTGGGTGACGGAGCCGGTGCGGGCGAGCGCCTCGATAAAGCCGCGCTGCCGCTCGGGCGTCCAGCCGTCATGGCGGTTCGTCTTGCGGGGCACGGGGGTGAAATCGAGCCGGGGTTTGAGCTGGGCGAACTTGCCTGCGCCGAGATAGCCGGTGGCGCGGCAGCGATCGCAGATGACGGGCGTGCGGTTTTTCATGGGCGCAGTGATCCTTTCGCCCGGAGATAGGGAAGCGGATTTTTCCAACATTGCAAGGATGAGTTTGTCAGACTCGACCTGACGGTCGAGCGCGGCACCGGCCCACTCCCCCTCCCGGCCTCCCAATCAGGGTACACTCGTGGGAGGCCGGGAGGGGGAGTGGGCCGGTGCGGCGATTTTCCGAGAGGAAAATTC
>NZ_JBQLZN010000068.1:0-9506 GCF_052168295.1 Parasphingopyxis sp. | reverse complement strand
CCGCAGCCCGTGCATCCGCACCGATCGCCGTCGCCTCGGCCGCCTCGGCCCTGGTGCCCGTAGTGTTCGGATCCGAACCGTCGCCGCCGATCGCTACCGCGCCGTCGAAATTCGCTTCGCTCGCCGCCCCCAGCGCCATCGCATTGGCGCCGCCCGCCGATGCGTCCGCACCAAAGGCCACCGCTTGAACCGCCGTCGCCTGTGCACCATTGCCATCGCCGTCGGCGCCGTTGCCGCCGATGGCGATCGCACCGGTGGCAGTAGCATCCGAGAGTGTTCCAATTGCGATCGCATTTGTTGCCGCCGCATTGGACAGACCGCCGATTGCGATAGCGTCCTGCTGGTTGGCAATGGCGCTGACGCCGTTCGCGACGGCCCTGACGCCCGTCGCTTGCGCATTCACGCCGACTGCCACCGCGAAAGAGCCGGTGGCTTGCGAAATCTGGCCCACTGCGACCGACTGAATACCGCTACTGATAGCTTCCTGGCCTAGTGCGGTGGTGCCTGTATCGGTGGCTTGAGCAGTGCTGCCAAGCGCGACGGCACCGCTACCACTGGCGACCGTATCCGCGCCGATCGCAGTAGAGTCCGTACCGGTGGCCTGTGCGCCCAAAGCGTCACCATCACCGTCATCGCCGCCAATGGCGACCGATCCGGCTGTGGTCGTAGCGCTGTCCCGACCGATGGAGATGCTGTTCGTTCCGCCCGATTGGGCATTGTTGCCCAGAGCGATCGCGCCGGCTGCAGTCGTGTCGGAGAAGGTACCGATCGAAATGCTATTGCTGGCTCCGACGGTTGCGGCTGCGCGCCCGATGGCGATGGAATCACCCGTTGCCGCATTGGCTTGCCGACCGAGCGAGATGGCCCCCACTGCGGTTGCCTGTGCATCGGTACCCAATGCGATGGCCGCCTGGCCGGTGGCATCGGCGCTCTGCCCGATGGCTAGCGCTTCGCTGGCGCTGGAGATGGCCAGCCGTCCAAAGGCCGTGCCGAAGGCGGCAGCCTGTGCGCCTGCGCCAATTGCCGTGGCATCTTCGCCATTGGCCGCCGCGTCGCCGCCGACAGCGGTTGAGTTGTTGCCGGAAGCGACAGCTGCCGTAGCTCCTCCATCGGTCCCGTCTCCGCCGATAGCAACGGCATTTTGACCTGTGGCGCTGGCGCCGCCACCGATGGCAATGGTGCTGAGATTGCCGGCATTGGCATCGGCGCCGACAGCGATGGCCGCAACGCCGCCGACATCTGCGCTCTGGCCGACCGCGACGGAATCGGTGAAATCGGCGACGGCAAACTCGCCAACCGCCGTCGATTGGTTGCCGGTAGCCTGGGCGTCCGCGCCGATGGCGGTGGCATCGACCCCGGTCGCGGTGGCATCGTTGCCGAGCGCGGTGGCTTCATCGTTGGTCGCTTGGGACTCGGAACCGATCGCCGTCGAAAACGCGCCGGTCGCCTGGGCGTTGTTGCCGCACGCCACACGGGCATTTACGCCGTCGGAGTTGGCGCCGTTGTCGGTATCGACATCCGTATCGGCATTGCCGTCATTGTTCGTGTCGAGCAGGCAATCATCCGCATATGCCGCGTCGATCGGAACCAGGGCGCTCACGCTGAAGGTCGCGGCTATGGCAAGCGAAACCAAGCCGGGAATGAGACGGATATTCTTCATGTTAAGCCCCCAGAAAAACCGCGCGTGAAGCACGATTGCGCTAGCCGGTTCGGGGCTGACTATAATGTTGTCAGCGCGACACCGACTCACATAGCAATGTTGCGCAGTGTCAAATCAACCAGACACAGAGTCAAGCGAAGCAAAGTTACACTTTTGTTTACGCTAAAGATTTCGCAGAGAACGTAACGCCCGCTGTCAGCGGGTTTCACTCTGGGTACCCGGCGTTGGCCCGGTGCGGCAAACGGAGCGGCTCGTCCGGTGAATTGTGAGTTTGGATCACCAGCTTAGACGACGGATATCGCTTTTCGAACTCGGCTCGAAAGGACCGGAACAGCAATTGCAGACACCGGGTGCTTGACGTGGATGAGCCGCCGTGTTGGAGGGTCCGCCAAGGTAGTTGCGCATGACAGACACAATCATATCCGCCAATCCCGTAACCGGCGAGAAAATCTGGGAAGCTCCGGTCGGCGATGCCGATGCCGAGGTTCGCGCGGCACGGGGCGGCTGGGCGAAATGGGCGGCGCAATCGCACAGTTTCCGGATCGAGGCGTTGCGCCGTTTCTCCAATATCGTGCGCGGCAAGATCGACGAGTTCGCCGATCTCATATCGCGCGAGACGGGCAAACCGCTCTGGGAAGCGCGCACCGAAGTCGAGGCTGTCGTCAACAAGGTCGATATCTCGGTCGAGGCCTATTTCGAACGCACGCCCTCGCGCAAGAAGCAAGGCGCGCTCAGCGAACAGAATGCGCTGCGGCACAAGCCGCATGGCGTGCTCGCCGTCCTCGGCCCGTTCAATTTCCCCGCGCATCTGCCGAACGGCCACATCGTGCCAGCGCTGATCGCGGGTAACGCGGTCGTCTTCAAGCCGTCGGAGAAGACGCCGGCGGTCGGCGAGTTTCTCGTCGGCTGCTATCATGAAGCCGGCGTTCCGGAGGATGTCGTCCGCCTGCTGGTGGGCGGGCCGGAACAGGGTAAGGAGCTGGCCGCGCATGAGGGGATCGACGGACTGCTCTTTACCGGTTCGGTTCGCGGCGGCCTTGCGCTGCATCAGCAGTTCGGCCCCCGGCCCGACAAGATCCTCGCGCTCGAACTCGGCGGCAACAATCCGCTCATCGTGTGGGACGCGCCCGATATCGACGCGGCCGCGGCTCTGGTCGTCCAGTCCGCCTATATGACGGCCGGACAACGCTGCACGGCCGCGCGGCGCCTGATCGTCGAAGAGGGTAAGCATGAGCCGCTGATCGAGGCCGTCCGCAAGATCATCGACCGGATCATAATCGGACCGCCCGATGCCGATCCCCAGCCTTTCATCGGATGCGTGATCGACAATGCGTCGGCCGAAACGGTAACCGACGGTTTCCTGGATCTGATGATGAAAGGCGGCAATCCGATCGCGCATCTGCGCCGCGTCGAGGACGACAAGCCGTTTCTTACGCCCGGGCTGATCGATGTCACGTCAGTGAGCGATCGCGTCGACGAGGAGATTTTCGGGCCGTTGCTGCAGGTCATCCGCGTGCCCGATTTCGCAAGCGCGCTCGCCGAGGCGAACAATACGCGCTTCGGGCTTTCGGCCTCGCTGGTGAGCGGTTCGCCGGACCTCTACAACCGATTCTGGGCGAACAGCCGCGCCGGCATCGTCAACTGGAACAAGCCGACCAACGGCGCATCGTCGGCCGCGCCGTTCGGCGGCATAGGATTTTCCGGCAACCACCGACCGAGCGCCTATTACGCCGCGGATTACTGCGCCTATCCCGTCGCCTCGGCCGAAGCACCGGCGGCGCGCGCCGCGATCGCTATCGGCCTGAAAGATCCGCCGGCGGAAAAGACCTACGACGAATCCAAGCTATCCGAGCCGAAAAGCTGAACTAAAGGCGCAACAAGCAACCATGCTTTGTTCCGCGGCACCGATTTGGCCATGTTGCTCGCATGGAAAGATCGAGCCGCACATCTGCTTCGGACGCCACCGGAAAGGTTCTGCTTGTCGGCGCCGGGCCGGGCGATCCCGACCTGCTGACCATGCGGGCGTTCAACGCGATCCGCACTGCCGATATCGTCGTGCATGACGGGCTTGTCGATCAGCGTATTCTGAACCTCATTCCCACCGGGACGCCGCGGATTTCCGTGGCAAAGAAGCGCAGCCGCCACACCGTGCCGCAGCCCGGCATCAATGCGCTGCTCGTCGAAAAGGCGAGCGAGGGATTGACGGTGCTGCGTCTCAAGGGCGGAGATCCATTCATTTTCGGGCGGGGCGGCGAAGAAGCCGAATCGCTCAGCAAGGCCGGGATCGATGTCGAAATCGTGCCCGGCATTTCTGCCGCGCTCGGCGCTGCCGCGGAGGCCGTGCTCCCCCTCACCCACCGCGAGGCGTCGAGTGCGGTTACCTTTGTCGCGGGCCAGTGCAAGGGCCTGTCGGACCAGAACTGGGCCGGGCTCGCGGGCACGGGCCGAACGCTCGTCATCTATATGGGCGTCGCGACGGCGGCGAATATCGCCGACAAGCTGATCGCCGACGGCGTGTCGCCATCGATGCCGGTGGCGATCGTCGAGCGCGCGACACTGCCGGGCGCCCGCGCCATGCGCAGCCTGCTCGCCGATCTCGGCGGGCTGGTCGACCGGGAGAAGGTCGAGAGCCCCGCGGTCATCATCGTCGGCGAAGTCGTCGACCGATCGCTCGCCGAAGACCGGCTGGTCGCGCTCGCCGAAAATGCGGAGAATCTGGCATGAAGATACTGACCGGCAACGATCTGAGAACCGGCGATGTCGTGTGGTGGACCGGCTATGACTGGTCGCGCCATGTCTCCGATGCCGCCGAAATGGGCGACAATGCGCCGGACATCATGGCGCGCGAAGTCGCCAAGCGCGTCGTCAACGACTGCTATCTGGTCGATGCCGAACGCACCGACAATGGCATCCTCCCCGTCCATATCAAAGAAAAGGTCCGCGCCACCGGCCCGACCGTGCGCCCCGACCTCAAAATCGCGCCGCCGGACCCGGCCGCCGGAAACTGGGTAATCTGACATGTATAAATATGACAATTACGACCAGGAGATGGTCGATACGCGCGTTGCGGAATTTCGCGATCAGGTGGAGCGGCGTCTGGCAGGCAAGCTGACCGAGGAACAGTTCCGGCCGATGCGGTTGAAGAACGGCCTCTATCAGCAGCTCCACGCCTATATGCTGCGCGTTGCCATTCCCTATGGCACGCTGAGCAGCCGGCAGATGCGCATGCTCGCCGAAATCGCGCGCAAATTTGATCGCGACTACGGCCATTTCACGACGCGGCAGAATGTCCAGTATAACTGGATCAAGCTGGAAGACATGCCGGACCTGCTCGCCGATCTTGCCTCGGTCGAGATGCATGCGATCCAGACGAGCGGCAACTGCATCCGCAACATCAGCTCGGACCAGTTTGCGGGCGCCGCGGCCGACGAAGTGGCCGATCCCCGGCCTTATGCCGAACTCCTGCGCCAATGGTCGAGCTTCCACCCGGAATTCTCCTTCCTGCCGCGCAAGTTCAAGATCGCCGTCATCGCGTCCGACGAGGACCGCGCGGCGATGCGCCTCCACGACATCGGCATTCAGATCGTGCGGAACGAGGCGAGCGAGATCGGCGCGCGCTACTATGCGGGCGGCGGCATGGGCCGGACGCCGATGATCGCGCCGCTGATCCGCGATTTCGTGCCCGCCGAAGAGCTGGTGAGCTACGCCGAAGCGATCATGCGCGTTTACAATCGTTACGGACGGCGCGACAACAAGTACAAGGCGCGCATCAAGATCCTGGTCCACGAAATGGGCGCGGAACAGTTCATCGAGGAAGTCGAGGCCGAATTCGAGCATCTGCAGGGCCAGAATATCGATGCTCCGGCAGCCGAGTTCGAGCGGATCATCGGCTATTTCGAGGACCCGGCTTACGAGACCGGCCTCAGCGACGAAATCGATCGCTCCGACCCCGATTTCGCGGTCTGGGTCGATCAGAATGTTCATGCGCACAAACAGCCCGGCTATGCGATCGCGACGATCAGCCTGAAGCCCGTCGGCGGTATTCCGGGCGACGCCAGCTCGGCGCAGATGGACGTGATGGCAGACCTGATGGAGCAGTACAGCTTCGATGAATGCCGCGTGACGCATGCGCAGAACATCGTGCTCCCGCACATCCGGAAACAGGATCTCTACGCGGTCTGGCAGAAGCTCGTCGAAGCCGATCTCGCCTCGCCCAATCTCGACTTGATCAGCGACATCATCGCCTGCCCTGGCCTCGATTATTGCAGTCTTGCCAATGCGCGCTCGATCCCCGTCGCGCAGAAGATCGCCCAGCGGTTCGCCGATATCGACCGGCAGAAGGAGCTGGGCGAACTCAAGCTCAAGATTTCGGGCTGCATCAACGCCTGCGGTCATCATCACGCCGGCCATATCGGCATTCTCGGCGTCGACCGGAAAGGCGTCGAAAACTACCAGCTGCTGCTCGGGGGATCGGGCGCGGAGGATGTGAGCCTCGCCAAAATCACCGGCCCCGGCTTCGACGAAGACGGCATCGTCGATGCGGTAGAAAAGGTCACTGACGTCTATGTCGCCCAGCGCGAGGATGGCGAACGTTTCGTCGATACTTATCGCCGGCTCGGGATGGAGCCGTTCAAGGAGGCGCTCTATGGCTGATATCCTGCGCTTCCGCGACGACGAAGAACATGAGGAACCGGCCGTGACGCTCGACGGGTTTCTCGAACAGTCCAATGCGACTGCCGTTCGGCTCGAAGACGGCGAAGATGCCCGTCAGCTCCTGCCCTATCTGGATCGTCTCGCCCTGATCGAAATCGGCTTTTCAACCTTCGCCGACGGACGCGGCTATTCGGCCGCGCGCATCCTGCGCGAGCATGGCTATGAGGGCGAATTGCGCGCTCAGGGCGATGTACTGGTGGACCAGCTCGATTTTCTTCGCCGCTGCGGGTTCGACAGTTTCGCGCCCGAACAGCCCCTCGATCCCGCGGATACGGAAATAGCGTTGACGCGTTGGAAGCATGTGTATCAGGAGGCGGCCGATGACAGACACCCCATCTGGAGCAAGCGACATGGCCAGTAACGCAGCCCGCGCACTCGACGTCATCGACGCCCGGCCGCGCTATACCCAGGCCGATGCCGATGCGCTGAACAAGCGTTTCGAAGGCGTGGACGCGCAGACGATGCTGCGCGCCCTCTTCGCCGAAGACGAGCTTGGCGAGATCGCCGTCGTCTCCTCGTTCGGCACCGAAAGCGCGGTACTGCTGCACCTCGTCGCCAAGGCCGATCCGGCGATCCCGGTCGTCTTCGTCGACACGTTGAAGATGTTTCCGGAAACGCTCGAATATCGCGACACGCTGATCGAAGCGTTCGGCATCAAGAATGCATCGATCGTGACGCCCAATCCGGAGACCATCGCCGATAAGGACGAAAACGGCCTGCGCTGGTCGTTCGATCCGGACGGTTGCTGCGCGATCCGCAAGGTCGAGCCGCTGGCCCGCGCGAAAGAAGGTCTCGATGCCTGGATTTCGGGCCGCAAGGCGTTCCAGTCGGTCACCCGCGAGAATATCGCGCGCTTCGAAGTGGAGGACGGGCGGCTCAAGCTCAACCCGCTCGGGGACTGGGTGAAGGCCGATCTCGACGCCTATTTCGACGAGCATGACCTGCCCCGCCATCCGCTCGAAGCCGAAGGCTATCTCTCGGTCGGCTGCGCGCCATGCACGAGCAAGGTGCTGCCGGGCGAAGACCCGCGCGCGGGCCGCTGGCGCGGCTGGGACAAGACGGAATGCGGGATCCACACGCCGATCGACGGCGGTGATGGCGAAGACGAGGCGAACCAGCCGGTTTTCTAGAACGCCCTCAAACGGGCTTCACGATCTGCCCGAGACGCGGGAAATGGACGTGGACCTCGCCGGTGCGCTCATGCGTACGCGATAGCACGATCCGGCTATCGTCGAGCCCGACTAACGAACCTTCCGGGGCGGCGGGATCGGGCGAATCGGTCGTCACCGACACCGTCTGACCGGCGGAAAAACCACTGTCCTCCGCCACCGACGATCCTCCGACGGGATCACTATCAGCGGCGTGCGTGATCGCCTGATCGGCCGACCAGGCTTCGCGATTACCGTCACCGAGCGCAGCGACGCGGTCGAACCACTCCGCGACGTCCGATCCGAAGTCGCCGGGCTGCACGCCCGCAAATTCGACGAACTTGATGTTCACATAGAGCGCGAAATCGACATGGCCGGGATCGTCTCCGCCGATAAAGGCGCGGCCATCGGCGAGCGCATCTTTTACCAGCTGCGCGCCACCGCGAAACTGCCCCTCCAGATGCGGTACCATCGGAAGGAAAGTCTCGCGCTTCATGCCGAAGCGGCGACCGCGATCCTTCCAGAAGGCGTCGGGCAAGGCATCCGGATTGGTCCCGAGCGCTACGCCGACGGCCGGCATGAACCAGCAATTCGCGGACCAGAGCGCGATCATCTTTCCCGCCACCCCGAACGGTTCGGGATAGAGGCTCGGTTCGGGCATGTGATCTTCTAGCGCGGCCGTGATGATGGCGGTGTCGCAATAGATGTCCGCGCCGATCTGCAACACGGGAATGCGCTCATAGCCGCCAGTGAGCACACTGAGATCGGGTTTGGGCACGACCACCGGCGCTTCGACCGATTTCCAGGCAAGACGCTTGTGCGCCAGGCACAGGCGGATGATCTGCCCGAACGGCGAATTGTCGTAATGGTGAAGAATGACTTCCGGCATCAACTTAGCGCCTTCCTCAGTAGCTCGTTGACGACTTTCGGATTGGCTTTACCGCCCATCGCTTTCATCGTCTGGCCGATGAAGAAGCCGAACAGCTTGTCCTTGCCGGACTTATATTCCTCGACCTTGTCGGCGTTAGCCTCCAGCACCTCGGCGATTACCTTTTCGATCTCGCCGGTATCGGAGGTCTGTTTGAGCCCCTTCTCCTCGACGATCTTTTCGGGATCGTCACCGGTTTCGAACATGATTTCGAAGACCTGCTTGGCGAGTGGTCCGGAGAGCGTGCCATCGGCGACGAGCGCGAGCAATTCCGCACCCTGCGCCGCGCTGATCGGCGATTCCTCGAGCGTTACGCCCGCCTTATTCAGACCGCCGAAGAGGTCCGAGATCAGCCAGTTGGACGCAGCCTTGGCGACCTCGGCCTCGGGCTTGCCCTGTTTCTTCGCGCTCTCGGCAAGCAGCACCTCGAACCAGCGGGCCGTTTCCGCCTCTGCCGTCAGAACGGCCGCGTTATAGGCGCTGAGGCTCAGTTCGTTTTCGTAGCGATGGCGCTTGTCATCCGGCAGCTCCGGCAGGCTCGCGCGAGCATCCGCAACGAATTCCTCGGAAAGCTCGATCGGCAGCAGGTCCGGGTCCGGGAAATAGCGATAATCGTGCGCATCTTCCTTCGAGCGCATCGAGCGCGTTTCGCCTTTATCCGGGTCGAACAGCCGCGTTTCCTGTACGACCGTCCCGCCATCCTCGATCAGATCGACCTGGCGCCGCGCCTCGCTTTCGACAACCTGCTGGATGAAGCGGATCGAATTGACGTTCTTCGTCTCGGTGCGAATACCGAATTCATCCCCAGGCTTGCGCACGGAAACATTCACATCGGCGCGCATCGAGCCCTGCTCCATATTGCCGTCGCACGAGCCAACGTACCTGAGTATCGATCTCAACTTCCGCACATAAGCACCTGCTTCGGCGGGAGACCGCATATCCGGCCGCGAGACGATCTCCATCAGCGCGACGCCGGAGCGGTTGAGATCGACATAGCTCATGGTCGGATGCTGGTCGTGCATCAGCTTGCCCGCATCCTGCTCGACATGGATGCGCT
>NZ_JBQLZN010000067.1:0-81507 GCF_052168295.1 Parasphingopyxis sp. | reverse complement strand
CGGCGACGCCGACCGGGCCGCTCGACGTCATGGGGATCATCCGCGATCTCGGCTTCGTCCAGCTCGATACGATCCGCGCCGTCGCCCGCGCGCACCATCACATTCTCTGGTCGCGCAACCAGAATTACCGCGAGCCGATGCTGGGGCGGCTGCTCGCCGACGAGCGGGCGGTCTTCGAACATTTCACCCATGACGCCTCGGTCCTGCCGATGGACTATTATCCCTATTGGCAGCGGCAGTTCCGGCGGCTCGAACAGAAGATCCACCGCTGGGAAAGCACCCGGTCCATGCTCGACGCCGAGGGCCGGGCAGCGATCAAGGCGCGGATCGAGAAGGAAGGCCCGCTCTCCACCCATGCCTTCGACACCAAGGCGCCGGCCAAGGCGATGTGGGTGCGCCCGCCGCACAAGATCGCGCTCGACTATATGTGGTTTCGGGGCGAGCTGGCGACATCTCACCGGGAGAATTTCACCAAATTCTACGATCTCGCCGAACGCGTGATCCCCGATCATCTGCGCGCGGCCGAGATAGCCGACGAGGCGCAGATCGACTGGCTGTGCCGGTCGGCGCTCGCCCGGCTGGCCTTCGGCACCGAAGGCGACGTCATGCGCTTCTGGGACGCGGCGGCGCTGCCCGAGGTCAAGGCCTGGCGCAAGGCGAATGCCGGCGATCTGGTCGCCGTCGAACTGCAATGCGCCGATGGCGGCACGCTCAAGGCCTTTGCGCATCCCGATATCGAACGGCGGCTTGCGGATCTGCCGGCGCCGACCTCGCGCCTGCGCATCCTCAATCCCTTCGATCCGGCGGTGCGGGACCGGAAGCGGCTCGCGCGCCTGTTCGGCTTCGATTTCCGGATCGAGATTTTCGTGCCCGCCGCCCAGCGCAAATGGGGCTATTATGTCATGCCGCTGCTCGAGGGCGACCGGTTCGTCGGCCGGATCGAGGCCAGGGCCGATCGGAAAAAGGGCGTGCTGACGGTTCACAATGTCTGGCCCGAACCGGGCGTCCAATGGGGCCGGGCGCGGCGGGACAAGCTCGCCGCCGAACTTGACCGGCTGGGGCGTTTCGTCGGATGCCGGACCGTGATCTGGCAAAACGAGGCGCGCGATGGTTGAACTGCTGATCCGGCTTCCCGACGATATCCGCCATGCGGACCGCGTCGACTGGCGGACGATCGGTGCGATCACGGGCGATGCGTTTCAGGACGATCCCGTGTCGCGCTGGATATTCGGCAACAGGCGCGCCATGCCGGCGATCTTCGGCCGCCAGGCGCGGCATCTCTACCTGCCGCGCGGCGTTTGCCATCTGGCCGGGGACAGCGGCGCGACGATGTGGCTGCTGCCGGGCGCGAGCAAGGCCGTGTCGCCGCTCGCCACGCTCGACATCGGCTTTCATATGACGCGGCTCGCCGGGCTGGCGGCGGTGCGGCGCGGCATGGCGGCCGAGGCCGAGATGACCCGCAAACGCCCGAAAGAGCCGCATGCCTATCTCTTCACGATCGGCGTCCGCTCGTCCGCGCGGGGAACCGGCCTCGGACACGCCCTGCTCGCGCCGATGCTCGCCGCCTGCGACCGGGCCGGGCTGCCTGCCTATCTGGAGAATTCCAACCCGCGCAATCACGGCTTCTACGCCGGCCACGGGTTCGCGCATATGGAGCATTTCGAACCGGTCCCGGGCGCGCCGCCGCTCGAAGCCATGTGGCGGGAACCGCGCTGACCGCCGCATTCGCCGCCTGTATCGTTTCGGGATGGACGCGGCCGTCGATGGCCCGGCAGTATCAAATTTTGCCGAATTGCCGTAGCGTAAATCGCAGCAGACAGAGAATCCGGCCGGAACCGGACCTGCCGAGGGGAGAGAATGATGCAGCAACTCAGTCCGATGGACGCGGCGTTCGTTTATATGGAAACGCCGTCCACGCCGATGCATATCGGTTCACTGGCGATCTACGATCCGTCGACATCGCCCAACGGCAAGCTGCGCTTCAAGGAGGTGCTGGCCTTTATCGAGAGCCGCCTGGACGGCGCCTGGGCCTTTCGCCGGCGGCTGGTGCGGGTGCCCTTCGATCTCGATCATCCCTACTGGATCGAGGATCCCGAATTCGATCTCGAATATCATGTCCGCCATATCGCGCTGCCCGAACCCGGCGACTGGCGGCAGCTGTGCATCCTCGCCGCGCGCCTCCACGGCCGCGCGCTCGATCTCACCAAGCCGCTCTGGGAGTTCACGGTGATCGAGGGGCTCGACAATATAGAGGGGCTGCCCAAGGGCTGCATCGCGATCCTCTCCAAGGTCCATCACGCCGCGATCGACGGCATGTCGGGCGTCGAGATCACGACCGCGGTGCACGACGTCACGCCCGACCTGCCCGAGCGCCAATTCGACATGGAGTGGAAACCCGACAACAAGCCCGCCGATGCCGAACTGCTCGTGCGCGCGCAGATCAACGCGGTGCGCCAGCCCTTCAAGATGGCCGATATCGTCGCGCGGAGCATTCCGGGCCTCGCCAAGGCGGGCGCGGGGCTGCTGACCCGCGATCTCAAGCTGCCGGTCCGGGGTACCGCGCCCAACACGCTGTTCAACCGGACCGTGTCCTCGCACCGCGTGTTCGACGGCGTGCGCTTCGATCTCGACGAGATCAAGGCGATCAAGGCCGGGATCGGGGGGGCGACCGTCAACGACGTCGTCCTGTCCATATTCGGCGGCGGCCTGCGCAAATATCTGATCTCGAAAAACGATCTGCCCAAGGACGAAATGACGGCCATGGCGCCGATCTCGGTGCGCGCCGAGGACCAGAAGGCCGATCTCGGCAACCAGGTCTCGGCGATGATCGTCGGCCTCGGCACGCATATCGAGGACGCGGTCGAGCGGCTCGAACATGTCCATGACGCGGCGCAGAAGTCGAAAGAGCTCACGAACGCGATCGGGGCGCGCAATCTCTCGCGAATGAGCGGGATGACGCCGGGGGCGCTGATGGGGCTCGGCGCGCGGCTCTATGCGCGGGCCGGCCTCGCGAACGCACATTCGCCGGCCTATAATTGCGTCGTCACCAATGTGCCCGGCCCGCCGATGGATATCTATTTCGCCGGCGCGCGGCTGATCGAGCAGTTCGGCGTCGGGCCGATCTTCGACGGGATGGGCCTGATCAACATCGTCTACAGCTCCGGCGGGACGCTGACCCTGTCCTTTACCGCCGATCGCGATGCGGTCAGCGATCCGGAAAACTATGCGGCCGCGCTGCGCGAGACGTTCGAGGAACTGAAGGCCGCGCTCGCCGCGCCCAGGCCCGCGAAGAAGAAGGGCGCGAAAAGGACGGCGAAGAAGAAGGAAAAGGCCGGGTAAGGGCTGGTTTGGCGGAATAACGAAAGCGGCATTGCGAGCGCAGCGAAGCAATACGGGGTATTAAGCGCAGACCTTTGCAGCTCTGGATTGCCGCGGGCCCTCGCAACGACGATGGGTTCTGCGCTAGTTCCGCGAGGGGAAGATCGCCGACTGAATCCCGCTCGCCTCGAACGGAGCCCATTCGCCTTCGGCCTGGGCCAGCCGGTTGGCGACCAGGTACAGCACCGTTCCGTTGACGCCGAGGCCGCAATGGCTGCCATAGACTTCGACATTTTCCGAATGGTGGCTTTCGGTGACCTGGCAGTTCTGCCACGGCACGACGCCGTCGGCCTTCGTATAGACGGCCGTCGTCGGCACCTTGGGCGCCGCGGCGAGTTCGGCCATCTGCTCGCGCACCTTGTCGCTGCTGACCCGTTCGCCGGTCGCTGCTTCATAGACGCGCCACACGGTCGTCGATTGCGCGCGGCCGCGCAGCGGCGAGCCGA
Organism: Parasphingopyxis sp.; assembly: GCF_052168295.1. GTDB lineage: Bacteria > Pseudomonadota > Alphaproteobacteria > Sphingomonadales > Sphingomonadaceae > Parasphingopyxis. The sequence goes on along the minus strand of NZ_JBQLZN010000067.1, from coordinate 77,683 downwards.
GGGTGACCACCTGGCGGATCTTGTCCGGCACCCGCTCGCTGAGCTGGCGGGACATCGAGCCGCCGAGGCTCCAGCCGACCAGGCTGACCTTCTGGCCCGTATCGTCGTGAATCCGGTGGAGCTTCTCGATCAGATGCTCGCCGTCGGCGCCGATCGCCCGCGGGCCGAGATTGCGGCCGAGGTCCCAGCAATAGGTGTCGTATCCGAGCCGGTCGAGATAGCGCCGCATGATCCGCGTCGATCGGCCGCTCGCCATGAAGCCGGGCAGCACCATGACGGGATGCCCGTCGCCGCGCGGCGCCGAATAGAGGAGCGGCGAAGAGAGCGGCAGCGCCGCCATCTCGAACATCGCCCGGTGCAGTTCAGAAAAGGCCAGAAGGCGCGAGGGGCGGGATACCGCGGACGGATCCATTGCCGGTGCTGCTGTTGCCAAAACTATCGTCTCCTACCGTTCATGTGGTTCTTGTCTGTTCCTGTCGGTTCCACATGCCGGCGGGATTTAATGGCGGTGTTCGGGCCGCAGCGTGTAGCGGCCCCGTTCGATGCCGTCGAATATCCCGGCAATGGCCGGATGGTCGACGGGCTCGTCGCTTTCGTCGTGCAGCAGATTCTGCTGGCTGACATAGGCGACGTAACTGCTGTCCGCATTTTCGGCCAGCAGGTGATAGAAGGGCTGGTCCTTGCGCGGGCGGATATCCTCGGGAATCGCCTCGTACCAGTCCTCGCTGTTGGCGAAGACCGGGTCGATATCGAAGATCACGCCGCGGAAATCGAACATGCGGTGCTTCACGATATCGCCGATCGTGAAGGTCGCATGGGCGATCGGCGGCGCGTCTTTCGCCAGTTCGCTGCGCTCGCGCGGGGAGGGAATATCCGGGTCCATTGGCGAATAATGTAGGTCCGGGGCCCTTTCGTGGCAAGGACCGTCTTGGCAAGCGCTGTGGGGTAAGCTAAGGCGCGCCGCTTGAACGGCCCGCCCGGCGCTTGTCGCCGGTGCACCAGACTCATGCGGAGAGGTGCCGGAGTGGTCGAACGGGGCGGTCTCGAAAACCGTTGTGCCTTATGGGTACCGTGGGTTCGAATCCCACCCTCTCCGCCAAAACATTAAGTAATATCAAAGATTTAAACGCCTAATTCTCAGGCCACTGCAAATTCGTTCAGGCTAAAGCAAAACCATTTCGTGGAATAATCCATGGCACGTCGGAGCATGTATCGAACATGATCCGATCATATCGGCAAGTTAAGATACGAGTTTGAGGGCTACGCTATCATTGTCGTTCAGAAGAGAGATAGATCGGATTGCCGATGATTAGCAGGCGGCCGGTCCGATCTCGAACGTTCGCCCGTACCCAACTATGCCGCTCCGGAGCCGGCAATTCGAAGACGAGGGCGGTGCCTTCCTCAACGATATGTTCATCTGCCAACACCGAAATCGCTGCGCCGTCGCGGATGATTTCCACCGTACATGTAGAACATTGACTGACGGTCAACCGAAAGGCGATCGTCTCGCCATCGCGTACGGCGAGGCTATCGCCCATCACAGCTTCACGGTCTCCCGCGCGCGCAGCAAGATCGAGTATGCGGCCGGACGGTCCCACAAGATCGATGAAGACACGACCTGACCGCACCCCTTCGATAAGGGCTGGAAGCGAAAGACCGCGGGCCCAGACCGCCGTCGACACCCGTCCGATGGCGCGCGGATCGGGGATCTCCAATTGTGCGTTGTGATTGTCGCTGCCGCCGATGCCCGTGATCCGATAGCCCTGGTTCAGCAGCTCATGCCAGAAGGGAATGCCGGATATGGGGGATTCCACTACACCGCCTGCCGCGGCGATAGCACCGCCATTGGCAATCTCGATGGCGCCAATGCGCGACCAATCGGTGTTCTCGGCCGTCCATCCGCACCCCATACATCGTGCATCGGAGGGCAGGCCCGGATGGTTGATCGAAAACAGGCCGCCGCGCGCTTCGGCCTGATCAAGCATTGCGTCCATCGTCGGCATATCCTCGCTGCCCAGGCGAAAATCGATAAAGCCGGTGGGACCGAAGAGATTAGCATGGCCGTAAAAGGTCGTGATTTCGCGCCCCGGCACGAGTAGCAACCTGTCGAATGCTGGCTGGAGCGCTCGCATCTCGCCAAAATGCGATATCGTGTTATGTTCGGTGATCGCGATGAAATCGAGACCGCGGTCCGCTGCGGCCGCGACGCTGCGATAGAGAGGGCAGGGGGAACGGGCGCCGCTCATGCTGGCGCACATTCCGTCGCTATGACCCGTATGGGCATGAAAGTCTCCGCGATACCAGTCGGGTTCGGACCGTATTGGCGCCTCGGCGAAACCGGCCGGTGCTGTTGCCGCGTCGTCGAAAACGATCTCGGCGCGATAATCGGCGGAGGCTCCCGTACCGGCATTCGGAACGCCGAGGATCAGCGTCCATTCGCCCGCCGGCATCGCACCGGCAAGATAGGAAGGCGTTGCCTCTGTGATGCCGACCGTGAAGCGCGCCTTGTTACCGCCGCTCCACCCGCGGAACCGTTCGCCGTCGAACAGGCCTAGGTCGATGACCACATTGGCGTCGCGGTCATATTCGAAGGTGACTGTTAGCGCCGTCACACCGTCTGGCACGGCAAAACGCCGTTCGATGTAACTCTGATGATCGGTGCCGCTGATCGTTCCGGTCAGAACCATATCGGGCGTCTGTGCGTTGGCGGCCCGCTCCCATATGAACAGGGCAACCAGCGCAATGATCGCATATTTCACCGTCAGAACCGGACAAGCGCAGCGGCGCGGAAGCTGCGCCCCAGTATCGGTCTAGCGAGATAGAATTCGGCGCCGGCATCGCCGCTGATGAACTGGCCGGCACGCGGATTGCCCTCGGTCAGGCCGATCTTATTGGTCAGATTGTCGCCATAAACATAGAGGGAGAAATTGTCCGTAACGTCGAACCGCGCGCTGGCGCTGAGTACCGTATAGGCGGGCAGTTTCACCTCGTTCGCCGCATCGGCGAAGCGATCACCATAATATTCGATTACGCCCTGAATGCGCACGCGCCCGTCGAGCAGGTTGAGGCCCGGAATAACGCGAAAACTGAATTCGGGTACGCGCAACAACTGATTGCCCGAAAAGCTGGTTGGCACCGGATCGCCGTCCACCACGGCGGTGAAATCGAAATTGCGGAATTCGGGGTTCTGATAGGTGGCGTTGAACGTCAGGTCGAAAAATTCGACTGGCCGGATCACGCCCTCGGCCTCGATGCCCCAGGTCTCGGTATCGGCAAATTCGGTGCGCTGGATAAAATCGCCGGTCGCCGGGTCGAACACATTTTCGTTGAACCGCACGCCCTCGAAATAGGTGTAGAAGCCGGTCAGATAGAGATCGGCGAAAGGTGCCGAATATTTGATGCCGAGTTCGGCAAGTTGGATTTCCTCTTTGACGAGATCGGTTCGCGTCGCGCTGCCCAGAAAGTCGGTGGCGTTGGGCAGGCGGAAGGTCTGGGTGTAGCGCCCGAAAATGCCGAAATCGGGGTTGAACTGCCAGTTCGCGCCGACCGTGAAGCCGAAATCGTCGAACGTGCGGTCGAAGAAATTCGCGGTTCCGGTGCCAGTCAGCACCTGATCGTCGGCGATAGTTGTTGGGACGCCGAGATCGACGCTCGTCGTCTCTCCGACAAAACCCTGAAATTGCAGTTGCTCCCAGCGAATGCCGAAGTCGAGCCGCAACTCGTCGGTAATCGACCATTCGTCCGACGCGTAGAAGGCGATGACTTCGGATGTATTTTCGGCATTGTTGAATTGGCTGCCATAGCGCGAAATGCCGTTTTCGGTCGCGATGAAGAGCGGATTGCCATCGGCATCGACGGCGACGACATCGAGCAGCCGCGCATTATCCGCGACTTCGAGCAACGCGATACTGCCGAACCGGCGGAAACCGACATCGAAAGTGGAGAAATAGAAGCCGATGGCGATGTCGTGCATACCGCCGGCTTCGAATTGGCCTGCGATCCGCACATCGTTGGTGATCTCGTCGATCGGAATCTCGACCGAGGACAGCACGGCATCGCTCGTCAGCCCACTGCCATTCTGTCCGACCGGATCGAACAGCTCTCCGGTATCGGCATAACGCAATTGCACATCGACCGCGCCTGGCACGGTGGCTAACAACTGCGCGCGGACCCCATCAAGACGGTCGGCCCCGCTGACTATAGTCGCGGGGAAAAGCCCGTTCCGCACAGTATCGGAGGTGCGATAGCGAAACCCGTTCTGGATTTCGAAGCCGCCGCCGAGTTCGAGCTCCAGCCGCGCGGTGATCTGCGTCAGCTCGATATCGGTGCCGCGGCTGAGATCGAACAGGAAATCGCCGCCGACATTGCGGAACGTGAGATCGTCGGTCGGCCGCCCGGCATAGGTGCCGAACTGCGCATCGAACCCGGGCACTTCGGCCGTATCGCCGTCCGCGTCGAAGGTCAGCGGGACCGGCAGGAAGAAGGTCACGCTGTCGTTGAGATGTTTGACATCGACGAAGAACCTGCCGGGGCCGACTTCGCCCGAAATGTTCGCCCGGATCTGACCGCCCTCATTGGCGCGGAATTGCGTATCGCGGATGCCGTCGTCGATCCGATAGAAGCCGCCGAAGCTGAACCCGATATCCGGGCCCAGCGGCCCGCCGATCCAGGCGTCGCCGCGATAGAGATCGTAATCGCCGATCTGGGCACGGAACAGACCTTCGAACTCATCGCCGCCGCGCCGCGGGATGAAATTGACGAGGCCGCCCGGGGCATTGGATGCGAAAATGGAAGAAGGCCCGCCGCGCACGGCCTCGACGCGCTCATAGGTCTCGTCGAAGCGGAAGGACTGGTCGGCGTTGAGAAAGCCGAGACCCGGGTCATGCTGAACCGGCAGGCCGTCTTCATAGAGCCCGATTGCGGAATAGCCGTCCCGCGGAATGCCGCGCACGCGAATATTGTTCGATGCTTCGCCGCCCGACGCCTCGACCCAGAAACCCGGCACGCTTCTGAAAATATCCGCAACGCTGAGCGGATTTTCCAGCCGGAGCCGTTCTTCGTCCAGCGTCGTGATTGCGTAGCTCGCCTCGTTGCGCAGAAGCTCACCGGCCCCGGCGCGGCCGGTGACGATGATGACGTTGGGATCGTTCAACAAATCGGGATCGATATCATTCGCGCCCTCATTTTGAGCAAAGGCTGGCGCTGCCATCAGCGCCAATCCGCAACTTCCGATTAAGAACCGACTCGTCCGCATCGCGACCTCCCTGATTGTGCAGCTGCGAGCTAGACGGCATAGGTGACAGGGGAGCTACCGAGTGAAGTCATTGGAATTACAGTATTTAAGCGGATATCCGAAAATTCTGCACGCGACTGCGGGAATGCTTGGATAGAGGCGCTCCGGGAGGATCGAAGCAATCGCCATGCCGGTAGAAAACCGGGTCGATCCGATAAGCTGTCCGATATTCAGAGTCTCTCGAGGCGCATTGCACTCCGGTAGATCGCGGTGATGATATAGATCATCTCAGACATGACCGCTAATCTCTGACCGTCACATTCCTTAGTTGAGAAGATGAAAGGCGATGGGCCGATACTGTGTCGACGGTCGCGAAGCCGTCGACCCGGGTGCCGCCATCCCCAGCCGTAACAGAACATTCTTTAGGACGTTCGGCGGTTCGCCCTCGCCATAGCGAATAAGACGCGCCGATCATTATGCTTCACCACGGCGCGCATGCCGCAGCCAGTGACCCTAACGATCCGTGCCGACGTTCCCCAGACTTGCCGTGCACAACGCGACTGCGCCCCGGGCGTTCTGATCGGACTCGATCGCATCGAACGCGATGTGGTGGAGGTCGCTGGAAAGGATATCGACACCCATATCGGCGAGCCTGCGGTAGATCGACGTATCGCCGGAATTGGCCACATCATTGTCTATATACCAGAGCGAACCGAAGGCGACGACAACGCCTTGTTCGTCGAGCATCGACCAAAGCTCGGGCAACGGAGTTGCGCTGACGCCGGTCCAGGCCATCAGGCGATCGGCGTCGAGCCCAGCGGAGCGCAGCGTGTCGAGCTGCTCCGCGCTCGTAATTTCGACTGACACGGAGATATGGGGATCGGCAGCGGCAGCCGCTAGCGCATCTTCCACCGTATAGGCAATGACTGCCGCCCGATCGCGGGCGCCGGAACGGACAACGAAGCGGGTAAGATCGGCGATGTCGACACCCTGTTTGACGTCGAGCTGAAGCAATGTGCGTCCTTCGGCCCATTCCAGTGCTTCGGCGAGGCTGGGCGTACGGAACGCAGTTTCAGCGCCGTCATTGTCGACAAGCCGATAACGTTGGAGCGTTGCCCAGTCCGTAGCATCGAGACGGCCCTCGCCCGTGGTCGTGCGATCCAGCGTTTCGTCATGCATCAATACATAGACACCGTCCGCAGTTTGCCGCACGTCCACTTCAAGCAGAAAGGGACCGCGCGATAGCGTGTGTGCGAATGTCTCGATGGCGTTTTCCGGATAGCCGGGTTCGGGGCCACCGCGGTGACCGCTGACCAGCGTAACGTCGGCGTCGTTCAGGCAATGGAGATAATCGGTCGGACGCGTGGACGTATCGATAGGCGAGGCGGCCGAGGCGAGTTGCACGAGGAGAGCGAAAACAGAGATCAGCATGGCTTGTCCTTCATATGCAAGGTGGCGGTATCGAAAGCGTCTTGCGCAAGACATATGTCTCGCCGTCCCAGTCGAAGCGCGCCCCTACCGAGAAACTGAGGCCGCAAATACGCCAGAAACGGGCGGACCGGGTGCAGATCATCGCTAGAACCGGCCGCGCACGCCGATCGAAGCGGATCGCGGTGCGCCGCGATAGGCCTCGGGTTGTTCATATACCTCGTCGAAGAGATTGTTGATTGAAAGAAACACTTCCATTTCGTCGGTCAGGCCGATCGCACCGGCCAGAGTGACGATCTCATAGCCGTCGATCAGATCGCCGACCGCGAGGAAAAACCCGTCATCGTCATAGGTTATGTCCGCGCGCCGACCAACGTCCAGATATCGCAGCGAAAGCCGGACATTGTTTCGCGGGTTCCATTCCGCCGATGCGGACCAGGAATGTTTGGGCCGGCGCAACAGGCGAGCGCCGGTGTTGGCGTTGATGGCGTCCGTATAGGTATAGTCGAAGCGCAGCCTCAGCTGGTCGACCGGCGATACATCGGCGAAGACCTCGAAGCCGTCGATTTCGGCCAGTCCGACATTCTGGTTCTGTCCGGTGAAATTGACGAAATCGAAGACATTTTCGATCAGGTTTTCGATCCGGCTGTCGAAATAGGTGAGGCCGAACCGCCATGCATCGTCCCGGCCGCCGATCGGAATGCGGGTTTCGAAACCGATTTCCCAGGTCTCCCCGTCTTCCGGTTCGAGATCGGGATTGGGTGTGACGAAAGGCGAGGATGAAAAGCGCTCAGACAGCGTCGGCGCCTTGAACGACGTGCCCCAGGCGGCAGTAAATCTCGTGTTGATTCCATCGACATGGACGACAGCGCCGACATTATAGGTGCCCTGCGTGCCGAAATCCTCAAACTCGTCGACACGCGCCGATGCTGTGAAATCGACAATACCGCCTATGCCGATCGTGGCGAGCAGATACGCCCCATAGCTATATTCGTCACGCGACAGCGGATTGGAGAATTGCGGATCGACGGCGATCTCTTCCAACTGATACTGACCGCCGAAGGAAATTACAGGGTCGATAAGTCCGCCGGTATCGCTCGGCGTCCAGCTGTTCAGCCATTCGACAAAGGTCCTTTCGCCCTCGGCAGTGTCCGTGATCATGCCGTCGTCGATAGACTGACGTTCATTGAGAACCTGGCCGACGCGAAGCTTGGTTTCGAACCCGCCCGACGGACTCGTCCAGATGCCGCCGATCCGCCATATCGTGTAATTGTCCTCATCGACTCCGATGTCCGGATCGTCGGCGCGCTGGAAACCGGTTGGCCCGCCGGAAAATGTGTCGAATTCGGACGCGGCATTACGCACGCGCAGCAAAGCCTCGCCGGAAAAGCCTCCACCAAACTCATAGATTCCCAAAACAGTGGCCGCGATGAAGTCCGCGCCGTCTGGATCCCCGGTCCGGGTGGACATGCGCTCGGGGATCTCGTCGAAACCGTCCGTATCCAGCGCTTCGAATGTGAAGTTGTACCGCAGCCGATCCATCGTACCTGCGGCGCCGACGACGCCGCGAAATGTCGAGAAATCGCCGGCCGATGCTTCGAAATAGGGCGCGAAGGATTTATCCGCGCCGATCCGCGGAATGATGTTGACGACGCCGCCCACCGCATCGGACCCGTATACCGACGAGAGCGGACCGCGGACGACCTCCACGCGCTCGGCATCGCCCAGCAGATCCTGCCCGAAGTTGAACTGCCCGTTTGGCGCCGAGGCGTCATTGAGTCGAATGCCATCGAAAAGCGCGAGCGTATGTTTCGAATTCGAGCCCCTTGCGAAAACCGAGGTGATCGATCCCGCCGGCCCCGATTGCACCGCATTGACGCCCGGTACAAATGCCAGCGCATCGGCTAGCGTCTGGATGTTGTTGAGTTCGATCTCCTCCCGGTCGATCACGTCGATCTGTGCCGGTATACGGTCGATCGCCGTTTCGTTCCGCGTTGCGGTAACGACTATGGCATCGCCAACCATCGTCACATTTGTGCGGGTTTGAGCCTGGGCCGCAGGAGCAACAAAGGCCGCCAAGAACGCGGCACGAAGCAATTGGTTCAAGACTCGATTCGCAGGACCTATTTCGACCCTAAATGATTGCAATTTCATAATTTTTTGACCCCTCATGCTGGGGCCAAAGATAGAGCAGAGACTTTACCGTTAGAGGAAGGGTGGACTACACAAAGTTGACGTTTGCGCCTGAAAACACCTAACGCGACCTCGTATTCCGGCGAAAGGCGACCGAGTGATGGATACGGTTCGTTCCCATTGGCCAAGCCTGGTTCGGACTATCAGGTCGCGCCGCGGCTGGAGCCAGTCGGTGCTGGCCGAGCATCTTGGTGTCGACCAGACCACGATATCGCGCTGGGAGCGGGATATCGACAAACCCGGCATTCGCCTGCGTCGAGTTCTGCTCGATATGCATCGCGTCGGCATGGCCGATCGGCAAGATCAGGTGATACGCAAACGTGTTCGCAACGCTTTTTGGCCGTCATCGCTGGTTGCCCCGGGCGCGCGGTTTCTGGAGATTAGCCAGTCCGCGCTCAATCAGATCGGCCATCGCAATGACGAGCTGCGCGGCAAATCGATTTATGGTCTTTTCGGCCAACGAGTCGACGAGGTCACCGAGCGCTGGGAAGCGAGCGGGATATTCCAAGGGGAAATCGCGATGACGGTTTCGGTAAACAGTTTCGTCGAGCAAGACACCCGTTTTCACGTCAAGACCATGGATACGCCGCACCACACCTCCGACGGCGATATCTGGTGCGTATGCGAAATTCAGCTAATCGGGGCAACCGAGTATGGACGCCTTAAGGGCTTCTTTGGTGGCGATACGCTGCAAGTCCCATTCGATGAACTGTCCCGGTAACCGGATTGCGTATACTATCTGTCCTGTGAGTGTCATGGTTTCCGGAGCCGGTTGCCGTAGCGTGATCGTGGTAACAAGGTCATGCCGAGTCTCGTATATCGGCGAGCAGCGGAATCGCTTGGTTGATCAAACATTTACATCTCTCACTATAACAAAAGTCCAGTGCTAGAATTGCATCAATGAAAATCGCGCGATTTCGGAATAATCTGCACGTTGCGCGGATGGCGTTGGAGGCCGGACAATGAGATTAGCGATGTCGCTTTCATCTTTGAGTGTGATGAAGCAGACCCCCTTGGCGCTGCCCGGCCGCTGACGGATCAGGACAATACCGGCGACGTGCACCCGGCCTCCGAAGAATTTCTTGCGTAAGGCTGCGGTACGGATGAAGCCGCGTACTTTATCGTCGCCGCGCAGGAATTCGAACGGATGCGCCTTTAGCGACAGCCGGATCGTCTGATAATCGGCGACGACATGTTCGCAGATCGGCATTTCAGGCCGCAGGACTGGCGTCTCACTGCCCTCATCGCGTTTCTCGGCAAAGGTGAAGATTGGCAGGTCAGGCGCCTGTTCGCTCGCGCGACTGTCCCATAGCGCGTGGCGGCGGTCGAGGCCGATCGGGCGGAAGGCATCGGCCGCAGCAAGCTTCTGGATCGCGCTGACGAAGATACGCGTGCGCGCTTTGAGATCTTCGGCATCCGCATATGATCGATCGCACTCTGCCATGATCGCCGAGGCATCGTCCTTGGCGACACCGCCGATCTGTCGGAATCCGAGGCGCCGGCCAAGCGATCTCCCTCGATATCGCACTCCGCCGGTGGACCACCCTGATGGGGCAGGCTAAATCTCAGCGAACCGTTCGCTTGCGGCCCCAAACCTTGCGTCCGCGAATTCGTCGGATATCGAGAGTAAAACTTCCCAGTGTCAATCAACTTCATTGTGATGCATATGGAAACGGAATTCGACCTTCGAACGTGGGCTCGGAAAATAGTCTGGCTTCGGCTGCATTTCGAATCACATTCAACGTAGCGCGATAGACTGGCCGTTGGGGTGACTCATATGATTGTGCGATCTGATTGGCCTCATAGGCGTCATAGGTCACGGTCAAGTTTTTGCTCTCGACCAAAACTGTGGCAACGCCATAGGACTGCACGTCGACGAATCGCAAATGCTCCTGCCATTTCTGAAGGTGATCGAGATCAAGCGACCGACCGGTTGCGTGATCGCGAAGCAAACGTTCGGAGGCTTCTCGGCCGTAAATAAAGGAGAAATTCATCCAGCGCGGCCCCGGTTCGTCATCCGGTCCGCCGATCAGGCGCGCGGCGAGACTTCCTTGCATCCGGCCTTGTACGAAGCCGCGCAACACATCGCCCAGACTCGTCGAACTCACGCCGCCCACACAGAATTCGCTAGCGATGCTTTCCGAATCCATCTGCCGGTCCGTTTTGAGGGTGCCGGCCATGTGCATGTGATGATCGCCGGAAAGAAATACGACGCCCGATATGTCGTCCGCCGCAATATGATCGAGCAGTGCCTTGCGTTCGGTTGGATAGCCTTCCCAAGAATCGATCGTGAAAACAACCTCATCGTCAACGGTTTCGCCGCTCTCGATATCGTACCGGAAGTCCAGCCCCAGCGGCAGCACGGGTACGGAGCTTGCGCACAGCTTCCAGGCTGCGGGGGATCCCGACAGGCTGTCGGTGAGCCAGCGAAACTGCCGGCTTCCCAACATCGAGCCGGGTTCGGCATCCATGCGCGTATTGATCAGCGAATGGCCTTGATGCTCTATTGTTGCCGCCGGATCGCCGCCATTGGCCGTGCGGCCGGCATCGAAACTCTCAATCACGTTGCGCGGGAGCAGTGCCCTCGCATGGAGCGAAAGCTGTTTAGCGGTTTCCGCAGGTACGGCCGGTTCGGAGCGATAGGAACGGCTATCGGTCAGAATAATATCGGCGAGCCCGCCCCAGCGCAGCTTTCGCGGCAGGGCGATGGCGTCGATCGCAGCGCGGTTATTGAGTTCATCCGCCGGGTCTATGCCCGTCCCGTGTCCGAAATCGACGTCTTCGACCGTGGTGGCGCGAAAATCGTGCGCGAGCGGGCCCGTCAACCGCGCGGGAATATATTCAAACCACGCTTGGCTGGCGGCAACGCGGCGACGCTGCGACGGCTCTCCGACATCCGTATAGGTCGCCATTGATTGCCAGGCGTCGTTCGTGAATTCGTGATCGTCCCAGATGCACAGAAACGGCCAGCGCGCGCGCGCCGCACGCAACCACGGATCGGCCAGATAGGAACGGTAGAGATAGCGATAATCGTCAACGCTCTCGGCATATTGATAGCTGAGTTCCGTGCCGGAAATCCCGTCAGACGTCTCCCAGGCGCGGCCTGGGAGCGTCAGCGGCCGTACGCCGCCGCGAAAGATCATCTCATAAATGAAGTCGCCCAGGAACAGCACGAAATCGAGCGGCGCCTCGCCGCTGCGCTCGCGTTCGATCAATGTGCGATAGGCATGATAATAGCCGGTCTGATAATTCTGGCAGGAAGCGGTAGCGAAGCGAAATGGCTGCGGCATATCCGGATCGGGTGCGGTTCGGGTGCGGCCGATGGGAGATGCGGCGCCACTGGCCGTTACGAACCGGTAATAATAATACGATGACGGCTGGAGCCTATGAATGGCAGCCCGGATCGTGTGATCCAAAGCAGCCGAGGCCTCAATCATCTGCTCCGCTATGACGGTTGAGAAGTCCGGTTGCTCTGAAAGCTGGACTGCCAGTCGAACCTCGCCGCCCTCTTCAGGCGGCCGGACACGGGTCCATAGGATAACAGAGCCCGGTTCCGGATCGGCCGACGCTACGCCTTCGGGAAAGTCGCGCAGGGCATCCTCGCCACCGCCGTGTAATATCCGCGCAACAGGCGCGGCGCGGGCGCCGGCCGTCACGGAGACGACTCCCGCGGCGAGCAACCGCAGCAAATTTCGCCGTGTATCGTCCATGACTGCTGCTTCCTGTTAGAATCGGACGTTGACTTCGCCGGTCACGGTCAGCGGCCGCGCAAAATGCGCGAGGGTCGAACCCGCCGCGACGATGCCGCGGGTGGCATAATCCTCGTCGAAAAGGTTGCGACCGACCAGTGCAACCCTGACGGGGCCGAAATCGTAGGAGATCTGCGCGTTGAGCAGCGTATAGCTCGACTGGATCGAACTGTTCGCTGCGTCATAGGGCATCGGGCCGACATGGGTCAGGTCGACACCCGCACCGAGGCCTTCGACCGGTCGCCAGGAGCCGCCGACCGATAGCGTGTATTCCGGCACTGATTCGATGCGATTGTCGGAAAAGGACAGACCGGGCTGCGGTTCATAATCGCGATAGCGCGCATTGGTGAAGCCGCTGCGCACGAACAGATTGGCGGCATTGGCGGGCCGCCATTCGAACGAGGCTTCGGAGCCCCAACTGCGTGCGCGGGCGGCGTTGTCGACGATTGTTCCGATCGTGAACGGGTCGGTGGACGTAATCACGCTGCGTTGGACCTGAAGGTCGGTCCAGTCGATGTAGAAGGCGGCGGTTTCGAGCTGAAACCGCCCATTAGCGAACTGCCTCTTGTATCCGAGTTCATACTGCCAGGTATTTTCCGGATCATAGCTGACATCGCGGGTCGGCGCATTGCCTATGAAGACCGAGCCGGCGCGGAAGCCGCGCGTCACCGTCGCATAAATCTGACCATCGCCGCCGAGCAGATAAGCCAAGGCCAATTTCGGCTGCAGCGTCCAGTAGGTCTCCTCGGAATTTTCTTCGGGCAATGTCGGCGCGGCGCGATAGTCGACATCCTGGTTTTCCACGGCAAGACGCAGGCCGGCCGTTATCCGCCAGCGATCCGCGACATCATACACTAGCTCGCCAAACAACGCGCCAGCTCGCGTCGTCCGCTCCTGCCATTGGTCGAGTAAAAGGAAATCGGCAGGGGTGAAAGTGATCGTGCTGCGGAACACATTGCGTTCCCGCAGATAATAGGCGCCGGCAATCCATTCGAACGGCCCGTTCCAAAGCATCGTTTCGCCGGTGAGGCGAAGCTCCTGGGAGAAGCTGTCATATTCGTCGAACTGGCCGATGAGCACCGGGCTGATGACGGCGGATACAGTCAGGTTTCTCCGCGTGGAAGCGAAGGCGGTCGTCGCGCTGACGGTGATCGGCCCGGTTCGCTCTATGGTGAGCACCGGGAGGATAAGTCGGCCATCGCTTTCCCCAAGATCAGGCGCGGGGCTTTGGCGCGGCGTGTCGATCGGCGTCAGGTCGTCGGAGAAGCCTTGATATTCGTCGTAAGTGATGGCTGCGCGGACGAGCCAGTCGCCACCTTCCCAGCCAAAGGTCGCGCGTGCCGTTCCATTGCGATTGCGGTGCGAGTCCGTCCGCCCGAGCACGGGGTTGGTCACGAAGCCGTCGGTTCGTTCATAACGCCCGGCGGCCCGAAAAAAGAGATCACTGTTGTCGATCCGGCCACCCGCGGCCGCGGAAAGGCTCGCAGTATCCCGGCTACCATAGGAGACCACGAGGCGAGCGGGTGCCCCGGTACGGCCATCGTTGGTGACGATATTGATGACGCCGGCCTTGGTGTTTCGCCCGTACAGCGTACCTTGTGGCCCCCTCAATACTTCCACTCGCTCAATGTCGAGCAGCCGATAGGCCCGGCCATAAGGCACGATTACCGAGTCTATGGCGGTGTTGAAATTCTGATTGTCGGACGTCCCGGTCGCGCCGACGCCGCGATAGATAAGGCGATACTGGCCGTCGGAGAATTCGGCGACATCGACATTCGGCGTTAACGCCGCAAGCTCTTCCACGCGGGTGATCCGGGCGGCGGTCAGCGTCTCGCCCGAGAGCACCTCCAGGCTGGTCGGCACATCGAGTTCCGCCTGGTCGCGCTTGTTCGCTGTCACGATGATCGGTTCTGCAACGATGGAGTCGTCCGGTGCTTGCGCATTCAAACCTGTGGGCGCCAGCAGCGGAAATACCGCCACTGCAGTCAAAAATCGGCGGGCGGCGGGATTGTTCTTCTGCCTGCTTCGCTCGCGTCGATCTGTCATTCCCCCAACCTTTCTTTTAACCCGAAACGCCGTGTGGCGTTCTCAACAATCGGCTGGTACTATCGTCCAGTGACATTTAGATGACTCGATGCAGAAAACTCGTAAAAGGCTTTTTCATCGTAAGACTGTCGTCCAGTATGGCGGCTTCATGGGGCCGGAAAGGGGAAGAGTGGCTTTGCCTGCAATTCGTCACGACAAGGTGATCGAGAGATTTGCCGATGCGGGTGCGGAGCTGTGGCGGCAGAACGGTCCGCGCGCGATCAGCTTCGGCGGCGTGGCGCAAGAGGCGGGGGAGGGCAAATCGCTCGTATCCCATCATTATCCGACACGCAAAGAGCTGGTACTGGCAAGCGCGCGAGTGATCGCAAACGAGATTGCCGATGAGATCGGCGACATAGCCAGCGCGTTCGAAGTCGCCGACCAGCAGCTTCACACACGCGAAGACGCCGTAGTCCGGCTGGTCGAATGGCTGACAACCGATGCCAACAATCCGGGCAAATGTCTGCTGGAGCTGGCGGCGCTGGCGATCGCCGACGCCGCCTATGCGCCGCTGCTCGAACCCATCGCCCGCAATCTGTATCAAGCGGTGGGCGCCACGGAGGCCGAACATCCGACACTGCTGATTATTATTGTATTCGGCGAACTCCTTCAGCAAAGCCCGCTGCCGCGCTCGCCGATCGGCCCGGCGGGGTTGCGCGACCGCATAGGGCTCTACTGCTCACCGGACCGGCAATCGCAACGGCTAGTCGATGGCATGCGCGATTTGGTCTCGAGACCCTTGCCACATTTTGGGAAAGCGCATTGGCAGTCTGCCGCCAGCGATCCGGACGGCCCGCGTGACCGGATCATACTGGCCGCGCTGGACATCTTGGCGCGAGGCGACGACCCGACGCATCGTGCGATAGCAGCACATGCCGGCGTATCTCTATCCTCGACGACTTACCATTTCCGCTCGAAAACCGATATTCTGGCCGGCGTTTACGGCTTAATCCGTGCGCGGGTCCGCGAACGCGCTAGCCGAATTCTGGCGACAATGACGGACGGGGCGTCGTGGCTTCCCGAAATGATTGAGAATATGCTGCCCTATTATCTTGCCGAAGGACCGCAAGCGACGATTGCACATCTTCATCTGGTCTTGCTGGCGGCCCGAACACCGGAGTTGCAAGCTTGGGCGTCGCGCGCGCAGGAGACGGAAATCGAATCGCTCCAGCGCATTCTGGCTCAAGCTATCCCGGCCGCACCCAGTAACGTTGCCCGGGCTACGATGTCGTTCATTTCGGGCTTCATCCTGTTCCACCTGGTGAGCGGCGAGAACTGGTTCAAAACGGCATAAATTCTGCGCAAAACCGAACCGGAAATCGATCGATCGCAACCGAAGTTTCGATGACGTCCTCAGGGTCAGCCGGTCCTCGTGCAATCACTGGAGCATGTCGGCGATACGCGACGCGGCCTCGTCGCTCCGGATCAGGCGTGTATAGAGCGCCATATGATCGGCATCGTGGACGATGCGGTTGCGCTCGGGCACCTTCCAGCGATCGAGCAACTGCCTTGCCAGCGCATAAGGCGTCGAGCGGTCACGGCTGCCGAGATAGGTGAGGATCGCCTCCGGAGGAATGGCCGGGGTTTCCGGCGGATCGAGCAGCGGACGAAGCTTCGCCAGCAAGGCGTCCGTCCATCCGGCGCCCCTGACCGCCGCGGTCATGCCGAGCCGTTCCGACAGATCGCCCATCACCACCACCTGATCAACGTGGCTCGAGCCGGCGCCGATGAAGACCATATCGGGCCGCATCGCCTCCGGCCATGCGCCGCAATGGCCGACCACCTGTTGAGCAACGAGCCCGCTAAGGCTTACCCCGCCGACGCCAACGCGCCGCGCGCCTTCCGATCGCGCCCACGCGACGATCGCGGCGGTCTCCCGCGCCTGTGCCGAGAATAGTTCGTAAATGGAAACCGGAGCGCGCGCGAGATAGGGCTCACCGCTGTAGCGTCCCGGAAGCTCCCGCCGCCCATGCCATGGCGATTCGGGAAGGATGGTCCGAACGCCGCGCCTGGCAAGCCGGCGGGCCATATAGTCCTCTTCCGGCCAGTAGCCGATGAGGTCGTAAACCATGCCGAGACCGCTGCCGAACACGAAAGTGGGCGCATCTGTGCTGCCAGACGCTGGCTGGTACACCCGAGCGGTTACGGTGTCGCGGTCGGTAAAGGGCGAGGGCGAGCGGAACCGGATCAGATATTCCGGTCCCGCGGGGCCCGGGATGGACGCGGACCGTTCCACGGCCGCCGGCGCCTCCGGGGCGGCATAGAGAAGTTCCGGTTTCTCTAACCAGCCTGTCGCTTGGCTCAGCGCTTCCGCCGGATCGGGTGTTGCAAACCCGGTGGGCGCTATGCTCGGCTCCTTCCAGAGGAAACGGAAGAGCATTCCGGGTTTCAGGGCTGCCTCCGAAAGTGCGCGGCGCTTTTCTTCCAGCGCCACGAGCGTCGACGGATCGGAAGGTTCGCCGCCCCAGACCGCGTCCTCCCATTGCGCTTCGACCGGCTGCAATGCCGCGCGCCGGTGCGCCAACTCGGTCAGGGCCTTGGTGGCCGAGCCTTCCAGACGACGCCGCGCCGCGTCGGTCGCGCCGAGCGCGTTGAGAAAGTCCGATGGATCGGTATGGAGGACAGCAACGGAACGCGCGCGGGCCATGCGGAATTCGCGCGGCAGCATGGCCATCTTGAGATTGTTGAACAGGCCCGTTGTCAGCAGCCATCCCAGCGGGCCGCATAGCATGCGATGCATTGAAGAGGTGTGAAGTGTATCGCCGCTCATGGTTTCAGACCTCCAATCGGCGCGAGGTTCCGCATGAATTCGGCCAGCATCCGTCTGACCTTGAATATGTGCAGGCCGAACGTCCTGTGACCGGCCGGAAGGCGCCGGACATTGCGAATGTTCCAGTCTTCGGCAAGCGCCGAAATGGGTCCGGGTGGGCAAAGAAGATCGTGTTCGCCATGGACGATGACCATGCGCGCAGCCTTCGTGCGCGGCGGCTCCAGGAGGCGCGGCGTGATCAGGCGCATGGCCCTGGCGACGTGGTCATCGGCAAACCCGGCCAACCTGGCGGCGCGGACGATCCCGGCGCCAATGGGCGTCTGCCAGATCGTCACATGAGGATCGGCAGCCGGGATGAGCATGTAAAGCCCGTCAAGCTCGGCAAGGCGTGCGAGCTGTGCCGCAATATTGCCGCCAAGACTGATTCCGCCTGCGAAGACCCGGCTATAGCCAGAGCCGCGCAGCGCTGCCGCAAGCACTGCGGCGTCCTGCGTGCCTTGCGCAAATCCGCGGACGAGCCGGGGAACGTCGCCGCCGAGCAGATACTGCCCGCTATAGGCGGATGCAGCCGGCGCTCGCTCCATATGCCATGGCAGGGCGATGGCGAAGACATCCATTCCCGCCGCAAGGAAGGGCTGTGCGAAGAGTTTTTCGGCCATGAAGCTGGCGGCAAATCCGCCATGCAACATGATGACGGCAGCGTCGCCGCGTTCCGGCCCCGCCCGCCAGCGGATCCCGTGAACCTTGTCGTTGTCCGGATCACCCGAGGGTGCTGCACTGCGGAATGTGAAACGGTCAGCACCGGGTTTGGAAAGATAATCCGGCGTGAACGCCAATTCGATCCGTTCCAACGGCCCATGCAAGGCGCCGGGATCGAGCGCCGCAAGCTCCTGCAGATCGGCACGTGTCGACACGACAGGCGCCTGCGGTCGGCGCGCGACTAGCCAGCCGTTCAGCCTGTCGAGGCCTTGATGAAGCGCCCTCATGCAGGCCGCTCGTCGGTGTAAAGCGGTGGTATTTTTTGCAAAGCATCGGGGATCATTGCGGAGATATCGGGGGTCACAGATATTGAGTTGCGGGATTGACGACAAGCGTTACCAAGCCGGGTGAAGGCGCTGGTCCGTTCGAATCGCTCACCGAAGGGTTTCAGGACTTGATGCCGGAAATCTGGTGGATCGTCTGATGCGACGAAACTAATCGACTGGGTTCAACGCGCGCACAGCACGCATATAGTTTCGAGAAGTCATGATTAAAGTCCTAGGTGCCTTTCTCGCCGTCATCGTCATCGCTTGCATCGCGCTCCTGCTATGGCGGTGGGCGGACATGCGCGCGGATGAGGCCGCCTGGCGCAAGCTTGCGTCCACCTCGCCGGAGGCGCAGGGCCGATACGATCCGGCGATGACGGACAGCCTGCCGGAGGCGGCGCAGCGCTACTTCGCGTTCACGATTGCGCCGGGAGCGACATTGGCGCCCGTGGTCGCGTTGGAGATGCACGGACAGATCGGGCTGGGGGACAAGGCCAAACCCAATTACCGCCACTTTCAAGCCCGTCAGATCATCGCGCTTCCCCAAGGATTCGTCTGGCGTCTCGATGCAGGGATCATCGGCGGGTCGGACGTTCTGCTGCCGACAAGGTCCTGGACACGCTTCTGGCTGCTCGGCCTCGCGCCGGTCGTCCGTGTAGCCGGCGATGACGATCATCGACGCTCTGCCTTCGGCAGACTTGTCGCAGAGGCGGCCTTCTGGGCACCGGCAAGCCTGCTGCCCGGACCGCATGTGCGATGGGAAGACGCCGGACCCGATACGGCGCGCGCCATCGTCACCTATGACGACCTGGAACAGGCGGTCGAGATCGACATCGCGCCCAATGGCCAGCCACGGTCGGTGGTCATTCAACGGTGGAGTTCGGAAAATCCGGACAAAGTCTGCCGACTGCAGCCTTTCGGTGGATACCTATCCGAGTATCGCGATTTTGGCGGTTATCGCCTGCCGACCCTTGTCGAAGGCGGCAATCATTTCGGGCAGGAAGCGTATTTTGCCTTCTTCAAGGCGGAGATCACAGATGTTCGCGTTGGAGCCGGAGAATGAGTCGCGCACGCCGCCTCATCGTAGCGGCCAGCATTGTCCTGGCGCTCGGCCTCGCCCTCTGGGGCGTGCTGACAGTACTGACCGGTCATGATGCGCGCGCTCGCATCGAGAGTCTGGAGGCGCAGAGACAGTCTGCCGAGACCGGCGAGGGTCTCGTGGAATATGCCGTTGCCGGCGATGGACCGCCTCTCCTGGTCGTTCACGGTGCGGGCGGCGGTTTCGACCAAGGCCTACTCTTTGCCGATGCCTTCGTCGGAGAGGGCTATCGCTCGATTGCGCCGTCGCGCTTCGGCTATCTCGGCAGCCCGCTCCCGGACGATGCATCGACCGAGGCGCAGGCCGATGCGTTCGATGCTCTCCTCGACCATCTCGGGCTCGACCGCGTCCACGTCATGGGAGTGTCCGGCGGGGCGCCTCCGGCCTTGCAATTGGCGTCCCGCCACCCGGAGCGCGTGAGCGGCCTAGTGCTCGTCTCGCCCGCGCCGTTCACACCGCATGGCGCGCCGGATGGCGAACGCCCCATCCCGGCCTGGTTGTACGAAGCGCTCTTTGGCAGCGACACGGTCTATTGGACCCTTTCGAAACTTGCGCCAAGCCGATTGCGCGAAGCATTTGACGCGCGCGCTGAACTGCTCGCCGGACTGCCCGATGAGGAGCGCCGCCGGGTCGATCGCCTTGTTGCATCGTTTCTGCCGGCCTCGCGCCGGATCGAGGGAATCGGCAATGAAGCCGCGGCGATTGCTCCTGACGCCTCCTATTCGTTGGAAGACATCACTGCGCCGACGCTGATCGTCCATGCGCGCGATGATCGCATCAACCCCTTCGCGATCGGCGTCGATCTGTCACAGAGGATCGCAAACGCTGAGTTCGTCGAGATCGAGCGTGGTGGCCATTTGCTGCTGGGGCATCACGAAGAAATCAGGGACCGCGTGCGAACGTTTCTGGACGGAATATCTGCACTAGAATGATCGGAAAAAGCTGGACGACGAACGACTGCTTTTCGAGTTTTCATCCCGATACCTGACTGTCCGAAAAGGCCCAATCTCCGTCAATCAGCATCATATTGAAAGCCATTATAAGCGGATATCAAGGGGTCATGTATAACCGTAATATAGAGGCAAGACTGCCGTCTGGATTTGCGGCCGAAGGATTGACGAGACAACTTCCCACCAAGGCGATCGGTGGCAGGAAATACCATTGAGATCTGAGAATCATCGGCGAAGGCAAGTAGTGGAACGACTAGCCTTGCGCATGGCTAACGTTTTCTCGTCAATAATCGCCTTAATAGATCAGAAAAAATCCGACCCCAGCGCATTGCCCAAACGGCGCGGTCGGAGGCAAGTTGCCTTGCACTGGATTCGACCGTATCCGCTGAGGATAAGCCAGCGATAGACAGCTCGACTGCGTCGGCGGAAAGGCCCTAAGCCAGTTTAAGAAAGCGTTGCTTCTCGAGGAGCAAACCGGCGCTTCGGTCTTTGGCCCGAGCTAGACCGTCGAGTAGGCAGTCTCGATTTCTGTCACGAAGGCAGTCGCGATGGGCGAAAGCGATCGTGCCCGCCGAACCGTAAGTCCGCATTCCTGTGTCCAGTCGAGATCGGGCGTATTCAAGATCGATATTGTTTGCGCTTGCCAATCCGATTCGAGAACCGGCGCCGGCATTATCGAAATCGCGTCGCTGGACGACACTATAGCCTTGATCAGCGTGTAGGAATCGGCATGCAGAACCGGTCGTGGCGGACGCAATTCCGCTGCGTAAAACGGCGCGCCCCAATCCGGTATGACCTCTTCGAAGGGTTCGCCATAGACCCAGCGGGCGTTCGCCAGATCGGCGAGCGATACCGCGTCGCGACGGGCGAGCGGGTGGTCCGGCCCGGCGAAGACGATGTGCGAATCCTCGAACAGCGGCCGGAATGTGAAATCGCTGGCGCTCCTGTCGTCCGGAAGGCGGGTGAGCAGGAAATCTAGTTCTCCCGCGGCGAGCCGGGGGGACAGACCCGCGAACGTCCCGGCGACAGCCGTCAGCCGGACTCCGGGAAAGCGCGCGGTCAGCGATTGCATGGCCGTCGCGAGCTTGCGCGCGCAGATCGATTTGCCCACGCCGAAGCGGATATCCTGGAGCGCGGGGTCGCCGATGCCGGCGACGGCGCGTTTGGCGGCATCCGCATCGCGGAGCAAGGCCACCGCGTGCGAATAGAGCTGTTGCCCCGGCACCGTCGGCAAAACTGCCGTCGGCGTCCGATCGAGCAGTTGGACTTCGAGGCCCTTTTCGAGTTCGCGGATGGACAGGCTGAGCGCCGGCTGGCTGATGTTGATCACATCCGCCGCGCGCAGGAAGCTTCGCTGGTCGACGACGGCAACGAAGTGGCGAAGGCGTTTCAAAGTAATCACAGCCCATAAGTAATATATATTCCAGAATAATATCAATAAATTTGATAAAGCCGAGAAACGCGGTCTAGCGTTCGCTTCTACCCGGTCGGGCAACGACCGCGACCGGGAGGCGCAAGGGAAGAAGGGGACGCTCGATGGCTAATCGCACTTTTTGGATGGGGACGGCTGCCGGCGCGGTGATCGCGGCGCTCGGAGCGCCTGCGTGGGCGCAGGACGCTGGCTCCCGGGCTCAAGATCAGGAGTTCGCTCCGATCGTGGTCACGGCAAGACTACGCGAGGAAAGCCTCCAGGACGTGCCGCTGTCGATAACCGCCTTTGACGAGGATGCGATCGAGCGCGCCGAAATCGCGGATATTTCGACCCTATCGATCCTGACGCCTGGCCTGACGTTCAACGATCCCTTCGGTCGGCTCAACCCGACGGCATCGATGCGGGGGATGAGCAATCCCGGGATCGGCGAAGAGCAGATGGTCGGCTTCTTCATCGACGGCGCGTATATATCCGGACGATCGAGCCTCAATCTGGTCCTGACCGATCTTGAGCGCATCGAAGTGACGCGCGGGCCGCAAGGCGCGCTCTATGGACGCAACACGTTCGCCGGAGCGGTGAATTTCGTCACGCGCGATGCGCCCGATGATTTCGAGGCGGGGCTGGATCTGACGATCGGCACGCATGACCGCTACGAAATCCGCGGCACGGTCGGCGGACCGCTTGGCGACGTTGCCGCGCTGCGCGTCGGCGGCGTCTACCGCTCCTGGGGCGGCTTCTACGAGAATGACAATCCCGGCGGCGTCGATATCGGCGATCAGGAGACGATCGCCGGCAATGCCACGCTGAGCCTCGAGCCGACTGACCGATTGTCGCTGCGTTTTCGAGTCATGGCATCGCATGACGAGGACGCGAACCCGACATCGTTCCTCGTGCCGGCAAACAGCGAGGGCGGGCGCTTCTACACCGGCGAGTTGCCCGAAAGATCGCCGGACGGGTACCGATACGGGCCGGATTCGGAAGGGTTCGAGAGGGACTCGCTGCGCGCCTTCGGCTTTCTCAATTACGAGATAAGCGACGAGTTCTCGTTCGACATCACGACGAGCTTCGCCGACGAGGACATCTTCTACAATTACGACGCCGACCTGCTGCCCGTGCGCTTCTGGGTCTGGGAGCAAGAGACGGACCGGCAAGACTATAGCATCGATGCGCGGGTGAGCCACGAGGCTGCCGACGGTTCGCGTTCGGCAATCCTGGGCGTATCCTATTATGATTTCGAGAATACCCTGCTCGACAATCTTCATCTCCCCGGGTTCGGTCAGACGCCGCCGAACATCGAGTCCATCACGGCAACCCAATCCTTCTCCATCTACGGTTCGATCACACAAGAAATCGGCGATGATATCGAGTTGACGGGCGAGTTGCGCTACCTTCAGGAGGAAAGCGATTTCCGCAGCGACCTTACTGACGCGGCTGGCGTGCCGCTCGATCTCGATGAGAGCTGGGACACATGGTTGCCGCGTTTTTCGTTGTCCTATCGGTTCAGTCCGGACATCCTCGCCTATGCGAGCGCAGCCAGAGGGTTCAAATCTGGCGGCTTCAACTCCAGTCAGAACATATTCGCCGATGAGCGCAGTTTCGATCCGGAATCGAACTGGACCTACGAAGTCGGTCTGAAGACGACCTTGTTCGACGGCCAAATCAACGCGAACGTGGCGGCGTTCTACGTCGACTGGACAAACCAACAGGTTTCCTCTGCTTCGCTCGCCGGCAACACGGCAAACACCTATGTCACCAATGCGGCCGAAACGAGCATTCGCGGTCTGGAGATCGACATTATCGCGCGCTTGGGCGACGGCTTCTCGCTACAGGCCGGATATGCGTTCGCCGATTCGGAGTTCGAGACCTTCTTCGATCCCGCACTTATTGCACTGCCGAGCTACGCACCGGATGGCGACGTGTCTGGCAACACCCTGCCGCGTCAGTCGCGCCATCAGGCTAACGGCGTGTTCGAATATCAGGGGGGCGCCATGGGCGATTGGGACTGGTACGGCCGGGTCGAGGCTCTGTATCAGTCGAGCCAATATTCCACTTCCGCCAACCTCGCCGAGACGGGCGATCAGACCAAGGTCAATCTGCGGATCGGCCTCCAGAACGAGCGTTACGAATTGTCGGCTTGGGTACGCAACGTCTTCAACGACCGTACGCCCGCTGTCGGCATCCGGTTCGTCGACTCCACGAATCGTTTCGGCAACGGCTTCTTCGCTCGGGCTTGGCAGATCACACCGGCAGACGGTCGGACGGCTGGCGTCACCCTGCGTCTGCGACTCGGCCGATGAATGCGGCGGATGCAGCCGGCCGGTTGGCCGTCGGCGGATTGTTCGATGTCTGTCTTGGGGTGGCCGACCTCGTCGAAGCGGTCCGCTACTGGGAGATGTTCGGTTACCGCATGGGTTGGACGGGCGAGCTTTCGGTCACGCAGGCGCAATCGCTCTATGGCGTTGAATCGGCGGCCCGGTCGGTGCGAATGCGACATCAGGATTCCGATCACGGGCTGTTGCGTCTGCTCGCATGGGAGGCGCCGACCGGTCCCGGGCTCGGCATGACGCCGTTTCGGGCTCGCGGAAGCCGATGGAGCGCAGCGGAGGTGGCGCAGATCGCCCGGCCGTTTGCGCATGCGAAATATCATGACGGCCCGATCATCGTTCATGCGCCCGACGCGGTCGCGGCGCCCCAGCCTTATCGCGAGCCTTTCGACGGCCAGATCGGCGTGGCGTTCGAAATGGCGCTCGTACAGCCGCTCGCGCGTCAGGTGCTTTTCGAACGGGCCGACTTTCCGAGCCCGCTCTACGGGCGCATCAACGCGGGAAGCCTGTTTCAGGCGAGCCAGTTCACCCACAGCTGTATCATGACGCAAGACGTGCCCCACGAGGCTTTCGAATTCTATGATCATATACTCGGGTTGAAACGCTCGGGCGATTTCGACCTCGGCTATGACGAAATCGGCTCATCGGGCAAAGATATTTTCGAACTAGAGCCCGGCGAAGGATTTCACATGATCCGATTTGACGACGCGCGGTCCGGCGACGGGGTCGCCAAGCGCTCGGGACGGCTCATCCTGTTCAACTTCAAGGCGGAGAGCGCGCTTGTCGACAAGCGCGACGACGCTTTGTGGGGTGCCTTGGGCCACACGGGCTATTCCTGGCGGGTCGGCGACGTCGAGGCGGTTCACGGCGAAGCGGACCGCGCCGGATGCACGGAACTGAGCGACGTCCTCGCCAACGAATTCGGAGAGCGGAGCTTCACCTGCCGTGCGCCGGACGGCAACCAATGGTGTTTTGTCGATGCACGGGACGTGCGGGGAGTGGGCGGATGACGGAACAAGCGCGCAACGGGCCGGTCGTCGGCGGCATATTCGACGTTTGTATCGGCGTGCCGGATCTGCTGGACGCCATCCGCTATTGGGAACTGTTCGGTTTCAGAGTTGGACAACAAGGCGCACTCGACGCCGCGCGCGCCGATGCGCTCTACGGTGTTCGCAGCGGTGCCAGGATGGTGCGGCTGTTTCATGGCGATGCGGATCACGGCCTGGTCCGGCTGATCGAGTGGGAGCATCCCACGGGTCCGGGGCTGGGGCTGGAGAGCTTCAAGTGCATCGGAAGCCGATGGAGCGCGGCGCTGGTGGAAAAGGTCGCGCGACCGTTCGCCCATGCCAAATATGCGCGCGACGCCGGCACGGAGATCCGGATGCATGCGCCGGATTTCATGCCGGCCGACGGCTCTCCGGCATCCGGAACAGCGTTTTGTCGCCCGATCCGCGGAGCGTTCGAGATGGCAATCGCACAACCCTTTTTCCGGCAAGTGCTCTTCGAACGCGCGGACACCGATAATCCGCTTTATGGTCAGGTCGCGCCACACAGCCTGATGCGGGCCAGCCAGTTCACTCATATGTGCCTGGGCCTCAAGACCGCGTCGGACAGCCAGCTGGCCTTTTACGACGACGTGATCGGCCTGAAGCGCGTCGGCGATTTCGAACTCGGATGGAGTGAGATCGGAACTTCGGGCAAGGACATATTGGAACTCGCCGAAGGCGAAGGATTCCGTCTCGTCAAGTTCGACGATCCGCGATCAGGCGAGGGAGCGTCGAAACGGTCCGGCCGGCTGACCGTGTTCAGCTTCAACAGCGCGACGGTTCTTCCCGACCGGCGATCGGACAGCCTGCCTGGCGCGCTCGGTCATACGCTCTATACAGCGCGTCTGGAAAACCTCCAAGCGGCTGCAAGCTGGCTGGAAGCCAATGGCGCGTCCGAAATGACCGAAATACAGGAAAATGAATTTGGAGAAAGAAGCCTGCTCGCCACGGCGCCCGACGGCATTCGCTGGATGTTCGTCGACGCCGCCGATGCGATGGTGACGGCGTAGGTGGACAAAACGCCGCCGATCCCCCTCGCCCGCGCTTGGGTCGGGGTTGCGATCCTTATCCTGGCCTATATCGCCTCGTTCATCGATCGCGGGATTTTCGCCCTTCTGATCGAACCGATAAAGGCCGATCTCGATCTATCCGATACCCAGATCAGCTGGCTCATGGGGCCGGCGTTCGGCATCATGTATGCCGCGCTCGGCCTCCCGGTGGCCTGGCTCGCCGATCGGTACAGCCGGCGCACCATAATCGCGATCGGCATGACCTTCTGGAGCATCATGACCGCGATGTGCGGGCTCAGCCGCGATTCCCTGCAACTCGCCTTGGCGCGCATCGGCGTCGGCGTCGGCGAGGCGACACTCGGACCGTCCGCCTACTCCCTGATCTCCGACAGCTTCACGCGGGACAAGGCGCTTCGCGCAGTCGGGCTTTTCACCATGGGCCAGTCGATCGGCGCCGGCCTGGCATTTCTCGTCGGCGGCCAGGTGATCGCCTGGGTCGGCTCGGCGGCTGCCATCAACCTGCCGATCGTCGGCATTCTGGAACCCTGGCAAGTCACTTTCGTCGTCGTCGGCTTGCCGAGCCTATTGCTGGTGCCGCTGCTCTACGTCGTGGCCGAACCGCCCCGCGCCGGAAAGGCGGCAAACCCGGGAGAGAAATATGCGCTCTTCCGCTTCGTCCGGCAGGAACGCGCGCTGATTGCGCCCCTCTTCATCGGTGCCTCGATCACGACGGTGCTCGGCTACGCCTATTTCTGGGTGCCGGAGATGTTTCGCCGGGTCTGGGAGTGGGACATGCAACTGATCGGAATCACCTATGGCGGCGGGCTGGCCATCGCCGGACCGCTCGGCGTCGTTATTGGCAGCCGTCTGTCGGAGCGACTCTTCGCGGCCGGGGATCCCGCCGGACCTCTGCGCGCGATCATCATATCGGTCGGCCTGTTCGCCATTTTCGGCGCCGCTGCGCCACTGATGCCCAGCGCAGAGCTGTCGATGGCAGCCTTCATTCCCGCACTGATCGCATTGGCGATGTCGTCAGCGACCACCTCGGCCGCGGTATTGCATATTGCGCCTGCCGCCATCCGGGCCCAGTTTTCCGCCGCCTATCTACTGACGATCACGCTGATGGGGGTAATTTTCGGTCCGACATCGGTGGCCATGCTCACCGACTCGGTCTTCCGCGACGAAACCATGCTGAACTGGTCGCTCGCCACCGTGGCGCTGACGATGAGTCTTTTGTCGCTCATGCTGCTCGCGATCGCCCGCAAAGCCTATCGCCGGGTCTCCTCGGCAGGAGATGCGTCGGCGCCTTTCAGGATGGAGGTCATCGATGGCTGATCAGGTCAAGCGCACGACGCTGATGGTGCGAGACGGTGAGCGCGCCGCCCGATGGTATGAACAGGTATTCGGAATGACTCGCTGGATGGACGCGCCATTCACTCTATCGGGCAACCTGCTTGCGGCCGGGCGCGCCGGCGACGAGACGCGGCTTATCATTATCAAATGCCGGCATGACAAGATTGGCATGATCGGGCTATTGGAGTGGATCGACCCGCGCCGAACGGTGCCCCGGGTGTTGCCCACCGAAATCGCTTTCGGCGCGCCGATCTTCGTCGTCGAGTCAGAAGACGCCCGCGGTACGGTCGAACGGGCGCATACCTTAGGTTCGCGCATCCATTGCGAGCCCCATCAATGGACCGTCACCGGCGCGGATGGCGCGCATAAGGTGATGATCGGCTGCTCCTTCTGGGATCTGGACGGCTACTTTTTTGAGGTCAACCAGCCATTGAATCTCGGTGATTGAACGGCCAGGACGGGCAGAGATCGTCCGTCGGCAAGCCGCCCGCTTCTCCGGACAGCGTTCGCTATCCGACGATGAAGTAGGGTTTGTGCTCCCTAGACGGTGCCGCCACGCATCCGATACCCGTACCCACCGAACGAAAGAGGATGACGCCCGAAATGAGGGACATCGTCGCAAGAGCTGCAGCCTTCACCGATCGCGAACGCTTTCGCCGGCGAACTAACTTGCCTCCTGAATTGAGGATCGCGCCATGTAAAAATATTCAAATTCGAGGTTATGGATTTCGCCCCGCGCAGTTTTCAGTGATCTGGTAGCATCTCAATTTGAGCGTCGATCAGTCGGAGGTGACGCCGGCGTTTTCGAACTGCGAGCATTTGCAACCATTCTCCGGCAACGAGGATTCTTGGCCCAGTTTGAACAGGTTAGCCAAAACAAATCTTTTGTGGCGTTTTTCATGGTACTTCCACAGGAAAGCTCACATGAAATGATTAGAAAACAGTATCTTAGTTAACAAATTCGAATCCCACCCTCTCCGCCACCTGCCGGCTCGGCACGCACGCGATGGTCCGCCGCCCGGGCGATGCTGGCCCCTCGGGGCTCGCCCTGGCGATTGCGGCCAGGGCTTAAGTTGACAGCTGCTTGACGGGCTGTTGACGCAGGGCACCCATCCGTGCGGCGGCGGGCCTGTTCGGTGCTGCCGCGCAATATTGTTTCAGCAATGCGACAGGTGAAACACGTAGCGTTGCGCGCCGGGAGTCTCCGCAATGCGGAACTTCACATGGCTCACATGCCCTGAAAGCGAAAGGGTGCGCCGGGTCGGCGGCGGGCATCGGAGGAACGGACGGAGTCAAAGAGCCGGGGTCGCGTCCAAGGAGAGACTCGGCCCGCCAAGGCTGGCCGGACAAATCCTACATTGGAAGGCTTCGCTATCGAGCCCGCGCCGCCACTCTAGAAGCAGCTGCTCGATCCGAACGTCGCCCCCGGCGCCTGGTTGTCGACGGTGATGCCGTTGTTCGCTGCAGACAGCGCTGCCGCGGATGCCTGAACGACGCGCAAAGTGCTGCTTGCCACCGTAACGGTCTTATGGGGTCGGGCAGGCGCCACCGCCTTGCACCGGCCCACCGCCGATATTCAGCTGCACTCCCGGTGATCCATTGTTACGACCTTGAATAAAGGTTTGGATTTGCGCCTGGCTGTTGGCCGCGCCGCCATATCCTTCGAGGTTGATCACGCCCGCGCCGCCGGTCTGGAAAGCAACATCGGTGAACCCTGCCGACGCGCTCAATGTGTTCTCCAAGCTTGTACCGCCCGCATCGAGGCAGACCGTATTGTTTGTCTGTGCATCGACGAACAGCGCCGCGAAAGCATTGATGTCTGTCGATGAAACGGTGTTTGTGGTCACGGTGGCGTTCAGCGTTCCTGTCCCATCAACGGCGCCGATATCGATGCCGATATTGTCGAACGAGTTGATCGTGTTGTTGTCGATCAAGACTGTCATCGTCGCATTCTGGTTGACCTCGACCGCAATGCCCGTGTCGCCCGCCGAGTCCGCAACGCCGCCGGTGCCGATCGTATTGCCGCTGATCGTGCCTGTGTAGCTGCCGGCGGCGGTTGAGGTGCCGATATTCACGTTGATGCTGGTCGAAGCGCCATTGCCCTTCTGGATATTGTTGTTGGAGATGATGAAATCGACCGATCCGGAAAAGCTGCCCGCCGAATTGACCGTGATACCGGCGCCGAGATTGGTCGCTGTGCCGGTCATCGTGTTGCCGCTGATCGTCAGATTGCCGATCACCGCCGAACCGTTCGAGGCGACCTGGATGTGATCGCCGTCATGGTTGGCGAAGGTGCTGTTCTGGAAGGTCATCGCGGTGGTCGTCGTGCCGGTCAGCATTTCGAAGATGATGCCGTCCTCGAAGAAGCCGGTGGTGACGTTCTGGAAAAGGCTGTCGTCGACGAGGAAGGAATCGAGCGTCGTGCCGTTGGTGCTCTGGAGCACGCGGATATGGGCGTCGAAATTGCCCGAGGCGCTGAGGTGGTCGAAACTGTAATTTCCGGTCGCGTCTTCGATATAGACGCCATGTTCCTGATTGGCGTTGCCGTTGCCGGTCAGCGTGATCCCGTTCATCGTCACATCTTCGACGCGTACGAGCGATACGCCATGTGTGCCTGCGTTGGTCACGTTCATGTTGAGCAGGGTGATGTTCGCAGCATCGGTGATCGAGATTCCCGTTCCGGTCGTGCCGGTAATCGTCCCGCCCGAACCGTTTCCGCCCCGCGTGCTGATGGTCGCGCCATCCCCCGTCACCGTGAAGAACCCGGCCGAGCCTGTGCTGCTCAGCACGATGCCGTTGGGGGCGCCGTTGGCGCTGATGCTTTGGAAGGTGGCGCCCGCGGCACCAATTGTCGTGTCTGCGATATTGAGCGCCGTGCCGGTCCCCGACGTGATCGTGTTGCCCGTTCCGCTAACCGTCACAGTACCGCCGCCGGTCGCCGTGAAACCGGTGCCGCTGGTGGTGTCGATATCGAGCCCGCCATTGGTGAAGTTAATCGTGTGGCCGGTATTGTTGGTCAGCGATACGGCCGCATTGGCGCTCGTGTTGAGCACCTTGCTGGTTCCCGAGAAGGTCGTCGTGCCGCCGCTATTGTCGTGAACGTTGAGATGCTGGCCGCCGGTGGCGCTGAGATTGCCCGAGAAGGTCACCGTGCCGCCGGTCCGCCCCGTGACTTCAGACAGGAAACTGCCGCTGGCATTCTCGATCGCTGCGGCGATGGATATCGTCTGGCTGCCGCCAATGATACGCACCGGCGAGGAACCGGCTCTGATCGTGCCGCCGTTGATCGTTATCGGAGAGGTGTCGCCCACAACGATCAAGCCGTCACCGTTAATGGCCGCGCGCAAATCGACGGTGCCGAAGGTGATGCTGCCGAGCCCGGCGCTGCCGCTTGAATCGGAAATGTCGATGCCTCGGGCGGTGGCGTCACGCACGGTTACCGAGCCGAAATTCAGCGTCGCATCGTTATTCTGAATAACGATTGCCGTTTCGGAGCCGAAGCCGGTCGTGCCGGCGATATCGACCGTGTCGATGGTCAATGTGCCGCCGTCCACATTCGCCAGCCTGATCCCGGCAAAGCCGCTATTGTTTGTCCGGATCAGCGAGGCGAAACTGATCCCGCTGCTGCCGATGGTGACGCCGTTTAGATTGAGCATGTTGGCGCCCGATATGCTCTGGCTGATCACATTGCCGGCGCCGGTAATATTGAGAGTCCCGCCGGCGCTGGCGAAGAAGCCGGCGTCGTCTATGTCGAGCCCGCCGGTAAAGTTGATCGTCGCGCCGGTGTTGTTGACGAGCGAGAGGCCCAAACCGTCCTCGTCGATCGCGCCCGAGAAGGTGATCGTGCCGGCCGACTGGTTTGTCACTTCGACGGCGCGGCCCGCGGTGTTGGTGATCGTGCCGGCATAGGTGATATCGGCGGTCGAATTGTTGATGTCGAAGGCATTGCCGCTGGTGTTCGATATCGCGCCGCCATTGATCGTCAGCGTGCCGGCGATCGTATCGAGCAGCACGCCGTTGACGCCGCCGCTTGCCGTAACGCTGTCGAATACCGATCCCATCGTCACCGGATCGATATCGAGCGCGGTGCCGTTCGTCGTGTCGACCGTGCCCGATGTGTTGGAGAAGGCGAAGCTGCCGCCCTTGCCGCCGGCATCGCGGATGAAAAGGCCGGTGCCATTGTTGTTGAAGATGTCGAGATCGCCGAAGCCGATCGCGCCGATCACGTTGTTGAGCCGCATCCCGTCGCCCTGAACGCGGGCGAGCGAGGTCCCGATCGCGGTATCGCCGCCTGCCGCCGTCTGAATGCCGCCGGTGCCCGGATCGGCGTCGAAGGTCGCGGTTTCGACGGCGATCCCGCCATCTTCGTTGCCGGTCGAGCTGATGGTGAGGTCGTCGAGCGCGGTGATCGTGACGCTGCCGGCGCCCGATCCGTTTATGTCGATGACCGCCAGGCCGCCGCCGCCGGAAGCCGTGATCCCTTGCAGGCCGACGACCGTCGCGGCGCCGCCATCGTCGATATCGATCGCGCTGGCGCCGGTGGAATCGATCGTGTGGCCGACGCCGGTGATGTTGAGCGTTCCGCCGCCGGTCATCACCAGGCCCGTGGCGCTGGTGGTGTCGATATCGAGCCCGCCATTGGTGAAGTTGATCGTGTGGCCTGCGGCAGTGCTCAGGCTGACCGCAGAAACCGCGCCGGTATTGAGGACGATCCTGCTGCCCGAGAAGGTCGTGGTGCCGGTGCTGCTGGTCTGACTGACATCGATGCCGCCCAGGCCGGTAAAGTTGATGTTGCCCGAGACGCTGATCGCCGCGCCGCCGGTCGAATTGTCGATGTCGATGCCACCTGAGACACCCGAACTGAACAAAGAGCCCTGGATCGTGACTGTTCCCCCAGACCTGTTCGCGATCTCATAAACGTCACCGGTCGTTGCACCGCCCTTGGTGACGTCTGCGTTGATTGTAATATTTCCGCTGCCGCCGTTGATATCGACTGCATTGCCGTTCGGATCGTCAAGCGCTCCAACGGTCGCGTTGATAAAAACAGTGCCGGAATTATCGCTGATTTCGATACCCGCATCTCCAGCACCGTCGATTGAAGAGCTCGCAAAGCTCACTGTGCCATTGCCCGATCCGTCAATATCGATGCCATCATCGGCCGCGCCGTTGATATCAACCAATCCGAAGTTGAAGAACGCGCTGGATCCGCCCCCCACGAAAATCGCATCACCCGCGCTTGTATCCTGAATGGCAACGCTATTGGGCTGGAAGAAGTTGCCATCGACATTGTTGAGGCTGATTGCGGTGCCAGCGATCGTCCCATTGCCGGTCAGGCTGCTAAAGGTAGCGCCCAATGCGCCGATATTCACGCCGTTCCAATCGAGGATTCGGGCCGTTGCCGCGCTGGTGACCGCATTGGTGCCGGTGACGTTCAGTGTCACGCCGCCAGAGGCATCGAAGATCGTTGCGCCACCGGTTGTGGCCAGCGACAGGCCGCCGGTGAAGTTGACCGTACTGCCCGTATTCGTACCGCCGATCAGAATTCCGGTGCCAACACCGCTGTTGGTGATTGCGCCGGAGAAGGTCGCGGTGCCGCTCGTGTAGTTGTTGATGAACACGGCGCGGCTAAGGCCGTTGTCGATCGTGCCGCCGAAGCTGATATTGGCACTCGAATCGACGATCCGGAAGGCGTCGCCGGTGCTGCCGGAAAGCGCACCGCCAGCGATCGTTACGCTGCCGTCGATCTGGTCGATCAGGATATTGTTGGCGCCGCCGCCCGAGCTGACGCTGGCGAGCGTGATATCGGCGGTGAACGGATCGAACAGGATGCCCGAGGAGCCGGTCGAGTTGATCGTGCCTGTCGTCGTGGCGAGGCGGAAGCCGGTGCCTGCGCCGCCGTTGAAGCTGGCCGTACCGCTCACATCGAGCCCGGTTCCGGCAGTGGTGATCTGGATATCGTCGAAGGCAAGATCGCCCGCGGCGTCGTTGAGCACCAGCCCGGCGCCGGTAGCCGAGCCGCCCTGGCCGATCGACAGCGTGCCGCCCGCAACGGTATCGCCGGTAAAGTCGGCATCGGAGGGATCGGCATCGAAGATCGCGTTGCTGATGGTGATCGCCGCAATGCCGGCATTGTCGACCGTGATATCCTCGAACCGGGTGATGAAGAGCGCGTCGGACGACGCGGAGCCGACCATCGTGAGCGCTCCGCCGCCGCTGCTGGTGTCGACGGTGAGGTTGCTCAGGCCCACCGTATGAACACCACCGGTCCCGGTGAGAGTCACGAATCCGGCCGCGCCCGTGCTCGTGAAGGTCGAATTGGTCGCCGTGATCGTAATGTCGTCGCCGGTATTGACGCGGCTGAACAGCCCCTCGCTGCCGCCCGACACCGTAACGCCGTCGAGCGTGACGGTGGCAGTCGTCGCCGCCCCGTCATTGGCCCAATTGAAGGAAAGGCCGTCTTGCGTGCCGGCGATCGCCGAGTTGGTAATCGTTGTGCTGGTAAACGCGTCGCCAAAGATGCCGTCCCCCGCCCCCGTCGTCGCGGTGATGCTGACGCCGTCGATGATCGTCGTCGAGCCGTCGGCGAGGACAATTACGTCCGACCCGCCGTTCGAGGTTGTGAGGTCGGGCGCGCCCGAGCCGGGGTCGGTGATGAGCGTATCGCCGCTGACGCCTGTCACCAGCAGGTTCGCCGGCGTGCCGCCCATGAAGCCATAATCGGCAAGGTCGATATCGCCGTTGAGGAAGCTGGCGAGCACCTGTTCGTCGTTGAGCGTGAAGCCGTTGACGCTGCCCTGCGCCGCCGCTGCGAGGTCGATGACTTCGCTGCCGGTCTGATCGACCAATATGATGACGGTATCGGGGGTTGCCGGCGCGCCCGCGAAGTTACCCGGATTGGCGCGGCTGCCGTCGCCGTCGCCCTGGGCGTCGATATAGTAGACGTCCGCATTGACCTCGAGATTGCTCGTGCTGCCGGCGGTCGGGAAGATGGTGTCGAGGAAATTGTAGGTACCGGTGGCGCCGGTATCGTTGGTAAAGTCGATCGCGGTCGTCGCGGCAATGGAGCTGCCGACATCCTCGGTCGCCTCGCTGTCGCCGAAGATAAAGGCGACATTGGCCGCGTCGTCATAGATCACGCCGGTCGCGACGCCCGCAATGGTCGCATCCTGCCCGCTGGCGAACGGCGCGGAAGTGTCGCCGACCGTGACGTCGGTGCCGGTCAGCCCGCGCATATCGATGCCGATAGTGCCGCTGCTGCTCGTAGACGTCAGGTCGAAATCGGTGATGGTGAGCGAGTCGCCGAGTGTCGCGCCGTTGAGTGAGAGGCCGGTCTGATTGTCGCCGGCCAGAGTGATGTCTAGATCGGCAATGGAGATCGGCCCGCCGACCGTATTGGAAATGTCGATCGCGGCGATTCCCGAACCGGTGCCAAGCGTGATATCGAGACTGCCTGTGAAGCTCAGCGAGCCGGTAGTGTCGGCAATTTCGATGCCGGCCGAGTTAAAGCCCGTATTGTCTATGGTCACCAAGCCACCGAAGCTCGCCGCGACGGAGCTGTCGGTGATCGAAATTCCGTGCGTAGAAACACCTGTGATATTCACCGCACCGGTAACGTCGAACGTGCCCTCCACGCCTTCGCTGACAAACGCTTCGGCCAGTTGGATGCCGTAATTACCGCCACCCGCGGTAATGCTGCCGAGGGTGATATCCACAGTCAGATCGGCCAGTACAACGCCTTGTCCCGCCGTCGATTCGATCACGCCGCCGGCAATCGCCAAATTCAGGCCCGCGTCGGGCTGTGGCGGTGTATCGGCTATGTCGTAGGCTGCGGGGTTGAATGTGCCGCTGCCCAGGATCGACAGCGCGTCGCCGGTCGAGGAGATATTCACCGCGTCGAAGGCGATGTCGCCCGCCGCCGGGAAGATATCGACGCCATAGCCTGCCAGCGTCGTATTCTGGCCGACATTCAGCGTGCCGCCCGCGACCGTGTCGTCGATAATATCGCCGTCGAACGGATTGGCGTCGAAGATCACGCCGGTCAGCAGGATGCCGCCATCCTGCTGGCTGTCGACCGTGATGTTCGAGAATTGGGTGATGTAGAAGCCGTCGCCGAACTCTTCGCCGTAAATCCCGACCGCGAGCGGATCGAGGACATCGACGACGGTGATATCGCTCAGCGCGACGACCAGCTCGAAGCCGGGCGAGTTGACCAGCGCAATGCCGTCAAGGCCTACGGCGCTCGTTCCGCCGATGGTGATACCGCGCAGGGCGTAATTGCCGTCGACCAGCAATATGCCCTCATCGGCCGTATCGTCGATCGTGCTCGTGCCGGTGATCGTGACGAGGCCGACAAGATCATCGTCCTCGGCATAGAACCCGTTCTCCCCGGCGTCGTCGACGACCAGATTGGTGAACGTCACGTTCGCGTCGGTATCGTAGATGCTGACGCCGTCTATCACCGCATCGTTCACCGTCAGGCCGGTGAAGGTATAGGTGCCGCTACCGTCAGTGATCTCGACACCCATTTCGCCGGGCGTGTTGATCGTCGTCGGGCCGTTGAAGGCGACTGTGCCGGCGACGCTCGACATATCGATCCCATCATCCACGCCACCGGTGATGGTGACCGTGGCGAAGCTGACATCGGTTAGCGTGCCGTTGAGATCGATGCCGTCGTCGCCCGCATCGGTGACACTGGTCGTGCCGGTGAAGCTGGTCGTACCAGTCAGATTTTCCAGGCGGATGCCGTTGTCTGTCGTGGTGTTGACCGTGACATCGCCGAAGGTGAAGGCGGCGCTGCTGTCGAACAGGTCGATTCCGTGTGCGGCCGCATTGGTGATTATTGTCGTTCCGGTGACCGTGAAGCTGCCGCTGGTGTTGCCGACGATGACGCCACCGGCGGTCGCAGCGAGGCTGTCGAAGGTGATATTTGCCGTAACGCCGTCCAGCTCGATTGCCCCGCCGGTGGTCACGGTTACTGTATTGCCGGTGCCGGTGATGTTGACCGTGCCGCCGCCAGCGCTGCGCAGGCCGGAGCCGGCACCGCTGTCGATCGTCAGGCCATCCGCGATGGAAAGCGAGCCGGTGCTCTGCATGAAGATGCCGGTGCCGGTGGTGACATCGATATCCGCGCCGTCCTGAATGTCGACCGTGCCGTCGCCGGTGAAAAGGAACCCGACGCCGGCTCCAACGTCGATGTCGAGAAGGCCGGTGAAGGTAAAGACGCCGCCCGTATTGTCCGCAAGACTGAGCCCGATGCCCGCAGGCGAACCAATCGTCAGCGTGTCGAACGCGAAGGCACCGGTCGAATTTATGATTTCGATGCCGATCGTGGCGCCGGCGATCATGATGTCGGTCGCCATCAGGCCGTTGATGCCGTTGCCTTCGATTGCATCGGCATAGCTGCCGCCCGATCCGTCGAAGCGCAGACTGTCGAGCGTGTTGCCGTTCGCGAGAACAAGAATGTTCTCGGCGGCGCCCGCCGATTGCGTAAGCGCCGGTGAGCCGTCCGAGTGGACATTGGCGGCCTGGCCGGCGGTCACGCCGATCAGTATGTTGGCAGGTGCGGTGAAACCGATATCGATGGTGTCCTCGCCCGCCGCAAAGCCGAGCAGATCCTGCGCGTCGTCCAGTTCAAGCGCGTTGGATGCGTCGCCGTTGCTGCTGCTGACGTCGATGGCGTTCGCCGCCGCGCCGACCGGGATCAGTATGTCCGCGCTCGTCGTCTCAGCACCCGCGACCGTACCGGCATTTGCCGCCGAAGAGCCGTCCCCAAGTCCGCTGGCCGTTTCGCTGAAGTAATAGACGTCGGGAACGGCGAATTCTGTACCCGCGCCATCGGGATCGACCCCGCCGAAATCGACGTCGAGGAAGTTGAAGCTGCCGTTCGCGCCGGTAACGCCGGTTGCGTCGATCGCAACTGTCGCGTTGATGATGGACGCCTGGTCGACTGCCTCTTCGCCGTCGCCGAAAGTGAACATGACGTCGGACGCGTCGGTGATCGCCACGCCTGTGGCGACGCCGTCGATCGTCGCACTTTCGCCGGTGGAGAAGGGCAGCGATGTATCGCCGATGGTTACCGTACCCGTGCCCGTTGCGTCGCTAAGATCGACGCCGATTGTGCCAGTTGCGCTTGTCGAGGTGAGGTCGAAATCGGTGATCGTGATGTCAGCATTCAGGACCGCCGGAAAACCGCCAAATGCACCTGACAGGTCGAAACCAACGCTATTGTCTGAGGTCAGTTGGATTTCGAGAGCATCGAATGAAATGGGTGCATCAAGCGTTTCGCCAATCGTAATGGTGATGTCCGAACCTGAGATCAGAGCATCTGCGATCTGGAACGCCGTAGAGTTGGCCGTGGCATATAATCCAACGTCAGAATTGGTGATCTCAAGAATGTTGAAAGTTGCGCTGCCACTGCCCGCTATGGTCGTAACGGCTG
This sequence comes from Parasphingopyxis sp., assembly GCF_052168295.1. Lineage (GTDB taxonomy): Bacteria > Pseudomonadota > Alphaproteobacteria > Sphingomonadales > Sphingomonadaceae > Parasphingopyxis. The sequence goes on along the minus strand of NZ_JBQLZN010000067.1, from coordinate 39,548 downwards.
TGGTTGCGCCAGCGATTGACGTAGCGCCGGTAACCTCGAAGGCCCCATCGTAACGATCAACCCTAATCCCTTCATCGACGGTATCGATGGTCAAATCACCGAACTGAACATCTGCACCGCTGAAGCTGAGCTGAAGTGCCGAACTGGTATTGGATATTTCGACTTCGGTCGCAGCAATGGTACCGCTGATATTTCCTATGCGCAGCCCGGTGTTCGATGCATTGGAAATCTGAAGCTGACCAAATGTCAGGTCTGCGGTGCCGCCGACGAGCTCAGCGGCAATCAAGTTATTGCTGAGCGACGTTAGTCCAGTCACCGCGACTTGTCCGCCGCTGCTCGTGATTTGTATGCCCCACCGGTCTCCGCCTGAGGTCAGATTATCAAACTGCAAATCCAGATTTCGCCAGCTGTTCGCTCGCAGAGCGGAGTTGCCCGTGCTCGCCAGGGTGTTACCAGAACCGCTGATGACAAGCGTTCCGCCCGCATTGGCATAGAAGGCTTCACCGGATCCGGACGAGACCCCGAGGCCGCCGGTAAACCTGATGTCACTTTGCGTCGTACCGATATCGATGTCGACGCCTCGGCCAGCACCGGCCGAAGTGTCTATATTGACCGGTCCTGCAAAAACGATGTCCCCACGGGCCCCGGCGATTGATATGCCTGCCGTCAGCGTAGAAATGGTCAAATCGGCAAACTGGAAAGGCCCTCCCTGCAAGGCGCTCAGCACCGACGAATAGCCAATCGCTAACTGAACATCACTCCCAGCCAGATCGATCGCGCCATTGAAGACGTAGCTGCCGTTCGCATCCGAGAACTGCAGGCCAGAGCCGTTATTGGCAGTGATGAGCGAGGCGGCATCTATGGTAAGGCTGCCGCTATGGCCGTTCGACACCGATATGGCCGCCGCGTTGGCGTCCTGGTTCAGCGTAACGCTGACAAGAGAAACGTCGCTCGTGCCGCCGGAAATACCGAGCGCGCCAAGAGTGCTGTTGGTGATGGTTACATCGCCCGAGCCGTCGGTGACCTGCACCGAGCTGATATCGCTGTTGGTGATCGTCGAATCTTCGGTGAGCGACGGGATGGCGACGCTTGCGCCCGCGCTGTCGGCGATCAGGACGTTGTCGATCAGATTGTCGCCAGCGAGCGTCAGCGCGTCGCCCGTGGTGGAAAGCAGTTCGGGTGCGCCATTGCCGGTCGGGTCGTTGATCGTGATCGTGCCGCCGGAGGTGAAGCCGTTGACGCGCAGATTGCTCGGCGGACCGCCATTTACGACATCGAATGAGGTCTGATTGAGGAAGGAGAAGACATCCTGGCCCAGCGTCAGCAGGAAGGTCTCGTCGCCGTTTGAGCCGGCGCTGTCGATCGTTCCCAGCCCGCCGTTGCTGCCGTCATTGACGAGCACGAAGATATCGGCGCCGGAAAGTTCCGCCTGCGCGATCGTGCCCGGGTCGGCCGCGGTACCCGCGCCCGGCGTCGTATCGATAAAGAAGAGGTCGACCGCCGCTGAAGACAGCGCGCTGGTATCGCCGACCAGCACGACATCGAGGAAGTTGTAGTCGCCGGTCGCGCCGAGGCCGGTGAAGACGATCGGCGTTGTCGCGGTGATCGTCGAGGCCGCCCCATCGGCATCGGTGTTCGATCCGTCGCCATATTGGAAATTGCCGGTGATGTTCGCGCCGGTCAGATCGACGCCGATCTCGACACCGGAAATGTCGCCGCTTTCGGTCGTGATTATGCTGCCGCTGTTGGTCGAGCCGGCCATGTCGATGCCGACCGAACCCGCCGCGCCAGTTCCCGTGATGTTGAGAGTCGCGAAGGTGATGCTGCCCAAGGCCGAAGACACATCGACGCCGGTGCCGCTACCCAGTCCGGTGATGTCGGTGTCGCCAAAGACGATATCGCCGTTTGTCCCAACGATCGTGATAGCGTCGCCGGCGACGTCGCCAATGGAGGTATCGCCAAGCGTTACCGCTCCGCCGTTGTTGGCGAACAAAATCGCCTGGCCGTTCGCCTGTGATATAGTGACATCGCCTAAGGTTAACGGCGCAGCGTTCCCGAAAATAAGTAGCGCGGTGGTGTTTGTGCCGAGCGCGGCAACGTTGCCAAAACTGATTTGCCCATCATAGCTGTCAACCTGAACGCCAACATTTGCATTGCTCGCTGAAATCGAATCCGCCGTGACCGTTCCCGAACCGTCTCGCAGCCACAGGGCGCGATCCGAAACGTCTGAGATCGTCACGTTGCCAAGCGATAAGTCGCCCGAATTGTCGCGTCCGTGGAAGCCTTGGTCGACGCTCTGAACATCGACCGACCCAAACGAAATGTCCGAGCTGTTCGACTCGAGCAAGACCCCGTAGAAGCTGATATCAGACAACGTCACGGCGCCGAAGGACAGCGCACCGGAGTTGGCTTGGGCGAAAAGACCGTCAACAAGATAATCGCTGATATCGACATCGGCGAATGTGATGCCCGCGCGGTTCCGCGTGATTTCGATCCCGGCGCCCATGCCTTGCGACAACGTCGTCGATCCCACGCTTATTACGCCGTCATTCTCGTTCAGGAGGACGCCATCGCGCCCTGTGGACGTTATAGTCAGTGTGTTCAGCGCGATATCCGCAGTACTATCGGTGATGAACACGCCATCGGCAGTCGCGCCCTGTATAGTGGTCGTGCCTGCAACTTCGAAATTCCCGGATATTGTATCGAGCATCAGGCCTGCACCCGGGCTGCCGACGACGTCGAGCGATGCCAAAGTGATATCGGCTAATATATTGGTGAGCGCGACACCTGAGCCGCCAGTCGCCGAAACGCTGCCGCCGGCGATCGTCAGAGCGCCGCTGTCGCCCGCAAGGATGCCCGCGCCGTCATTGCTCGTCACGGTGACGCCGCCGGCAAGGGTCAGGCTGCCATTGGGGCTATTGGTGAAGGCGATGCCGGGTCCGCCGATTGCGTTCACCGTGACCGGGCCTGCAAAGCTGAGATCGAACGAGCTGCCGTCGATATTGATGCCGGCGCCGGATACCGTGATCGTCGCCGCGAGCGGGGTCGCAGCCGCGGCCGGTTGCGCGACGGCGGCGGAAGGCGACGAGGCGGTTTGCCCTGCCGCAACCGGCTCCATCGAAACCCGCTGGGCGGTCACGCTGGCATCGCCGTCTCCGAATATCGTCACCGGCTCCGGCTGCGGCGCATTTTCGACGATCATCGTCAATGCAGGAGTGCTCGGCGCGAGATCGATTGCTGTCAGTCCCGCCGGCGTGGCAGCCGAATGCGGTTCATTTTCGGCGATGAAATCGGGCGGTGCTGCAACGTATGGGGTGTCCTCGACGATCAGATCGAGCGAAACGGCGTTGTGCGGAGCGTCTTCCGGAGCCATTCCAGCCGGAGCGGCGCCCGCCTGCGCCTGGTTCTCGGCGATCATGTCGGCCGGCGCAGTCGCTTGCGGCGCATTTTCGACGATAAGATCGAGCGAGCCGGTAACCTGCGGCGCTTCTTCGGCCGTCATGCCATCGGGGGCGGCATCGGCCTGAGGCGCCTCTTCCGCAATCATCGCACTGGGCGCGGCACCCGATTGAGCTTCGTTTTCGACGATCATCGCGGCTGAGCCGGTTGCGCCGTGCGGTGCTTCCTCTGCGGCCATGCCGTCCGGAGCGGCGCCGCCATGCGGTTCGTTCTCAGCGATCATGCCCGTCGGAGATGCAGCGTGTGGTTCCTCTTCGACGATCATTCCGGCGGGCGAGGCGGCATGCGGTTCGTTCTCGGCGATCATCGCCGGTGATGCGGGTTCGTTCGATGGGCTGCTCTCGGCTTCCTCATCGTCGGCACCGGTGTCCGGCGTGGGTGCGGCGAAGACTGCGGCGACCCGACTGGCTGGCGAGTGCGTCAAGGACTGTCCGTCGGTCACTGCGGCGCGCTGCGCGTCCTGTTGGCGCGCGATCGTCGCGGCGGGCGCGGTTGGAACGATCGTGACCGGCAGCCCGCTGCCATTGGTAAAGATGCTCGCGCTGTCGAAGCTGATCGCGCCGGACGCATTGGTCAGCAACAGGCCGGTGCCGCCGACGCGGTTCTGGCTCGTGCCGATAACGAGATCGCCGCCAGCGACCTGCTGAATGCCCGCCGTCGCAAGGTCGGCGTCGAAGATGGTGCCGTCGCCCGTAATCCCGCCGCTCTCGCCACTACCGCCGAGGATCATGATGTCGGAAAACGCCGTAACCGTAGAATCGCCGAGATCGACTACGAAACTGCCGGTTGAGGCGAAAACGCCGTTGCTCAGCGCCAGCGTGCTGGCACCTGACAGGAACAGTGCACCGCCGGCTCCGCCGCCGATCATGATATTGCCGATCGTCGCGGACGAATTGTTGAGCGAGATGCCGATTCCGGTGACGCCCGAGATCATCACATTGTCGATGACGACGCCATTGGCACCGTCGCCGAACAAGGCGGTCGCGCCGCCGGTGAACAGCAGATTGCGGATGATATTGTTGTCGGCCAGTGCCAGCGTGGGCGCGGCGGTCCCGGTATTTGCGATCGTACCCGGGGTCGTCCCGAGGACAAAAGTCTGCACGCGGCCACCGGACAGCCGCACCTGCAACGGTGTGCCGCCGCCGAGCAGCTGCTGGTTGGCGATCAGCGTTTCGCCGCCGGTCAATATGTCGCCATTGCCGCCCTCGCCGACGATGATGCCGCTATTGCCCGAGCGGGTGACCGCATCGGGCAGCGTCGTCGGATCGTCGGGATCGCCTGTCCCGAGCGTATTCGCCCCGTCCACGAAGAAGATGTTGCCGAACGCCTGCCCGGTCAGGTTGTTGAGAACGCCGACATCGAAGCTCCCGGCCGTCTGGCGGACTTGCGTGCGGATCGTCGCGCGGCGGCGCACGCGTTCGTCCATACGATGCTGGATCGGGTTCATGCGCGAGCGCGAAGCCGCGATACGCTCGCTGCTGCCGAACGGGATGCGCAGCCGGACTTCGCCGGTAAATTCGGTGCCGCGCAGATTGTCGTCGCTGACTTCCGCGCCGACCGCGAACTGCGCGCCGGACATGCCGAAGGCGTCGAGCAGGCGGTATTCCGCTCTTGCGCGGCCGCCGGTTACGTTGTCGACCTGTGAATCCCAGAAATGGTAGACGCCGCCATAGAGGCGAAATTCCTGGCCGCTTTCCTCATCGCCGAAGAGCTGCACGCCCGCTTCGGCATCGACGCCGGTCATCGTTTCCAGGTCGAAGTTGACGGTATCGATGCGTTCAACCAACTGGTTGTTGTCCACGACGAGATTGCCGGACGAGACGGTGTCGGTTCTCAGGAATCGGGTGTCGCTGGCGGGGAGATAGAAGTTGGTGCGGAAATCGAAGCCCGGTGTCAGCAGTTCCGCTCCGACCGTCGCACCATAGAGCGTCTCGTCATTCTCTTCGCGCGTAATATCGAAAAATGCGTAGCCGCCGATCAGGACATCGTCGGAAACGATGCTCCGAACGCCAAGGCCGATCGACGAATAATAGTCCGCCCGCGTCGTCGTGCCGACCCTGGTGTCAACGAAAAGAAGGCTCGAGTAGCTTTGGGCCAGCGGCACGAAGAATTCCGCTCCACCGCCCGATTCGTCTGACCCAGGCCTGACGACGAACTCGGCATGGGGATGCCAGTTTCCGGCCGTCGTTTCCTCGGCCTGCACGGCGGCGGGCGGTGTGATTGCCGCCAGGCATGTTCCAATCAGCAGCGCCGTGCGGCGCCTGCTATGCGCCATATCCTTCACCCCCCCGGTGTTGCATCGCGCCAAGCCAGTTAGAATCGGTTAACGGTCTTATCTCTGGTGCTAGACCAGCAAAAAACCCGAATCCATACCTCAAATGGACTAGCTCAGGCCGCCGGTTGCCACCGCGGCCTGCGTCAGATCTCGCCGATGAGCTTGAGAATGAGCGTGGCGACCTCGGACTGTCTACGCGTCTCGGTTTTTGCGAAGATTGAACGCAGATGGACACGCACAGTTGGGACGGCGAGCTGCAGCTTATCGGCGATCTCGCGCACCGAATGGTTGGTTGCAATGAGCAGCGCGATGTCCGCCTCGCGCCGGGTCAGGCCGAAAGAGGAATGCAGCACGGTCTTCGAGCGGTGACTGGTCTGGAGATCCTGGAGAAACAGGATAGCAATGTCGGCCGAGCTGCTGCGCAGCGGATGATCGATCGATAGCGGGACGATCCGCAAGATGCGAATGTCGCCGGCCGCGCTACGCAGCGGCACCGCCTGGATCTCGCCTGTGACGGCTCCGGCTATCGCGCGATCGAGCCCCGCCTGTCCCTGCCGGGCGCGCGCGAGCAACTGTCCCGACGCGGTGATCGACAGGAAGTCACCGGTGTCGAGTCCGATGGTGAAAGCCGCATTCGTCGCGCTGATCCGGCCATGTCGATCGAGATAGGCGACACCCGAATGGAGCTCTTCGAAAAAAGCGCTGGTGACCGCGTGCTTGCCCTGCAACCGGCGGATCTCGTCCGAAGTCGCCTCGACCATCTGCAGATAGGGGACGAGCTCCTCAAGCGCAGCCCGTTCCGCCGAAGTAAATGTCCGGCCTACCTCCTCGCGATGAAGGCCGAGAGCGGTGAGCGTCTCACGATCGTGTCTCGTCTTCACGAACATGCAATAAACATGATCGGTAGAATGCTGGAGCCAGTCGAAATAGGATGAACGTCGGCGATCTGTCGCAGTGATGAAATCGTCGTCTATCTGAGCGACGCCAACCGGCGCCGCCCTCGCCTTTTCAAGCCTGGGGTTAAGCCGGTAATAATGGGCTATATATTCATCGAGCATTTTGTCCTCGAATCCGGCATAACCATGGGTTCGCGCTGCTCCGCCGGGCACCAGGCTGATCTGCTCCCATTCGGCCGCCTGCGCTCCGAATTGCTCCGCAACAAGGCCCAGGGCGAAATCCCAGCCATCGTCGTTGAGCGCGGCCTTGTTGAGGGCGCTAAAGAGTGAAACAAAACTGGTTTGGTCATCAATCACGGTTAGTCTAGGTGCCTCTGATACAGATATGCTACAATCATAGCCTGAATCTTCGGTTTTTGCGACTGGCTAGGCTTCGTGGACAAAGTTCGTCCGGAGTTTGATTGAAGCGAGCGCGACGAAGCCAAGGTGGTACTTTCTCGTTCTGTCGTATCGGGAGGCTACCCGTCGCCAGTTCTTCAGCTCGTTGAACAATCGCTCGACGAAATTGCGCCAGCGATATTTCTCGCGATCATGCGGGATAGGGTCGCGGCGGTTGATCTTGACGACGCTGAGCGGGAGTCCTCTGGCATCGCACCGCGGGCGTGGGGTTTCGTGGTCAAGCCGCCCCGCGATCGGCCAACGAGCAGACGCCAATGGCACATCGTCGATTATGTCAAGAGTTCCGATTGGGCGATGTCGGACTATCTGCTGGCAGGCTTGGTCCGCCGGATACTTGTTACAAACTCCATCTGCGCGGGTCGTACTCAAAGTGCATGTGGATTGAGGAAACGATCTTCGAACAAATTTTTCTTGTGGTATTTTCCATGGTCCTTTCAGAAAGAACTAGCTTAAAATCGCCAAAAAACATGCATTTAGAAGACTAATTCAAACTCCACCCTCTTTGCCAAAATAACTAGTAATTTCAACGAGTTATTGGAACGCCCAGTTAGGCGACGGCTGGCTCTGAGCGGTTCGATGGTGAAGAGCCGAACACTGATAAGCTGATGAAGAAGGAAGCGCAGGGATTGAATTTCGATGCGAAATGTCTTATTTAACGTCCGAATACGGGACGGAGTGATGGACATGCGGCAGGCAGGGGCGCAAGGCAAGAAATCGGACAAGCGGATTGCGCGACGCGGCCGAGATGGGCGTGTTGCGACCACAAGCGGCAAGCTTGGCCCGGCTTCGGGCCGTAATACGGGCTCTTTCGTGACGCGTTTTATGGCAAAAGGCGGCATTGTTGATGTCGATGAGGTTGCCGAGACATTTCACATGACCAAAACACAGCTGGCCAATACGACAGGCCTCGGAGTGGCAACGCTGACCAAGGCCGACCGGAAAACTTCTCCCAAGGCACAAAGGCGTGTCACGGAAATGCTCGAAATCATCAATCGGGTGCACGATTGGGCGGGCGGCGAAGCTCAGGCGATGGCTTGGTATCGCTCGCAGCCGATCCCGGCGCTCAATGGTCGTACGCCGGAGGCGTTGGTCAAGTCGGGCAAAGCGAATGCAGTGCGTGACTATCTCGACCATTTGGCGCTCGGCGGCTTTGCTTGAGATTCACTGAGCGATGCTATCGTGGGCATGATCCCGCGTGGTCCTTCTCGCCTTTATCGGGCGAGGGCGCGTCGCTTACGGGCGGTCGGTTCAACCGGATCGGAGAACCGACGCTCTATCTTGCGCTCGACGCGATAACGGCCATCAAAGAATGCACGCAAGGTCTGGGAAATCGCCTGCAGCCGATCACGCTGTGTGAGTATGACGTCGATTGCGACGATATCGCAGATCTTCGCACGTCAGCGAACCGCAAAAAACAAAAAGTGGAGCTCAGCGACCTCAAATGTGGTTGGCTCAACTACCGCTATGAGGCCGGCGATGCGCCCTCCTGGATGATCGCTGATCGGCTGCGCAAGGAGGGTTTCGCCGGCATTCTCGTGCCGAGCTTTGCCCCCGGCGCCACAAGGGACAATCAAAATCTCGTTCTGTGGCAATGGGGCCCGGAACTCCCTCATCAGGTCCTAGTCTATGATCCGAGCGGCCGACTTCCGAAGAACCGGCTTTCTTGGCCTGACAAAAAAGAATAGGCTGGATGGAAGCGATAAGGTGGCAAGCGGAGACAATGGCGATAGCACCATACAATGCGAGTGTTCGGGATAAATGTAGCCTTCGCTAACTTCTGCCATTTGGCGCTGTGAGATCCGCCCGAACAGCGTGTTTGTGCGCCGGACACACGCTGCACAGCTCAAAGGGCTTTCGACAACCGCAAGCCCTTTCAAAGAAAACGAAAATTTTTCCACGGCATATTTCATGGCATTTCACAAGATGTGCTGGACCTAGGTTAATCATTTCAGACAGTTAAATCGCGAGTTCGAATGCTGCGTCAGCGGCCGCCAGCCTGCCAAATCTGAGTGTGATATCAGGTGCTAGATGATTGGAGCTAACAGCACTCCGAGTATTGGCTATTCTAAAAGCGCACCGTTGCCTCAATCCCGTAGGTGCGTGGTGCGCCACGGGTGAGATAATCCTGATAGAATGGGTTCAGATTGATGCCATACGTATAATAGAATTTATTGGTGAGATTCCGCCCCCACAGAGCGACCGAGAAGCGCTCGTCATAAGTATAGGTGAGCCGAGCGTTGAAAAGCCAGTAGGGCGGGTTGCCGCAGGCGAGTTCAGGGGTCGCGAGCAGCACGAGGCTTTCCGCAGCCGGCTGATCGCACGGGTCCTGGCCATAATCTTTGAAGGGGTCGAAATAGTAGCGGCCCATATATTGCGCGTCGCCGCGCAGCGTCAGCCGCGACCGGGCGGTGTCGATAATGTCCCAATCGAAACCGGCGGAGAAGGTTATGTCCGGCGCGTTGGGAAACGGGTTGCCGTTTATGTCGCGGGTGAGCGAAGCGGGATCGGTCGCATCGATCTCGTTGCCGACATATCGAGTGTCAAGCAGCCCGAGCGCGGCATCGATGCGGAAACCGGGTGCCACCCGAGCCGCCAATTCTCCTTCCAGTCCGTATACCCGGCCGTCGGCGGAGCGCAGGAAGGAGGTGGCGCCGACGATCTGCGCGATCTGCTGGTTGCTATAGTCATAGTAGAAGCCGCTGAGGTTGAGCTGGACGCGCCTGTCCAGGAACCGGCTCCTGACGCCGACTTCGAAGGCATCGATTTTTTCCGGCTCGAGAAAATAGACCTGGCTCACATCCTGATAGGCCAGCGCGTTGAACGTACCGGCCCGGAAGCCACGCGAATAGCTGCCATAAAGCAAGACGTCTGGCGCGACCTCGTAATCGAGCACCACCCGGCCGGAAAAGCGCCCCGTGCTTCGGCTTTGATCGAGGGGTGCAAGGTTCGGGTCGAAGGGAAAGCTGTAGGGTACGAGATTGGCGACCGGTTGCGTTCCCGACAGGTCGAACAGTATCGATGATGCATTCTCGTAGCGGACGGTGTCCCAGGTGTAGCGCATGCCGAGCGTGACAGAGAAGCCGTCAGCGATTTCGTGGTTCACTTCCCCGTAGATAGCGGTGGACGGCCGCTCAATCGTGAAAGCCTGACGCGCGAGAATAGGGCCGAACGGCGGTGCCCCTTCGGCCAGACATGCCGCCTGGAAGGTATTGCCGGCCGCCGAATTGGTGGCGGCGACGTCCGCATTGAAGGCGATAAGCGTACGCGCGTCGAAGAAACCACTCGGATTGACCACCACCGGCGCGCAGAAACCGGGCGTCCCGGGCGTCAGCGTGGGATCGGCAAGGAAAGCGGGGATGGTGCGCAGCGAGTTCCCGACCGCGATCGGGATATTGTCGTACTCGCCGGGTAGACCCGCGCCAAGCAACACTGGACGCAAGAATCCGAACAGGTCCGGCTCGTTCACCGTATCGATGCGGTCGATCCCGAAATAGGCGCCGACGATGGCCCTGGTCCGATCGCCATCATAGTTGAGACGCAGATCCTGATTGAAATTGGTACTGTTCGCGCGATAGCGGATCGCGCAGATATTGTTGGGTGAACCATCACAGTCGAATGGGGCAACCCGATAGCGGCCTTCGCCGTAACCTGTGACGGAAATAAGGGTCAGCGCATCGGCAATATCCAGCTCGATGTTGAGCGAACCGCCCCATGACGAGGTAAAATATTTGCCGCCGGTATCGGACTGGATTTCGTCTCGTTCAAGTATCCGGCCGCCTAGTTCAGGGCGCGGCGCGAACCGCGAATATCCGACCGCGTCGGTCCGTCCTTCCAGATAGCCGATACCATAGGCGAGATCCTGCCACGGGTCGTTGCGGGCGCCGTAAATCCGCAAGTTGATATCGGCAATGCCACTGCGCATTCGCGCCGCAAACCTGCCGGCAATGCTGTTGGTCGTTCCGAAATCGCGGTTCTGCGTCGGATTGAACGTATAGCCATCGCCATTAGCGTAAGTGCCGGCGACGCGAACGCCGAATTGGTCTTCAACAAGGGTGACTTCGGCCGCACCCTGAGCGGTCAGGGTGTCGTAGTTCGCATAGCCAAGTGTGACATAACCGTTCGGAGCGCCGAGATCGGGCCGTCGGGTAATGAAATTGATCGCGCCGCCGGTCGTATTGCGGCCGTAAAGCGTACCTTGCGGGCCGCGAAGCACTTCGACCCGCTCGAGATCGAACAATTGCTGGCCGTGACTAGCGCGAAAGCTTTGATACACCTCGTCGACATAGACACCGACCGGCGAAGCCGTGGCCGCGGAGAATTCGTTGGCCACCGAGATACCGCGGAGCGAGAAGTTGGGTTGCGTGGTTCCGAAGGCGCTGGTCACCTGCAAATTGGGAAGCGCGCCCATAAGGTCGCTCGTTTCGGTTATCCCGCGCTGTTGCAGATCGTCGCCGGTGATTGCGGAGACGGCCGCCGGCACATCCTGCAGGTTCTGCGCTCTGCGCTGCGCGGTTACGACGATCTCCTGAACGGTCGTTTCGGACTCGCCGGCTGCCGGCTCCGGCGTCTGCGCGGATATCGCGGTCGGAATCATTGATGCGGACGCCATCAGGGCCGCACCCCGAGCCTTGATCTTGATCATCTGTCTCTCCTTTTATCCCGCCGAACCTTCGTGGCCGTTCATTCGTCGACGGCCGATTTCAGGAAGGATCGGATTTTCTCGCCATAGGGCGGGAAGAGGATGTCGGTGCTGTCGCTGGAACCGCGGACGACGATGCCGCGCAGGTTGCTGAATTCGCGAAAGCCCTCGATGCCGTGGTGCCGGCCGTAGCCGCTATTGCCGGTGCCGCCGAAAGGAAGGGACGGGATGGCGCCTTGCAGCGCGCAGCCGTTCACGCATGCGCCGCCTGAGCGGACCGTGCGCAGGATATGGTCGTTCTCGGAGTCGTCGGTGCCGAAGATGTAAATGGCAAGCGGCCGGTGATTGCGATCGATGGCCTGCAGGGCATCGTCGAGAGAGTCGTAGGTAATGATCGGAAGAATAGGGCCGAAGATTTCCTCGCGGCACATCTGCAAACCACGAGGCGGATCGATCGCAAGGGTGAGGCCTAGCCGACGCTCTGCTTCGGGAGCGTCCGGATGCGGTTCCAGCTCGATGAGTTCGGTGCCGTGCTGGCGCGCTTCGGCCAGCATCGCCGAGATGCGATCTACATGCCGGTCCGTTATCATGCCTGTGCAATCATCGGTGGCGGCATGGCCGGATCCGGCGAAAGGGGGCGTCTCGCGGACGAGGTCCACGAAGTCCCCAACGGCATGGCGCGGCATCAACACATAATCCACCGCGATGCACATCTGGCCATTCTTCACCAGTTTCGTGCCGACGATGGTCTCGGCCGCATCCGCGGTCACGCCGCTTTCGGTCAGTATGGCCGGGCATTTTCCGCCAAGTTCGAGCGTGAGCGGGACGAGGTTGGCGGCGGCTGCCGCGGCGACCTGCCGCGCGACACGCGGATTGCCGGTATACACTAGATGGTCCCATGGCTGCGCGGCGAAAGCCTTGGCCAGATCGATCCCGCCGACGCTGACGGCGACATGATCGGGGTCGAAGGTGTCGGCGACCAGTTTGGCAAGCAATTCGCTGCACGCAGGCGCGAGATCGGACGGCTTGATGATCACGCGGTTGCCGGCCGCGAGCATCTCCACGACGGGGCCGCACGCGATTTCGAACGGGAAATTCCAGGGCGCCATATTGCCGACCACGCCCTTGGGTTCGTAGCGAACGAAAGCGCGCGCATCGCCGAACAGGCCGCCCTCCGCCGGTCTTTCATCGTCGCGCATCCAGGCTTCGAGACATTCGATGGCATAGCCGGCCCGCCCGGCAGGGCCGAGGATCTCGATCAGATCGGTGAACGCGTCGGGATGAGTTCCAAAATCGTCCCGCACGGCGCGGCAGATGCGCCGCCTATTGCCGACCAGCATCGCCGCGAGCGCCTGAAGATTGCGCGTGCGCGCGGCGATGTCAGGGTATGGATCGGCGCGAAATGCAGATCGCTGCCGCTCTATGGTTTCGCTGAGCAACGCCATCGCCTGATCGTCAGGGTTCGAAACCTGACTGCAGTCAGTCTGGCCCGTAGACGCACTCATCCCCGCGCTTTCCTGCCATGCGGCTTGAGGGCGATTGGGACATGCGTATAGCCGTCCACAAAACGGGAGCGGATGCGCCTGGGGGTGCCCGTCAGTTCCGCATTGGCGACACGCGTGACGAATGCGTGAAAGAATGTCACGAGTTCGAGCCGGGCAAGGCTCGCGCCCAAGCAGAAGTGCCGTCCGCCGCCGCCGAATGCATGATGCGGACAATTTTTGGGACCGCGAGTCACGTCGAAGACATCTGGGCGCTCAATGGCCTGAGGATCGCGGCTCGAGGATTGCAGCCACATGACGACGGATTCGCCGGGCCCCAGTTTCTGACCGCCCAGTTCCGTGGCGCAACTCGTCGTGCGACGCTGATGGCTGAACGGTGGCCGCCAGCGCAGGATTTCCTCGACTGCGGACGGCACGAGCGTCGGTTCGTCGCGCAACAGGTCAAGCTGGTCGGGATGTTCCAGCAGCGTAACAACGCCGTTGCAGATCGTGTTCTTCGTCGAATCGATGCCCGCCGCAATCAGTTGCGCGAACACGCCGACCTGCTCATCCCGGGGCATCGGTTCGCCCTCATAGGTCGCCGCACTTAGGGCCGTGACGAGATCGTCGCTAGGATGCGCGTCACGCTCGACGAGAAGCTCTTGGAAATATTCGGATATCGCGGCCATGGCTTCGTCGCCGCGCATTCCGCCGGCGATGGCGTCGTCGGCGGATAGGAACGCGTCAGTCCATTGGTTGAGCCGTGCGCGATCCTCTTCGGGGATGCCCAGCAGATCGGCCATTGTCGTGTTCGCCACCACCCCGGCCATGTCCGTCGCGAGATCGACTTCGCCTCGCTCGAAAGCGGCATCGAAAACGCGAGAGACGGTGCGGCTGATCGACGGTTCGAGGCTCTGGACCCGGTTCAGCGTAAAGGCCAGGCTGACCGTACCGCGCATCCGCCGGTGGTCTTCTCCGTCCTTGCCGATCATCGCCGTGCGGGCAACTTCCAGAGATCCGACCTCTTCGCTTCGCATGGCGAACCCGCCAAGCCATGACGAATAGGTCTTCGGATCCCGACTGACCTGCGCGACGTGTTTGGCCCGCGTGGTGCTCCAGAAACCGGGCTGATCGACCTCCGGCCAGTCGCTCGGCGCCGCGGTCCAGATGATCGGCGCCTCATCGCGCATCCGCTCGTAAAGTTCGTGCGGTGGACCGTCGTCGAACGTCTCCAGCTCGGCGAGACCAGTCTTGAATGGGGCAAATCGATCCTTGTCCATGCCCATTCTGTACCGCCAAGCACTGCACCCGGTCTCTTGCAGTATCTATAAAAATCACCTTTAAGATTGTGCTTTCTGCACAAAAATATATATTTTGGCCATGTCATCGATGAACATGGCGACCGCTCACGCTCTGCGCGTGCTCGCCGCAGCGAATCGCGGCGAACAAGACGAACTCGTGCACGCCATTCTTGACCGGATCCGGGCCTCGACGCCGGAATTCTTCGGCAATGATGACGTCGCAGCGGACATGAGCGCGGCTGTCCGCGCCAATGTCGCCCGCTTCACGCAGCTACTCGCCAAACAGTCGAACGCTGCAACCATGAGCCTGCCGGTCGAGACGGCTGACCTGCTCGACAGCACCATTCATCACGGCATTCCGCTGATCTCGTTGCTTGAAGCGTGGCGGACCGCCCAGACCGTTACGATTGAATGGTGGCAGAACAAGCTTGCGGCGCATGCCGATGCCCAAATCCTGCCCTCGGCGACCAAAGCGCTGAGCCATTTCGTATCGAGTTATGTCGACGCGGGCACGGAACAGATACGCGCCTCCCATAGGCGCGAAAGCGACCGTTTCCACAATGACCCTGATACCCGCCGCCATCATCTGATCCGCCAGCTTCTGGCGGGAGAGCTCATCGATGAAATCGCCGCAGCCCACACCCTCCAACATCCCCTGAACGCTCGCCATGTCGCAGTTATCCTGTGGGGCGCGGACGAAACGGGCGACACAGGCGGGTTCGACGAGGCACTCGAGATGCTGGCGCGCGCTTCGGCCGCACGATACACGCTACGTATGCCGGTTACCCGGAGGCGCGTTATCGCCTGGCTGAGCTCGCACGGCCCGCTGCAAATGCAGGCATTGGACCAAGTCGTGCTGCCTCCCGGCGTTCTCGCCTCCGCGTCGGGCGAACGCGCAGGCCTGGACGGCTTCGTTCAAGCTCATAGCGACGCCACGAAAGCCGCCGCGTTCGCCCGTGCCGTTCCCGGATCAGGCAGAAGCCGCGTCGAGACTTTCGAAGATACCGAACTGATTATTTTGTTGTCGAACGCGCCGGAGGAACGTGATCGCTTCGTGCTCCGGACCCTCGGACCCCTTGCTGCTCCAGACCCGAGGCTGGACATTCTGCGCGAGACGCTGCGCGTCTATCTCGCGACAGGCTGCAGCCAATCGCGCACCAGCGAATGTCTCGGCGTGCACCGCAATACTGTTGCATACCGGCTGCGATCGATCGACGATATCCTTCCATCGTCAAAATCGGACAACCTCGCCGTACCTGCACGATTCAATCAGCAACTCGACCTCGCGGTCGCGCTTCACATTATCGGAAGACTCCGAACCCGGTAGAGCGCCCGATCCGAGAATGAATTTTCCTGATCCACTCGCTAAGTCGGCGTTCCGGTGCTGCGAGGTATTTGGGGGGATGGCGCTCGGCGCTCTCCATCTTGGGTTCAGCCTTGAAGTGTCTGTCGCGCATCCTTCAGCACGTCGAGAAAAGTCTTGGCGGCGCGGGTCAGCGGTCCCTTGGGCGAGCGATGTATGCTGAGCCGTGCCAGTATCTGCGGTTTCTTGATCGGAACAGCATTCACCGCGCCGGCGGTGAGATCCAGCATGTCGCACGGTTTGCGACGCCGCTGGACCAGCGGCGCGTTCAGAGACCATAGCTCCAAGCCGATGTATCGGAGGCCGGCCAGTTGCACCAAACACTCCCGCCCCGGCCGGCCTTGATCTCGGGGGTCTGTGGCACCGCGGTATCTTTTCTGGAGAGAAATTTCCGTAAGGTATCGAACATGGCGTTTGATGAGTGTCGATCGGAATAATCAGGCTATTTCAGTGCCTTATTTGTCTATTTTGAATCCCGCCCTCTCCGCCAAAAATAGTAAATAATACCAATGACGTGAAAGCGCGATCTGCCTTACGACGCAAATGTCATTTGCGCACGTAATCGCACCTTCGTCAGAAGACTATTAGCCAGGTTCTTGACGGTGAATGGTCGGAGAAGCAGGCAGCAGCTTTCTGATCGGCAAAGCCTGACTGGGTAAGCCCGCTAGCGATCTTACTGATCTTGCAGTTCCGTCGGGTTCTCAATGCGTCTATGTGATCCGGAACACCGCTCCGCTTCCCGCATCGCGGTACAGATCCACCCGCTCGCCATCCCAATGATAATCGAGATGCCTGCCCTTTCGGGGATTGGCAGCACGATCGGGATAGAAGAGCCCTGCGCATTCGCCGTCCCCATGCCGAACGCTGGGATAGACGATCCCGTCCGAACCCGATGAGCGCAGAGCAGCGCCAAGCGGCTGGCTAGGGGCATAGTCTTCCGGCGCAAGCGCTTCTTCGTATTCTTCTCCGCCCGTCCGCAGATCGTGCAGTCGCGCATCAATATCGAGCAGGATCTCGCGATACTGCGACGTCCATCCCGGGGCTTCGTTCGTGCGCGCCATGAAGCGGCCGTAATGATGGATGGTCTCAAGCAGCGCCGTTTCGGGCTGCCGGCCGGCATAAAGCACACCGAAACTGCCGTCGCTGAACCGCGTCGGCCGGTCGAGGCTGATATGGATGAACGGGGCCATCAGGTAGGACGCGCCGGCACCGCCGACCCTCCGGTCCCCGGGGACCAGATCGAGAGCGCCGATATTCTCGACGAGGCGCGGATTGGTCTTCTGCTCGGCCGATATCAGCAGCGGCCCGTCGGCCGGATCGGCGATATCCTCGAACAGGTCGATCGGCGGGTGGATGGAGCGAATGATCCGGACCGCGCCACCCCATTCGATATGGGATAAGTGGGAAGCCTGCGATTGAATCGAGACGGTGAGGGGCTTCCGACTGCCGCAACTCCGTTCGAGGCAGAGCAGAATTCTTTCGTGGGATAATCCATGACATTTTAGGCATGTAATGAAAATCATCCTATCATATCAGCGAGTTACGATACGGGTTCGAGTGCCGCGCTAGCGATCCGCAGTCCGGCCGCATTTGAGGGCACAACTGACAAGATCGGTCTTGGACACGGATAAGTATCAGCTTCCGTCCTCATAAGGCAGACAAGATTTTCCTACTCCAACACAAGGTCCTCATCATGTCTTGACATGAAATATGTCCACAAATAATAGTGTCGCAAAGACATAATAAACATGGGGAGGAGGTTCTGCGATGGTGCGCTATCGTTATGCTTGTGCGTCGTGGGTTGCTTTGGCCGTGGGTGTTGCGGGTCAGGCCAACGCACAGGTCGAGGATGGCTCTGCCGGAGCCGAGCCGTTTTCCGGAGCGCCTATCGTCGTGACGGCCAGCCGGCGTGAAGAGGATTTGCAGAGTACGCCGCTCTCCGTCTCCGCTTTTACGGACGACGCTCTCGAAGTGCGGTCCGTTCAGTCCGTCGATCAGATCGCGGCTCTTACGCCCGGTGTCCAGATATCCACTTATCAGGGCGATACCTCGATCTTCATTCGCGGCGTCGGCACGCCGGTGATCATTGCGGGCAGCGACAGCTCGACCGCGACATATCTCAACGGCGTCTATCTCTCGCGCGCCGCGGCTATCGGCCCGGCTTTCTTCGACGTCGAACGGCTCGAGGTTCTGCGCGGACCGCAGGGCACGCTCTACGGCCGCAACGCGACCGCCGGCGCGGTGAACATCATTACGCGCGATCCGACTGAAGAGTTCGAGGCCGAGGCACGGTTCATCCTCGGTAATTACGACCGCACGGGGTTTTTCGGCGCGGTGAGCGGGCCGCTGACGGATGGTTTTCGCGCGCGGGCGGCGGTCAACTACGAAAATCGCGATGGTTATACGACCGTCAATCTGCCGCGCGGCAATCTGCCGGCGAGCGAGCCCAATCCGATGCGACGCGTGGAAGCGCGTGACGATATCGCCATGCGGTTGACGCTGCAGGCCGATCTCGGACCCGATGCCGTGCTGACTTTGCGCGGCGATTATTATCGCGCCGACGACACCGCGAACGTCTTCCATTTTGCCAGCCTGGGTTATCAAGACGAAGTGCCGAACTGGCTCGCGAGCCGCGAGGGCAGCCAGACGCTCGCCTATTTCGCGCTCAAGAATCAGGGGCGGGTCACCGAGGCGCGGTCGCGCGACATCTTTGCCGATGCCGAATATTTCAACGATACCGAAATCTGGGGCATTACCGGCGATCTCGAATGGGCGCTAGGCGATCACACGCTGTCGCTGATCGGCAGCTACCGCGACACCAATCCCGATTTCCAGAACGAGTTCGATCTCTCCGACCAGTTCGTCAATATCTATCGGCGCGCCGAGGATCATCAGCAATGGAGCGTCGAATTTCAGCTGACGTCCCCCGAAAACCGGCCGTTCCAATGGATTTTCGGCGGCTATTACTTCGAAGAAGAAAATGACATTACCAATGACATCTTCGGCGATTTCTGGGAGCCGATCCTGCGGCAGGGCCTGCAGGACCTGCAGGACGCCGGCGTCATCCCGGTCTTCCCGATCGTCATTCCCGATACCAACCTGTGCTGCGAACTGCATCTGAACGGCAGTCAGGAGACCGAGGCGTTTGCTGTCTACCTCGATACATCCTACGAGATTACCGACACGCTGACATTGCAGCTCGGCGGCCGCTACAGCTGGGAACGGCGCGACGGCTTTCAGAATTTCGATCTCGTATTTCTGGCGGCTACTCCGGGTGGACAACAGACGCGTTTCGCACCGAACGCCCAGCTATTCCCGAACGCCATCAGTGGCGACCGGAACAACGTCATGCCCGATCCGTTCGGCTTCGTCGTCGCGCCCGTCGACGGCCCGGAAACCTTCGACGCCTTCACGCCGAAGATCGGGCTGGACTGGCAGGTGACGCCCGAAGTGCTGCTCTATGCGACCGTGCAGCGCGGTTTCAAAAGCGGCGGCTACAATATCGGTTCCAGCCAGCGCACACCTTTCGAACCGGAGACGATCTGGGCCTATGAGATCGGCCTGAAGTCGCAGCTGTTGGACGACCGGCTGCTCTTCAACATGGCTGGCTTTCGCTACGACTATACGAATCTTCAGGCGCAGGATTCGATCGGTAATCAGCCGATCATCCGCAATGTCGGCGAGGCGCGCGTCACGGGTTTCGAAGTCGAGGCGATTGCCACTCTCAGCGACTATTTCCGGATCGACGGCAGCCTCACCTATGTCGATGCGGAGTTCACGGACGGCGAGTTGACCGAGCCGCTGCGTCCGGCGCCGCTGAGCCAGCCGCCCGGATCCGTGCTCCGCGATCTTTCCGGGCTACGGCTGCCGCGCGCGCCGGAATGGAAGTTCAATATCGGTGCGCAAGCCGACATTCCGATCGGGACCGCAGGCGATCTTACCCTGCGCGCCGACTATGGCTGGCAGGACAAAATCTTCTTCACGGTATTCAATATCGATGCCGCTTCGGAAGGCTCATACGGTCTGCTTAACGCTCGGATCGCTTTCACTACCGCTGACGAACGCTACAGCTTCGCCCTGTTCGGCAACAATCTGACCGACGAAGTCTATTTCTCGAACCAGATTCTGACCGGCACCGTCTACGGCGCCGAATTTGTCGGGCCGCTGGGCCCGCCACGGACGTACGGGATCGAGTTTCGCGCGCGGTTCTGAGTCGATAACCGTTTTGAGGAGAATGACGATGGATGACGATACTCGTTCCGTTGTAGACAGCTTCTATGCAGCCATTCACGGCGGCGATTTCGATGCGCTATTCGATATACTCTCCGACGATTGCACGATCGAATATTATGGCCCTTCGGCTATCCCCTTTGCCGGCATTTTCCGCGGCAAGGAGAAGTGCCGCATATTTTTCGGTCATGTCGCCAACGATGTTGAGATTCAGGATTTCCGGCAAGAAGAATTCATCGTCGATGGCAGTAAGTCGGCGGTCGTCGGGCATCTCACGCTCAAGCTGCACGCCAAAGGGCGGGTCTATGATTCCGATTATGTCCACGTGATCGACGTCGCTGACGGCAAGGTGATCCGCTTCCGCGACTTTCAGGATAGCGCCAAGGCGGCCTTCGTGTGCGCTGATGTCGAGACGCCGGAGCGTTGACGCGTTTGCCGTGGTAGGGGTCAGGCGGCGGACTGTGCCGCCACCTCGTTGATACGATCGCCATGTTCTTCCCGGATGTCCTGATACACTTCGGTCACGCGGGTCAGAAAATGGATGCCGTTCGCGATTTCCGCGTCCGTCAGCCGTTCGATCATGATATCCATGAGTCCGACACCGTTACGGATCATTCCCTCGACGAATTTTCGCCCGCGCGGCGTGAGCTGGACGAGCTTCTCCCGGCCACTGCGCGGGTCCTCGGAAATCTGGAGAAGGTCCAGAGGCGGCTTGGTCAATGCTCTTATCGATTTGGAAATCGCCGAGCTTGTGACCTCGTACCAGGACGCCATCGCCTTCTCGATGTCCTTGCGGCGCATCATCTGGCCATTCTCGCCCTGAACGCGGATCGTCCAGAGAATGCAGGCCTGCTGGCGCGTCAATACGCCACTGCGCAGCGTATCTTCGATCTGCATGCCGACAATGTAGTGGATGGGAAAAAACAGGTCGAGATACGCGAGTGCGGGGTCTTTGGCCTTTGTCATTATTCGCTTTCCAGGCTTTTTCAGAACGGGCCATCCTGCGGCCCGATCCGATTGCATTGCATGAGCATAGCGGAACAGACAGCAATTGAAACAATGTCTATAAGACATATTTTCTATTGACTCATAATGTCCTTAAGCTAGCATAAATTCCGAGAACAATGAGCATTCGGCTCGTGGTCCATGTCCGCGGGATCGGCAGTAAGGAGAGCAGTGTTGAATATCGCGCAATCCGCTTCCGTACAGACCGATCCAGTCAGCGCCGAAGGCGCGGATGGCTTGAAGCGACTGCTCGATTCGCAGCGCGCGGCTTTTCTCGCTGAAACCTATCCGTCCGTGTCCGTCCGCAAGGACAGGCTGCGCCGATTGCTCGACCTGCTTGTCGCCAACGAGCGGCGCATAATCGACGCGGCCATGGCCGATTTCGGCTATCGTTCACCCCAACAGAGCTTTTTCGTCGAGATTGTGACGACGGCCAAACCGATCAAGGAAGCGATCAAACGGGTTGGACGCTGGATGAAGCCTGAAAAGCGGTCCGTCGACGCGCCGTTCCGGCTGGCCGGAGCGCGCGCCGAGGTGCGTTACCAGCCGCTCGGCGTGGTTGGCTGCATCAGCCCCTGGAATTTCCCATTCAACCTCAGTTTTGCGCCGCTTGCCGGCATTCTGGCGGCCGGCGATCGGGCGATGATCAAGCCGTCAGAGGCAACACCGGCCTGCGCGGGGCTGATCGAGGAGCTAGTGGCGGCGACCTATGACGAAGGCGAGGTCGCCGTCGTCAATGGCGGACCGGATGTTGCCCGCGCCTTTACCATGCTGCCTTTCGACCATCTCCTCTACACGGGCGGCGAAGCGGTGGCGAAGCATGTTATGCGCGCGGCGGCCGACAATCTTACACCTGTAACGCTGGAGCTTGGCGGCAAGTCGCCCGTGCTGATCGGCAGGGGCGCCGATATGCGGCTTGCAGCGGAACGCGTGATCTTCGGCAAGATGCTCAACGCCGGCCAGATCTGCCTCGCGCCCGATCATGTATTCGTGCCCGAAGACCAAATTGATGATTTCGTCGCGGCTCTCAAAGATGCCGTGCGCAAGACTGCACCTGAAAATCGTAAGGCGGCCGATTTCGTTTCGATCGTGAATGATCGCCATGCCGAGCGGTTGCGGGGCTACATTGCCGACGCGCGCGCACAAGGCGCGGAGATCGTTAGCTTCGACTGGCTTGGCGAGGGCAACGACAATCTCGTTCCGCTCACACTGGTGCTCAGGCCTAATGAGCAGATGGACGTAATGCAGGAGGAGATTTTCGGTCCTCTTCTGCCGGTCAAGAGCTACCGCAATCTCGACGATGTTTTCGCCTATATGCAGCAGCAGCCGCGCCCGCTCGCCATCTACTATTTCGGTTCTGACGATGGCGAGACCCGCGCCTTGCTCGAAAACACGCAGTCGGGCGGCGTCACGATGAACGACGTCATCATGCACTATACGATCGATAATCTGCCGTTCGGCGGCGTCGGCGCGAGCGGCATGGGCGCTTATCACGGTTTCGACGGTTTCAAGCAATTCAGCCATGCGCGCGCCATCTACCGGCAAAGCCGGTTCGATATCGGCGGCGCGCTGCGGCCGCCCTATGGGCGCACGTTCGAGCGCGTTTCGCGCTTTCTGCTCAAGCACGGATAACATTCAGATAGGGGATTTTACGATCATGGCCAGCGTGACAGTTGCTTCCGGTCTCGACGATTTCAAAGCGAAAGATCTCTATTCGCCCGAGGTGATTGCCAATCCCTATCCCTATTATGACGCACTGCGCGACAAGCCGATCCAGTTCGGCCTCGAAGACTATCCGCCCGGCACTGTGCCCGGTCAGGACAAGCCCTATCCAGCCTGGGTCGTGCTCAAATACCACGACATCATCCAAGTCTGCCGGAAGCCGCAAATATTCTCCTCGCGCGATATCATGCAGGAGGAGTCCGACGCGCCGACGCTGATGCTCGTCAATCACGACGATCCGCGCCACGCCGAGTTGCGCAAGATCGCCCAGATCGCGTTCAAGCCGAAACGGGTCGAGGCCGATATCACACCCTGGATGCAGGGCGTCGTCGACAAGCTGCTCGACAAGGAAGACGAAGGCGAGGTGGATTTCATGGCGAATCTCGCGCCCGACCTTCCCGCGCTGGTGATGACCAAGCTGATCGGCACGCCCGAGGAAGATCATGTGCTGCTCCGCCGCTGGGCCAACGCTTTCATGGTGACGTCCGACTTCACCACGGAAGAGCGCAATCAGTGCAATATCGAGCTGTGGAATTATTATCAGGACGCGGTCGAGCAGCGCTATGCCGATATCGCCGCCGGCAAGGACGTGCCCGACGATCTGATGTCGGCCTTCATCCAGGCCGAGGCGGACGGCAATATGCTGACCAAGGAGGAAGTGATCCGTTTCTGCGTGACGCTTGTCGTCGCCGGAGCGGAAACGACTGGATATCTGCTCGGCAATCTGATCGATACGCTGGTCGAGGAACCGCATTTCTTCGATGAACTTAAACAAGACCGTTCGCTGATCCGGCCGTTCATTGAAGAGAGCCTGCGCCGCGATGGTCCTGTTCAGCGGTTGCATCGGGTCTGCACCGAAGATACCGAGATACGCGGCACCAAAATTCGCGAAGGCGATTGGGTGGCGATCTTCTTCGCATCCGGCAACCGCGACCCCGCCATCTGGGAGCGACCGAACGATTTTATTCTGAAACGCCCCAATATCGGCCGACATCTGACGTTCAGCCACGGCGTCCATCATTGCATGGGCTCGGGCATCGCCCGGAACGAGGCGACGCAGATGCTCAACGGCATTCTCGACCGCTATAGCGCCATCGAACCGGGTTCGGCGCCGCGTCTCCGTCAGACCGGTGGCCTTTTGAATTACGGCCTCGAAACATGCTCAATCAGGCTCGTTCGCTGAGATCTGGTGAAGGAGGCAATGCTATGGTGACGATCATCGCCGTCGACCGGGAGGGCGAAGAGCATCGTGTCGATGCCGTCGAGGGCGAACCGCTGATGGTCGCGTTGCGTGATAACGATATCGACGTCGAGGCAGTCTGCGGTGGAGAAATGTCCTGCCTGACCTGTCATGTTTATATCGATCCGAAATGGATCGATCGCGTCGGCGAACGAACCGGCGAGGAGGCCGACCTGCTTGACGATCAACTGCATTCGCGCCCTGAAAGCCGGCTCAGCTGTCAGATCACCGTATCTTCGGATCTGGTAGGACTACGCTGCACCGTCGCTCCGCCAGAAGGCTAATACTCGCAACAGGGCAAGCTCCGCCCGATTTTGACTAAACGAGAGCTACCAGACCGAATTTCGTGGCGTCTATCATGGTATTTCGAGATCGGTGCTAAAATAAATTCAAACAAAACAAACATTTGATTATCGCGTTCGAATCCCGCCCTCTCCGCCAGAGACCCGTTTTCTCCCGTTCGCGCCGAACCCATGAACGGGCGTGGACATTTGTGGTATCGATCCTGAAAATGCGGTACCTTGGAGAAAGGTCATGCCGACGGACGTCAAGGACCGGACCGCCAAGCCCAGGGCCAAGCCATACAAGCTTGAGATCGTCACCGCTTCTATCCGCTGGCCACGCCGAGCGGTTCGAAACTCTGGCGCATGTATTACCAGTATCATTCGAAACAGAAGACGCTGGCTATCCGTTCTCCGCCGCTGATTGGCCTCACAGGGGCCCGGCGCAAGCGAGTGGACTGGTCGAAGAAACCTGCAAGATTAGCCGGCCTTTGCCAACAGCGGTGCCGCTGGTCGAGGGTAGCGGTGCCGCGCCTCATAGTGCCTCAATATCGCCAGTGATAAATGGGGAGTTGTCTGCAATAATTGGCAGTTGGGTGGTCGGGCGTGTCGGCTTCCGCCTCGCCGCACGTCCAGCAGATCTTACGGCTTAGCTCCGGCGTCGGCGCGCCGAAGATCATCATCAAGACAACGGCAATCAGAAATCTATCTCTCGTCACTGGATCGTTTCCGTGATCGCACACGCGTCCCGACCGGGTTCGATCGACGCCTCATTTGGTCGTCCTTGGCGATGCCGAGATAGTCTTCCTGCGGGGGGCATGTGCGAGGGAGACTTCGGTCATCGCCAAGGACTCGACGGCAGGCGATCGATACGCACCGCCTGCCGATCGTTCAAAAACCCACTCGGAGCGACGCGCGCAGGCCGACGACGAAGCGGTCCTGCTGCTCTTCGGCGCTGAATTCACCGCCGATCGAGAATCCGGCACGACCGCCGATCACACGCAGCGCGCCGATCCAGCCGTCGGTCCGTTCTTCGGCGGCAAGCGTGAAATCGTCGCCGTCCGCAAAGCGCGCCGTCGTCTCGCCGATATCGCCGCCCAGGATCTGGCGACGGCCACCATCGAGCTCGACCCGCATCCAGCTGGCGGCACGATTCTCGTCGCCGAAATGAAGCGAGGCCACGAGGCGCGCCGTCGCCGCGAGTTCGTCGCTGGTTCGCTCGTCGACCGTCAGGTTGAAAGCGTCGCCGCCACCGGTTTCGGCGTAACCGTCCTCGTGCAGGTTGTGATAGTCGATCGTTGCGACCGGACGCACGCGGAAGCGCCCCGTGCCGAACTCGTAGCTCATGCCGGCCGAAAGCGAGTATAGTCGGCCGTCCCATTCGCCGCGGGCCCGGCGGACAACCGCCTCATCCGCGGTTTCGCCACTGAATTCGCGGCGGCCGTCGAAATCGATCTGTGCGATCGAAGCCCGGGCATGGGCGCTGAAATCGCCCCATTGGCCACGCCAGTAACCGGCCGCCTCGAACTGCTC
The DNA here is from genome assembly GCF_052168295.1 of Parasphingopyxis sp. Classification (GTDB taxonomy): domain Bacteria; phylum Pseudomonadota; class Alphaproteobacteria; order Sphingomonadales; family Sphingomonadaceae; genus Parasphingopyxis. Next base: position 13,664 of record NZ_JBQLZN010000067.1, on the reverse strand, counting down.
GGCATCGACGGTATTGAGCGTGCCTTCGTCGTCGATCTCGCTGTACAGATAGGCGAGCGAGACGCCGAAACTGCCGATCTCCCCTGCCTTGATCTCGGCGCCGCCGGTAATGCCCCAGCCGAGAATGTCATAGGCCGCGGTGTCGCCGAAATCGGACGAGGTGCCCCAGTTGACCTGCTGGATCCAGAAGCCCCAGCCCCCCTGGTCGGCAAATGCGGAGGAGGGGTCGGCAAGAAAGCGGGCCGTGGCGCGCGATCCCTGCATTGCCGTTTCGAAAGTGCCGCCCGCATGGTCGGGCAGCATCTGGCGAACGGCGGTGCGGAAGTCATCGCCATCGAAGATCGACAGATAGGCGGCCGCAACGTCCTCGTCATTTTCGAGTGCGGCGAAGATCGCATCGAAGGCGCGTCTCTGGGAGCCGTTGAGCCCGAGCTCTTCGGTCGGCTTGCGCGATACTTCCAAGCTGATCTCGCCGGCCGGTTCGTCGACGCTGAGCCCGCCTTGAAGAAGAAACGGAAGGTTCGCCGAATCCTGCGACAGATTGTCCGCACCTTCGAGCGTGCCGGCGCGCAGGATCACGATTTCGCCGCCGATATCGGCGAGGTTCGCCACCCGGACCATGACCGCGCTATCCTTCCCGAAGCTGGCCGTGCCCGCGACATCGTACAGCGTGTTCGTTCCGGCCTCGGTGTCTATGGTGACACCGATCATGCTGCCCTCGCCAAGGGTCATCGAGGCGAGCGCGATCGTGCCCGTATTGGTCACGTCGAGCACGCCGCCATCCATGACGAGATCGAGACTGCCGCTGTTCGCGATTGCACCTCTGAACACCGCTTCGCCCGCGAGACTCAGCCGGTTTGCACCATCGCCGAAATCGGCATCGCCATCGAAACGGGAGCTGCCGGCGAGCACCAGTTCGTCGTCGCCCGCACCGAAATCGGCATCGCCTTCAACCTCTGAGTCTTCGTCGAGGATCAGCCTGTCGTCGCCGGCGCGCAGGATGATGTCGCCGGTCACCGAACCCGCGGCAACCTCGAACAGGTCATCGCCGTCGCCGAGTTGGACATCGCCGACGATCCGCGGCGCATCGGCATCGCTGGCGCGCAGCAATTGGCGAACCGTGGCGCCGTCTTTGTTGTTGCGTAGATCGATCGCCGTGTGGCGGCGGCCCTCGCCGCCGCGCGCAATAATCGCGCCCGTATTGCGGACAGTGTCGACGTTGCCCGACTCGTCGAGAATGGCAAATGCGCGCCCGTCGCCATCCGACTCCGCAACGATGGTGCCGCTATTGCGGATTTCCCGCGCCGACGCGCCCGCATCGATGGTGATCGCCCGGACGAGACTTGCCGCATCCGAGCCGCCGGCGGCGAACACTTCCCCGTTGACGATGATCTCTTCAGTGGTCGTCCCGTCACCCAGGCGCAGCGCGGTCGCATTGCCGCCATCGGATACGGCCCGCACCCGGCCGGTGATGCGCATGCCGCCGGCAATATCGACAGCCCCGCCACGCCCGCCGATGATCAGCCCGTTGGCATCGACATCCTCATAGATCCCGTCACCGGTGATGATTCCGCGGACGACGATGCCGTGACCATCTCCATTGTCGGCCAGCGCGCCGATCGTGATATCGGTGTCCGCCGATCCGATCTCGACCGCCGCTGCCGAACCCTGGGAGAGGATGACGGTCGTGGTCTCTTCGCCGTCGTCGATCCCGTCATCGTCCTCATCATCGTCATCTTCGTCGAGATCGGGGGGAGGGGCGTCGAACAGGATGCCGCCATCGACATTGCCGGCGATCCGGACGGCGGGGCCACCGATCAACAGATCGTCCGCGTCGAGATCGTCGGTGTCGGACGGGCGCGGAATGGTCCGGAAGCCGGTCACCGTGACGCTGTTCTGGAACGTCACCCGGCCGCCGACATCGCCGTCCAGCGCAACGCCGATGGAATCCTCACCGCGGACGCTGACGCCGCCCACGATCGTCACCGTATCGGTGATCTCGACCGCGTGGATGCCGTAACTGTTGTCGCCGACGACGGAGATCGTCCCGCTATGGTCGAGCGCCCCTTCGAGCCGGCTTTCGATTACGATGGCGCCGGATTCATTGCCCTCGACGGTGATGACGCCGCTATTGTCGACATCGCCGCGAAAGGTGCCGCCATCTTCGATCAAGATGCCGTAGCGTCCCGATCCTTGGGCGAATGGACCGTCGAGATCGCCATCGTCATCATCGTCTTCGGGCGTGTAATCCTCGTCGATGGTGATGGCGCCGTCGTTGATGATGTCGCCGCTGTTCCCGGCCAGAGCGCGGATGCCGATTGCATTGTTCGCGCCGCGGATCGCAATGGTTCCTTCATTGTCGACATCGTTGTTGCTGTCGATGGTGATGGCGGTGCCGGAGCTCGGCCTGATGCTGCCATCTTCGGTGATCCGGATGTCGTCACGCTCACCGTCATCGACCGTCGAGGTACGGATCGGATTGGTGATCGCGGTATCGATGACCGTCTGGGCCTGAACGGGATGGCCCAGCACGAGGATGGGCGTAAGACAGGTGCAGCCGAGTAACATACGCATAAACACAGTCCCTTCTTGTCCGGGAGGCGGAAGGCTTTCCTCCGGCCCTTCGGTGAGAAGACGACATGCGCGGCCGCCAGCCTTATGCCGGCGCGAAATTTCTGTTCTATTCTAGAAGCGCGCGTCGAAACCGAGACGCACCGTGCGCGGGCGCAGCGGCGTAACCTGCCGCCGGAAGGGCAGCGCGAACGGCGTTCCGACGGCGAAGCGATTGCCGACCGTATCGAACAGATTGGCGATGCCGAGCGATACGCCATATCGCTCCGTGCCGATCCGTGCATAAAGATCGGCTTCCGCCACATCGCCCTGCGGTTCGCCAAGGATCGGTCCGATGCCGAGGCGGGAATCGCCATCATAGCGTGCTGTTCCCGACAGGTTCAGCGTCAATCGCTCGGATAGCGGCCTGGTATAGTGGAAAGACAATTGCGCCCCGACATCGGCGACATTGGGCAATCGGTCGGTGCGCGCCAGCACGATCCCGGACACCGGTTCGTCGACTTTGCTGTTGTTGACGAAGAAGCCGGCCTCGAAGGCGAGCCCGTCGATCGGCCGCCACCCGGCACGCGCGTCGAACGTATATATGCGGCCGTCGCCGATATTCGCTGTCGTCGGAAAGCCGCTGAAATCGACGATATCGGCCTGGATATCCGTCCATCGCGAATAGGCGACGGTTGCGGCGATATCGAACCGTCCGCTCTCGCGCGAACCATGGCGGACGCCGAACTCCAGCGTCGTCACCCGGTCATTCTCGATCCGCTGGATGAAATCGTCGCGCACGACGAGGCCGCCCGGGCGGAAACCCTGTTGCGCGCGGAAGACCAATGTCGATTCCGATGACAATTCGAACATCGCGGCGACCGATGGCAGGACGGATGTTTCCGAGCGTTCGCCCGGATCGGTCAGCGCGGAGGCGGGCGCCTGCACGTTGAGCCCCTTTCCGTTGAGCCGCGCATGGCTGAAACGGCCGCCGGCTATGACCGTCAACCGGTCGACCGGCTGGAAAGAAATCTCGGCGAACAAAGTGCCTTCGTTGATGGCGTTGCGGACCCCGGTCGCATCCATCGGGCCGCGGGCCGGGCCGAACAGCCTTTCGGTCCGGACCCTGTTGTGGAGCAGGCTCGCGCCGACAACCCAGCCGAAGCCGTCATGCAACCGGCTGGCGAGACGGTTTTCCGTCGAGACGAGGAGGATGCGTCGCTCCTGATCGAAGGTCATCGGCGTCCCGCCGATCCGCGTGGCATCGAAACGCTCTTCGAGCCGCTGATGGACAATCCCGGTCGACGACGTGAAGCGCATCTCGTCCCAGTCATGGGAAATGACCACGTCGCCCATGAAGAAATCGTTCGAATAGCCTTGGGCGATCGCGCTCGTCCGGGTCAGCGGCGGCGCGCCACGATCGGCATATTGGCTGTCGCGCCCGTCGATCGTCTGGAACACGCCGCCGATATCCATCGTCCAGCCCTCGGCCGGAGCCAGCCTCAGGCTGGCCCGCCCGCCATAGGTCGTCACGCGGTTCACGTCCTCGCGGTCGCGGCCCAGATCGTCGATATAGCCGCCGTCCAGCGCGCCATAGCCGATCAGGCGCAAGCCCGCCCGGCCCGGTGCGAGCGGGATATTGACCATGCCGCCCCCGTCGATGCTCGGATCACCATGCTCGGTCAGCGAGACACCCGCCGAACCTTCAAGCGCCAATACGTCCAGTTCGGGCGGATTGCGGACGATGCGGATGATGCCGCCGAGCGCGCCCGCGCCATAGAGCGTGCCCTGCGGCCCCTCGAGCACTTCCACGCGTTCGATATCGTACAGCCGCAGGTTCGGATCCGAGGCGTTATAGTTGAGCCGCATATCGCCGAGATATTGTCCGACCGTCGCCTGGGTCGGTCCGAGAAAGCTCGAATCGGCGATGCCGCGAATGAAGAGCTTGTTGCGGCCGGGGCCGCTATGGGTGGAGGACACGGTCGCGAAACGCTCGACGATCGCCTCCGTACCGCGCCCGGGCACGCCGATGTTCAGTGCGTCGCCGATCAGGACGCTGGCCGTGCCGGGATAGTTGCTGAGCAACAGATCGCGCTTTGACCCGGTCACGACGATCGGCTCGATCGGAACCACGGTAGGTGCCGGGGCAAGCGCGCGGGCCGGCGCCGGCGCCGGTATCGGTGCCCGCTGCCGCACGGCAGGCGTGATGCGCCAGGCCCGGTCGCCGACGAGCGTGGGGCGCGCAGCAGCGTTTTCGAGCAGCCGGACAAGGGCCTGCCGCGCGGTCATCCGCCCCCGCACCGCCGGTGCCGATCGCAGTGCAAGCGCCGGGTCGGACAGCGCGATGCTGATATCGGCCTGGTCCGACAGGATTGTGATACTCCGGCCGAGCGGGCCGGCGGGAATGTCGATTGCGACGCGGCCCGAGGCCTGCCCGGGTACGGCGCATGCCAGCAGCAGCGCACCGACTAGCAGTCTGACGAGCCCCCCCACATTCAGCCCCTGGACAAGGTCCAGCCCGTCTCGCTCTCCCGCGCTTCGGCGCCGACAAGGCGGCCCAGCGTGGGCACGAAGCGGTTCGGATCTTCGTCGAGCCGAAGCACCCCTGTGAACCGCTCGGTCGCAAGATCGGGCGCGACCGCGATCGGCACGCCCGTGTTGCGCGAGATATCGGATGCGACGACCGGCAGCGGCATGTTGTGATAGATCAGCCGGTCCTCGCGCCAGCTCGCGACATCGCCGAGCGCGACATCCCGGCGCAGCAGCCGGCCCTCGGCGATTTGCAGGGCCTGCCCCGCATCCAGACGGATCGCCTGGCGCTCCGGATTCACGATCACGGCCCCTTCGGAGACGGCGATATCGGTTACGTCTTCGCGCGCCGCGACATTGAATATCGTACCCGCGTCGCGCAGGACGGTCCCGCCGGTTTCGACGATAAACGGGTCGGCATCGTTGTGGACGACCGTGAACAGCGCTTCGCCGCGATCGAGCCGCGCGAAACGGCCATCGGCTGCATAGACGAGCCGGGTTCCGCCGTTGATCGCGATCCGGCTGCCGTCCGCCAACGTCACGTTGCGGCGCTCGCCATCGGCCGTCGCGACCTGTGTGAGCGCGGGTCCGGTATCGAGCAACGTATAGCCCGCGACGATGGCGGTTGCCGACGCGGCAATGCCGAAGCCCAGCACCGCCCGTCGCTTGAAAACAGGCCGTTCGGGCTCCGCGATGCCGCGGTCGAGCGGCGATACGGGCGGATTTTTCAGGGCGTCCACGAGCGGCTCGCTATCCTCATCGGCGAGCGCCATTGTCTCATAGACGCCATTATGGCGCGGGTCCTGCTCCAGCCATCGGGTAAAGCCGTCCCAGTCCGCGAAATCGGGTTCGCGCATGCGGACGATCCAGCCGATCGCTTCGTCTTCAATCTGTCGCTCAGGAGCGTTCATGGTCAGTCCCTCTTGGGTAAGACGTCGCCATTGCCGCTATTCCTTATCCAACCGCGTCTGGAAATCGATCAGCGCGCGATACGCCTTGCGCAGATCCTTCTCGACGGTGCTCAGTCCCAGGCCCATTTCCTCCGCGATCGCGCGCTGGCTAAGCCCGTCGATCCGATGGCGGCGGAATATGGCCGCCGGCCGCTCTCCCAAGGCGTCGAGTGCCTCCTGCACCCGACCCAGGGTTTCGCGCGAGATAAGTATGCGCTCCTGAGACGGGATGGCCGAAACGCCGGCCTGGTCGCCGTGATTGGCGAAATCCCAGTCCTGTTCGCGCTTCTTCCGCCGGAGGGTCATGCGCGCCCGGTCGATCATGAGATTATTGGCCGCCCGGAACAAATAGGAACGGGCGTCCGCAATCGGCCCGGTCGGGGAATTATGCAGCTTGACCCACAGTTCCTGCAGCAGGTCTTCGGCCTCTTCTCCGGCGCCGCGCGCCAGCAGAAAGCGGCGGAGCGCTTCGCGTTCGCGTTCGAAAACCGCACTGATACCCTCGGTCCCCATGACCGGGATTCCTTTCGAATCGAAACGGTGATAGCGATCGGCCCGACCATTAGCCGCCGCCGAATTTTGCCGCAACGGGCACGAAGGCCCGGTCATCCGGCTGGCCTCAACCGCAATATACCCGAGTGATGACCCCGCGTTCGTCCAGGTCGACATTCATCCTGTCCGGGCGATAATCCTGCGTTACGGCATCGCCCGGATTGATCACGCGCATGACTAGTCCGGCTGGAAGCGTGACCGCCGCCAGCTGGGCGCCGACAAGCGATTGATAACCGTCTGCGGGACAACTGACCGCGTCGAGTCTCGGATTATCGCTTGGAGGTATCGCTTGGCATGCCGCAATCAGCACGCTGCTCGCAATGAGACTTGATGGGCCCTTCATGGATTTCAGCATTGTTCATTCCTCCAGCCCTTTTCTCCAGAGACCTCGGAGATAGATGTGGATCGGCCGAGATGAAGCAGAGCTTTACCGACACATGCGAACCGAAAGGAAACAGCCGACCCATACGGCTTCTTCAACTTCAGATCGCGTAGCGCGAATATGCCGGGTGCGCACGTGAAACATCCTCAGCCTCGATAATGCAGTCCGCTTCATCGGCTGCTGGGGCAGGCCAACAACTGTCCGGAGGCGCCGGGCGCTTGACTCGTCCATCGTTCCTGCCAGTATGGAACAAAACAAGAACGATTATGCGTGAGTCGGCTCCAATCCTCTCCGCGCTTCGGGCGCGCCTGGCGGACCATGGGTCCGGCGATGCGCGGGAAGACGCGTCCGGCGTCCTGGCCCTGGGCCATGCGCCGCTCGACGCCTATCTCGATGGAGGTCTGCGGCATGGACAGCTGCACGAAATTTTCGCGGAAGACGCCGAGGATGGCGGCGCGGCGGCCGGTTTCGCCGCGATGCTCGGCATCCTCGCGCAGGACGGAGGCGGGGGAAAGCCGCTGCTCTGGCTGCGCACCGAAGAGGCCGGGCGGCGCGGCGGGCGCTTCCATGCCGCGGGCCTGGCCGAGCTGGGCGGCGACCCGGCGGCGCTTATCCTCGCCACCGTTCCCGACACGCTGTCGCTGCTGCGCTGCGCGGCCGATGCGCTGCGGTGCGCCGGGCTGGGCGCGGTAGTCGCCGAATGCTGGGGAAATCCGCATCTGCTGGACCTGATGGCCAGCCGCCGGCTGACCCTGGCGGCCGAGCGGTCGGGCGTCACCGCGCTGATGCTGCGCCCGGGCGGCACGCCGGCGCCGAGCACCGCCGACACCCGCTGGTCGGTGCGCGCCGCGCCGTCCCGTCCGCTCGCGGCCAATGCGCCCGGCATCCCGGCCTTCGACCTGACCCTGCTGCGCCGCCGCGCCGGGCCGGCCGGGCAAAGCTGGCGGCTGGAATGGGATCGTGACCGGCGGCGCTTCACCGATCCGGGCTCCGAGGCAGTCCGGGAACCCGCCGAAGGGACGGACCGGCCGCCGGCGCTTCCTGGCGCTCTGGTTTCCCTATCTGCCGGCCGACAGGCTGCGGATCTGCGGGCGGCTGCCGTCCGCGCCTGAAGGGCCGCTCGCCTTCGTCGAGAAGGTGAAGGGGGCGATGCGCCTCATGGCGGTCAATCCGGTCGCCGAAGCGCTGGGCCTCGCGCCAGACCTCGCATTGGCCGATGCGCGGGCGCGGGTGCCCGATCTCGCCGTCCACGACCATGATCCGCTGGCCGATGCGTACTGGCTCGACCGGCTGGCGCGGGACTGCGTCCGCTACACGCCGATGGTGGCGGCCGATCCGCCCGGCGGGCTGCTGCTCGACATCACCGGCTGCGCGCATCTGTTCGGCGGCGAGGAAGCGCTGGCAAGGACGGCGGCGGCGCGGCTCGAAGCGATCGGCATGACCGTCCGTTCCGCGCGCGGCTCGACCGCCCAGTCCGCCCATGCGCTGGCCCGGCACGGCAGCGGAGACGGCGCAGGGGAAGCCGCCGCGATCCGCCGCCTGCCGGTCGCCGCGCTCGAACTCGATCCCGAAAGCGATCTCGGCTTGCGCCGCGCGGGCCTCAAGACGGTCGGCGCGGTAGCGGACCGGCCGCGCGCGGCGATCGCGGCGCGGTTCGGGGCGGTGGCGGTGCTGGCGCTGGAACGCCTGCTGGGAGAGGCCGAGAGCCCGCTCGACCCCGAATACCGCGAGCCGCGCATCCGCGTCGCGCGCCGCTTCGCCGAGCCCGTGGCGAACAGCGACTATGCGCTGGCCGTGCTCGAAGAGTTGATCGCCGAGGCCATCGAAGCGCTGGCGCGCCGCGATCGCGGCGGGCGGCGCTTCACGGCGCTGTTCCACCGGACCGACGGCCGCACCCGGGCGCTCCGCGTCGAGACCGGGCTGCCGACGCGCGATCTTGCGGCGATCCGCCGGCTCTTCGACGAGCGGATCGGGGCGCTGGCCGATCCGCTCGATCCGGGTTTCGGCTTCGATTGCGTCGAGCTGGCGGTGCCCGTGACCGAGCCGCTCGCGCCGCGCCAACCGGGCCTGGAAGGCGGGACGGGCCGGGAGGCGCGGGACGGCGCGGTCGCCGAACTGCTCGACCGGCTGAGCACGCGGTTCGGGCGCGACCGGCTACACCGGTTCCGCCCCGGCGATACGCATATTCCCGAACGGGGCCAGATCGCCGTGCCCGCCCTCGAAGCCGCGGCTTCCATGTCCTGGCCGGTGCCCGAACCCGGCGAGCCGCCCCTGCGCCCCCTGCAGCTGTTCGATCCGCCCGAGCCGATCAGCGTGATCGCCGAGGTGCCGGACGGGCCGCCCCACCGCTTCCGCTGGCGGGGCAAGCTGCGCGAGGTGGTGCGCTACGAGGGCCCCGAACGCATCGCTTCGGAATGGTGGCACGGCAGCCGCGACCCGCTGGGCCGCACCCGGCTGACGCGCGACTATTACCGGATCGAGGATGCGGCCGGGCGGCGCTACTGGGTCTTCCGTCACGGCCTGTTCGGCCGGGAGAAAGCCGATCCCCGCTGGTATCTGCACGGGCTGTTCGCATGAGCAGGTCACGATCGGGACCGTCCCTTAAATCCCGCGATGTTTATTTCCTTGCGCCACGTACCGACATTGCAATTCAGGTCGTCATTGCGAGGAGCCGCCAGACGACGCGGCAATCCAGAGCAACTGGCGAGGCGCGTGCGGCTCTGGATTGCTTCGTCGCTCCGCTCCTCGCAATGACGAATCCTTGTCGCAAGGGATTAACTGCCAAATCCCTCTCCCCCTGCTCTTGCGGAGGGAGAGCGAGGTCATGGCCATGAACTTCGCCGAGCTCGTCGCCGCGACCAACTATTCCTTCCTGCGCGGCGCCTCGCATCCCGGCGAGATGGTCGGGCAGGCGGTCGCGCTGGGCATGGCGGGCATCGGCATCGCCGACCGCAACACGGTGGCCGGGGTCGTCCGCGCGCATGTCGCGCTTCGCGATGCGCTGGAGGATCTGCCCGAAGAGGCGCGCGCCGCCTTTCGGTTCCGGCTCGTCGTCGGGGCGCGGCTCTGTTTCGTCGACGGCACGCCGGACATTGTCGCCTATCCCAAAAGCCGCCACGGCTGGGGGCGGCTCACGCGCCTTCTGACGGTCGGCAACCGGCGGGCGGAGAAGGGCGATTGCCTGCTCCAGCTCGGGGACCTGCTCGATCATTGCGAGGACCTGCTGCTGATCGCGATGGCCGATGCGGACCATGAAAGCGCGCTGCGCTGTCTCGCGGATGCGGCGCCGGGCGCGCTCTGGATCGGTGCGACGATGCCGCGCAGCGGGCGCGATCACCGCAGGCTGGAAAGGCTGGCGGCCTTCGCCGCGCGCCTCGGCCTGCCGCTGCTCGCCACCAACGACGCGCTCTATGCGACCCCGCGGCATCGCCAATTGCACGACGTGCTGACCTGCATCCGCGAGGGTGTGACGATCGCCCATGCCGGAAAGCTGCTCGCCGCCAATGCCGAGCGGCACCTGAAGCCGCCCGGCGAGATGGCCCGGCTGTTCCGCGCCTGTCCGGAGGCGATCGCGGCATCGGGCGACCTGCTGTCCCGCATCGATTTCACGCTGGACGATCTGCGCTACGAATATCCGCACGAGCCCGTGCCCAGGGGCTGGGCGCCGCAGGACTGGCTCGAACATATCGTCCTCGAGGCGGCGAAGGAGCGCTGGCCCGACGGCATTCCGGCCAAAGCCCATGCGCTGATGGACGAAGAGTTCGCGCTGATCCGCGACCAGGACTATGCCTATTATTTCCTCACCGTGCACGATGTCGTGAAGTTCGCCCGGTCGCAGGATCCGCCGATCCTCTGCCAGGGGCGCGGATCGGCGGCCAATTCGATCGTCTGCTACCTGCTCAGGATCACATCGGTCGATCCGGTCGAGCATAACCTGCTCTTTTCGCGCTTCGTGTCGCGGGAGCGCCGGGAGCCGCCCGATATCGACGTCGATTTCGAGCATGAGCGGCGCGAAGAGGTGATGCAGTATATCTATCGCCGCTATGGCCGCGAACGGGCCGGGATCGCCGCGACCGTCATCCATTACCGGCCGCGCAGCGCGGTGCGCGAGGTCGGCAAGGCGCTGGGGCTGTCGGAGGACGTGACCAGCCGGCTCGTGAGCACGGTCTGGGGCAGCTATGCGCGCGAGATGGAGGCGGAGCGGATCGCGGAGACCGGCTTCAGCCTCGACAATCCGGAGATCGCGCGGCTGAAGGCGCTGGTCGACCAGATCCTCGAATTCCCGCGCCACCTCTCCCAGCATGTCGGCGGCTATGTGCTGACCGAGGGGCGGCTCGACGAGCTGGTGCCGATCCACAATGCGGCGATGGAGGACCGCACCTTCATCGAATGGGACAAGGACGATATCGACGCGCTCGGCCTGATGAAGGTCGATATCCTCGCGCTCGGCATGCTGACCTGCATCCGCAAGAGCTTCGATCTGATGCGGCGGCACGGGCTCGGCGATTACGAGCTGGACACGATCCGGCACGAGGACCCGGCGGTCTACGACATGCTCTGCGCAGGCGACAGCATCGGCGTCTTCCAGGTCGAGAGCCGCGCGCAGATCAACATGCTGCCGCGGCTGCGCCCGCGCGAATTCTACGATCTGGTGATCCAGGTCGCGATCGTCCGCCCCGGGCCGATCGAGGGCGACATGGTCCATCCCTATCTCCGGCGGCGTTCGGGCAAGGAGCCGGTCGACTATCCCTCGCCCCATCCGCCGCACGATCCCGACGAGCTCAAGGGCGTGCTCGGCAAGACGTTCGGCGTGCCGCTGTTCCAGGAACAGGCGATGAAGCTCGCCATCGTCGCCGCCGATTTCTCGCCCGAGGACGCCAACCGCCTGCGCCGCGCCATGGCGACCTTCCGCAATGTCGGCACGATCGACCAGTTCGAGCAGAAGATGATCGAGGGGATGGCGGCGCGCGGGTACGACCGCGATTTCGCCGAGCGCTGCTTCCGGCAGATCGAGGGGTTCGGCAGCTATGGCTTTCCCGAGAGCCATGCGCTGTCCTTCGCGCGGTTGGTCTATGTGTCGAGCTGGATCAAATGCCATCATCCGGCGGTCTTCACCTGCGCGCTGCTGAATGCGCAGCCGATGGGCTTCTACGCGCCGGCCCAGCTCGTCCGCGATCTCCGCGAGCATGGCGGGGAGGTGCGCGCGCCCGATATCAACGCCAGCACCTGGGACAGCAGTCTCGAACCGGCGGGGGAGGGCGCGCTCGCGCTGCGCCTCGGCCTGCGCCAGATCGACGGCTTCCGCGAGGAATGGGCCGGGCGGATCGAGGCCGCGCGCGCCCGGGGCCGCTTCGCGGGGATCGAGGACCTGGCCCGCCGCGCGAACCTGCCGCGCCGGGCGCTGCGCCTGCTCGCCGATGCCGACGCCTGCCGCTCGATCGGCAAGGACCGGCGCGTCGCCCTGTGGGAGGTGCGCCGCATGCCAGGTGGCGAGCTGCCGCTTTTCGCCCATGCCGATATGCGCGAACTTCGGGAAGAACCCGATCCGAGACTCCCCGCCATGCAAGCCGCCGAACATGTCGTCGCCGACTACCAGACGCTCCGCTTGTCGCTGAAGGCGCACCCGATGGCGTTCCTCCGCCCGCTGTTCGACCGGGAAGAGGTGCTGCGCTGCGCGGCCGTCAACGCGGCGAAGGACGGGGCCCAGGTCAGGGCGGCCGGCGTCGTCCTGATCCGCCAGCGGCCGGGCAAGGGCAATGCCATCTTCATCACGATCGAGGACGAGACCGGCATCGTCAACGCGCTGTTATGGGCCCGGCACATGGAGCGGTTGCGCCGCCCGGTCATGGCCTCGCGCCTCATGGTGATTCACGGCGAAGTGCAGCGCAGCGAAGAAGGCGTCGTCCATCTGATGGCGGCGCATATCGTCGACCACACGGATGCGCTCGACCGGCTTTCGGACGGACATGTCGCCGAACCCGCACTCTCGCCCGCCGACGAGGTCGCGCATCCCCAGGCTGGGCGCGGCTCCGCTGCCCTGCGCAATCGCGGCCATCCGCGCAATGTCCGCATCCTTCCCAAGTCCCGGGATTTTCATTGATTTTTTCTATGACGACGGAAAGAGCGCCTGTCCCGGCCCGGTTCTTGATTCCGATCAAAGAGTCGGATGCCATGCCCCCTATGAGCGGGGCACGCTTTGCAAAGGGAAGGGCGCATGGAAACTCTGACAATGAAGGTCGGCGGTTGGTTGATCGTCGCGTTTTTGGCTTTTGTGGCCGCCGCAGCGGCCGCGGATTCGGGCTTCGCCATCCATATGTGGATCGTGGTCGCCGCCGCGCTGATCGCGGCATTCGCGACCGCGAACAAGGCGGATTTCGCGTCGCTCGCGCGCGGCGCGGCACCACGGCCCGACGAGAGCCGCTATGACGACGATCCGGTCCGCTGGGGCATCATCGCGACCGTATTCTGGGGCATGGCGGGGTTCCTGGCGGGGCTCTACATCGCGCTCCAGCTCGCCTTTCCCGTGCTCAATCTCAATTTCGAGTACACGACGTTCGGCCGGCTCCGCCCGCTCCATACGTCCGCCGTCATTTTCGCCTTCGGAGGCAATGCGCTGATCGCGACGAGTTTCTACATCGTCCAGCGTACGTGCCGGGCGAGGCTTGCCTTCCCTGGCCTCGCCCGCTTCGTTTTCTGGGGCT
>NZ_JBQLZN010000066.1:0-13518 GCF_052168295.1 Parasphingopyxis sp. | reverse complement strand
AATTGCCCGCGCCGAAGCTGCCGCCGATCAGCACGGTGATCTTGGGCACCGTCGCCGTCGCGACCGCCGTGACCAGCTTCGCGCCATGCTTGGCGATACCCTCGGCCTCATATTTGCCGCCGACCATGAAGCCGGAGATATTCTGCAGAAACAGCAGCGGGATGCGGCGCTGGCAGGCGAGTTCGATGAAATGCGCGCCCTTCTGCGCGCTCTCGCTGAACAGCACGCCGTTATTGGCGAGGATCGCGACCGGCATCCCCCAGATATAGGCAAAGCCGCAGACCAGCGTGGAACCGTAGAGCGCCTTGAATTCATGAAACTCGCTGCCATCGACGATCCGCGCGATGATCTCGTGCACGTCGTAGGGCGCGCGGACATCGTCGGGGATGATGCCGTACAGCTCCTCGGGATCGAATTTGGGCGCGCGCGGCTCGATGCGCTTGACGCCCGGATCGTGCGGCGCGTTCAGCGTCGAGACGATATCGCGGACGATGGTCAGCGCATGTTCGTCATTCTCGGCGACATGATCGACAACGCCCGACTTGCGGCCATGGAGATCGCCGCCGCCGAGATCCTCGGCCGAAATCTCCTCGCCCGTCGCGGCTTTGACGAGCGGCGGGCCGGCGAGGAAGATCGTGCCCTGGTTGCGGACGATCACCGTCTCGTCCGACATGGCCGGGACGTACGCCCCGCCCGCCGTGCAACTGCCCATCACGCAGGCGATCTGCGGAATACCGAGCGCGGACATGTTCGCCTGGTTGAAGAAGATGCGCCCGAAATGCTCGCGGTCGGGGAAGACTTCGGCCTGGTGCGGCAGGTTCGCGCCGCCGCTATCGACGAGATAGATACAGGGCAGCCGGTTCTCCTGCGCGATCTCCTGCGCGCGCAGATGCTTCTTCACCGTCATCGGATAGTAAGTGCCGCCCTTTACCGTCGCATCGTTGCAGACGATCATGCACTGGCGGCCCGATACGCGCCCGATACCCGCGATCATCCCGGCGCCCGGCACCTCGCCGCCATACATGTCGCAGGCGGCGAGCTGGCCGATTTCGAGAAAGGGCGAACCGGGATCGAGCAACCGCTCGACGCGGTCGCGAGGGAGCAGCTTGCCGCGCAAGAGATGGCGCTCGCGATGCTTCTCCGTCCCGCCCAACGCCGCCTTCGCGACATCGGCGCGCAGCGCGTCGACCAGTTCGCGGTTATGCGCGGCGTTGGCGCGGAACGCCTCGCCGTTTGTATCGATCTTTGTATCGAGTGTCGGTGCGCTCAACTGGCGGCCTCCCCCTTGGCTTCATGCGCGATAAGATAGCGATAGACGCCGATACAGTTGATGACGAGCAGGACGATATTCTGGATGCCGATCGCCAGCCCCTGTTCGCCCATGAACGCCCAGGCGATCAGCGACAGCGACGAGCTCACGAAGATGATGAACCCATAGCCCGTCTTCTGCGCGCCGAGATTGAGCGAGACGATCAGCGCCGCGACCGCGCCGGACGCCGCCCCATACCATTGCAGGACAAAGAGCATCGTGTCGTTCATAGCGCGCCGATCACCGCGAACAGCCCTGCCGCGCTAAGCAGCGGCCAGCCGACATGCTGGCCCTTCGTATAGACCGCATCGCCGATCCCCACGGCGAGCCAGATCAGGCCGATTGCCAGCACGAGACTGTCCGGCGTGTTCGGCCAGGCGACCACGGCGGCCGTCGCGATCATCAGCGCCGTCGTCAGATGCCAGGCGAAGCGCACGACCTTGCGCGCCAAAGGCTGTTTCAGCACGGTCGTCTCGCGCGCCAGCAGCGGCCCGATCAACTGCCGCTCGCCCAACACGGAATGGACGGCCGCCGTCAGCACCATCGCGAGCGCGGAAGCCCAGAGCCAGCTCAACCCGCCGCCCCGATCAGTTCGCGGCCGATCAGCATCCGGCGGATTTCGTTGGTGCCCGCGCCGATATCGAGGAGCTTCGCGTCGCGCATATACCGCTCGACCGGCCAGTCCTTGGTATAACCCGCGCCGCCCAGCGCCTGCACCGCTTCGAGCGCGACCTTCACGGCATTTTCGCTGGCCAGCAGTATCGAGCCAGCCGCATCGAAACGCGTCGTCAGTCCCGCATCGCAGGCCCGCGCGACGGCGTAGACGTAAGCCCGCGCTGAATTGAGCGCGACATACATGTCGGCGACCTTGGCCTGCATGAGCTGGAACGATCCGATCGGCTGGCCGAACTGTTTGCGCTCGCGGACATAGGGCAGCACGGTATCGAGGCAGGCCTGCATGATGCCGAGCTGGATCGCGGCGAGCACCGCGCGCTCGTAATCGAGACCGCTCATCAGCACGCCGACCCCGCCATTGACCGGGCCCATCACATTCTCGTCCGGCACTTCGCAATCGTCGAACACGAGCTCGGCCGTCGGGCTGCCGCGCATCCCGACCTTGTCGATCTTCTGGCCGATGGAGAAGCCCGGCATGTCCTTTTCGATCAGGAACGCCGTGATCCCGCCCGATCCCTCGCCGGTCTTGCCATAGACGACCAGCGTATCGGCATGCGACGCGTTGGTGATCCAGAATTTGGTGCCGTTCAGGATATAGCCGCCCTGCACCGACTCGGCCTTCAGCTTCATGCCGACCACGTCGGAGCCAGCCGCGGCTTCGGACATGGCGAGGCTGCCGACATGCTCGCCGGAAATCAGGCCGGGCAGGTATTTCGCCTTCTGCTCGTCATTGCCCCAGCGGCGGATCTGGTTGACGCAGAGATTGGAGTGCGCGCCATAGCTGAGGCCTACCGAGGCGCTCGCCCGGCTGACCTCCTCGACCGCCACGCAATGTTCGAGATAGCCGAGCCCGAGCCCGCCCCATTCTTCCTCGACCGTGATGCCGTGCAGGCCCAGTTCGCCCATTTGCGGCCAGAGATCGACGGGAAATTCGTCCTTCGCGTCGATCTCCGCGGCGCGCGGAGCGATCTGCTCCTGCGAGAAGCGGCTGGTGGTCTCGCGGATCATGTCGGCGGTTTCGCCGAGGCCGAAATCGAGGGTGGGAGCGGCGGACATAGGGCAACCTTCTTTTGAAAGAATGTTGCTTTAGCAAGGAAGCGCAATCGTCGAAAGGCTGTCGTGCTCCTGCGTAGGCAGGAGCCCAGAGCTGCGAAAGTTGTCGCTAGTGGCCCTGGATTCCTGCCTGCGCAGGAATACGGACCGAGCAAGCATCAGCCGATCGATTGCCCCGTCTTCTCCCAGTCCGCGAGGAACGCCGCGAGGCCTTTGTCGGTCAAGGGGTGATTGAAGAGTTTGAGGATCACGTCCGGCGGCATCGTGGCGACATCGGCGCCGAGCTTGGCACTCTCCAGGACATGGATCGGATGCCGGATCGACGCGACGAGTATCTCGGTCTGGAAACCGTAATTGTCGTAGATGTCCCGGATATCGGCAATCAGGTTCATCCCGTCATAGCCGATATCGTCGTGCCGCCCGACAAAGGGCGAGATGAAGCTCGCGCCGGCCTTGGCAGCAAGCAGCGCCTGGTTGGCGGTGAAGCAGAGCGTGACGTTGACCATGGTGCCGTCGCCGGTGAGCGCCTTGCAGGTCTTCAGGCCGTCCACGGTCAGCGGCACCTTGATCGCGATATTGTCGGCGATCTTCCGCAGCACTTCGGCCTCGGCCATCATCGCATCATGCTCGGTCGCGACGACTTCGGCGGACACCGGCCCGTCGACGAGCCCGCAAATCTCCTTCGTCACCTCCATGATGTCGCGGCCGGACTTGTGAATGAGCGACGGATTGGTCGTCACACCGTCGACCAGGCCGGTGGCGGCAAGCTCGCGGATGGCGGCGGTATCGGCGGTATCGGCGAAGAATTTCATGGGCGGCGGTCCTGTGTCGAAGGGCGAGTCGCGCGGAGCGTATCGCGGAATCGTGACAGCCGCTAACCCGCCTATCCACAGACAAAGCGGCAAGCGGCAAGGCTCGGCTTTTCAGGCCGCGCGCATCGCCTATGGTGCCGCGCATGTCCCGCGTCCGCGTCCTCATCCTCAACGCCGCGCTCGGCCCGCTCGACTACCGCGTGCCGGACGGGATGGACGCGCGGCCGGGCAGCATTGTGAAAGTGCCCCTGGGACCGCGCCAGGTGACAGGAGTGGTCTGGGACGAGGGACGGCTCGAGGGTAAACCGGTCGCGGCGGAGAAGCTGCGCCCGATCCTCGGCATGTACGATTCGCCGCCGATCCCCGAAACGTTGCGCCGGCTGATCGAATGGACGGCCGACTATTATCTCGCCCCCCTTGCCTCGGTGCTCCGCATGAGCCTTGCCTCCACCAGCGGCTACTCGGGCGAGAAGACGATTACCGAATATCGCGCAAGCGGCGGGATGCCCGAGCGCATGACGCCGAAGCGCGAACAGGCGCTCGAACTGATCGGCGACAGCCAGGGCATCATCCGCGAGCTTTCCGAGATCGGCGAGGTCTCGGTCGGCGTGATCCGCGGGCTGGTGAAAGCGGGCGCGCTCGAACCGGTCGAGGTCTCATTGGACGCGCCCTTCCCGCTGCCCGATCCCGATTTCGGCCCGCCCGAGCTCGAAGAGGGCCAGCAAAAGGCGAGCGCGCGGCTCGTCGAGGCGGTTAAGGCTCAGGAGTTCGCCCCGATCATGCTCGACGGCGTGACCGGATCGGGCAAGACCGAGGTCTATTTCGAAGCCGTCGCGGAAGCCCTGCGCATGGGCCGCCAGACGCTCGTGCTCCTGCCCGAAATCGCGCTGACCGAGCCGTTTCTCACGCGCTTCACCGCACGTTTCGGCTGCGAGCCCGTCGCCTGGCATTCGGGGCTGCGGCAATCGGAGCGGCGCCGCGCCTGGCGCGCCATCGCGACCGGCGAGGCGAAAGTCACGGTCGGCGCGCGCTCATCGCTATTCCTCCCCTATCCCGAACTCGGCCTGATCATTGTCGACGAGGCGCACGAAAGCGCCTTCAAGCAGGAAGAAGGCGTTATGTATCATGCGCGCGACGTCGCCGTGATGCGCGGGCATTTCGAGAGTTTTCCGATCGTCCTCGCCTCGGCGACACCGGCAATCGAGACCAAGCAGATGGTCGAGATCGGCCGCTATGAGAGCGTCACCCTGCCCGGCCGCTATGGTTCGGCCGAACTGCCCGAACTGGCCGCGATCGACATGCTGCAGGATCCGCCGCCGCGCGGCTCCTGGCTCGCGCCGACGCTCGTCCGCGCGGTCGAGGAAACGCTGGCGCGCAAGGAACAGTCGCTGCTGTTCCTCAACCGCCGCGGCTATGCGCCGCTCACATTATGCCGGACGTGCGGCCACCGCTTCCAGTGTCCGAACTGCACGGCCTGGATGGTCGAACACCGGCTGCTCGCCCGCCTCGCCTGCCATCACTGCGGCCATGTCATGCCGCCGCCGGACGAATGCCCAGAATGCGGCGCGGTCGACAGCCTCGTCGCCTGCGGCCCGGGAGTCGAGCGGATCGCGGACGAGGTCGCCGCCCTCTTTCCCGAAGCGAGGACCGCTATCGTCACCTCGGACACGCTCTGGTCGCCGGCCAAGGCCGCCGAGTTCGTCCACAGGATGGAGGCCGGCGATATCGATATCGTCATCGGCACGCAGCTCGTCACCAAAGGCTATCATTTCCCGAACCTGACCCTGGTCGGCGTCGTCGATGCCGATCTCGGGCTGCAGGGCGGCGATTTGCGCGCGGCCGAGCGGACCTTTCAGCAGATCATGCAGGTGTCAGGCCGCGCCGGGCGCGGCGACAAGCCGGGCCGCGTCTTCATCCAGACGCACGAACCGACCGCGCCCGTCATCGAAGCGTTGGTCTCGGGCGATGCCGAGAGCTTCTACGCCGCCGAAACCGAAGCCCGCCGCTTCGCTGGTGCCCCGCCCTTTGGCCGTTATGCCGGGATCGTCATCTCTTCGGAGGATGAAAAAGAGGCGTTCGAGACCGCGCGCGTGATTGGCCAGACCGCGCCGAAGGTCGAGGGTATGATGGTGCTCGGCCCGGCCCCCGCCCCGCTCGCCATGCTGCGCGGCCGCCACCGCCAGCGCCTGCTCGTCCACGCCCGGCGCGCGCTCGACGTGCAAAGCGTGATCCGCGACTGGCTCGGCGACCGTGACTGGCCGAAAGGCGTGCGGGTTACGGTAGACGTCGATCCGTACAGTTTCCTGTAAAGTTGCGACTTCGTGCGAGAATAAATAACACTGAGCTAATGACCGCGAATATTACAAAGAAAATTGCGAAGCTCGCGATTGCGTTTACTGCGATATTTTCAGCCTTTCCGGTGCACGCGCAATGGCGCGTTGCAGAGTCGCCGCGGTTTATCGTTTACGCCGAAACCGAAGAGAGCGAACTGCTAAGATTCACGACCCAACTCGAACAGTTCGACGCCCTATTACGACGATTTACGGGCACAGACGCTGAGCCCGCTGAAATGAAGGTCCGCATTTTCCTGGTGGAGAATGCCGAGATTGTCGGACGCTATGTCGGGATGAGTAATATTGGCGGTTTCTACACCGGGACCGTGAATGGCCCCATCGCGGTCATTCCCGAACAGGATCTTGGCTCAGGCTATGACAGGATGGACCCGCAGACGATCCTGTTTCACGAATATGTGCATCATTTCATGCTCCAATATTTTCCGGCTAATTATCCGGCTTGGTATATCGAAGGCTTTGCCGAATATTTCGCAACCGTCCGGTTTCGCGATGACGGAATGGCGGAAGTCGGCCATCCGCCGATATACCGTGCACGCTATTTCCAATATGGCGATTGGATCCGGGCGGATCGCATGCTTTCGAACGAAGTCGAGAATAGCGGCATGACCTATGCGCAAGGCTGGTTGATCACGCACTTCGCCGCGACCGATCCTGAAATTGCAGGAATGCTTTCCGACTATCTTGCGCGCCTTCAGAACGGCGAAAGCGGGCGCGAAGCCTATGAAGAAAGTTTCGGCGCGTGGGACCGGTCTTTCGACCGCGTTTTGCAGGGCTATCTTCGTCGTAACCGTTTTGTCGCCCGTGTTGTGGAAACCGAACCTATTGCGCCCGACGCCATCACGATACGAACGATTTCGGAGGAGGAAGCCACAATTGCACTGTTGGTTCCGCGTTCGCCTGGAGAAATGGAATATGCCGTTCACAGGGCGATCGAATACTATCCGAACAATCCACAAGCCCATGTTGAACTGGCCCTGGAGCATCTCTCAGATGACGAGCATGCCGAAGCCATGGCAGCCGTTGACCATGCGCTGTCGCTAGATCCCAATCATGTTGCAGCAAATATCGCCAAGGGCGACATATTGCTCTCCATGGCAGAAGCAGCCGATGATCCTGAAAGCCCTTATTGGGAACAGAGCCGCGAGTACATTATCCGTGCGAACAACGCTGATCCGAACAATCCTTCTGCGCTGGCATCCTATTACGGTTCGTTTCCCGATCGGGAGAGCCGCCCAGACGTCGCTGTGTCGGCGCTTGAGCGCGCCTTTGTCCTCGTCCAACAAAACAGCCAGTTCCGCCTTATGTTAGCTGAAGAGTACCTATATCAGGAGCGCTTCGCCGACGCCGCTCGCATCATAGGGCCAATCGCTCAAAGCCCGCATGAAAGCGAAACAACAGCGCGCGCACGCATGATTATGGATGCGGCGCGCGCGATGCACCAACTTCCACAGGACGAGAGCGAATAACCTAGTCGCGGCCGTGCGCCGAAAAGACGTCGACGAGAGCAGGCCTTATGGTTTCACACCGCCAGCGCATCTGGCGCGCAATTGGCCCGGGGCTGTTGTTTTCCGGTGCGGCTGTCGGCGTCTCCCATCTTGTCCAGTCGACTCGCGCCGGCGCGATGTTCGGACTGGCGCTCTTCGGCGTCATCATCGTCATCAACATCCTCAAATATCCGGCGTTTCGGTTTGGCGTCGATTATGCGCACGCGACGCGCCGGTCCCTTCTGCACGGTTATCGCGAACTCGGGCCATGGGCGCTTATCCTGTTCATTATTGCCATAGCGCCGATCGCGCCGGTCGTCCTCGCCGCGACCAGCGCGACGACCGCAGGCATCGTGACGGCCCTGGCGGGCCCCTCCGTGCCGATCCCTACGCTGGCGGCCCTGGTACTCGCCATCGCCACGGCGATCCTCATTCTCGGCGGATATAGCTGGCTCGACCGGATCAACCGGGTCCTCCTCGCCTTTCTGATCGTGTCGACACTCGCGGCCACGGTCATGGTACTGCCAAGGGTCGAATGGGGCAGCCTGACCGACACCGGATGGGTCGGCGATCCGGTGACGCTGCTGTTTATCGTCGCTTTGGCCGGCTTCATGCCCAATCCGGTCGACGCGTCAGTGCCGGTATCGATCTGGACAGTAGAAGCGGAAAAAGGCGCGCAAGATGACGATCGGTCGACCCTGTTCGAAATGCGCACCGGTTTCGCCTGGTCGTTCGCGTTGTCCGCAATCCTTGCGCTGTGCTTCTGCATCATGGGTGCCGGCGTGATGTTCGGCGACGCGATCGAACCCGCGCCTGATGCCGCCGGCTTCGCAGCGCAGATCATATCGCTCTACAGCGCCACCCTGGGGCCACAGGCCGCGCTTGTCGCCTCGATCGCGGCGCTCTCCGTCATGGCATCGACCGTCATCGCCGCGACCGACGCCTATGCGCGCAGCTTCGCCGAAGCCTATGCCGACCGGAAACCCGGCGACGATACGAGCCGGTTCCGCACCGCCTATATCGCCGCCATTCTCACCGAAGTCGGCCTCGCGGTCGCGGCGCTCTACTTGCTGCTGTCCGATTTCAGCATCTTCATCGATTTCGTGACCTCGGCCTCGTTCCTGATCGCCCCGATCATCGCCCTGCTCAACCATCTGGTGGTGACGCGCTGCGCCATGCCCGATGGCGCAAGGCCCGGCAGCCCGATCCGCCTGCTCAATATTGCCGCGATCGCGATCACCACGTTGCTGGCGCTGGCCTATCTGGTCCTGCGCCTAGGTTAGATGGCTACTTCATAATTATCGGATTACCCGTGGAATATAGGAATCCTTTTCGATTAAGCTGACAACATAATCTGCTCCGTTTATCAGCGATCGAAGTAAAGCTGAGGTAATTATGCGTTGGGTAATTTTCTTTGTCGCGTGTCTTTTCATGCAGTCGACAGCGAATGCAGCCTGGCACCGGGCAGAATCGCAGAACTTTATCGTCTATATGGATGGCCGCGAACGTGACGTGATCCGCTTCACGCAAACGCTTGAGCGGTTCAACCATGTGATGGCCGGTCTCGCCCGGGTGGCGCAGGAGCAAGATCCTGTCAAATTGAGAGTTTTCGCTGTTGAACATGCGAGCACAGTCCAGTCCTTTTACAACGAGACAAGAATCGATCTGGGTGGTTTCTACCGTCCCTTAGCCCGTGGTCCGTTCACTGTTTTGACTGAGCCGCAACGTTTTCGCGGTCGCTATTCACCTTCCGCCTATTCTGTTCTGTTCCACGAATATGCGCATCATTTCATGATGCAGTATTTCCCGGCGAATTATCCAGGTTGGTATGTCGAAGGATATGCCGAATTCTACGGCCAGATACAGTTCGAGAGTGACAGCAGGATAAGGATTGGCGCCGTGCCGCCGGGCCACGGGCCATTGCTCCATCGCCAAGAATGGATTCCGACTGCCGACATGCTGTCCAACCGCGCTGATCTGTCGCCCATGCTGTATGCACAGGCTTGGCTTTTCTTCCACTACACCTTTTTCGACGACGACGCGCGCGAACTGCTGACGCGATATCTGATGGCAATGCAGCAAGGGGCGTCGGCGGGGGACGCCTATTCGGACACCTTCGGCGCTACGGGCGCGGACTATGACGAGGTGTTGCAGCGCTACCGGGATAGGGGCGCGGTCAGCGGCACATTGACGCTAACGGACATTCCCGATTTTCCGATGGCGATCGACCGAATTTCCAATGCCGAGGCAGAGGTCGCGCTATTGTATCCAACTGATTCCGTGGACGGTCTCGCGCTCGCGGAAGAGACCGCACGCGAGAATCCTGAAGTTGCAAATGCCTATGTCGAACTCGCCCGGCTCCGGCTCGAAGACGGTAATATATCGGGCGCTCTGGAAGCGGCGAATAGAGCTATCGAACTCGAGCCCGAAAATCTGGAGGCCAATTTGTATAAGGGAATGGTTCTGACCGAAATGGCGCTGGATGCGCAATCCGACGACAGCCCCTATTGGACAGAAGCGCGAGACTATATCGCCAGGGCCAACCGGATATTCCCGAATAATGCCTTGGCGCTTCTCAGCTTTTACCGAGCCTATCCCGACGACCGCCAGCGTCCCGAAATCGCGGATCGCGCGCTCGAACGCGCGCTGGAATTGGTCCCGCAGAGTTATGAAATACGGGGTGCGATCATCAACGAACTTATCAATCAGCGACGTTACGACGAAGCGCGGCAAGCTATCGTGCCGCTCATGCAATCCCCTCATGGCGTGGATAATTCGGGAGCAGCGCGATCAATGATGGACGAGCTCGATCGCCTGATCGAACAGCGGCGCGACGGTGATCAATTAGACAGCGGCCGCGTCGAATAACGGTCAGCCCCGCCGCTCCCTCTCCAGCAACGCCTCTTTCCGCTTCAACCCGTAGGCATAACCGCCGAGCGAACCATCGCTCCGAATCACGCGGTGACAGGGGATGAGGACGGCGACGTTGTTCGCGCCATTCGCGGAGCCCGCAGCGCGCACGGCCTTGGGCTGGCCGACCGCCGCGGCGATTTCGGCATAAGTCCGGGTTTCGCCGGGCGGGATGCTGGTCAGTTCGCGCCAGACGGCTTCCTGGAAAGCGGTGCCCTGGACATCGAGCGACAGGCCGTGCGGGCGCGCCGGATCGTCGACGGCCGCGACGGCGCTCGCGATAATGTCGGCCATAGCATCATCGGCAGGCACGATGTCCGCATTGGGAAAACGCGTGCGCAACGCCGCCTCATTTTCTTCGAACGATAATCGGCAGACCCCGCGCTCGGTCGCCGCGACGAGCATGTCGCCGAGGCTCGTCTCGGCGATCGCCCAGCGGATCGTGACGCCCTCGCCGCCCCGCCGCCAGGCCGATGGCGTCATGCCCAGCCGCTTGCCCGTCTCGGCGTAAAAGCGACCCGGCCCCGAATAACCGGCTTGGTAGATGGCATCGGTTACGCGCTCTTCGCTATCGAGCGCCCGCTCGGCGCGTTCGGCGCGCAGCCGCCGCGCATAGGCCGCCGGCGTCACGCCCATCGCCCGGCGGAATACGCGCAGGAAATGGGTGGGTGAATAGTCGACATCGGCGGCGATCGCGTCGAGCTTCGGCGCTTCCTCGGCGCCTTCGATCAAGGCAACCGCCTGCGCCACGGCGGCCTCGTCACGCGAGACATCGTCGGGCTTGCAGCGCTTGCATGGCCGGAGGCCCGCCTCGCGCGCCTCGGCGCCGTTCGTAAAGAAACGGACATTGTCGCGCTTGGGATGCCGGGCCGCGCAGGACGGTCGGCAATATATGCCGGTCGTCAAAACGCCGGTCACGAAGCGGCCGTCATAGCTGCGATCGCGCGCCTGTACGGCCTGCCAGGCGAGATCGGGTGCGATGAGAAGGTCTTGCTGTGTCATGACGTCCTTATGCGCGGGCCATAGCATATATGCGTTCCGAAAATTGCGGTTAAAGCCGGCCGCCCCCTTTTCAGCCATCCGCGCTACCGTATACAAAGCCCGCCTGTTCTGAGGGGGAACTCGCCATGGTGCGTTGGATAACGGTTTGGCTGCTCTTGCTGGCAATGCTGCCAATTGCGGCGTCCGCGCAGAAGGGCGACGAACAGACGGCCACCGAGAATGATGTCGTTATTGCTGCGCGGAGCGTGGTCCGGGTCGCGTTGATCGGTACGGAAGACAAGCGCGGCGAATATCTGCTCGGCCATGGCAGCGGCGTCGCCGTCGCGCCGGGCCTGATCGTTACCAACGCGCATGTCGTCGCCCCACTGCGTGAGTCGCCCAGCATCGAGATCAGCATCGTCCCGTCGTCGGGTGAGCAACGCTATCCGGGCACGCTGCTCGCATCCGATTCGCGCGCGGATCTCGCGCTTATCCGGATGGAGGAAGGGATCATCGATCCCCTGCCCGTCTTTACCGGCCGTCCTCCGGACACGGGCCGGGTCGCGGCGATCGGCTATCCGGGATCGGTCGACCTCGCCGAAAATCTATCGGCGACGGAACGCGTACAGCCCACCCCCGCCGTGCGCACCTTCGGCCAGCTTTCCGGAGGCCGCAGCCGGCGCGATGTCGATACTCTGCTGCACACGGCCGCGATGGCGCGCGGCAATTCGGGCGGACCGCTGGTCGACGAATGCGGACGCATCATAGGCATCAACAGTTTCGGCGCACTGGCCGAACAGAATGACGCGGAGTTCGGCTTCGCGATTTCCGCGCGCGAGCTGATCCCCTTTCTCCAGCGCGCCGAGGTGCGTCCCGAGATCACGACCGAAGGGTGCATCCCGCTGCCCGAACGCGTCCGGCAGGAAGCCGCGGAGCAGGCCCGCGCGGAAGAGCTGGCGCGCGACCGGGAACGCCTGGCTCTTTACGAAGCCCGCGAACTGGGCCTCGCGATCGCGGTGGCGATGCTTGTGATCGGCGCCGCGCTGTTCGCGGGCGGCATCGTGGCGATGTTCTTCCGCGGCCGCTGGCAGCGCGGTTCGCTTGTCGGCAGCCTCGCCATCGGTATCGGGATCGCACTCGTCGCCGGATCGATCTACGTGTTCTTCAACCGGCCGAGCCTGCAGACCCTTTTCGAGGAGGCGCAGGGGCAAGCCGCGCCGATGATCGCAGAGCCGGAAGAAGGCGAAGCCGCGGACGAGGAAGAGGCACCAGCTGAATAGGCGAGCGGAACGGTTTCAGGGGAAAAGTTCGCCCGTCCCATCTTGCATCGCAGCATGACCCTTGTTAGATGGCCCGCAGCCGTAGCGGGGGCGCTTTGCCGCTCCCTTTTCTATGGATCAGTCATCCTCCTTTAGGGGCATATTTGCGCGTGGATATTTCCGGCGGAATCAAGGCCAGCCTGGCAGGCCGCTATGCGGCGGCGCTGTTCGAACTGGCGGAAGAGAATAAGCAGCTCGACGCGGTCGAGGGCAGCCTGGCGAAGCTCAAATCGGCGCTCGCCGATTCGGGCGAGTTCGCGACGCTGACCACCAGCCCGCTTGTCGGCCGCTCCGAAGCCGTGGCGGCGGCTAAAGCGGTGTCCGAATCGCTGCAGCTCGATCCACTGACCAGCAAGTTCCTCGGCACACTTGCCGAGAATCGCCGGCTGGCCCAACTCGGCCCCGCAATCCGCGCCTTTTCGACCATCGCCGCCCAGTATCGCGGCGAGGCGAATGCCGAAGTGATTACCGCGCATCCCCTCACCGACGATCAGGTCGCCGCATTGAAGGCGAAGCTCAAGAGCCTTGCCGGCCGTGACGTCAATATCGACATGAACGTCGATCCCTCGCTGCTGGGCGGCCTCGTCGTCCGCATGGGCAGCCGGATGATCGACGGCTCGC
>NZ_JBQLZN010000065.1:0-8491 GCF_052168295.1 Parasphingopyxis sp. | reverse complement strand
TGGGCGGTCGGGAGGGGGTGAGGGCCGGTGCGGCGATTTTCCGCAAGGAAAATTCTGACAAACTAAAACCCGGTGCCGCGGCATTGCGCGAGCAATGTTCTGACAAACACATCCCCCCGCCGGTTGACACTGGTTGACACAGGCCGGGCATACCCGCCCCGCTCACGCGCTCTCCGTCCCGTCCTCCCCCGCCTCCTCCTCCATCGCCGCCTTTACCCGCGCGATCTTGCGGTCAAGGCGGGCGCGCAGTTCTTCGGTCGAGAGCGGCCGCCGCGCCGCGCGCGCCGCTTCGGCAGCGTCCGCGCGTTTGAGGAGCGTCACGAGGATCGCGTCCGAATAGCGTTTGCGCGTCGTGACGACTTCGCCGCCATGGACGACCGGCTCGTCCACCCCCTCCACCGCCCGCTCGAACGCCGCCGCCTCCAGCACCGGCAGCGCCTCGGTCAGCGCCCGCTCCCAGGCATCCGCAAACCCTGCATCGCGCTTGCGGTGGCGATAGGCGCTGGTCGTGGAGATATTGGCGATGGCGCACGCATCCCGCACACAGCCCGTCCGCGCCAGCGCATGGAGAAACTTGCGCTTGCGCGGCGTCGTCCACCCGTCATGCCGGGTGCGATAGGGGGCTGGGGGTTCCGGCGCGTCCCGCACGGCAGGCAGGCGCGGCGGATCGGGATCGGCCATGATCGGGCTCCTCACACAGGGAATGGAGCCGATCTATTTATACTATCCGGGGGTCTGTAGGACAGGAAATAGGATTGCTAGGAGCCAATCACATTATCAAGGACCAGTTCCTCAAGCTGACTCGTTATTGATGAGCCCTTTCTCCAAATGCCGACCAACTGCTTACCGTCGATAAGTGCGACGACATACGATTCGGATGAAACTCTCACTCTTTCGGTTTCTACACCGCTGGTAAATTTACCCGTCGTCACAATAAAACCAAGTTTGCATCTCCGATTTCGAGTTTTCATTTTCTGCAGAAATGACTGAATCTCTTTTGTTCCAACAGGATTGCTCGGCCAGTTTTTTGCTTCGGCTAACACCATCGGACTCTCAGACAGAATGCCGCTTGAAACCCGACTATGAACCACGACGTCCATTTGTTGCGAGCGATTCGAGATGTCCCTGCCTTTGACGTCGAAATCTTCGACTTGGCTAAACAGAATTGCACAGAGCAGCTCAAGCAATACGCCCTTTTTTTGATCGTTCTGCTCAGCGGTTGCCAGATTATGGTAATGATCCAGTACGGTGGTTGCGGCGTTGTCGGAGAGCATGAGATTTCTCTCATATATGTAGTCGCCAATTGAACCATAAAAGTTGTGCGCTATCAGCTTTCCTCCTTTCGGTTTCAACTCGATAAACGCGGGATTCAGCGGAAGGCTGTCGATCAAAAAATCTTCAGACTCAAGAAAGTTTTGAGGAGCTGCTATCCCAATCGACAGCTTCTCGTCTGCCATTGAAGCAGCGTTCGCTCGGTTAGCCCAAGAACTGCTCTCAGGTTGTAGAACATGGAAGTACCAGGCTCGGTGTTGATTACGTTCAAGTAGATGAGGTCGCCACCCCACATTGTCGCCAATTTTTCCGTTGGGTTCTAAGATCGCCGCCGGAAACTCCGATAGCAAAACACTTTCTATGCTCGGCAGTAGATCAGCAATGGGGTCTCCACGCACGTTCAGATACCTTTACTGATCCTGGTCAGCTCCTTTATCAGGTCTCTTAGTGCTGCCTTCAGCTCTCCTCTATGCTCTGAGTGCAGGCCGCTTTCGACGAAATCGTCCAACCGGCTAGGTAGCGCATTTATATCTCGCATAATCTTTTGAAGCCCAACACTTGCGGCCGCGCCGATTTCAAACGCGTCTTCTATAGTGGCGTCATGTTTCTCTATCAGTGTAACCAACGCTTCTTTCGCCCGGCTGCCGACCTTACCCTCGCTCTTCGCCGTATCCCAAAGCGTGCCGACATGTCGAAGATCAACAATATCTGACTCGATATTGTTCTCGTACTTTTTAAGGAAGACATCTCGCAATTGGGCCGGACTGAGGTTTGTTATCGGTTTATCATCTGCAGCTTTCTTCTCTTTCCGCCTACGGCTAAGCACATTCTTGTCCAACTCGACGAGCAGTTGATAGCTCAACTCACCATCAGCAACTTTTTGTTGCTGGGCTTTCGGAAATTCGAGCACGCGCAGCATGTTGCGTATTCGATCTTGAGTGAGGCCGGTAATGCGCTGCAGGTTTCGTATTTTGGTCTCGCCGGTCTCTTCCATAATTTGCTCGAGCGCCCAAGCGGTTTCAATCTCTTCCCACTCTTCGCGCAACATGTGGATGTTGAACATCCGGATCGCGTTGTCGTTTGTGCTGGGCCGTTTAACGACCAAGGCTGGAATTTTGTCCCAGTTTATCAGTCTGGCTGCTCTGAAACGGCGCTCGCCATCCAGAAGTATATATTTGTGGCCGCTCTTTTGTTCAGATTTGTAAACAGTAATTGGTACTTGGAGTCCGATGTCCTCGAGCGAGGCTGCAAGCTGCTCTATCGTCGTAGGTTTGAAAGTTTGACGGGGGTTTCGAGGATTGGGTTCTATTTGATCAATGGATACTTCTTCGAGCTGTCCTACTGGCGGGTTCGCGGCGCCATTTTTTGGCTTCGAAGGATTATCGCTTTTTCCCGCTGGCATAGTAGATTTCCTCGTATGTAGGCACCGATGAGCTTCCTGGTGCACCACCTAAAGTAGAATGTTGCAGCAGAGTATGTTCTACTCTTTCGACATTAGTAAAGTATTCCGACATTATATCATAAAGTTTGTGCCCAACCTTCTCAAGCAATCCATTGGTTGGGTAGCTGATGTAGGTCTCCGCGCCGAGTTCGGCAGCTCGGGATAGGAATTTATCGAATTCACCAACCACAGAAGTCTTCCTTGAAAATCCTGTATTGAATCTTCCGTTCCGATAACGACCTTTTCCTGTGCATTCGGGATAGTCGTACAAAACCAGCGTCTCCAATACGTGATAGTATCGACTGTACTGAGCGCGAGAGTAGGGAGGATCTGCATATATAACGAGATTCTGATCATGCAGTTCTGCCGCATCTAAAAGTTCGACAGCATCCCTTTGGAATGTCTTATTACGTGATCGGTCCAAGCAATCTGGCAACCGAAATTCATCTAAGGCTTTCCAAAAGCGTTCTAGCACAGAACGGCTTCGAATACGGGCGATATACTTAGTGTTCTTGCTGTCTCGCGGAGCTAGGAATTGCGCAAAATGGCCAGAAGACGCCGAGCAATGACTGACCGCCTGAAGGAGGGCCGCGAGATAGAATGCGCGTCTGTCTTTTGAGGACTTTGATATCGCGTAGCGGATTGAGTCTATCTCGATCGCCTGCTGAAAGCTGAAATAGCCTTGAGTGAAATAACGTACGAACAGGCAGTATGGGAATAGATTTGGGTTGTCTCGATAACTAACAATATCATGCATTCCCGAAACACTAATCGGGTATATATTGTTGGATGCATCTTCGTATAATCTACGCAATCTAGACCACTGGCCATTCATCGCGCGCGCAATAGCAATTTCTTCGTCTGAAACATCTTTCGAAAAAACGTTCTTCAGGGCGACGGCATTTTCGTTGATATCGTCAGTTAGTTCATCTTTAGCGTTTAGAGACGTGGGCTTTGGTTCTTGCGCAACAAACAATGCGCGGGCGATAGTTTCAGCAAATAGATGAATGTCATTTGTGTACAGAGTATGCTTTGCCGATACCTCTGTTCCGACGGCACACATGCCGGAAAAGGCATCAAGGATTATTGCGTCTGGATGACGCGCCGATATGAGCTCTCCTATTGCTGGCGCAAGCGACCGTTTGCTTCCCATGTATCTAACGTTGGCCACACCGTTTTCCGATCAGTTTATCGCGCCCGGACTGCCTAGAGCAATTTATTGCAACAGTGAACTTTCTATGTTTCTCGGGTTACGCTAGGCTTCCCATCGATTCATTCGCATACAACCGGCTTAAAACCGGCACAAAGTATCACTTTGTGACGAACCCTAACGAGGACATATGACCACCACCGGCCACGACACGCTTTCCACCCGTTCCGCCCTCACGGTCGAGGGCAAGACCGTCCACTATTACAGCCTCGCCAAGGCCGCCGAAAAGCTGGGCGATGTTTCGCGGCTGCCCTTCTCGATGAAAGTGCTGCTCGAAAACCTGCTGCGCTTCGAGGACGGGAATACGGTCACTACCGAGGACGTGCAGGCCTGTGTGGACTGGCTCAAGGAGCGGCGGATTTCGCGCGAGATCCAGTATCGCCCGGCGCGCGTGCTGATGCAGGATTTTACCGGCGTGCCGGCGGTCGTCGATCTGGCGGCGATGCGCGACGGGATCGTGGCGCTGGGCGGCGCGGCGGAGAAGATCAATCCGCAGGTGCCCGTGCATCTCGTGATCGATCATTCGGTGATGGTCGATGAGTTCGGCACGCCGACTGCGTTCGAGGAGAATGTCGCGCTCGAATATCAGCGCAATATGGAGCGCTACGAGTTTCTGAAATGGGGCGCGGGCGCGTTCGATAATTTCAAGGTCGTGCCGCCGGGGACGGGCATCTGCCACCAGGTGAATCTCGAATATCTGGGGCAGGGCGTGTGGAGCAGCGCGGATGCGGACGGCGAGACTGTGGCCTATCCCGATACGCTGGTCGGCACGGACTCGCATACCACCATGATCAACGGGCTCGGCGTGCTCGGCTGGGGCGTCGGCGGGATCGAGGCCGAGGCGGCGATGCTGGGGCAGCCGGTGAGCATGCTCATACCCGAAGTCGTCGGCTTCCACCTGACCGGCGAGCTGGCCGAGGGCGTGACGGCGACGGATCTGGTGCTGACGGTCGTCCAGATGCTGCGCGAAAAGGGCGTGGTCGGGCGGTTCGTGGAGTTTTACGGCTCCGGCCTGAAGGCGCTGACGCTGGCCGACCGGGCGACGATCGCGAACATGGCGCCCGAATATGGCGCGACCTGTGGCTTCTTCCCGATCGACGAGAAGACGACCGACTATATGCGCCTGACCGGGCGGGACGAGTGGCAGATCGCGCTCGTCGAGGCCTATTGCCGCGAGCAGGGCCTCTGGCACAATGTCGACGATCCCGATCCCGTGTTCACCGACACGCTGGAGCTGGACATGGGCATGGTCGTGCCGAGCCTTGCCGGGCCGAAGCGGCCGCAGGACAAGGTGATCCTGCCGCAGGTCGACGAGCTGTTCAACGACGACATGCAGAAGGTCTATGGCCGCGACAAGAAGCGCGTGCCGGTCGAGGGCAAGGACCATGATATCGGCGATGGCGATGTCGTGATCGCGGCGATTACGAGCTGCACGAATACCTCGAACCCGGCGGTGATGGCGGCGGCCGGGCTGGTCGCGAAAAAGGCGCGCGAAAAGGGGCTGAGCGTGAAGCCCTGGGTGAAGACGTCGCTGGCCCCGGGATCGCAGGTGGTGACGGATTATCTGGAAAGCTCGGGCCTGCAGGACGATCTCGATGCGCTGGGCTTCGATCTGGTCGGCTATGGCTGCACGACCTGTATCGGGAACAGCGGGCCATTGGCGCCGCCGATTTCGAAGGCCGTGAACGAGAATGATCTGGTGGCGGCGAGTGTGCTGTCGGGGAACCGGAACTTCGAGGGCCGTGTGAGCCAGGATGTGCGGGCGAATTTCCTCGCCTCGCCGCCGCTGGTGGTGGCCTATGCGCTCAAGGGTACGGTGACGGAGGATATTACCGAGACGCCGCTGGGGCAGGGGAGCGATGGAGCGGATGTGTTCCTCGCCGATGTCTGGCCGAGCAATGCTGAGGTAGCCGAGACGATCCAGGCGCATGTCAATCGCGATATGTTCGAGACGCGGTACGCGAATGTGTACGATGGGGACGATATGTGGCGCTCGATCGATGTCGAGCCGTCGGCGACGTTCAACTGGCGTTCGGGCAGCACCTATGTCCAGAATCCGCCCTATTTCGAAGGGATGACGATGGAGCCGGAGGCGATCGAGGATATCGTCGACGCGCGCCCGCTCGCCCTGTTCGGCCAGTCGATCACGACCGATCACATCAGCCCTGCCGGCGCGATCAAGGAGGATTCGCCGGCCGGTAAGTATCTGAAAGACCGGCAGGTTTCCCGCGCCGACTTCAATAGCTACGGCTCGCGCCGCGGCAATCACGAAGTCATGATGCGCGGCACCTTCGCGAACATCCGCATCAAGAACCAGATGCTCGACGACGTCGAAGGCGGCTACACGCGGCACATCCCGTCCGGCGAAGAAATGTCGATCTACGACGCCGCGATGCGCTACAAGGAAGAGGGCACGCCGCTCGTCGTCATCGCCGGCGCCGAATACGGCACCGGCTCGTCGCGCGACTGGGCAGCGAAGGGCACGAACCTGCTTGGCGTAAAGGCCGTGATCGTCGAGAGCTTCGAGCGTATCCACCG
Organism: Parasphingopyxis sp.; assembly: GCF_052168295.1. Classification (GTDB taxonomy): domain Bacteria; phylum Pseudomonadota; class Alphaproteobacteria; order Sphingomonadales; family Sphingomonadaceae; genus Parasphingopyxis. Next base: position 2,030 of record NZ_JBQLZN010000065.1, on the reverse strand, counting down.
CTCGAACCTGGTCGGCATGGGCGTCCTCCCGCTCCAGTTCGCCGAGGGCGTGACGCGCGAGACGCTGGGGCTGGACGGCAGCGAGACCTTCACCATCCGCGGCGTGGCAGACCTCGATCCGCGCCAGACGGTCGAGGTAGAGATGACCCGCGCCAATGGCGAAACCGCGACCTTCGAAACGCTCTGCCGCATCGATACGGGCAACGAGATGGAGTATTTCCGCAACGGCGGCATCCTCCATTATGTGCTGCGGAATCTGGCGAGGGACTAGCGGCGCAGCACCTTCCGCTCAGTCGGCGGGCGCTGCGGGCGCATAGTTCAGCCGGCCGATTTCGGTAATCCGGCCATCCTCCATCCGGCCTTCGACCAGCTCATAACCGAGCAGGGCGAAGGTGCGGGTGCGGAGGAAGATCGGACGGGCATTGCCGTACCAGTCGGTGCAGGACGCGCGGCAGCCGTCATCGACGACACCCTGCACCATCGCATCCAGTTCGCCGGCGCGGGAGAATTGGCGGTCGTCGCGGCGCAGGAACAGCATGGCGGCGGCACTGCCGAACAGCTGACGATATTCGGGCTGGACCTGCCGCGCGATCGGCAGGCCGAGCGTGCCCGATGCGCCGCCCGGTGAACCCGGATCGGGCCGGTAGAAATAGGCATGGCTGCGCGATTCGCCCTGGCCCGCCGCTGGCAACACATAGGCGTCGCCGAGATTGGGCAGGCCGCCGCTCAACTCTATCGCACTGAACCCCAGGCCGTTTTCAAGATTGCTGCCGACGATAATGGCGTCCGCCCCCATCGGCTCGATCCGTTCGACGCCATGGCCGAGCCGGAACTCGGCAATCGATCCGCCGCTCAATGGCACGGCGTAGGCCAGCGGTTCCGAACTATAGTTGGGCGGGTTGCGCCATGCATTGGCCCGGCCATGACCATAGATCAGGTGATCGCCGACGAACCGGTTCTCGAACTGATAGGTGCTCTGATTGCGTTCGAGATGCCGGTAGTAACGCTGGCGGACTTCGCTGCTGCCGTCCCCGAATTCGCTCAGCGGCACGCGGATCAGGCTGATCGTGCCGGTCGGTGCCTCGGGCTCCCACATGGCATTGCTGCCCCCGCCCCCGCGCACGACGACGTTGAGCATGTCGGGATCGGAATCCGCGCGGAAGGAGAATTGGTTGACCGGTGCGCCGCGCGCGCCGATGGCCGAGGGTGCCTCGTCGCCGAGCGGTAGCCGGTAGATATGCGAATAGCGGGGCGTGCCCGATCGATCGAACGGATCGGCGTTGCTGACCCAGAGATAGACCGAGTCTCCAGAGACATAGAATTCGCGGGACGGGCCGGCGATCACGCCGGTCGCGGTACAATCGAAACCGGGCGAGGACACATCGCAACTCGTGACGCTGTGCAGTGTCGAGAAAGTCTCCGATGCCGAACGCCGGATAGCGGGCGTCGCATAGACCCGATCGGGAGCCGTGATGCGTTCGAACACCCGGTTCTCCGGATTGCCGTCCCAGCGCTTGACGCCGGGCAGCGCGTCCAGCGGATCCTCGCCGCGGAACAGGTTGAGCGGCGTGTAGAAGATCAGCCGGTTGCCGATCAGCCGCGAGGCATAATTGTCGGCCGAATAATAATCGTTGGACCGCAGATGGTGCGCGTCTTCGAATGTCAGTTGCCCGCCTTCGGAAAGCCGGAACCGGTTCACTTCCGTCCCGCCCCGGCCATAGCTGTAACCGATGACGATGACCCGATCTCCCGCGATCAGCATCTCGTCATACCAGGACCGGCTGCCGTCGGTATCGGGCGGATAGGCATCGATCATGTCGATCGGTCGCATGCCGCCATCGGCGATCGAGACCGTGAACAGCCGGCCGCGCCGCAGGATGACGAGAATGTCGCCCCGGATCTTCACGATCCCGCCCTCATCGACTCCGGCCGTCTGGTTGTTGGTGATGCTCTCTGAGTCCGCCATTTCGGCCGCTGGTGCCCAGGTCATTAGTCAAGCGGCGATCGAAACTAATCGCTGTAGCCAGCTC
>NZ_JBQLZN010000064.1:0-5482 GCF_052168295.1 Parasphingopyxis sp. | reverse complement strand
CAGCGCGCTCATGCCCAGCCCTCCACGCCGCGCTGCTTGCGGGTCAGCACGTCGAGACAGGCCATGCGCACGGCGACGCCCATCTCGACCTGTTCGGTGATTGCGGAGCGTTCGAGATCGTCGGCAATGTCGCTGGCGATCTCCACGCCCCGGTTCATCGGTCCCGGATGCATGACCAGCGCGTCGGGCGCGGCACGGTCCAGCCGTTCGCGTGTCAGGCCGTAGAGCGTGAAATATTCGCGCGGGGAGGGGATGAAGCCGCCCTGCATCCGCTCTTTCTGGAGGCGTAGCATCATCACGACATCGGCACCTTCGAGTCCCGCATCGAAATCGGTAAAGGGGATAACGCCGAGCCGCTCGATCGCCGGTGGCATTAGCGTCGGCGGCGCGATCACATGCACTTCCGTGCCAAGCGCTGTCAGCGCAAGGATGTTCGAGCGTGCGACCCGCGAATGCAGGATATCCCCGCAGATCGCGACGCGCAGCTTTTCGAACGCCCCGCGCCGCCGCCGGATAGTCAGCGCATCGAGCAGCGCCTGTGTCGGATGTTCGTGCCAGCCGTCCCCGGCATTGAGCACCGGGCAATCGACCTTGTCGGCGATCAGCTGCACCGCGCCCGACGCCTGATGCCGGATCACGATGACATCGGCGCGCATCGCGTTGAGCGTCACCGCCGTGTCGATCAGCGTCTCGCCCTTTTTCACGCTCGATTGCGCGGCATGCATGTTGACGACGTCCGCGCCGAGCCGCTTGCCCGCAATCTCGAACGACAGCAGCGTGCGCGTCGATGCCTCGAAAAAGGCGTTCATCTGCGTCAGGCCCGCGAGCCGGTCGTCATGCTTGGAGGATTGGCGGTTGAGGTCCACCCATTGCTCGGCTTCGTCGAGCAGGAAGGTGATCTCCCAGGGCTGGAGCCCGAAAATACCGGTGAGATGCCTGTGCGGAAACGGATGCGCGCCTTCGGGCGTGGCCGCAGCAGTGGGAATCGCGTTTTGCATCAAAGGGGCCTCTTAGACCCGGGATGGGGAGGGGGCAATGGGCGCTGCTATTGCGCCACCATCGCGTCAATGGCGCCCTGCAAAATATATTCGGCCGCCACCGCGTCGACCTTGGCCGCGCGTTTCTTGCGCGTCACATCCAGATCGATCATCGCGCGTTCTACGGCTTGCGTGGACCAGCGTTCGTCCCAGAGGAGGATGGGGAGGTCGAGGGCCTGATCGAGGTTGCGGGCGAAGGCACGGGTGGATTGGGTTTGCGGGCTGTCCGTACCGTCGAGATTGAGCGGGAGGCCGATCACAAGGCCGGCGACCTGTTGGTCGGCGAAGATCGTTTTCAGCCGTTCGAGGTCCTGTGAGAATTTGCGGCGCTTCACGGTCTCCGCGGCGCTCGCGAATGTCCATTGCGCGTCGCAGAGCGCCACGCCGATCGTCTTGCTGCCGACATCGAGCCCGGCCAGCCGCCCGCCATCGGGCAGCGCCGCGCGGAAATCGCCCGCGCTGTCCGCGATCATTGCGCCGCCGCGCGATAGGCCGTCACGCGCCGCTCCACGTCTGCTCGCAGATTGCTCCAGAAGAGCATGAAATCGAAGACGTGGTAATTGTTACCGGGCAGGACGTACCGGCCATAATCCTCCGGCGGCTGGCCGACCAGCAGCAGGCCCTGATGGTCGCAGCGCGCCGAGATGAGTTCTGGTACGAGCGAGGCGTCGTTCATATCTTCGTTGGGGAGCAGCGAACCGCTATTGGCTTCGGCATTGGCCGCGCCATCGCGGTCGCCGGTCAGCGGATTGACGCACAGCATCGCCGTGTCGCCGCGGAGATCGCCTGTATAGCCGGTGCTGCCATCATAGATGCGCGTAATCTGATCTGGGTTGGCCGGTTCGCCGAAACTCTGGAAGGCGATGATGCAGTTCACGGCGTCCGGTCCAGTGCAGGGTTGCAGGGGCAGGGCGGGCAGGTCCGCCTCGACCGAAATCGGCCAGCCGATGATATAGGCCGCCGCGATGCGTCCAGCGAGATCGGTTCCCGCGATGCGCTCGTGGAGCAGCGTGGTGACATGCAGCGCGCCCTGGCTGTGCCCGGCGACGATGAAGGGCCGGTCCTCGCCGATCTCCGATAGGAAATAATCGAACGCCGTCTCAACGTCGTTATAGGCGTAGCGCAGCGCCACCGCGGCATCGTTGCTGTCGGTCAGGAACGCGCCGACCACGGCCTGGCGGTAGAGCGGCGCCCAGATCTCGCCGATACCGTTGAAGACGCTGGCCTGGCTCGCGGCGAACAGCTCCTGACGCGGCCGCGCGGCCGGGCTGTCGATCGGCGCGTTCCAGCGATCACGGTCGAGATAGGTCGTCGGCAGCACGTAGAACACGGGAATGCGCTCGATATCCGTATCGGCTTCGGAAGACTCGGGCGGTGGCGGCGCCGTATCGCCCATCGTCAGCGCGTACATGGCTTGCGTATCGACATCATTCTCAGCCGCCTGCGCCGCGCCAAAGTCCTCGGGCAGCCAGTCGCTCGGCGGGTTGGGGATGTCCGGCCGGATCAGCCACATCGCCCGGTCCGCATAGGCGCTCTCTTGCACTTCTTCGAGAACTTCGACCTCTGCGCTGGGCACGAGCGCCATCTCCAGCAGCTCGTCCTGGAACAGCGTCCAGGCGATGCCGGCCATCAGGATCAGCACGATGATAATCGCGATCAGATAGAGGAATATTCGGGCAGCCATGATCGGTCTTTCAGATGCACTCGCGCGCGCCATAGGCCAAGCTGTCCGAAAGGCCAACGCCGAGGCAGCGTACATGCGTCATACGCGCTTGCAGCAGGGACAGGGCGATGCTAGCCGCGCGGCCATGTCCGTCGATACTGAAACCGTGCTCCGCATAGCGAGCCTTGCCCGCATTGCGATGAGCGAAGAGGAGGCCGAGCGCCTCAAGCCCGATCTCAACGATATCCTCGGCTTTGTCGAGCAATTGGGCGAAGTCGATACGTCCGGCGTCGAGCCGCTGTCGGTCGTCATCGAGAACCATACCCGCATGCGCGAAGACGTCGTCACCGATGGCGACAAGCGCGAGGATATCCTCGCCAATGCGCCGGTGGCCGAACACGGCTTTTTCGGCGTGCCGAAGGTAATCGAATAGTGGCCGATATTACCGATCTGGGCGTCGCGGAGATCCGCGACGGTTTTCGCGGCGGTCAGTTTTCCGCGCGCGAAGTGGCCGATGCGTTCAACGATGCCGTTGCCGATGCCGAGGCGCTCAACTGTTTCATCGTGACAACGCCGGAAAAAGCCGTTGAGGCGGCCGAAGAAGCAGACCGTGGGTTGGCGGCGGGCGATGTGGCCGCGCTGTCCGGCGTGCCGCTCGGCATCAAGGATCTGTTCTGCACGAAGGGCGTCCAGTCCACCGCGGCGAGCCATATGCTCGAAGGCTTTGTGCCGCCCTATGAGTCGACTGTATCGGGCAAGCTGTTCGCGGCGGGCGCGGGTATGCTCGGTAAGCTCAACATGGACCAGTTCGCGATGGGCTCGTCCAACGAGACCAGCTATTTCGGCAACGTGATCTCGCCGTGGAAGCGCACCGATGGCGGCAATGCGCCGCTCTCGCCGGGCGGCAGTTCGGGCGGCACGTCGGCGGCGATCGCCGCGCATATCGTGCCCGCGGCGACCGGCACGGATACGGGCGGATCGATCCGTCAGCCCGCCGCCTTTACGGGCATTGTCGGCGTGAAGCCGACCTATGGCCGTTGCTCGCGTTTCGGCATCGTGGCCTTTGCGAGTTCGCTCGACCAGGCCGGGCCGATGGCGCGCAGCGTGAAGGATTGCGCGATCCTGCTCGAGGCGATGGCCGGATACGATCCGCACGATGCGACGTCGCTCGACGAACCCGTACCCGACTGGGAAGCGGGACTCAGCAGCGATCTGAAGGGCAAGAAGATCGGCATCCCGAAGGAGTATCGCGTCGACGATATGCCCGAGGAGATCGATGCGCTGTGGAAGCAGGGCGAGGAATGGCTGCGCGATGCTGGGGCCGAGATCGTCGACGTCTCGCTGCCGCATACGAAGTACGCGCTGCCCGCCTATTACATCATCGCGCCCGCCGAGGCCTCGGCCAATCTCGCGCGCTATGACGGCGTGCGCTACGGCCTGCGCGAGCTGCCCGAGGGCGCAAATCTGCAGGAAATGTATGCCGCGACGCGCGCCGCCGGGTTCGGCGACGAGGTCAAGCGGCGGATCATGATCGGCACCTATGTCCTCTCGGCCGGCTTCTACGACGCCTATTACACGCAGGCCGCGAAGGTGCGGACGCTGATCGTGCAGGATTTCGACAAGGCTTGGGAAAGCTGCGATTATCTGCTGACCCCGACCGCGCCGTCTGCTGCCTTCGGGCTCGGCGATCTCAGCGATGACCCGATCGCCATGTACCTAAACGACGTCTTCACCGTGCCGAGTTCGCTGGCCGGACTGCCGGCCATCGCCGTGCCAGGTGGTCTCGACAAGCAGGGGCTGCCGCTGGGTCTGCAGGTCATCGGCAAGGCGCTGGACGAGCAGGGCGTGATGAATGCGGGGCTGGCGCTGGAAGAACGCGCCGACTTTACGCATCGGGCGGAGAAATGGTGGTGAACCAAGAACGAGAACGTAAGGCGGTCGAAACAACTCTAGCGGTATTCACCCCTGATCGTCGATATACAGCGTTTTCCGCCGTTCTCAATGTTATACCTGGAGCTGCAGTTGGAGCAATTCTTGGAGTTGAGTTTTCTAGATCTAGCGTCGGAAATGATATTGGCAGCTTTTTTGCTATTGGTGGAGCTTCATTTCTTGTACTAGGATTTGCCTTCTTATTGTTTAATGTTGGAAATTCAATTTCTAATAAACCTGATCGAAGAAATTTTTTGTATCTAATTTTCGTTTTATTTTATGCAATTTTTTTGTCTTGGATATTGGAGTTGATAATCGGTCAGGGATGGAAGTTTGCTGCTGTAATGATTGTTTGGTGGTTATTTAATTCTGTTTATGCAGTTATTTCTCTTCTGATGAATCGTATAGAAAAAGGTGCAGATGTCAGCTGATTACCGCATCCAGGGCGCAACGGGAGAGTGGGAGGTCGTGATCGGCCTTGAGGTCCATGCGCAGATCACGTCCAACGCCAAGCTCTTTTCCGGCGCTTCGACCGAATTCGGCGCGGAGCCCAACTGCAACGTTTCGCTCGTCGATGCGGCGATGCCCGGGATGCTGCCGGTTGTGAATGGCGAGTGCATTCGCCAGGCGGTGCGGACGGGGCTGGCTCTCAACGCGCAGATCAACCGCTGGTCGCGTTTCGACCGGAAGAATTACTTCTATGCCGACCTGCCGCAGGGTTATCAGATTTCGCAGCTGTTCCACCCGATCGTCGGCGAGGGCGAGATCGAGGTGTCGCTCGACGAAAAGGATCCCGAAGGCACGGTCAAGACGATCGGCATCGAGCGCATCCATGTCGAGCAGGATGCGGGCA
>NZ_JBQLZN010000063.1:0-82738 GCF_052168295.1 Parasphingopyxis sp. | reverse complement strand
CCTTGCCGGTGACGACGAAGCTCAGCCAGCCGGGATCGGGATGCTGGTTGTCGGATCTGAGGATACGCACCTGATCGCCATTTTCGAGCTGCGTGCGCAGCGGCACGACGCGGCCGTTGACCTTGGCGCCGACCGTCTGCTTGCCGAGATCGGTATGCACTTCGAAGGCGAAGTCGACGACGGTCGCGCCCTTGGGCAGCTGGATCAGCTCGCCGGCCGGTGTGAAGGCGAAGATCCGGTCCTGATACATCGCCATGCGCGTATGCTCGAGCAGCTCCTCGGGATTCTCGGTCGTTTCGAGGATTTCGATGAGATCGCGCAGCCAGCCGGCCTGGCCGTCGGGCCGGTCGCCCTGCTTGTAGCTCCAATGCGCGGCGAGGCCGTACTCGGCCTGTTCGTGCATCGCCTTGCTGCGGATCTGGATTTCGATGCGCCGGTCCTCGCCATATTGGACCGCGGTGTGGATCGAGCGATAGCCGTTGCGCTTGGGCGTCGAAATATAGTCTTTGAAACGCCCCGGGACCATGTGCCATTTTTCGTGGAGGACGCCGAGCGCCCGGTAGCAATCGGCGAGATCGGGGACGATCGCGCGAAACGCCATCACGTCGGTCAGCGTCTCGAACGATACGTGCCGCTCGGCCATTTTCCGCCAGATCGAATAGGGATGCTTTTCGCGGCCCGTGACCTCGGCATCGACGCCATGGCTGCCGAGCACCACCTTCAGCTCCTCCGCGATCCGGTCCACGGTCGCCGCGCCTTCGCCTTCGCGCAGCCGGTCGAGCCGGGTAGAGATCGATTCATAGGCATCGGGTTCGAGATGCTGGAAGGCGAGCGTCTGCATCTCCTTCATGAACTCGTACATGCCGATCCGTTCGGCGAGCGGCGCGTAGATATCCATCGTCTCGCGTGCGATGCGGCGGCGCTTCTCCTCATTCTCGATGAAGTGGAGCGTGCGCATATTGTGGAGCCGGTCGGCGAGCTTGACGAGCAGCACGCGGATATCGCCCGACATGGCGAGCAGGAATTTACGCAGGTTCTCGGCCGCCCGTTCGGTGTCGGACTGCGCCTCGATCGTCGAAAGCTTGGTGACACCGTCGACGAGCCGCGCGACATTGTCTCCGAACAGCTCTTCGATCTGCTCCTGGGTGGCGACCGTGTCCTCGATCGTATCGTGCAGGATCGCGGTGGCGATGGTCTCGTCGTCGAGCCGCAGATCGGTTAGAATGCCGGCGACTTCGATCGGGTGGCTGAAATAGGGATCGCCCGAGGCGCGTTTCTGCGTGCCATGGGCGTTGACCGAGAAGACATAGGCGCGGTTGATCAGCGCCTCGTCAGCGTCCGGGTCGTAGCTTTTGACCCGCTCGATCAGTTCATATTGTCTCAGCACCCGACCAAGATGGCCGGGCGCTGAAATAATGCAACTGGTTTAACGGTTGGGGGGCGCTTAGCCGGCGGCTTCGTTGCAGGTCGCCAGCTCTTCTTCGGTCATCGCTTCGCTGTCGACGATGAAGGCCGTGACCGCGCCGAGCTCGCGAACGAAGGAGTGGCAGACATTGGCCGGGCGGCTGCGCGCGCCGTCCGTGCTGCATTCCGTGCCGTCGCACACCCAGGGCGCGTTGCGGATGACGAGCACGCGCTCGTCGGTCGCTTCGGCAAGCGTCGCCTGGTACGGCGTACGCGCTTCGGCGGTCGTCGCGGTGAAGAGGAACGCCGCAGTCATCAGGGAGAGAACCAGGGAGAGGGAGCGTTGCATGATGATCTTCCTATTACAGGGAGGGGGAGGCGGTGCTGCTAAGCGGAGGAAATCGCCAGGAGCGCCATGGTGCTCACGAAAGACACCAGTCCGATTACAAATTGTTGCACGATTTGGCCCTTTCGCTTTAGGTTGCGAATCACTACCTAGTTGATTCGGTTTTAAGTTGCAACTAAAAACTTTTTAGTGCAGTAATTTTGCGAATCCCGACTTTTGCAGTAGGTTGAGCAGCTATGGGCAAACTCACAGAACCACTTGGCGATATTGGCGACGACGAATGCGGTCTCCCCTGCGCATTGCAGGCGATGGGCGAACGCTGGTCATTTATGATCCTTCGTGCGTCTTTCAATGGCCTGAAACATTTTGAGGAAATGCAGTCCAATCTGGGGATTGCGCGCAACATTCTCGCCAACCGGCTCGGCCGGCTCGTCGAGAGCGAAATCCTCGAACGCCAGCCATGCGCGGACGACCGCCGCAAGGTCGAATACAAGCTGACCAAGAAGGGCGAGGCCCTGTTGCCGGCGATGATCGCGCTCCGGCAATGGGGCGAGCAATGGGGCATCGGCGTCGCGTCCAACCCGGTGCTGTGCGACGAGCGCGACCGCCAGCCGGTGCAACAGATCCGGGTGCATGCGCATGACGGCCGCCCGCTCGACTGGCACGACTTGGTCTGGGTCGATCAGAGCGATGTCGTGGCCGAAGCCGCCGAGTAAGAGTTCATCGAACGCAGATATGAAAAGGCCCGCATCGCGCGGGCCTTTTTCGTTTCGACGATGTGTCCAGGCTCAACCGTCGTAATCGGCCGCGACATTGGTGTTGCGCGGCGGCGCCGACGCCGTCAGGCGCAGCGCTTCGGCCGACTGGGACAGCGAACCGATTTCGTCGGGTGCTTCCTCGTCGTCGATCTGCACGCGCTGGAGGCTCTGGATCAGCGCTTCCTCGAGATGCTTCGGCTTAACCGTCTGCTCGGCGATTTCGCGCAGCGCGACCACCGGATTCTTGTCCCGGTCGCGATCGAGCGTCAGCTCGGCACCGCCCGAAATCTGACGGGCGCGCTGTGCGGACAGCAGCACCAGATCGAAACGGTTGGGGACCTTGTCGACACAATCTTCGACGGTTACGCGCGCCATGGCTTGTTTCCAATGTTCAGCAAAACGGGAAGAGCGGCGAAATAGGGACCAAACCCCTGAATGTCAAGAAATGCCGCGGCTTGCAGCCCCCGCCGGTTGCGGCCTAGAGCGGACCCATGGCAGATCGCGAGACAGCCGAATATTCGCTGCCGTCGGTCGGCGGGCACGACTTTCGCCTGCTGGCGGACGGCCCCGAGCGGCTGGATGCGCTGATCGGGCTGATCGACGGCGCGCGGGACAGCATCAAGCTGCTCTATTACATCTTCGTCGACGATGCGGCGGCCGAGCGCGTGCGCGATGCGCTGGTCGCAGCCCAGCGGCGCGGGGTCAGCGTGGCGCTGCTGGTCGACGGTTTCGGCAGCGCCAAGGCGACGGACGCGTTTTTCGCGCCGCTCGCCGATGGCGAGTGCACATTCTGCCGCTACGAACCGAAACGCGGCCGGCGCTATCTGCTGCGCAATCACCAGAAGATGGCGATCGCCGACGAGACGCGGGCGCTGATCGGCGGCTTCAATGTCCAGCAATCCTATTTTGCCGAATATGGTGAGGAAAATGGCTGGCGGGACCTGGGGCTGGCCGTCGATGGACCCGCGGCCGCCCGGCTGGCCGCCTATTTCGATGCGATTCTATCCTGGTCGATGGACCGGCGATCGGAGATGGAGGGGCTGCGCTCGATCCTGCGCCGCCATCATCAGCAGGACGGCGCCGTCCGGCTCCTGCTCGGCGGACCGACGCGCGAGCTCAGCCCATGGGCGCAGGCGTTGCAGAATGATTTCGGCGCGGCCGAGCGCATCGACGTCGTCGCGGCCTATTTCGCGCCCTACGCGCCGTTGCTGCGGCCGATCCGCCAGGCCGGGCGGCGGGGCCGGTCGCGGGTGATCACCGCCGCGAAGTCCGACAACAATGTGACGATTGCCGCCGCGCGCAACCGGTATCGCTACCTGCTCCCCGATGCCGAGACGTACGAATATCAGCCGATGATGCTGCATACGAAGCTCTATGTTATCGACGATATCGTCTATATCGGCTCGGCGAATTTCGACGTCCGCAGCCTCTATCTGAACCTCGAAGTGATGCTGCGGATCCGCGATGCCGATTTTGCAGCCGTGATGCGGCGCTTCGTCGATGGCGAGATCGCGGATAGCGTGCGGATCACGCCGGAAGAACATGCCGCGCGCCAGACGCTCTGGACGCGGATCAAGGGCCGACTATCCTATTTCCTGATGTCGGTGCTCGACTATAACGTCACCCGCCGGCTGAATTTTGGCATCGACGGGCAATAGGCCCTGTCGCGCGGCGCTAGGCCTCGTCCTTCCAGCCCCAGAAGAGCACGGCGGGCGGGATGTTCCACCATTCGCGGTCCTTGTCGATCCGGTCGAAATTCGGTTCGATATAGTCGCGGCATTTGGGCGAGAATTGGTAGACGAGAAAGGCGCCGCCCGGACGCACGACCCGTCCCGTCGCCGCGCCGATCTCTTCGCCGACGCCGTCCGGCAGCGTCGAAAAGGGGAGGCCGGAGACGACATAATCGGCCTTGTCGAAACCCTTTTCCGCGATAATCGATTCGACGTCGGCGGCCGAGCCGTTGACGACGTGGAAGCGCGGATCGCGAATGTCCCGCTTCAGATAGTCCACGAAATCCGGATTGGTATCGATGGCGATCAGTGTCGCATCGGGCGCCAGACGATCGAGGATCGGGCGGCAGAATGTGCCGACGCCCGGGCCGTATTCGACGAACAGCTTCGTGTTCTCCCAGTCGACGGGCGCGAGCATCTTGTCGATCAGCCGCTTGGAAGACGGGATCACCGAACCGACCATTACCGGGTGTTTGAGAAATCCCTTGAAAAACAGGACGAGCGGTCCGGGTGCCCGGCTGCGGGCTAGCGCGCGGCGCTCGGCGGCGTTGGACACGGTTTGAGTCATCTGCTTCCGATTTCTTGCAAAATTGTTGCGTCCGCGTTCGCAAATGCAGGCGGTATTGGCAAGTCATTGGTCACTATCGCGGGATGGCGGTTGCCGTTAAGGGAAGCCGCATGCACGCTGCCACCCATCCCATCTTTCCGGCCATTTGATCGCGCGAATGTCCGATACACCGCATATCCAGATTCGCCGCGATCGCTTCGCCGTCCTCTTTCTCGTCATGCTGACGGCGGCGGCGGGGAATACGGCCATGCAGTCGGTCATGCCGACGATCGGCCGGGCGCTCGAAATCCCCGATTTCTGGGTGTCGCTCGCCTATACCTGGTCGGCGCTCCTCTGGGTTTTGCTGGCCCCCTATTGGGCCCGCCAGTCGGACCGGCGCGGGCGCAAGCCTCTCATGCTGCTCGGCACGGTCGGTTTTATCGCCTCGATGGCGATCTGCGGCGTGATATTGTGGATGGGGCTGGTGGGATGGCTGCTGCCGGCGACGACCTTTATCATTTTTGCCGTGGCGCGCAGCCTTTACGGCGGCTTCGGCTCGGCCGCGCCCCCTGCCGTCCAGGCCTATGTCGCGGCGCGGACGGACCGGGAGAACCGGACTTCGGCGCTTGCGATCATCGCTTCCTCTTTCGGGCTCGGCACGATAATCGGCCCGGCGCTGGCGCCCGCCTTCGTTTTCCCGATAACGGGCGGGCTGGCGGGTCCGCTGATCGTCTTCGCGCTGCTCGGCTGCCTGGTCTGGCTCGCGGTCGCGCTGCTGCTGCCGAACGACATGCCCCAGCATGCGGCGCGCGGCGTGATCGCGAGCGAACCGTCGATCGGCGGTCTCTCCGGCGCATCGGCCATCTCCGGCGACGACGATGACGACGACACGGATGCGATAGCCGAAAGACTGCGCTGGCGGGACAGCCGGACGCTGCCCTGGATGATCGTCGGCGTTATCGGCGGCCATGGGCATGCGGCGTTTCTGGGCGTGATCGGCTTTCTGATCATCGACCGGCTGTCCGTGCCGCTCAACGAGGCGCAGCAGGCGATCGGCATCGTGCTTATGGCCGGAGCCGGCGCGACCTTGCTCGCGCAATGGGGCCTCATTCCGCAGATGAAGGCGCCGCCGAAACGGCTGGTGATCTGGGGTTTCATTCTCGGGGCGGCAGGCTGCGTGATGATGGCGTTCATCACGACCCTGCATGGCATAACCTTGGGCTTCGCAATCGCTTCGCTCGGCATGGGGCTGTTCCGGCCCGGCTTCACGAGCGGCGCATCGCTCGCCGTCAGCCGCGCCGAGCAGGGCCAGGTCGCCGGGATGGTCGCCTCGGTCAACGGCATGGCCTTTATCGCCGCGCCGGCCGTTGGTGTCCTGATCTACGGCCTGTCGATGCCGCTGCCGTTCCTCGTCTGCGCCGCGCTCTTCGGACTGCTCACGATCTGGGCGGCGTTCAGGCTCGAGAATTGACGGACTCTTTTGTCAGACCTTCGCTTCGCTCAGGCGCGGCACCGGCCCGCTCCCCCTCCCGGCCTCCCATTGAGAATACCCTGTTGGGAGGCCGGGAGGGGGAGCGGGCTGGTGCCGCGATTTTCCGTAAGGAAAATTCTGACGAAAACTCTGCCGCGCTCGACTTTAGGTCGAGTCTGACGAACAAAGCGTTCTAATCATGCTTGTCCGCGTTCATCGGCCTCAGCATGCCGGGCGCGATGAAGCCGATCGGATTGATCGCCAGCGAATCCTGTTTGAGCTTCGCGGCCATCACCTCATATTCGCGTTCCATCTCGCTGGTCACGCTCGCATGCGTGTCCTTCAGCGCCGCCTCGAAATCCTCCATCGAAACCTTGTCGGCCTTGAGCGAGCGGCGCAGCGCGTAAAGGCCGGCGCGGCGCGTCAGGTCTTCGAGGTCCGCACCCGTGAAGCGGTCGGTTCGCTCGGCCAGGTCATCGAGATCGACATCTTCGGCAAGCGGCATCGTCGCGGTATGGATTGCGAGGATACGGCGGCGGCCAGCCGCTTCCGGTACCGGCACATAGATCATCTCGTCGAACCGGCCCGGCCTGAGCAGCGCGGGATCGATGAGATTGGGCCGGTTGGTCGCGCCGATCACGACCACCGATTGCAGCTCCTCCAGCCCGTCCATTTCGGCGAGAATCGTGTTGACGACCCGCTCGGTGACCTGTGGTTCGCCGAGCCCACCGCCGCGCGCCGGGACGAGGCTGTCCAGCTCGTCGAAGAAGATGACGGTCGGCGCGACCTGCCTCGCCCGGGCGAAGAGACGGGCGATCTGCTGCTCGCTCTCGCCATACCATTTGGAGAGCAGGTCGGACGATTTGGTCGCGATGAAATTGGCGTTCGATTCATGCGCCGTCGCCTTGGCGAGCAGCGTCTTGCCCGTGCCGGGCGGGCCGTAGAGCAGGAAGCCCTTGGCCGGACGAATGCCGAGCCGGCGGAAGGCGTCGGGATCCTTGAGCGGCAGTTCCACGCCCTCCTTGAGGCGTTTCTGCACCGCATCGAGCCCGCCTATATCGTCCCAGCCGACATTGGGCGCCTGCACCATGACCTCGCGCAGCGCCGAGGGCTGGATACGCTTGAGCGCCTCCTTGAAATCGCAGCGGTCGACCGAGAGTTCGTCCAGCACTTCGGTCGGGACCGTGCGCTCTTCGAGGTTGAGCTTCGGCATGATCCGGCGCACCGCTTCGATCGCGGCTTCGCGCGTCAGCGCGCCGAGATCGGCGCCGACGAAACCATAGGTCTGCCGCGCCAGCGATTTCAGGCTGACATCGTCGGCGAGCGGCATGCCGCGGGTGTGGATGGCCAATATCTCGCGCCGGCCGTCTTCGTCGGGCACGCCGATAATGATCTCGCGGTCGAAGCGCCCCGGGCGGCGCAGCGCCTCGTCGATCGCGTCGGGCCGGTTGGTGGCCGCGACGACGATCAGGTTCGCGCGTCTCTGCAGTCCGTCCATGAGCGTGAGTAGCTGGGCGACGAGGCGCTTCTCCGCTTCGCCGGCGACCTTGTCGCGCTTCGGCGTGATCGAATCGATTTCGTCGATAAAGACGATCGAGGGTTGGGCCTCGGCCGCCTGCTCGAAAATCTCGCGCAGCTTCTTCTCGCTCTCGCCATAGGCGGATCCCATGATTTCCGGGCCGTTGATGAGAAAGAACTCCGCATCGCTCTCATTGGCGACGGCGCGGGCGAGCAGCGTCTTGCCGGTGCCGGGCGGGCCATGGAGCAGCACGCCCTTGGGCGGCTCCACGCCGAGCCGCTGGAAGAGTTCGGGGTAGCGCAGCGGCAGCTCGACCATTTCGCGGACCTGGTCGATCGTCTCGCCGAGCCCGCCGAGATCGTCATAGGTGACGTCGGCGCGCCGCGCCTCGGCCGGCTCGCTATATTCGGCCTTGAGCTCGACGACCGTATTCTCGTCGATATGGACGATGCCCTTGGGCGTGGTCCCGGCGACGACGAGGCGGACTTCCTGCAAGGCATAGGCCGGCGCATTCATCATCTGCCGGAGCTGTTGCGGCATGTCGCCGCGTTCGACCGGCCTTTGACCGGCCGTCGCAACCACATCGCCCTGGGTCAGCGGCTTCATCCCGAAACTGCGCTTGAGCGCCTCGGCATTGCCGTGCAGGCGCAGATTGCGCTGGGCGGGCGCGAAAACGACCTTCTTGGCGGCCTGGGATTCGGCCTTGGCCACGGTCACGAAATCGCCGGACCCGGCCCCGGCATTGGCGCGCTGCAGACCGTCGATGCGCAGGATCGCGAGGCCCTCATCCTCCTGATAGGGCAGGACGGCGCGCGCGGGCGTCGTGCGTTTTCCGGTAATCGACACGACATCGCCTTCGGTCAGGCCGAGCGCGCCCATCGTCTCGCGCGACATGCGTGCGAGCCCACGGCCCGAATCCTCGGGCCGCGCATTGGCGACCTGCAGCTTGTGCTCTTTTGTGGCGGTCGGGGCTTCGGCGTCGGCCATGGGAACTCCGTGCTTGTGGAGCCTCCTACATAGGGACCGCGGCGCGCATTGCGAAGCGTTGCCGGATCAAGCGTTCCGGATGCGCAAAAAAACGGGCCGGCCAAGAGGGGCAAGGCCGGCCCGAAGGGTCTTAGGAGAGGATGCCTGATAAGGCCCCGCCTAATTGGGTTTCAATTTGCAATTGTGCAAGTGCGAAAAACGTGCTATGGATTGCATAAATTGCAACTCACTATTTCCCGGTTCGGGATATGACGGTTGCAGGGAAGGAGCGATGCAATGCGCAGATTGCCGCCTTTGACGGCCATCGAGGCCTTTGTGCAGGTCGCGCGACTCGGATCGGTCAAATCGGCTGCCGAGGAATTGTCGCTCTCTTCCCCCGCGCTCAGCCGTAGAGTCCAGAATCTAGAGCATTTTCTCGGCCGTTCGCTGTTCGAGCGCCGCCACCATGCGATGGTTCTGACCGAAGACGGCGAGGCTTTGCTCGCGCGGGTGTCCGGCCCGCTGGACGAGCTTGCCAACGCCATCGAAGTCTCGACCGGGCAGGCCGATCTGCTGCGTCTGCGGCTTGGCGTCCTGCCGCTTTTCGCATCGCAGCGGCTGATCGGCAAATTGCCCGAATTGCGCGATATGCATCCCGAACTCCATATCGATATCGATACGGCCGCCCATGGCACGGCGCGTCTCGGCGACGGGCTCGACGCGGCGATCACGCTCGCCCAGTCGATCGAACCCGGCCTCTATTCCCGCGAAATCGACCATAACATCATCACGCCGATCGGCGCGCGCGGGCTGACCGTACGCGGCGCGCCGGTGACCGAACCCGAACAGCTTGCCGGGCTGACCATCCTGCTGCACCGGGACATGCCCGAAACTTTCCTTTTCTGGCGCAACGCCATCGGCTATCCCAATCTCGAACCGGCGGCCGAGGACCATTTCGATTCCGGCCAGTTGATGCTGGATGCCGCCGCGCAGGGCCTGGGCGTCGCCTTCATGCTCGATTCGCACCTGCAGGATGCCGATGACGAGCGGCTCGTCCCGCTCTTCGATACGCGGGTGGAGAGCCCCTACAGCTACTGGTTCTCCTGCCGCCGATCAGCGCTCCGGCGCAAGCCGGTTAAGCTGTTTCACGACTGGCTGTTCAGCCGCGTCTGCCGTCAGGCGAGCGGCCCCTCGGAGTCCGGCGCGGCTATTGCTGAAGCAGTTTGACGAGCTCGCGCGTCACGCTGCGCGGCGTGACGCGGTTCGATTGCACCATCGCCTTGTTGAGGAAGCCGGGCACGACGATGGCCTTGTTCTTGGCCAGTCCCTCCAGCCCCGCCTTGACGACGGCTTCCGGTTCGCCGGCGAATTTCTCGAATAGCGTGGTTTCGGCCATATCGGCGCGATAGGCGAATTCGGTTTTCGTCGCGCCGGGGCAAAGCGCCGTCACCGCGATATTGTGCGGCAGCAGCTCCTCGTGCAGCGCTTCGGAGAGCGAGAGCACATAGGCCTTGCTCGCATAATAGACGGCCATGCCGGGCCCGGCCTGGAACGCCGCCGTCGAGGCGACGTTGAGGATCGATCCGCCGCCCATCGCGATCATCGCGGGGATGACGCGGTGGCAGAGCTGCGTCACGGCGATGGCGTTGACCTGCAGCATGTCGGTCTGGTCGCCGATCGCGAGTTTCTGGAACTCGCCGCGCGCGCCGAAGCCGGCATTGTTGATAAGCGTACCGACATAGGTTTCCGCATCCTCGATCGCCTCGATAATCGCGTCGGCGGCATCGTAATCGCTCAGATCCTCGGTGATGACGATCGTGTCCGGCCCGAGCTCGTCGGCCAGTTTCTGGAGCCGATTCTTGCGCCGCGCGACGAGCGCGACCCGGTCCCCGCGCGCCGCGCAGGCGCGGGCGAAGAGCCGGCCGAGCCCGCTCGACGCGCCGGTGATCAGGGTGACCGGGTTCGCCATGCGCCTAGCCGACGGTCATCGACTTGATGACGCCCGGATTGGCCGGCGGTTCGCCTTTGGGCAGCGCGTCGACATGCTCCATGCCGGACGTGACCTGGCCCCAGACCGTATACTGGCCGTCGAGAAACTCGGCGTCGTCGAAGCAGATGAAGAACTGGCTGTTCGCGCTGTTCGGGTCCTGCGCGCGGGCCATGGAACAGGTGCCGCGCACATGCGGCTCGCTGTTGAATTCCTGTTCGAGGTTCGGCTTGTCCGAGCCGTGCATGCCGGTGCCCGTCGGATCGCCGCCCTGCGCCATGAAGCCGGGGATTACGCGGTGAAAGACGACGCCGTCGTAAAAGCCGTCCTTGGCGAGCTCGGTGATCCGCGCGACATGGTTGGGCGCGAGATCGGGGCGCAGCTTGATGACGACATCGCCGCCGTCGAGCGACATGGTGAGTGTATCGGACATGAGTGTTATCTCCTGTTTCATTCGTGCCAAGATCGTTCCCAAATATCCGTCAGTCCTGAGCCTGTCGAAGGGCGCTTCTCCGCCGATAGACGTCCTTCGACAGGCTCAGGACTAACGGTTTTGGAACTGACCGTTTGCCTTGGCGGCTTCCTTAAGCGGCAGCGGCCGTCTCCGCCAGTCCATATTCTTCGGCGATCAGGCGGTAGCTCTCCCGCCGCGCCGCATGATCGGCCATGATGTTGACGAGCATCATTTCGTCGGCGCCGTAATCGCGCGCAACTTCGTCGAGCGCCGCACGGCATTCGCCCGGCGTACCGAGGATGACGCGGCGTTTCCGGCTGTCGAGTGCGGCCGGGTTCTTCGATAGCCAGTCTTCGGCCGTGTCGATCGACGGGACCGGGATCAGGACGTTGCGGCGGAGCAGCGCGCCGAGCATCGCGGCAGGTTTGCCGAGCCGCGCGGCCTCTTCCGCGTTATCGGCGGCGATCGTCCAGCTCGCGACCATCACATGCGGTTCGGCGAGCCGGCTCGAGGGGCGGAACCGCTTGCGATACTCGGCCGTCATGGCCTGTCCCTCGGGATTGATGAAATCGGCGAAGCAGTAAGGCAGTCCGGCCTCGGCCGCCCAGAGCGCGCTGTCCATCGACGATCCGAGCAACCAGATTTCCGGTGCGCCGCCGCCCGAGGGCAGCGTGTCGGCGAGCGGCGCGAAGGGATGGTCTTCCGGCAGCGTCCCGTCGAAATAGGCGATCAGCTCGGCGAGATTGTTCGGGAAATCGTCATGCGGCATGCGCCGGCCGCGGTCGCGCTGCAGCGCCATCATGATCCGCCCGTCGCCGCCCGGTGCGCGGCCCAGGCCGAGATCGATCCGGCCGGGCGCCATGGCGCTCAGCAGCGCGAAAGTCTCGGCCACCTTGAACGGCGAATAATGGGGCAGCATGATTCCGCCCGAGCCGACCCGGATCTGCGTGGTCGCCTGGGCGATGGGGCCGATCAGCGCTTCGGGCGCGGCCCCTGCCAGCGCCGGGCTCGCATGATGCTCGGCGACCCAATAGCGATGATAGCCGAGCGCGTCGGCCGTGCGCGCCAGGTCGAGCGTGTCGGCGATGGCGTCGGCCGAGGTCCGGCCCTCGGCGATGGGTGACTGATCGAGCACGGAAAGCGTGTAGTCGGACATCGCCGACACTGTAGCGGATCGCCCGCCTGAAGGAAGGGCGGCGATGAGAGGCTGACAAGCCCCTCGGTTTCGGTCTAAGCGCTAGCGGGGGCAGACATCCAAACGGGGAGGGCGGCAGATGAGTGATACGGCCACGGACGCTCCCGAAACGGAAGACGCCGCAACCGATCTCGACAAAGACGACCGGCTGAAGCCCGAATTCGTCGACGCCGTCGTCGGCTCGCTCGAATCGGGCGACGACGAGGCCGCGCGCGAGCTGGCCGGCCGCCTGCACCCCGCCGATATTGCCGACCTGTTCGAACAGGTGGAGCGTGATCGGCGCGCCCCGCTTGCCGCGGCGCTTTCCGAACTGCTCGACGGCGAAGTGCTGGCGGAAATGAACGACTTCGTCCGCGAGGCGCTGGTCGACGAACTCGATAATGAGCAGGTCGCCGATCTCGCCGCCAATCTCGAGACCGACGACGCCGTCGCGATCATCGAGGATATGGAGGCGGGCGACCAGCGCGAGGTGCTCGACGCGCTCGAGCCCGACGACCGGGCGGCAATCGAGGAAGCGCTCACCTATCCCGAGGAGTCCGCCGGCCGCGTCATGCAGCGCGAGCTCGTCGCCGTGTACGAGAATATGTCGGTCGGCGATGTCATCGATTTCCTGCGCCAGAACCAGGAAGACACGATGGATTTCTGGGAGATATTCGTCGTCGATACCGCGCATCACCCGGTCGGCACCTGCGCGCTGAGCTGGATTTTGCGGACCCCGCGCCATTTCGCGATTTCCGACGTGATGAAGCGCGAACAGACGCTGATCCCGGTCGATATGGACCAGGAAGAAGTGGCGCTGCGGTTCCAGAAATACGGCCTGATCTCTGCCGCCGTCGTCGACGATTCCGGCCGGCTGGTGGGCATGATCACGGTCGACGATATCGTCGACATCATCTCCGAAGAGGCGGGCGAGGACATCTTGCGGCTCTCCGGCGCGGGCGAGGGCGATATCAACCAGCCGATCGGCGAAGCCTATAGCGGCCGCGTCCGCTGGCTCGTCGCCAATCTCGGCACGGCGCTCGTCGCAAGCTTCGTCATCTCGCTGTTCGGCGCGGCGATCGAGGAAATGGTCGCGCTCGCCATCCTGATGCCGATCGTCGCCTCGATCGGCGGCAATGCGGGCACGCAGACCATGGCCGTCGCCGTGCGCGCGCTGGCGATCAACGAGCTCACGCGGTCCAATACCTGGCGGACCATCCGGCAGGAACTCGCCGTCGCGCTCCTCAACGGCACGACCATCGCGATACTGATCGGCATCGGCGCAGCGCTCGTCTTTTCGGACTGGGCGCTGGGCGGTGTGATCGCGGCGGCGATGCTGATCAATATCGTGATAGCGGGCCTCGCCGGCGTATTCGTGCCCGTGATCCTTGACCGGCTCAAACAGGACCCGGCCGTCGCCTCATCGGTGTTCGTGACGATGATCACGGACTCGGTCGGCTTTCTCGCGTTTCTCGGCCTCGCCGTGGCCTCGGGGCTGGTCGGCTGACTTGATCGCGGTCGCCATGCCGCCCAGATGGCAGGCATGGCGACGCTCCATATCACCAAGCCGGCCGTCGGCTGCGATTCGATCAAGCGGATCCAGCAGCGCCAGGCGCCGCGCGTTGCCGATGGCGAGGTCACGATCACCACGCGGTACCGCCCGACGCGGCACAAGGAGCTCATCGGCGGCTCGATATTCTGGATCATCAAGCACCGGCTTGTCGTCCGGCAGCGCATATTGGGGTTCGTCGAA
This sequence comes from Parasphingopyxis sp., assembly GCF_052168295.1. GTDB lineage: Bacteria > Pseudomonadota > Alphaproteobacteria > Sphingomonadales > Sphingomonadaceae > Parasphingopyxis. Next base: position 68,629 of record NZ_JBQLZN010000063.1, on the reverse strand, counting down.
AGCGGTGACGGCCGCTGGAACATCCGGCTCGATCCGAAACTCATCCCTGTCCGCGCCCGGCCCAAGCGCGCGCATCAGGGCTGGCGTTATCTCAAGGGCGAAGACGCGCCGGAGGATTTCGACGGGGATGAGGACGGGATCGCCGAGATGCCGCCCAAAATGCTGAACGAACTCGCGCGTTTGGGTTTGGTTTGAGTTTTTCCGTCAGGTCGAGTCTAACGAACTAACGCCGGCTCAGAAATCCGGCGCAACTGACCTGGCCCGATCCGATGCTGCGATCGGTGCAGGATGCGTCGCCATGGACGATCACGACCCCGTTGCCGACAGCAGTCACTTCGGCCTCGCGTTCGGCGGAAATCTCGATGCTGCCTGGTCCGTTGAGATTGACCGTCAGATCCTCGACGGTCAGCGCGGCACCATCCACGGTGCCCGGTCCCTCGACCGTCACCCGTCCGGTTTCCGCCCGGCCGCCGACTTCCATCACGCCTGACCCGGTCAGCGCGAGCGCCGCATGGTCGGCCGCGATCTCGCCGACCGCGAGCCGGCCGTTGCCACCTAGGCTGACGACGAGCCTTCCACCCTCCATCCGGTCGATCTCCAGATCCCCGGTGCCGATGACCGTCGCCTGTTCGAGCCGGTGGGTAGTCAGATAGAGCACGGCCGACTGGCTCTGGCGCCCGCCTGGATAGCCGCCCCAATTGTTGGAAACGTTCCGCCGCACGCGCAGCGTATTGCCGACCACCTGCACCGAGAGTTCGTCGATCGCCCGCAGATCGCCCTCCGCGCGCGCCGAAGAGCCGCGCCCCGTCTCGACGCGCACGACGAACGGGCCTTGAACCTGGATGCGGTCGAAATTGGTCACCGAATAGCCGCGCTGGGCCGCATCAGCAGGCGCGGCGGTTGAAATGGCCGCAACGGCGGCAATTGCGGCGATTGCGATCGGCATTCTCATATCCGGGCTTCTCCCCATTCGACCCATCCCGCCCAGCGCGGCGTTTTTTCCATATAGCCCCGATCTTGCTCGACAATGCTGAATCCCGCCTGAGCGACGGCGGAGCCGACCGGCCGGGTCAGATGACAGCCGCCCGCGATCCGCTTCCAGACGGGCTCGATCCGGCGCTGCCATTTCGCGACATTGGTGTCGGGCGCCGCGCCATGCTCGCAGTACAGCATCGTACCGCCCGGTTTCAGCACGCGCCGCGCCTCGGCAAGCGACTGCGCATGGTCCTGCACCGAACAGAGGGTGAAGGTGGCGAGCACCGTGTCGAAACCGTCATCGGCGAATGGCAGATTCTCCGCAACGCCTTCCTTGATATCGAAATCGATGCCCTCGGCCTTCGCCGCGTCGCGCGCGCGATCCAGCAGGCCGGGCGACGGGTCGACACCCTCGACTTTCGTCACCTTGGCGGGATCGTAGAGCGCGAAATTCGCGCCGCCACCCGCGCCCAGCTCCAGCACCCGGCCATGCGCCCGCGGCACGACCCTGGCGCGGCGCTTCATAATCGGCGGCTGCGTGCAGCAAAAGCCGATCAGGCGCGGTACGACATATCGGTCCCAAAGCCCTGCCATTGCCCGAACCGTGCCACGCGCACCGCCGCCTGCCCAGCGCTATTTATTTAAGCGTTGACTTATATAAGCAAAAACTTAAATATAAACGCATGGACAGATTCGCAGCCCTTGGCGATCCGACGCGCCGCACGATTATCGGGCTCTTGGCCGAAACGGACCGGCGCGCGGGCGATATCGCAGCGCATTTCGATACGACGCCTCCGGCGATTTCCCAGCATCTGAAGGTGCTGCGCGAGGCGTCGCTGGTGCGGGTCGAAAGGCGGGGCCGCGAGCGCGTCTACAGCCTCGATCCGGACGGGTTGGCTGCGATGGAGACCTGGATCGGCGAGACGCGGCGCGCATGGAACGGGCGCCTCGACGCGCTCAAACACGTTCTCGATGGGGAGGAAGGACGATGAAGGAAGAATTCGGCACGCAATTGGAGAGTGGTGCGCTGCGCTTCGTCCGGGATCTGCCCGGGCCGATCGAGCGTGTCTGGGAGCATTTCGTCGATCCCGCGAAGCGCGCGCTCTGGTTTTGCGGCGGCACGATGACGGAAACGCCGGGCGAGACTTTCACCCTGGCCTTCGATCACAGCCAATTATCGGACGAAGCCTTTCCGGACCGGTTTGCGGAGCTGAAAGGTGGCGTCTCGTTCGAGGTCAAGCTCGTCGAATTCGATCCGCCCCGGCGTCTCGTTTTCCGCGATTTCGGCGGCGACGATTTCAGCAGCGCGGAGGACGAGGGCGAGGTCAGCGTCGAGCTGGCCGCCATCGGCGATCGTGTGAAGCTCACATTGATCCAGTCGCCGCACAGCGATTTTGCGCATCTGATCAGCGCCGCGGCCGGCTGGCAGTCGCATCTCGGCATCCTTATCGACGAACTGGCCGGCGATCCGCACCGCGCCTTCTGGGCGGAACACGCGGAAGCCGAAGAACATTATCGCGACAGACTCGAACAGCCGTCCTGACGCTGCGAATCGCCTATTCTTGGCTTTTCTTCCAGGCCGCCATGCGCTGCGAATAGGGAATGCTACCCAGCGCCGCGCCGAGGCCGATAATGCCGCCGCCGATCGCGCCGCCAATGCCGAGCAGGCCGAATGTGATGATCGCGGCGATAACGGCGCCGGCCGTGATGAAGGCGATGTCCTTGCCCGTCATTTTCGGCTTGTCCGCCGGTTGCGAAGTATCGCTCATTGTCGCTCCCCCCTCTTTGAAGCGACAATAGTCTGCGTCACCGCAATCCGCTGCGCAATATTCCGGTCCGCAAGACCGGACATCGCGCGCCGGGGCCGGCGCGCCTAGCGATAGAAGATATGGGCGCCGATCTGCCCGACCCGCTCGCGGGTGCGCGAGAAGCGCGGACGGACATAGCCGGCGTGGAAGAACAGCGCGTCGCCGACGACCGGTTCGCTGACGCCGTTGCGCGCGTCGATCGCGATCTCGACCATCCGGTCCCAGAGCGGCCCTGAACGGACCGGCTGATGCCGCCGGATGTTGGAGAACTGGTGGCGCTGATAGACGACGCCGCAGATCGTGTCGGGGAAGAGCGGAGACGCGACGCGGTTCATGACGACCTGCGCCACGGCAAGCTTGCCTTCATAGGGTTCGCCGCGCGCCTCGTTGCTGATCGTGCGGACCAGGCATTCCAGCTCGTCGTCATGCGAATCGTTGATGGCCACGGCCTGGCTTTCGGCCGATACGTCTTCGCCCGTCTCCGCTGCGTCCGCCGCGTCGAGATCGATCATCTGCTCGGCAACCGGCGTGGTGAGCCGGTCGGCCAGAGAGGGCGTCAGTCCGGCTTCTGCCAGGAGGCTGGCGTCGTCGGCGGCGGATATCGTCGCGTCGGCGCTTTCCGAGGCGATGCCGGATGTGGTCGCCACGCTTGCGCCAAGAATGGCGGCGAGCGCCGACACACCGAAAATCAGTCTTTTGTGTCCGAAGGACATGATCTGCTCCGAATAATGCTATTTGGCCGCCGCGCAGCGAAATCGCTGCCGCAGCGCCGGCTCGCTACCATCTGCCCATCGCGTCCCCGGCTTTCAAACCGCGATCGGACGAACGGACCGGTCCTTGCGATCAGTCGTGGAATATTGTTGCCGCGACGCGTTCGTAAGTTTCGGCGCTAATCCGCCATCCACGTCGTCAAAAGCCCTTTTCCCGTATCGCGCGCGTTCACCTATGCTCCGCTATCGACGGGTTGCGCTGCGAGGTGCTTGCCAAGCCATGCGCCATTGGACATGAACGCGCGGCAAGAGACGGAGAGGCGCTTTGAACAAGTTGATTCTGTTGCTTGATCGTACGGCCGTGCTGTTTATCGGCGTCGCGGTCGGGGCCGTGATCGGTCTTGCCTTTCTCGGCGGCGGCGAGACCGACGAGGCGGTCGCGAGCGCGCCTGCGCCGGTGGTCACGCCCGCCGAAAGCATGTCGGCCGAAGCCCCGCCCACCGAATGCGCGGTGCAGTTCAACCGCAGCCTCACCAATTCGCTGGCCGAGGGCGAGCCCGTCCAGATCGGCGTATTCGGCGACAGTTTCGGTGACGGGCTCTGGGCGGCGCTCTACCGTTCGTTCCGGGGCGAAGACGATTTCGTCGTCCACCAGTTCGCTCAACAATCCACGGGTTTTACCCGCTACCGGAGCCTCAACATTCTCGAGGACATGGAGGAGAAGCTCGACAGCCAGCCCATCGATATCGCCGTCCTGTCCTTCGGCGCGAACGATACGCAGGGCATCTATTCAGGCGGAACGAGCGCCGAGTTCATGAGCGAGGAATGGCAGGAGATTATCGGCGACCGCGTAGATGCGGTGGTGCAGCTGCTGCGCGATCGCGGCGCGATCGTCTATTGGGTCGGGCTGCCCAAGATGCGGCGCGCCAATTTCGATGCGCAGATCCAGCAGCAGAATGCCTTTTATGCCGCGCGCATGCGCGAGCTCGGCGTGCCGTTCATCGATACGGTGCCGCTGAGCGTCGACGAGAACGGGCAATATGCGGCCTATCTGCCGCATCCCGAGACTGGCGAACGGACCATGGCGCGCGCCAATGACGGCATCCACATGACGGGGCAGGGCTATGGCTTCCTGACGCGCGGGCTCGAGCAGCGCATTCGCGGCTATGTCGACAATGCGCGGGCCGAGGCGATGCGCGAACGCGAACGGCGCGGCGAGGGTACGGAGCAGGCGGACGGATGAAGGCCGGCATCGTTATCGCGGCGCTGGCGGCGAGCCAGTCGACCCCCGAAGTCTGCACGGAGCGGCTCTGCTACGCGGACAATATCGCGCCCTTCTTCGAGGCACTGGCGGACAGCGACCGGAATAGCGGCGATCCCGTCCATATCCTCCAGCTCGGCGACAGCCATACAGCCGGCGACATGATCACCAATGGCTGGCGCGAGGAACTGCGCGAGCGCTACGGCCATGGCGGTCGCGGCGTACTGGCGGCTGGCCGGCCCTATGGCGGCTATCTGACCTGGGGCGTCACCGCGTCGCAGACCAGCGGCTGGGAGGTCAATTCCACCTTCGGGCGCGGCTACGCCAATTACGGCCGCCCGCTCGGCCTGTCCGGCTTCAGCCAGACGGCGCGGGCAGAGGGCGAGATGCTCGGCCTCTCCGCCGATACGCCGGACCAGGGCTTCAACCGCATCATCGTTTGCGCGATCAGCCAGCCCGGCGCGGGGACGCTCACGATGCGGCTCGGTTTCGAGACCGAACGGTTCGAGCTGGACGGGCCGGAACAACGGACGGTCTGCCGGACGATGGACAGCGAATATCCGCAGCTTGGCGCATCGGTGACCACCGAAGACGACCGGATCGTCACCGTTACGTCTTTCGCGACGATGATGCGGGAGGGCGGGGTCACGCTCTCCAATCTCGGCGTCAGCGGTTCGCAGTTCGTCCATGTCGGCCGGACGAGCGACGAGGTCGTGCGCGCCGAGCTGGCCGCTTACGATCCGGATTTGCTGGTGATCGCCTTCGGCACCAATGAGGGTTTTTCGCAGCAACTCTCGCCGTCCCAATTCGAGAGCGACCTGCGCGCGCAGGTCAACCGGCTGCGGCGGCTCGCGCCACGCGAAGTCCCGATCCTGCTGATCGGCGCGCCTGACGCGAACACGCGGAACCGGGGCCTCGCCGACAATTTCGGCGCGCCCGTGCCCTGCGCGGACCCGCCGGGCGTCGATAGCGGCGGGCGGCCCTGGTACACGCCAACGCTGCTCGCCGAACTCAGGGATCGGCAGCGCCGGGTTGCGCGCGACATGGGCCTCGCATTCTGGGACTGGAACGCCGCCATGGGCGGGCGGTGCGGCGCCCATCGCTGGCGCAGCCAGGAGCTGATGCGCGGAGACAGGGTGCATTTCAATCAGACCGGGGGCGCAAGGATCGGTCAAATACTGTTTGCCGATCTGGAAAGAGCGGCGGCGGCGAGTAGCGAACGCTAACGCCGCATGCTGTTTCCGACCCTTACCTTCGGGCTGTTCTTTCTGGCCGTCTATGTCATCGCATGGGCGCTCAAAGCCTCGAACGAATGGCGCAAGATATTCCTGCTCATCGCGAGCTGGTTCTTCTACGGCGCGTGGGACTGGCGCTTCGTCGCGCTGCTCATCCTGTCGGGCTTTCTGAACTGGGGCGCGGCCTGGCTCATCATCCATTTCCAGGACGATCAGAAGCGGCGCAAGCTGTTCCTCGTTCTCGGCGTGATCGCGAACTTAAGCATTCTCGGCTGGTTCAAATATTACGGCTTCTTCATGGAACAGTTCGCCGCGCTCCTGACCGGGCTGGGCTGGGAACGCGACCTCTATATCATGCAGGTCGTCCTGCCGGTCGGCATCTCCTTCTTCACCTTCCAGGGGATGAGCTACCTGTTCGACATCTACCGCCGGCAGACCGAGCCGGCCCGGCTGCTCGACATGGTGCTGCTGATGAGCTTCTTCCCGCATCTGGTCGCGGGTCCGATCGTGCGCGCTTCGCACCTGATCCCGCAATTCCAGAGCGTGCCCAATATCACCAAGGGCATGGCGGCGATCGGCATCCTGCTGATCGTCTGGGGGCTGTTCAAGAAAGCGGTGATCGCCTCCTATCTCGCGACCGAGTTCGTCGACCCGGTCTTTTTCGATCCCGCCGCCCATTCGAGCCTCGATCTCATCCTCGCGGCGTACGGATACGCCGTGCAGATCTATTGCGATTTCTCGGCCTATAGCGACATGGCGATCGGGTTGGCCGCATTGCTGGGCTATCGCTTCCCGCATAACTTCAACCAGCCATACCGGGCGGCGAGCCTGCAGGATTTCTGGCGGCGCTGGCATATCAGCCTGTCGAGCTGGCTGCGCGATTATCTCTACATCTCGCTCGGCGGCAGCCGGCATGGCCGCAGGCGGCTCTATTTCGCGCTGATGACGACGATGCTCTTGGGCGGCCTCTGGCACGGCGCGAGCTGGAACTTCGTGATCTGGGGCGCGATCCATGGCGGCGTGCTCGTCGCCGAGCGCGTCTGGCGCGAATATCGGCCCGATCACTGGCCGCAACTGCCCGCCGCGGCCGGGATCATCATCACCTTCCATATCGTGACGCTGGCCTGGATCTTCTTCCGCTCGGCGACCTTCGCCGATGCCAGCCAGTATCTGGCCGGACTCGCGGCATTCGACTTCTCGACGACGACGCTGACGCCGCTCGGGCTCGCCCTGATCATCTTCGGAACGGCGCTGCACGCCCTGCCGCCCGATGCGATCCAGCGCAACGCGCTCTGGGTGCGCAAACAGTCGGCGGCGCTGGTCGGGCTCGCGACCGGCTTCCTGATCCTCATCATCGACGCGATGCGGCCCGAGGGCGTCGAGCCGTTTATCTATTATCAATTCTAGGCGGAAAGGAGAGCGATGAGCGATACCGACAAATTGCTGGCCGAACCCGCCGAAAAGGCACCGCTGACCAATCCGAGCGGCGGTGCGGACATGACCTCGCCCGTCGATCTGCCGACCGACGAAGCGGACGCGCAGAATGCGCTGCTCTGGACGTCGATCGCGATCGCTGTCGCCACTGCCGTTCTGCTGCTGTTCAATGCCGAAGCGCTGCGCGGCTGGGCGTTCGAACTCGAACCGGGGCCGCAAAGTGAGCGCATCGTCGAGATCACCGACGGCTGGTACCGCCAGACCGAGCGTTTCTATCTCGACCGGCCGGTCGCGGTGATGAGCGAGTGGTGGGACGGCATCAAGGCGATGGAGTTCGGCGCGGACGAACAGGCCGGCGATGCTGTCGATGCCGAGGCAGCCGCGGCCGAGCCCGAAACGCGCGAAGAAGAGCCCGGCTTCTCTCCCGAATAGCGATGCAGAGGTTTCGTTAGTCCTGAGCCCGTCGAAGGACGCTTCTCCGCCGATAGACGTCCTTCGACAGGCTCAGGACTAACGGTATTCGGAAAGCTCTATCCGATCCGATCTGTGGAAAAAGCGCCCCGGAATGAGAGAGGCCGCCCCCTCGTGATGAGGAGACGGCCTCTGCGACCCGGTAAGAAGGGGGATACCTACCGGTAGAAGATATGGTCTTCGATCTGCGTCACCCGCGGGCGCGACCGGTGAAAACGCGGGCTGACATAGGCCGCGTGATAGAAGACGGCATCGCCGACGACGGGATCGCTGATCCCGTTACGCGCGTCGATCGCGACTTCCATGGCATTGGCCCAGCGCTGGTCGTTGCGCGACGGGTTATAGGCGTTCGTGTTGAAGAACTGCCCCCGCTGATGCGCGACGTCGCAGATCGTGTTCGGGAAACGCGGCGAGTTGACACGGTTCATCACGAGCTGTGCGACGGCGAGCTGACCCGTCATCGACTGGTTCGCCGCTTCATGGCGGACGATCTTTGCGAGGCAGATCAGGTCGGCGTCGACGGTATCGTTGATCGCCGTCACTTCGACCGGCGCCGCTTCGGCTTCGACAGCCTCTTCGGCAACGGTGTCCGTTTCTTCGTCCAGCGCGATAACCGGTTCGACGATATCGTCGCCCTGCGCCGGAACCTCGGTCTCGATGCCGCCGGCGGCCAGAAGCTCACCGTCGGTTTCGGCGCTGATTTCGCCGTCATTCTCGAAGGCGAAACCGGTTGCCATCGGCAGCGCCACGGCCGTAGCCGCAACCATCGCCGACACTCCAAAAATCACTCTCTTACGCCCGAAGGACATAAATGCTCCATTCCATGCGCCAAATGGCGCGGGCCTGCGCCAAAAAAACTACTCGAACTACTTGCTGACCCGCTCACATTTCACGGCTTGCGCGATGATCCCGTTTGATGGGCGCATCTGTGCCTTTGTTGACGACTATCTGAATTGTGCAGCGCAGCATTACAAGCAGATTACGATGAGTGGAGGAGACAACACGACGACTTGCGCAATAAAATTACAACGATTTTCGACATCGATTTGCGCTAAGATACTGAAAAATATCGACTGTTAACCAGTTTCGAAAAGAAACTTAGCAAATTTTGTGTGAATCCGGCCCGCCGCCGAAACGACTCGCCGATGGGGCGGTCCGTCTGCTAGATGTTCGGAGAGAATCGCTTGAAATCGTGACGAAAAGCCGTCCGAAGAGGAGTTTATGCACCGTTTGGCGCTGATACCGACGATTGCCTTCGGCATTTTTGCCGGCACGGCCCTTGCCGGTTGCACGGAGGGGCAGTCCGCGCCGGCGGCGATGATCGCCGACGGGACGATCGGTGACCGGATTTCGGAGCAGCCCGTCGAAAATTCGGCCGAGCAGGCGGTGCCGAACCGGACGGACGCTGAGACCGACGGCGGCGAGCGCACCTATACGATCCTCGGCGTCGGGGACGTGATGATGGGCAGCGACTGGCCCGAGCCAGGCATGGATCCGCGCGTGACGCCGGACGGGGACCCGGCGACGGTCATGGGGCCGGAACTCGTCGAGATGTTCGGCGCGGCCGATGTCGTGTTCGGCAATTACGAAGGCACGATCCATGCGAGCAGCCGCGATGCGAAAGCCTGCGGCAATTCGCGCTTCTGCTACGTATTCCGCAGCCCGCCCTTCCATGCCGATTATCTGCGGCGTGTCGGTTTCACGCTGATGTCGCATGCCAACAACCATGCGCGCGATTTCGGCGAAAGCGGACGGACCGCGACCGTCGACAATCTGCGCCGTGTGGGCATCGTCGTTGCCGGCGGGGATCGGGACGGGATGCGGATCGGCGTCCAGACGCTCGACGACGGGCGCACCGTCGCGCTCGTCTCCTTCGGCCATAATCCGGGGCTGCTGAGCGTGCGCAACTATGCGCGCGTGACCGAGATGGTGCAGGCGGCCGACGCGCAGGCCGATATCGTCATGGTCTCCTGCCATATCGGTGCCGAGGGTGCGGACTATCATCGCGTGACGCGCGATACCGAAACCTATCTCAATGAGAATCGCGGTAATCCGTTCCGCTTCGCGCGGACCGCCGTCGATGCGGGCGCCGATATCGTCTTCTGCCATGGCCCGCATATTCCGCGCGCCGTGGAGGTCTATCAGGGCCGGTTCATCGCCTACAGCCTCGGCAATTTCTGGACCTATGGCCGGTTCAACCTGCGCGGCCATAACGGCCTCGCCCCGATCGCGCGGCTGGAAGTCGATGCCGAAGGCGCGCTGGTATCGGCCGATATCGTATCGGCGCGGCAGGACCGGCCCGGCGGCCCCTATCTCGACCGCAGCAACGCCGCCGCCCAGCGGACCGCTGAACTTACGGTCCGCGATTTCCCCGAAAGCGGCGTGCGGATCGACGCCAGTGGACGGCTAAGCTGGCCGGGCAGCGCAGACTAGCAGTCGACCTACCGCCAATTCCGTTAGCCCTGAGCCCGTCGAAGGGCGTCTATCGGCGGAGAAGCGCCCTTCGACGGGCTCAGGGCCAACGGATTTCTTGCTGCGCTTTGCTAATCATCGCCGCTTTCTTCGCCGGTATCGAACTTGTCCCTGCGCCGGTTGCCGAAGAGCATCCGGCGTTCGAGCCGTTTGCCGAGCGCCGCGTAATAGGCGCTGAGGAAGGCGTAATCCTCCTCGCCCTCCTGCCATTCCCAGCCGATCTTGCCGCGGATCGTGCTCGCGACGTTGGACTGGGTTTCGGCATTGCCCGCGCGCAGCACATTTTCGAGCGTCTGCAGCTCATATTCGCCATAGGCGTCGAGCTGCGCGTCGGTGAAGCGGTAGGGCGTCGCCGCGTCCGCGCTGTCGCCGCCGAGATCGATCTCCAGTTTCCGGCGCGGCGCATGCACCACCCAGGTCCCCGCGATGATATCGCCGGCGCGCAGCCGGTCCTTGTTGAACAGGGGAAAGAAGAGGAAGAGCCCGGCCCATAACAGGCCGATCAGCGCGATCAGCCCGTCGACGCCCTCGCCGCCCGCGAGGAAGGAGATCGGCAGGAATATCTCGATCTCGCGCATCAGGTTGCGCGCGATGACCGCATCGGCCGTCAGCCGCCCGCCGTCCCGCGCGACGACCCGCAAGCCGACGGCGCGCTTGCCCAGCGTCGCCGAGCGTCTGCCGATCTCGAACGCGATGAAATAGAAATTGCGCAACAGGAAGAAGCCGAGCAGCCAGATCACCGCCACCACTTCGATCCCGTCCACCGCGCCAGCGCCCATCGTTCCGAGGCCGGCGGCCACGACGAGAATCGAAAAGATGATCAGGATTACGACGAGCAGGCTGAAATCGATCAGGAATGCGCCGGCGCGCTGCCCGGCCGTGCCGAGTTTCAGGCGCAGGTCCACGCCTTCGGGCGTGATCAGCGTGCGTTCGGCGGGCGCGCGAACCGGGCTCGAAGGCGGGGCCGGACTAACGCTCGCCATCATCGACCCTCGGAACGTAGAAATAGGCGCACCAGAGCGTGAACATCGCCGCGGCGATGGCGTAGCGCGTCCAGTCGTCGGTGATGAGCTGGCGTCCGAAACCTTCGAGCAGGCCCGCGAACATCAGCATCACGATCACGCCGATCATCGCCGTCGCGGCTTTGCGGCCGGCCTTGCGCGCCGCGTTGAGGCGGCTTTCCATGCCCGGAAACATGATCCGCATGCCGATATGCAGCCCTGCCGCGCCAGCGAGCACGATCGCGAACAGCTCGGTAGACCCGTGGATAAGCAGCCAGCCGCCGAGTTCGAAGCCGAGCCCGCGCTCGACGAAGATTGCCGTGAATGCGCCGAGGATCGCGCCGTTATAGACCATGAGCAGCGCCGTCGGGACGCCGAACGCGAAGCCCAGCGCGAAGGCGAAGATCGATACCTGCGAATTATGCGTGAACAGATAGGTGGCGAACACGCCGAGCCCGTTGCTCTCGCCCTCGTGATAGAGGGTGGAGCGCAGCGCCTCGGTCGTCGCCTCCGGTCCGCGCTCGGCGGCGAGGCCGCTCGGCACGATCGCGTTGAACCAGCTCGGATCGCTGCTCACCAGCATATAGGCGGCGAGCGTGCCGACGATCATCAGGACGGTCGCGGCGATGGTTTCGCGCCACAGCCCCCGGACCGCGACCGGCCAGTCATGGGTGAAAAAGCTGGCGGCGCGCTGGCCGAAGCTCGTCCGCACGCCATAGACGAAGAAATAGGCGCGCGTGCACAACCCCTCCAGATAGGCGATGAGCGCCATATCGAGCGAGGTTTCGCGCGCGACGGAGAGCGAGGAGAGAGCGGAGCGGTAGAGCACCGGCAGTTCGAGCAGATCGTCATCCGAGAGCTTTCGCACCGATCCGCCCTCGGCGCGCTTGAGCAGCTCTTCGAGCCGCGCCCAGTCTTCCTCCCGCTCCGCCCGGAACGTCGTGCTGTTGAAGATCGCCTGTTCGCTCACCCGTTCCATCAGAGGAGATTCCGTCGCTTGAGGTCGACATAGCTGGCGACGAGCCGCGTGCCGACTTCGTTATGATCCGCTTCGAGCACATGCGCGCCCATCCGCTGCAATCGCGCGATGACGATCGCGCGCTCCCGGAGCAGCGCGTTGGCCGTGACCGCGCGCGAGACGTCGGCCGTATCCTCGGGCCGGGCATGGGCGAGGCTCGTCAGCTCGGCGTCGCGCAGCACCACGAACAGGACGAGATGCCGGTCGAGCATCCGGCCCGCCGCGCGCAGCATCAGTTCGGCGCTGGTCGGATCAGCGAAATCGGTGAAAACGATGACGAGCGAGCGGCGATGCAGTTGCGCGGCGAGCGTCGTCAGCGCAAGCGTGTAATTGCTCTCCTCGGGCGCATAATCGATATCGGCGGCCGTGCGCTGAAGCGTCGAGAAGCCGCGCGTGCCGGTGACTGTGGGACTGGCGATGCGCGGGCGGCCGGCAAATGCGAAGAGGCTCGCCCGGTCCCCGGCCTTCAAGGCGACATAGGCGGTCAGCAGCGCGGCGGAGATTGCCCGGTCGATACGGGGCAGGCCGGCGATCGGCTCGCACATGGTCCGTCCGCTATCGAGCGCGAACACGATATGGTTGTTGCGCTCGGTACGATATTCCTTGGCCAGCAATTCCGTGTGCCGCGCCGATTGCTTCCAGTCGATCGTGCGCCGGTCCATGCCGGGCTGGAACTCGGTCATGGAATCGAATTCCGTGCCGTCGCCCCGGTCGAGCTGGGCGATCAGGCCATGCGCGGCATCGCGCAGATAGAGCTGGATACCCTTGTCGTGGATCATACCGATATTGGGCGTGACGAGGATTTCCGCGCCGAAATAGTCGCGCTTCTGGATCCAGGCGAGGCCGAGCGGCCCGGTCCAGCGCGCCCAGAGATGGCCGATCATCGCGTTGCCGCGCCGATTGGCCGTGAACCGCGTATCGATCTCCGCCTGCCCGTCGATCATGGTGGCGCTGGCCCGCCGCCCGCCGCCCGCGTCGAGTTTTTCGTCGACGCTCAGTGCGACCTCGATCCGTCCGGGCGAACCGCGCCTGTCGATCCCGCCCTCGCCGTCCTGAAACCGCAGCCGGCTCGTGACGATGAACGGCGCGCCGACGCCGATCGTCGCGGGCTTGTCGATCTCGATGTCCAGCCGTTCGCGCCGCTTTGCGCTCGCCGCGTCGAGCAGGATCAGCGCCGCCATGAGCACGATCCAGATCAGCCCGAGATACCAATATTGCGGCACGACCACGCCGATCACAAGCGCAGCGGGCGCGCCGAGCGCGGTCAGGATTACGGACCGGGCGGTCGGATAGATCATGTGCGTCTCGCCATAGAGTGTTTCTTGGATTTTTTGCGTTTCGAGCAATGACCGAGCTTCCCCTCCCCTTGATGGGGAGGGGTCAGGGGTGGGGTGATATCTCCGTTCGCGCCGTTCCAAGCCGATGGTTCACCCCCACCCAAACCCTCCCCCATCAAGGGGGAGGGCTTAAGACACCGCTCTATCTGTAAAGACGAGTTGCCGAGTGTCACCGCGGCGCCTCGACCTGCTCGATCAGGTTGGCCACGATGCCGTCGGCATCGCGTCCGTCGATCTCGGGGGCGGCGGACAGGATTACGCGATGGCGCAGCACGGCAGGCGCCAGCGCCTTCACATCGTCGGGGATCACATAGTCGCGCCCGTCCAGCGCGGCGGCGGCTCGCGCGGCGCTTGCGAGCATCGCCGCCGCACGCGGACTGGCCCCGGCGTCGAGATCGGCGGTTTCGCGCGTCGCCCGGATCAGCGCGACGATATAGTTAGTGATATCGGGCACAAGCTTCACCGTGGCCGCCGCTTCGATGGCGGCCGCGATGGCACCCCCGTCCGCCTTGCATTCGATCTCGAAATCGCTCGCCTTGGGCGCGCCGAACCGGCTGCCATGCACGGCGACGATCTTCTGTTCTTCCTCCTCGCTCGGATAGCCGACGGCGAGCTTGAACAGAAACCGGTCGAGCTGCGCTTCGGGTAGCGGATAGACGCCCTGTTGCTCGATCGGGTTTTGCGTCGCGACCACCATGAAACGGTCGGACAGCCGATGCGTCTCGCCGTCGATCGTCACCGCGCGTTCCTGCATCGCTTCGAGCAGGGCCGCCTGGCTCTTGGGCGGCGTGCGGTTGATCTCGTCGGCAAGCAGCAGCTCGCAGAAGATCGGGCCGCGCGTGAGCTTGAACTCGCTGGTCTGGAAGTTGAACAGGTTGGCGCCGATGATATCGCTCGGCATCAGGTCCGGCGTGAACTGGATGCGCCCGAAATCGAGGCCGAGCGCGCGCGAGAAGCATTGGGCGAGAAAGGTCTTCGCCGTGCCCGGCGGGCCTTCGAGCAGGCAATGGCCGGAAGAGAAGAGCGCGATCAGCAGATGATCGACAATCTCTTCCTGCCCGACGATCGCCTTGGCGATTTCGGCGCGAATGCTTTCGCCGAGCGGCTTGATGTCTTCAACCTTCATGGGTGACGGCCTTTCTCCAGTCGTAAAGCGCCTGTGCGGCGGCAAGTATCTCGTGCCGGCCCGTCGCGCGTTCGGCGGCGCGGGCCAGCGATGTAAAGGACGGCATGGTCTTGGGACCCAGCCCGTCGAGCCAGCGGTCCAGCGCTTCGCCCTCGAGTTCGCGCGGATTGCCGATCGCGGAGATGGCTGCCTCGCGCGCCATCGCGGCATAGCGTTCGCTCGACAGATGCTCGCGCCGGGCGAGACGCAGCAGTTCGGCGCTATTGTCGACAAGCGCGCGCTTGCCGAAGGCGATGGCGCGGCCGGGTCTGAGTTCCGGGCCGAAGCGGTAGATCGCCTGGAAGGCGGCGAGCAGCGCGGCGGCGAGCAGGCAGAGCGTCAAGGCAAGGAAGGGCGGTTCGAAGGCGAGCGTCAGCAGGTTGCGTGCGCCGCCAAAGCCGTTGGCGACCAGCTCGAACCGATAGGGGCCGTTCGTCTCGTTGAGCGCGCCGAGCAGTTGCAGCGCGGCCCGCGCGCTTTCGGTATCGGCGAGCGCCAGGTTGTTGAGCAGGTCGGGGTCGGCAAGGATGTAGATCTGCCGATCTTCAAGCTGGCCGAGCACGATCTCGGATTTGTCAGTCCGGATCACTGGAATGAGGCCGTCGCCCGATATCGTTTGCAAGCTTTCCGGCGCCATAAGCGCAAGGCTCGGGGACAGGCCGGTCCGCAGCCGGGTGTCGCTGTCGGTCGTGCTCGTCGAAACGCTGAATTGTCCGAGATCGGAGAGTAGCGGCGCTGCACTCCCGCCGATGCCGGAATCCAGCCACTGCACGCGGTCGCGTTCGTTTGGCACCGGAAAGGTCGCCCATTTCGGCAGTATGATCAGCAGCGGTCCCCAGCCATTTTCCGTAAGGGCGTATACCCGCTCGCGATTGCTGATCTGTTCCAGCGTGACGATCGTCAGCCCGGCATCGGGAAAAGAGTCTTCCTGCCGAATATAACCGACATCCGCGCCCGTTTCCTCAAGCAGCGTGTAGACGCCACGAAATCCCACGGCCGATGTCGAGAGGCTGTGCGCGCGCCCGTCCCGTCCGCTTCGGATCTCCGGCGCATAGGCGGTCAGCAACAGGAACGCTCCAAAGCCGATAATACCCGCGATCACGAGCAGGATCACCGTTTTCGCGCTGAAGGGTGATGCCGTCTCGGTCATGTCCAGCTCTTCCCGAAGGCGAATTCCTCATAGGCGGAGCGCGCTTCGCGCCAGCCCGATTCGTCGACCGGGCGCGCCGCGAATATGCCGCGCTCGACGACGCGCGCAATGGACGAAAAGGCGGACCGGGCGGGTGCGGGCAGTGCAGGCGCCCTTGCGATGTCCCGGCTGGTCAGCGCGGGGCGGAGAAAATCGGGCAGCCGTTCCTCGATATCGGCGACGCTGCGGAACAGCAGCAGATGCGCGGCCTCGGCATAGCGGCCCTGCTGCGCCAAAGCGTCCGCTTCGCCGAGCAAGCCCTGCGCCGCCCGGGTTTCGGGCCGCCACGTCTCGACGGTCTCTTCGTCATCATCATCGCCAGCCGGCCGGTCGGTGAAACGGCGGTAGAGCGCGCGGCCTATACTGAAAAGGATCAGCCCGCCGATCCCCACGGCCGCGATCCAGAACAGCGCCTGCCAGAAGGGGCCGAGCGTTTCGAGCCATTGCAGGAAATTCACGAGCCAGTCGGGCGGCGGGTTCCGTTCGGGCATCTCGAACCGCGTCATCTCGGTCTGGATGCGCTCGCTCTCGATCAGTTCGCGATAGGCGGCATCGAAATTCTGCGTGCCGTCTTCTGCCCTCGGCGGTGCCACAGCCGTCATGCGAACTCGTTCCCCTTGCGAGAATGGGCCTGCATAGCCCGCGCGCCGGAGCATGGCGAGAGTGGACTTTCCGCGCGTCTTACCGGAATGTTCGCGGCCGATACGGGAGGACGATATGGAATCGGAAGCCGGCCAGCAGCCGCGGTTCAGCTTCGGCAAGACGGTGTCGGACATGTTCGGCAGTATCGGCCGCAATCTCCTCGTGCTCGCGATACTCGCGGTGCTGCTGGCGGGCGTGCCCAACGCCATCTATTCGGGCGTCGCGATGCAGAGCATGGGGCTGATGGTCGGCGCGCAAAGCTTTTTCGACGGCGATTTTCTAAGCTTTTTCGGTCCGGCGATGATCATCGGCTGGGTAATCACGATCTGCGCCGCGGTGGCCGCGCAGGCCGCGATGACGGCGGTGGTGCTGGCGGACCTGCGCGGCGGCCGGCTCGACTTCGGCGCGGCGATCAGGGAAGGGCTGCGCTATTTCTTCCCGGTCCTCGGGATCACGATCATCTATTATCTCGCGGCCGGCGCGATCGTCGCACTGCCGATGCTCGGCATATTCGGGGTCATGGGCGGAATGGCGAGCGGCGACGCCGCGGCGCTCGGCGCAGTCTTCTCGATCTTCTTTCTCTTTCTGATCGTCATCATTCCCGCCCTGCTGTTTCTGGTCGTCGTCTGGATCGCCGCCGTGCCCGCCGCGATGGAGGAACGGATCGGCGTGTTCGCGAGCCTCGGGCGCAGCTGGTCGCTGACGCGCGGCTATCGCTGGAAGATATTGGCGATGGTGCTGCTCTATTTTGTCGTCCTGATGATGGTGTCCGGCACGATCAGCGCGGCGACCATGCCGGCGATGATGTTCTCTCCGGCGGAAACTTCGCTGGACGGTATGATACCCTATCTGATGGCCCAGTCGCTGCTCGGCGCACTGACGCTCGTCATCACCTATCCGGCGATCGCTGCGGTCTATTTCAATCTGCGCAATGCGAAGGAGGGCGTGTTCGAACAGGGCGTCGCCGATATATTCGAATAGCGCGAAACGGATTTGGACGCGGATGCGTTGGCCCGTTATGGACCGGTAACGAAAAATCAGGAGACACAGATGAAATTGGGATCGCTCAAGGGCGGCCGCGACGGCAGGCTCGTCGTCGTCAGCCATGATCTCGCCTGGTGCGCGGACGCATCGCATATCGCGCCGACTTTGCAGGCCGCGCTCGACGAGTGGGAAGACCGCGCGCCGCTGCTCGAAAATCTCGCCACCGATCTCGCGCACGACGCGATCCCCAAGGAGCGGTTTCACGAGCGCGAAGCCGCCTCGCCGCTGCCGCGCGCCTATCAATGGGCGGACGGCTCGGCCTACGTCAATCACGTTGTCCTCGTGCGCAAAGCGCGCGGGGCGGAGATTCCGGACAGTTTCTGGGAAGACCCGCTGATGTATCAGGGCGGATCGGACGGCTTTATCGGGCCGCGCGATCCGATTCCCCTGCCCGACGAGGAATGGGGCTGCGATCTCGAGGCCGAGATCGTCGTCGTCACCGGCGACGTGGCACAGGGCGCCAGTCGCGAGGAGGCGCTGGGCAGCATCCGGCTCGTCGGCCTCGTCAACGATGTTTCCTTACGCAACCTGATCCCGGCCGAACTCGGCAAGGGTTTCGGCTTCGTTCAGTCCAAGCCGGCGAGCGCCTTCTCGCCCGTCTTCGTGACGCCGGACGAGTTGCCGAACTGGAAAGAAGGCAAGCTGCACGGGCCGCTGATGGTGGACTTGAACGGCAAACCCTTCGGTCGCGCCGATGCGGGCGAGGACATGACCTTTGATTTCGGGACGCTCGTCGCGCATCTCGCCAAGACGCGCAATCTCGTCGCCGGATCGATTATCGGTTCGGGCACGGTATCCAATCGCGACGAGGATGGCGGTCCCGGCAAGCCGATCGACCAGGGCGGGCGCGGATACAGCTGCCTGGCCGAAGTCCGGATGGTCGAGAAAATCCTCGACGGCGAAATGAAGACGCCGTTCCTCTCGCACGGCGATACCGTGCGCATCTGGATGGAAGACGAACACGGCCATGCCACGTTCGGCACCATCGAGCAGGAGGTTGTAGAGGGTTAGAGTTCGTCAGAATTTTCCTAGCGGGCCGGTGCCGCGCTCGACCGCCAGGTCGAGTCTGACAAACTATCTCCGCGTCCAGGTCTGCGACTGGCAGATGATGCCGCCGAGCACGCAGCCGGTCACGCGCAGCGTGCCGTTGCGGTTGAGGCGCAGCCGGGCATTGTAGCTGCGGCCATTCTCCGGATCGTAGATCTGGCCGTGGCGATACTGACCGCCATCGCGGCGAAATCCGGTGAGGACGCGCACGCCCTGGATCGGGCGGTCGCGTAGATTGGGATCGGGATTGTTCACGTCGCGCTGCCCTTCTTCGACATCGACGAGAATGCGCGCGATCCGGCCGCAGATATTCGATCCGCACCGCTCGACCGCGATGATCGCGCGATTGTCCTCGGTCAGCCAGTTGCCGAGGATGCTCGATTGCGCCGAAGCGGGCGCGGCGGAGACCGCCATCATCGCCATGCAGAGTCCGGCAAGGCGCGAAATGAGTTTCATCAGCATCTCCAAGGGTTTGAATCGACAGCCGCTGAATCGCGCCTAGCCTGTTTCGCTTTCCTGGACTAGTGCCCGGACACCGGGTTGCCGACAAACGGAGGGGACGAAAATGGACGAAGGCGAATGGGTGATCGGCGTGATCGGCGGGTCCGGGCTCTATGCGATGGACGCGCTCGAAAATGCGCAGTCGATTCGGGTCGATAGCCCTTGGGGCGACGCGTCGGACGAACTTGTGATTGGCGAGATTGCCGGCAAGCGCTTCGTCTTCCTGCCGCGCCACGGCAAGGGCCATCGCATCCCGCCGAGCGACCTCAATTTCCGCGCCAATATCGATGTGCTGAAGCGGGCCGGGTGCACGGACATGCTGTCGCTCTCCGCCGTCGGCTCGCTGCGCGAGGATCTCCCGCCCGGCAACTTCGTGATCGTCGACCAGTTCATCGACCGGACCTTCGCGCGCAAAAAGAGCTTTTTCAGCACCGGGCTGGTCGCGCATGTCTCGATGGCCGATCCGGTCTGCCCGAGCCTCTCGGACCGGGCCGAGGCGGCGGCGAAAGCCGCGGGCGCCGACGTACATCGCGGCGCGACCTATCTCGCGATGGAGGGTCCGCAATTCTCCTCGCGCGCGGAGAGCGAGCTCTACCGCTCATGGGGCTGCGATGTGATCGGTATGACGGCGATGCCCGAAGCCAAGCTCGCGCGCGAGGCGGAGCTGCCCTATGCGCTCGTCGCGATGGTGACGGATTACGATTGCTGGCGCGACGGCGAGGAGCATGTCGAGGTGCACGACATTCTCGCGACGCTCTCGGCCAATGCCGACAGGGCCGCGCACACGGTCGTCGAATTCGCCAAGGCGCTGCCCGATACGCGGCCTGTCAATCCGCTGGATACCGTGCTCGACATCTCGATCATCACCGCGCCCGATGCGCGCGATCCGGCGATGCTGGCGAAGCTCGATGCGGTCGGGAAGCGGGTGTTCAAAAGCCAATAATTCCCTCTCCCCTGGCGGGAGAGGGGGATAGGGCGGACGTTGCTATAGATGAGCCGCGCCCGGCGCCTTTCCCCTCTCCAATTCCGACTAGTTCGCTGCGCTCACAAGTCTCCATATCCTCTCCCGCAAGGGGAGAGGAGGTTCAGGCCGTGCAGCTCGCGCCACCGAGGACGCAGAAGCGGGCGCAATGGGGGTGGTTCAGCGACACGTCGCGGCTGGCTTCGGCGAGCGTTTCGCCCATCTGGAAGTCGTCGCCATAGGGGAGCAGCGTGCAGGCGGTGACCATCGGCCGCGCCGCGCCTTTATGTTTGACCACCATCCGGCTCGATGCGCACATCACGCTCTTCGGATCGACATCGAGAATGCCCCAACAGGCCGTCGTGATCTCGGGCACATCCGCGCTCGCATCCATTTCGGGAAACAGGACGAGCTGCGCCGGGTCCGCCGCGTCGATCCGGATGCCGGTCTCGGCGAACAGCGCAGCATAGCCCTTGCGCGCCATCGCATCGTCTTCATGCGCGAGATGGCGGCCGGCGACGGCGATCGAAAAACTGTTGTCGGACAGCCATTGGAGACCGGCCATGCCCTTGTCCCAGCTATTGGGGCCGCGTTCGGCCTCATGCACGGCTCGCGTGTAATGATCGAGGCTGACGCGGAACGTCATCCGGTCGCCATGGCGCGCGTTCAGGTCGAGCAGCGCCTCTTCGAAGCGCCGCATCGGCCGCATCGCATTGGTCAGCACCAGCACTTCGAACCCGCGCGCAAGGCAGGTTTCGAGCATTGGCACCATGTCGCGGTTCATGAAAGGCTCGCCGCCGGTAAAGCCGATCTCGCGCGTGCCCAGCCCCTCGCGTTCGATCTCGTCGAGATACGTCTCGACTTCGGCCAGTGTCAGATAGACGAGCGCGTCATTGGTCGGCGAGCTTTCGATGTAACAGCTCTTGCAGGCGAGGTTGCAGAGCGTGCCCGTGTTGAACCACAGCGTCTCCAGCTTTTCGAGCGAGACCGTCGCGCGCGGCTCGCCCTTGGCCGTGACCGTGGGATCGCGGAACTTGGCCGGATCGAGCGGCGCGGCATCGGCGATTTCGAAAGGCGAGGGGTCTTCTAGCGGCTGGGTAGCGATGGCGGGATATCCTGTCTGGTTGGTGTGCCCATAAACGTGCGGGCGCGGCTAAAGCAAATATTTGGCGCGGAAACGTGCCCATCGTTTCGGGAGGCCACCGAATATCGTCGGCTCCCAGATCGCGAAACCGGCCTGCTTCGAGATATCCGAACGGGTCGGATAGGGGACGATCGCGCCGCCGATGGCAAAGGCGTTGGCCTTGCCGCCGATCGCCAGGCTCCAGGGCAGTAGCAGCTCGCCGGCATGCGGGCCGACGGCGGTCGCACCGAGCACCTTCTTGCCCTTGCGGATGATCTTCAGGAAGCCTTCGGATTCATTTTCCGCGCGCGCCCGGTCATTCTCGGCGAATTCCTGCTTCGTCACCGCGACGGCGTCGCCATATTTCTCGCGCGCCTGCGCTTCGGTCATGCCGACATGGCCGAGCTCGGGATCGCTATAGGTGACCCAGGGCAGGGCGGAATAATCGGCCTTGCCCGACAGGCCGAGCGCGATCTGCAGGATGACGAGCGAGCCTTCATAGCCCGAGGCATGGGTGAAGCGCGGTCCGACCCGGCAATCGCCGATCGCATAGACCTTTTTGTTGGTCGTGCGGCGGCGCGCATCGACTTCGATACCGCGCGGGCTCCACGCGATCCCGCCATTTTCAAGGCCGAAACCGGCAAAGTCGCAGGTGCGGCCCGTCGCGACGAGCAGGTGGCTCGCCTCGATGGGCTCGCCCTTGTCCGTTTCGACGCGGATGACGCCGTCGCTCTGGCCGACCTTCACGACATTGGTCTCTTCGCGAATGTCCATGCCTTCGGCGCGGAACCGGTCGACAACGATCTTCGCGGCTTCGGGATCATCCTTGCCCATCAACCGGCCGCGCTCGACGATCGTGACCTTGCTGCCCAAGCGGCGGAAGCTTTGCGCCATCTCGCAGCCGATCGGGCCGCCGCCCATAATCGCCAGATGATCGGGGCGTTCGGTCAGGCCGAAGATCGTTTCGTTGGTCAGATAATCGACGCTCTCGATGCCCTCGACCGGGGGGATGAACGGCTTGGAACCGATGGCGAGCACGATACGGGGCGCCTTCAGCGTTTGTCCGTTCACCTCGATCGTCGAACCGTCGATCATCTTCGCATAGCCGCGAATGACCTCGACGCCGAACTCTTCTTCGAAGCGTTCCTGCGAATCGTCGACCGCGATCGCATCTATCGCGCCCTGCACATGATCGTGCACGGCCTTGAAATCGATCTCCGGCTCGACATCGGCGATGCCATATTTGGCGTTCTCGCGCATTTCCTGCGCGCGCCGTGCCGCCGTGATCAGCGCCTTGGAGGGCACGCAGCCGGTGTTCAGGCAATCGCCCCCCATCGGCCCTTTCTCGATGAGCGCGACTTTCAGCCCGAACTGGGCGCAGCCGCCGGCGGCCGTGAGCCCCGCGGAGCCGGCGCCGATTACGATTACGTCATGGGTGCGTTTCATGATGCCTGTTCCCTGTCTCTGTCGCGTCCCTGTGTGTCGCGCCGTGTTGCCGCGATGTCTCGACCGGGCTTTTCGGGAAGGTTGCGATAAAGGTTACAATCGCGGTGCGTTTGTGTAACCGATCCGCAGCCTGTTCCGAAACCTTTTCCACAGACATTCCCGCCGGAGACACGCTTTGAACATCGAGAATAGCCGCGACTATTACGGACAGGTGCTGCAGGGCTCCGCCGATCTGAAAACCGACGCCTGCTGCACTATCGAGGCGCCGGCGCCGGAAATTCTCGAAGCCCTGGCCAACGTCCATCCCGATGTGAAGGCGCGCTATTATGGCTGCGGGCTGATCGCGCCCGAAGCGGCGGAGGGCATGCGCATCCTCGATCTCGGCAGCGGTTCGGGGCAGGACGCCTATCTGCTGGCGCAGCTCGCCGGGCCCGAAGGCAGCGTCGTCGGCGTCGATACGACGCCCGAACAACTCGCCGTCGCGCGCGAGCATCTCGATTGGCATGCCGAGCGGTTCGGCTATCGCAATGTCGAATTCGTCGAGGGCGATATCGAGCAGCTCGATACGCTGGGCCTCGAACCGGCGAGTTTCGACATCATCGTCTCCAACTGCGTGATCAACCTCGTCGCCGACAAGGCCAAGGTGTTCCGCGATGCGCATGCGTTGCTGAAGCCCGGCGGCGAATTCTATTTTTCGGATGTTTATGCCGAACGCCGGGTGCCCGCGCCGCTGCGCGCCGATCCCGTGCTGCATGGCGAGTGCCTGTCGGGCGCTCTCTATTGGGGCGATTTCGACAGGCTGGCGAAGGAAGCCGGCTTTCGCGATCCGCGCCTCGTGACCGACCGGCCGCTGGCGATCGGTGATCCGGCGGTCGCGGAGAAAGTGGCCGGCATCCGTTTCTTCTCGGCTACCTATCGTCTGTTCAAGCTCGACGGATTGGAGCCGGCTTGCGAAGATTATGGGCAGGCAGTCCGTTACAAGGGGACAATCCCCGGCCATGAGCGTGCCTTCATGCTGGACGGGCATCATGTCATCGAAAAGGGCCGCATGTTCGCCGTGTGCGGCAATACCTGGCGGATGCTGGCGGAGACGCGCTTTGCCGAGCATTTCGAATTTTTCGGCGATTTCTCGACCCATTATGGGATCTTCCCGGGCTGCGGCGACCTGATGCCCTATGATGCGGCGCCGGCCAGCGACGCGGTTTCGGGCTGCTGCTGAGTTGAGCTGCTATCTGGTTACCGGAGCCGCAGGGCTGCTCGGCGGCGAGATTTCGGCCGCGCTGGCCGACAAAGGCCATCGCGTCATCGGCCTCGTCCGCAAGAACCGCTTCGTCATGCATGGCGACCGGAAGCGTAGGCCGACCGAAGACTGGACCGGCGATCCGCCTGCACCCGGCGACATCCACCTGCTGCAGGGCGATGTCCGTCACCCACAGCTCGGGCTGACGCCGGACGCCTATGCACGGCTGGCCGCGCAGGTCGACTGCATCGTCCATTGCGCCGCGATCGTGCAGTTCGACGCCGACGAAACTATCTACGAGGCTGTGAACATCCGCGGCACCGGTCATATCCTCGATCTCGCCCGCGCCCGCCCCGGCACGCCGGCCGCGCTGCTGCAGGTCAGCACCGCCTATGTCTGCGGGACGCGCGACGGCGAAATCGCCGAGGATGACGCGGCCCGGCCCGAGCGTTTCTCCAACCCCTATGAGGCGAGCAAATTTTCGGCCGAGGCACAGGTGCGGCAGGCGATGGCGGACGGAGTGACTGCCGCCATCGCACGCCCGAGCATCGTGGTCGGCCGCGCGCATGACGGCGTGATCGCCGGTTTCGACACGATCTATATGGCGTTCAAGCTGCTCGCCGAGGGCCGGATCCGGACGATCCCGTCGACCCCCGATGCGACGCTGAACTTCGTGCCGCTCGATCATGCCGTCAACGGTATCGTAACCATTGCGGAGCGGATCGAGGAGGCGGCCGGGCGGACCTTTCACCTCGTCGCCGGGGCGCCGATGCCGGTTGCCGACTTCTTCGCGCTGGTGCGCGACTATCCGCAATTCTCGAACCCCGAACAGGTGTCGCCGGAAGCTTTCGACCCGGCGGCGCTCTCGCCGCTCGAACAGCGTTTCCATCGCCGCGTCGCCGCACTCTACACGAGCTACTTCCAGCGTAATCCCCTGTTTTTACAGGATAACATCGTCGAACTGACCGGCGTGAGCGGTCCCGTTGCCGATCATGCGCTGATGCGGCGGCAAATCGATTTTGCGATTCGCACCGGTTTCCTGCCCGCCGAGTCGGTCCCGGCCTGACCGTGCCTGCCGATTGCGCGCACGCGGTTACGGACCAAATCGGGACGGTTAAAATGGTTATCCACAAACGCGGTCAATCGGCATGGTTAATCTTCACAAGAAATTGCCGCCTCGGCCCGTTTTAACTCTTTTTTAGGGTAAACGGCCTTCCCAACCTCCCGCTGCGCAGTCATAAATACGTCAAACAGCAACGACCGATGCGAAGGCGGTTTTTTGGTGAGCGCACCTTTTCGATTCCCGCGATTTTTTGTGACGGCGCCCAGTCCGTGCCCCTATCTCAAGGGCCGCATGGAGCGGAAGGTGTTCACCGAACTGCGCGGTCCGCACGCCGCGGAGCTCAACGAAGCGCTCGGGCGGATCGGCTTCCGGCGCAGCCAGTCGGTCGCCTATCGGCCGAGCTGCGTGGGATGCCAAGCCTGTATCTCGGTGCGCGTGGCCGCATCGCAGTTCAAGCCCAATGCGAGCCAGCGCCGCCTGCTCCGCCGCAACGGCGATCTCGTCGTCAATGCCTGCGAGGCCTGGACGACGGAAGAGCAGTTCGCGCTGCTGCGCCGTTATCTCAAGGTTCGCCATCCCGATGGCGGTATGCACGAGATGGACGAAATGGATTTCGCCGACATGGTCGAGCAGACCCCGGTCGATACCTATATGATCGAATATCGCGAGCCGGGCGAGGGCGGCCGTCCCGGGCGGCTGGTCGGCGCCTGCCTGACCGACCGGCAGTCGGACGGGCTGTCGATGATCTACAGCTTCTTCGATCCCGACCATGCCGAGCGCAAGGGCCTCGGCAACACCATCATCCTCGATCATATCGTGCATGCGGCGAAGGCCGGGTTGCCCTATGTCTATCTCGGCTATTGGGTCGAGGGCGCGCCGCGCATGCGCTACAAGACGCGCTACAAGCCGCTCGAACGGCTTACGCCCAACGGCTGGGTGCCGTTCGATCCGGACGGACCAGATCGCGCGAAAAAGGGCGCGCCCAGCACGACCGACGCCAGGATATTCGCGCGCACCGAATAGCGTGCCTGACGCGAGGAAAAGCAGCTATCTGCTTCAGATATGTGATGGCGACTATCCCGTTCGGGGCATGTATCCGCACATCCCATCTCGTCATTCCAGCGAACGCTGGAATCTCCGGCCGCAAACACCCTGCCTATCCGCCTGAGATCCCAGCGTTCGCTGGGATGACGGGGGATCACCTGTTTGAAAGGAATAGGCCCCACACATGATCCAGCTACTCCGTTAGCCCTGAGCCTGTCGAAGGACGCTTCTCCGGCCGATAGACGCCCTTCGACAAGCTCAGGGCTGACGGCGTGTTTGAAAGATGCCCTTCTCCTAGTTGTCCGCTTTCATGAAAGGCGGCATCGGAATCGCGGCGCGCGCTTCGGCGAGCGCGATGGCCCATTGCGACGACAGCATGTTGAAATAGTCGTCGGTCTCCTCGATCCGGCGGAAATGCGCGGGCTCGCTCTCGTCTGCGGGCAGGATCGCGAGGTCTAGCGGGCGCCCGACGCTTAGGTTGGAGCGCATCGTGGAATCGAAGGACACGAGCCCGGTTTTCACCGCATCGTCGAGCGGCGTTTCATATTCGAGCGCGCGATCGAGGATCGGCTTCCCATATTTGGTTTCGCCGATCTGCATGAACGGCCGGTCCGGCTGGCAGCTGATGAAATTGCCTTCCTTGTAGATGTGATAGAGCCGCAAGGGACGGCCCTTGAACCGTCCGCCGAGCAGCATCGAGCCGGAAAAGCTGTACTGGCTGTCCTCGCCCGCCGTCTCCTTGATCTCCTCGCGCGAGATCTGCAGCGCCTCGCCGATCAGGCCCGCCACGCGATGCATGTTCGACATGCCGGAAAGGAAACGCGGTCCGTCGCTGTCGTCCTCTTCCTCCAGGCCTTCGGCGAGCAGGGCGAAGGCCGATTGCGTGACCGAGAGATTGCCCGCCGTACAGGCGATGATCGTACGCTCGTCGCTCTGCTCGAGGATATGGAGCTTCTTGTAGGAGGAGATGTTGTCGACACCGGCATTGGTGCGCGTGTCGGCGATCATCACCAACCCGTCTTTCAGCAACATTCCGAGGCAATAGGTCATGCGAATCCGCGGCAAATTTTCAGCGAATAGCGGTTAGCGGGGAAGATCGGCGGCGGATAGACTGTATCTGCGTCGAGATGTGGATCGGCGCGCGGCGCGTTCGGCGTCAATTCTGGCTTTGCGCCTGCGCCTGGGTCACGCGGACATTGACCGCGAGTTCCTCGTTGCCGCCGCCTACGCGGCGACCGGCGACCGGCGCGGCATCGCGATAGTCGAGCCCGCAGGCGAGGCGCACATAGGCGTCGTCCGGCCCGATGCCGTTCGCCGGATCGAAGCCCGTCCAGCCGATATCGGGCAGATGGGCCTCGGCCCAGGCATGGCTGGCTTCCTGATTTTCCGCGCCGTCGCGGCGATAGAGATGGCCCGAGATGTAACGGGCGGGCGTCCCCATGGCCCGCGCCGCGGCGCAGAAGATATGCGCATGATCCTGGCACACGCCCTTGTTGGCGGCGAAGGCGGTGGCTGCGTCGCGTTCGACGGCATCGAGCGTCGGCTCGAAGCGGATTTCCTCGAGCAGCCGCTGCATCAGCAGGTGCATCCGCTCGAGCGGGTCGGATTTCCTCGCTTCGATATCGGCCGCGAATTTCCGGATTGCGCTGTCGGCCTTGCTGAGCTCGGTAGAGCGGAGAAAGGCTTTTGCAGGCAGGGGCTCCGGCGCATCCTCGACCACGCCCGACCGGTCCGAAGTCAGCACCTCGCCCGATACCGAGAGCGCGACATTCTGCACCGGTCCGTCAATATAGAGCATGGTGACGTGATTGCCGAAACCGTCGCGGTGGCTGCGCAGCCGCGCGTCGCAATCGACGTCGATATGCCAGTTCATCACGGTCTGCGCGGCGAAGTTTGGCGGCGTCATCCGCAAGAGCTGGACGAGCCGGCGCTGCGGTTCGCTGAACGCGTACTCGGTGCGATGATCGATGGTGAGATGCATCTGCGCGGCGCCCCTAGTCGAACCGGAACTGCTTGGTGATGGCCTGGCTCAGCAGGCGGTTTTCCTCGATAAGGGCCTGCAGATATTCGTGCAGGCCGCCACCGATAATATCGCGGATCGTGGTGGCGGCGATGCGCCGCTGGCGAAGCCGCGCCATGCGATCCGCCTCGCCCTGATAGCCGGTCAATTTGCCGAGCTCGCCGAGCAGTTCGACCGTATCGTCGACGGTCGCGGCGATCGAGCGCGGCAATTCGCGGCGCAGGATGAGCATCTCTACGACGTTGCGCGGCGAGAGCCCGTCCCGGTAGAGCCAGCGGAAGGCCGTGTTCGCCGAGACGGTCTGGAGGATCGTGCCCCATTGGTCGCGGTCGACGAGACCGCCCACCTCTTCGCCCTCCGGCAGGATGATGTGGTATTTGACGTCGATGAGCCGGGCCGTGTTGTCGGTCCGCTCGATATTTTCGCCGAGCATCAGGAAGAAATAGCTTTCCCTGCGCAACATGCGGTGGAGCGCGCCTTCGAAACCGCGATTCTCGGCGATCAGCGCTTCGATCAGATTGATCGTCCCCTGCGCGCTCCCCACAGCGCTGCGCCCGTCGATATTGAGCCAGGCCCGGTTGATCGATTCCCAGCCCTCCCGGGTCAGCGCGGTGCGCACGGCGCGCGCGTTCATCCGGGCATTGTAGAGGCAATTGCGGATCGAGCTCGGATTGTCCTCGGAAAAGGTCAGATAGTTGGCGACGTTGTTCGGCGTGATCGTCTCGCCCGTCTGACCGAAATCATGGCTCGCCGCGGCGACCGCGAGCGCGCTCGACCAGGCGCCTTCGCCGGCGGGCCGGGCGGACAGCGCATCGAGCCGGACCGTCGCCTCGATCAGGCGCGCGGTGAATTCGGCGCGCTCCATATAGCGGCCGATCCAGTAGAGTTGGGAGGCGGTCCGGGCGAGCATCAGCCGGGCTGCTCGCTTTGCGGGCGCAGGACCAAGCTGTCTTTCGTGCCGCCGCCCTGGCTCGAATTGACGACGAGCGAGCCTTCCCTGAGCGCCACGCGCGTCAGCCCGCCGGGCACCGTCGTCACTTTTTGCCCGTCGGACAGGACGAACGGCCGGAAATCGACATGGCGGCCCTTCGCCCCCTTCTCCGTCAGCGTGGGGACGGTCGAAAGGTCGAGCGTCGGCTGCGCGATATAGCCGTCGGGATTATCGATCAGCGCCGCGCGGAATTCCTCGATCTCCTCGCTCGTCGAGGTCGGCCCGACGAGCATGCCGTAGCCGCCTGATCCGTCGACTTTCTTGACGACCAGATCGGCGAGATTGTCGAGCGTATATTGGAGCGCATCGGCTTCGCGGCAGCGCCAGGTCTCGACATTGGGGAGCTTGGCGTCCTCGCCCGAATAATATTTCACGATTTCCGGCATGTAGGAATAGATCGCCTTGTCGTCCGATATCCCGCCGCCCGGTGCGTTGATCAGCGTGACATTGCCCGCGAAATAGGCGGCCATCAGCCCCGGTACGCCGAGCATGGAATCGGGGCGGAAGATCAGCGGATCGAGAAAATCGTCGTCGATGCGACGATAGATGACGTCGACGCGCTTGCGCCCCTCGATGGTCCGCATCCAGACGATATCGTCGTCGACGACGAGGTCGGCCGCCTCGACCAGTTCGATCCCGACATTGTCGGCGAGGAAGCTGTGCTCGTAAAAGGCGCTGTTGAAATGGCCGGGCGTTAACAGCACGCAGCACGGCTCGCCCGGCGCGCTTTCCGGCGCGACCGCCTGCATCATCGCACGCAGCGCATCGGTATAGCCGTCCACGGGTTCGACTTCGAACGCCTCGAACAGTTCCGGGCAGAGCCGCAGCATCGCCTCGCGATTTTCGAGCATATAGGAGACGCCGGACGGCGTGCGCGCATTGTCTTCGAGGACGAGAAATTCGTCCGGCCCCGTGCGCACCATGTCGATGCCGCAGATATGCGCATAGACGCCGTGCGGCGGGCGATGGCCGTTGACGACAGGCGTGAAGCCCGGATTGCACAGGACGAGATCGTCCGGGACGATACCGTCGGCGAGAATCTTCCGCTCGCCGTAAACGTCCTCGAGGAACATGTTGAGCGCGGTGACCCGCTGCTCCAGCCCGTCGGACAGCGATTGCCATTCCTCGGCGGTGAAGACGCGCGGGATGATATCGAACGGGATGATCCGCTCGGCCTGTTCCTCCTCGCCATAGACGTTGAAGGTGATGCCGAGCTGGCGGAACGCGGCTTCGGCGGAATCCTGCCGCCGGCGCAGCTCCTTTTTCGGCGTTTCGCGGATCCAGCGGGCGATGGACTCGAAACCGGGCCGCGGCGTGCGCCCCCGGCTGTGACCCCAAATCTCGTCGAAGAAGCTTTTTGACATGCTGTACTGCAACAATGCACGAGCGCCCCGGTTTGTTCAACCGGCGCGGCAAGTGCCGGTGCGCCAGGCTCTTGGATCGACGCCGATATGGGTTAGGGTGGACGCTGCAAGAGGAGAGTGAGCATGGCCCAAATCACCCATGTCGATGCCGATGTCGCGCCGGAGGAGATTTCGCGACTGCTCGCCGAGCAGGGCGCGGTGATCGTCGATAAGCTGATGCAGGGCGATCAGCTGGACCGGCTGACCGGCGAGATCATGCCCTATGTCGAAGCGACCGAACTCGGGCGCGACGATTTTACCGGGCGCAAGACGACGCGCACCGGTGCGCTGGTCGCGCGCTCGGCGGCCTGCCGGGAGCTCGTCACGAACCCGACCATCCTCGGCGCGTGCGAGAAATTCCTGCTGCCCTTTTGCGACCGTTTCCAGCTCCATCTCACCCAGCTTATCCGCATCCGCGACGGGCAGGGCGTCCAACCGCTCCATCGCGACCGGCTCGCCTGGGGCGGCTATCTGCAGCGTGTGATCGAACCGCAGCTTAACACGATCTGGGCCGTCACCGATTTCACATTCGAAAACGGCGCGACACAGGTCGCCCCAGGAAGCAATCTCTGGGAAGACGATACGCGGCTGCCGACGGAAGACGAACTGACTTGGGCCGAGATGAAGGCGGGTTCGGTGCTCGTCTATTCGGGCAGCGTCATTCATGGCGGCGGGGCGAATACATCCGGCGCCGACCGGATGGGCCTCAACATCACCTATGCGCTCGGCTGGCTGCGGCAGGAGGAGAATCAATATCTCTCCTGCCCGCCTGAGATCGCCAAGGATTTCGATCCCGAACTCCAGGCGCTGCTCGGCTATGCCATGGGCAGCTACGCGCTCGGCTATTATACGCCGCCCTTGCCGCCGGGCGAGGGGCCGGAAGTCGTGCCGCCCGATTTCCTGTTCGGCGAAAAGGCCGCGGGCTGGGGCGACGATCTGTACGAGCAGGTCACGCAGCGCTCGCGCGAAGGCACGCTAGGCGGTTGAGCGCCGCGCAAATCGGAGAAGGATGTGGAACCCTATCAGCCATTGAGCCGGTCGATCGCCGGCAAGGTCGCCATCATAACCGGCGCGGCGAGCGGCATGGGGCGGGCGACGGCGCATCTCTTCGCCGCCGAAGGCGCGAAGGTTTCCGTTACCGATCTCCGGCAGGAGGCCTGTAACGCGGTGGTGGACGAGATTGCTGCGGCGGAGGTTTCCGGCGAGGCTGCGGCATGGGCGCTCGATGTGTCGGACCCGGATGCCATCGCGCGCGTCGTCGGCGCGGCGGCGGAGCGGTTCGGCGGCATCGATATCCTCGTCAACAATGCCGGTTTCGCGATTCCGGCCGATATCGGCGAAGAGAGCTACGAGGACAGCTGGGGCCCGACGCTCGAAGTCATGCTCACCGCGCATCAGCGGATGATCCGTGCCGCGCTGCCGCATCTGAGCCAGTCGGACAGCCCCCGCATCGTCAATATCGCCTCGACCGAAGGACTGGGCGCGACGCCGGGCAACAGTCCTTATGTCGCCGCCAAACACGGCGTGATCGGCCTGACGCGCGGGCTAGCGGTGGATCTGGGGCGGGAGGGCATTACCGTGAACTGCATTTGCCCGGGCCCGATCCGCACCGGAATCACCGATGCGATCCCCGAAGAGCATAAGACGATCTACGCCAAGCGCCGGGTGCCGATGCGCCGTTACGGCATCCCCGAAGAGGTTGCGCATATGACGCTGTCCTGCGCCCTGCCTGCGGCGAGCTTCCTGACCGGCGCGGTAATCCCCGTCGATGGCGGGCTGACGATCAAGAACGCGTAGTTTGTCAGACTCGACCTGTCGGTCGAGCGCCGCACCGGCCCACTCCCCCTCCCGGCCTCCCAACAGGGTACACTCAAATGGGAGGTCGGGAGGGGGAGCGGGCCGGTGCGGCGATTTCGCGTCAGCGAAATTCTGAATAAAACGCGGCGGGGTTTAGCGGTTGGCGAAAACGCGCGTCGCGCCGTCGCGCCGGAACAGCAAGACTTGATAGGGTTCGCGCCGGTTGCCCATCTCCATCCCCGGCGAGCCGATGGGCATGCCGGGCACCGCGATACCTGCGGCATCCGGCCGCTCGTCGAGCAGCCGGCGAATGTCTGCGGCGGGCACATGGCCCTCGACCGCATAACCGCCGATCTCGGCGGTATGGCATGAGCGCAGCCTGTCGGGCACGCCGAGCCGGCGGGCAATCGGTGTCGTGTCCGCCACATCGATTCCTTCGACGGTGAAGCCGTCGGCCCGCAAATGATCGATCCACGCGTTGCAGCAGCCGCAGGTCGGCGTCTTGTGGACGCGCATCGGCGGCAGCCCGGCGCTGGCCGACGTCTGCGAACCGGCTGGGCCGGCCGAGCAGGCGACGAGCGTCGCCGGTATCGCGGCGAGGAAGGTGCGACGGGAGAGGATCGTTTCGGTCATCATCGGGCCTCCATAATCGTCAGAACCGGAATTTGACACCGGCGAGGAAGACCCAGCGGTCCGGATCGTCGCCGACCGCGCGGGCGAAATCGGCGGTGTCGCCGAATGCGCGCTGCCATTCCACGCCGATATAGGGCGCGAATTCGGGAACGATCTCGTAGCGCAGCCGCAGTCCGGCCTCGAGATCGCTGAACCCCGATCCGACGCCGAGTTCGGGTATGTCCTGCGCGGAGAGGTTCAGCTCCACGCGCGGCTGCAGGATCAGGCTCTGCGTGAGCCGCTGGTCATACTCGGCCTCGATCCGTGCGGTGACGTCGCCATCGTCGGAGACAAAGGCGGCGAGATCGACCTCGAACATATAAGGCGCAAGTCCTTGCACGCCGAGCGCGAGATGGGCGCTGTCCGGCCCCTCGCGAAAATCGGCGCGGACGCCAGCCTGGAAATCGAAAAACGGCCCGATCGCATGGCTCCACAGCGCCTGTATTTCGACCTCTTCGAGCGATCCGCCGAACGCGCCCTCGCCTTCGGACTTGATCCAGAGCCGGTCGATATCGCCGCCATAGCGCGCGTTGAGCTCCCAGACATACTCGTCCTCGCCATCGCCGATAGCCGCCTCGAGCCGATCCACGGAAAACAGCCCGACGGTCATCGCGCCATTCTCTCGGCGGAGATTATCGCGCGCCTCGGCCATGACGGCTGGCGGAAAGATCGTATCGGCGGCGTGCGCCGGGCCGCTGAACGCTTCGGGCGGCGGGCCGGACTGGGGCAGGGCCGTATCGCTTGCGGTGTCGGGCATCGCGTGGCCGGCGTGCGGATCGTCGGCGGGCATTGCATGACCGTCATGGCTGGCCTCGGGTTCGTCCATCTGGTGGCCCGCATGCGGATCGGGTTCGTCCGGCGCGCCATGGCCGGCGTGCGGATCGGGCTCGACTGCCTCCGGCGTCATCTGCTCGGTTTCGCGCACGATCTCCGTACCCTCAGTCAGGTCATGACTGACATGCACGTCGGGCGGTTGCTCGGGTGTCTGCTCGGCCTGTGTTTCCATCGCGTGATGCGCATGCGGGTCGGCGGCCTGGCCATGACCCTGATGCTGGGCGAGAGCCGGGCTGGCGGTGAGCAAGCCCGCTACGGCGATGGCAGTCTTCACGCCGCGTCTCCGTCGAGCGGCCGGACGGTGACGACGTTGAACATGCCGGCATGCATGTGCATCATCAAATGGCAGTGAAACGCCCAGTCACCGGGTGCGTCGGCGGTCAGGTCGAACTGGACGAAACCGCCAGGCAGCACATTCACCGTATGCTTGCGCGGATGGCGGCCCGGATGGCCGTTCACCAGCTCGAAGAAAAAGCCGTGCAGGTGAATCGGGTGCGTCATCATCGTGTCGTTGACGAGCTTGACGCGCACCCGCTCGTCGCGCGCGAAGCGGATCGGCTCGACCTGTTCCGAAAACCGCCGCCCGTCGAACGACCACATATAGCGTTCCATATTGCCGGTCAGGTGGATCTGGAGCTCACGGCTCGGCGGGCGCGGATCGGGATTGGGAGCGAGCGCCTCAAGATCGGTGTAAACAAGCACGCGGTGCGGGACATCGTCGAGCCCGAGCCCGCGATCGCCGGTGCGATCGACCGGCATCGGCGCGATCATATCGACGCCAGGGGTGAGCTCGACGCCGGGCGCGACCGATCCGTCGCGCATCGAATGGTCCATCGATCCATGGTCCATCCCGGCCATGTCATGGCCCATGGCCGCATGATCCATGCCGTCCATCGCCATACCGCCCATGCCCATATCGCGCATGGTCAGCGTCGGGCGGTCGCGCAGCGGCGGAACCGCCGCCTCCATGCCGGGGCGTGGCGCGAGCGTCGCGCGGCCCATGCCGGACCGGTCGATGCTCTCGCTGACAATCGTATAGGCTTGGGGCTGGGTCGGCGTGACGATCACGTCATAGGTTTCGGCGACGCCGATCTGGAACTCGTCCACGGTCACTGGCCGCACATTCTCCCCATCGGCATTGACGACCGTCATCGGCAGGCCGGGAATGCGGACATTCATGATCGACATGGCCGAGGCGTTGATGATCCGCAGGCGCACGCGCTCGCCGGGCTCGAACAGCCCGGTCCAGTTTTCCTGCGGCCCATGGCCGTTGACGAGATAGGTATAGGTCGCGCCCGTCACATCCGCGATGTCCGACGGCATCATCCGCATCCCGCCCCATTGCAGGCGCTGCGCCGCGCTCATCTGCCGCCCGTCGAACAGAGTGTTCTGCTGCCGGTTGAAATAGTCGGGGCTCTGCTTCAGCCGCGTCATGATCCGGTGCGGGTGCATGAAGCTCCAGTCGGACAGCACGAGGATATGCTCGCGATCATAGGCGACCGGATCGGGGCCGGCTGGATCGATGACGATCGGGCCGTAATGGCCCATCGCCTCCTGCAGCCCCGAATGGCTGTGATACCAATAGGTGCCGGCCTGGCGGATAGGGAATTCGTAGGTGAAGGTCTCATGCGGCCGGATGCCGGGGAAGGAGATTCCGGGCACGCCGTCCATCTGAAAGGGCAGGAGGATGCCGTGCCAATGGATCGAGCTGTCTTCGTCGAGATGGTTGGTCACGTCGATCCGGACATTCTGCCCCTCACGCAGGCGGATCAGCGGCGCGGGGAGCGTCCCGTTGACGGTGATCGCATGGCCCGTGCGGCCGCCCACGGTGAACGGCGTCTCGCCGATGCTGAGCGCAATCCGCTCGCCGCTGAGGACGCCCGGGCTGGCCGCCGCCATAGGGCGATGATGGACATGGTCCTGCGCCCGCGCCCAACCGGGCAGCAGGTTCGAGGCGGCCAAGCCGCCCGACAGGGCAAGCGCGCCCGAAAGCAGCGCGCGGCGGTCGATCGTCGAAGTCATGGTGCTAGCGGTTCACTTTCCCAAACAAATCGATGAGCTCGGCGAATTTCTCTTTTTGCTCGGCGGCGTCGCCGCTTTCGATCGCCTCGGCAACGCAATGGTCGGCATGCTTGGCGAGCACCTTGGCTTTGGCCGATTTTAGCGCCGATTCCATCGCACTTATCTGCTGGAGGATGTCGATGCAGTAACGCTCCTCCTCCATCATCCTGGCGATTCCGCGCGCCTGGCCCTCGATGCGGTGCATGCGCTTGATCTCGTCAGAAAATTTTTCGCTCATGCCAACCTCCTCCTAACCGCGGCTTGACGACTCATATACCTACCCCCAGTATAGTATCAAGAGGCTAGTGGGGAAAGCGATGAACGACCAGTGCTGCCATCACGACCACGGCAACCGGGCGCCAGCCGCCCCCGCCGACCTTCCGCCCGGTACGATCTACACCTGTCCGATGCATCCCGAGATCCGCCAGGTCGGGCCGGGGAGCTGCCCGATCTGCGGCATGGCGCTGGAGCCGGAGACGATTTCGCTCGAGGATGGCCCCGATCCCGAATATCTCGACATGCGCCGGCGCTTCTGGGTCAGCGCGCTCTTCACCGCGCCGCTCGTCGTCTATGTCATGGGCGCGATGCTGCCGGGCCGGCCGTTCGACGGGCTGGTCGCGCCGCAGCTGGCGCCGTGGATCGAGCTGGCGCTGGCCAGCCCGGTCGTGCTCTGGGGCGCCTGGCCCTTCTTCGTCCGCGCCGTCCAGTCCGTCCGCACGCTCAACCTCAACATGTTCACGCTGATCGGGCTCGGCGTCGCCATCGCCTATGGCTTCAGCGTCGTCGCGACGATCGCGCCCGCTATCTTCCCGCCGGCCTTTCGCGACGCCGAGGGCCGGGTCGGCGTCTATTTCGAAGCGGCCGCCGTCATCACGACGCTCGTGCTGCTCGGGCAGGTGCTCGAACTCAAGGCGCGCGGGCAGACATCGGGGGCGCTGCGCGCGCTGCTCGAACTGGCGCCGCCCGTCGCGCTGCGGATCGGCGACGACGGCGCGGAGGAGGAAGTGCCGCTCGACGCGGTGCGCGAGGGCGACCGCCTGCGCGTGCGCCCCGGCGACAAGGTGCCGGTCGACGGCACGGTCGCGAGCGGCGCGAGCAATGTCGATGAATCGATGGTCACCGGCGAGCCGATCCCGGTCGCCAAGGCCGAGGGCGATGCCGTCACCGGCGGCACCGTCAACCAGACCGGCAGCTTCGTCATGACCGCCGAGCGGATCGGCGCGGACACCCTGCTCGCCAAGATCGTCCAGATGGTCGCCGAGGCCCAGCGCAGCCGCGCGCCGATCCAGCGGCTCGCGGATCTCGTCGCGAGCTGGTTCGTCCCGGCCGTTGTCGGCATCGCGGTTCTCACCTTCATCGTCTGGGCGCTGATCGGCCCCGAGCCGGCGATGGCCTATGCGCTCGTCAACGCGATCGCGGTGCTGATCATCGCCTGTCCCTGCGCGCTCGGGCTCGCGACGCCGATGTCGATCATGGTCGGCACCGGCAAGGGCGCGCAGAACGGCATCCTGATCAAGAATGCCGAGGCGCTCGAGACTTTCGAGAAGATCGATACCGTCGTCGTCGACAAGACCGGCACGCTGACCGAGGGCAAGCCGAGGCTCGTCGCGGTGGAGGCCGTACCGGGCGTGGACGAGGACGAACTGCTAGGCCTCGTCGCATCGGTCGAGCGCGCCAGCGAACATCCGCTCGCCGCAGCGATCGTCGACGGCGCGAAAGAGCGCGGACTCGATCTTGCCGCGGCCGAAGATTTCGCCTCGGTCACGGGCGAAGGCGTCGAGGCCGGCGTCTTGGGCCGGGCCGTCGCCATCGGCAACGAGAAGATGATGGAGCGCGCCGGTGCGCGTGACGACGGGCTAACCGCGCGGGCCGGCAACGGCCGCGAAGCCGGCCGGACGGTGATGTTCGTCGCGCTCGACGGTAAGCCCGCCGGCATGGTCGCCGTCGCAGATCCGATCAAGGAGACGAGCGCGGGCGCGATCGCTCGCCTTCACGAAGACGGGATCCGCGTCGTCATGCTGACCGGCGACGCCGAGGGCACGGCGCGGGCCGTCGCGCGCCAGGTCGGCATCGACGAGGTCCGCGCCAACGTCTCGCCCGAAGACAAACACCGGATCGTTAGCGAGCTGAAGGCCGAAGGGCGCACCGTCGCGATGGCCGGCGACGGGATCAACGACGCGCCCGCGCTCGCCGCCGCCGATATCGGCGTGGCGATGGGCACCGGCACCGATGTCGCGATGGAAAGTGCCGGCATCACGCTGGTGAAAGGCGATCTCGCCGGCATCGCCAAGGCGCGGCGGCTTTCGCGGCTGACGATGCGCAACATCCGCCAGAACCTGTTCTTCGCGTTCGTGTACAACACGCTCGGCGTGCCGGTCGCCGCCGGCGTGCTCTACCCGGTCTTCGGCCTGCTGCTCAGCCCGATGATCGCGGCGGCCGCGATGAGCCTGTCCTCGGTCTCGGTGATCGGCAATGCGCTGCGGCTGAGGCGGGCGCGGCTCTAGGCGGACCGACGCTTTCCCGACGGCAAGAGGCCGCGCCGCTGCGCCGGTCTCGGCTAGTTCTGTGGTCGCCTGAACGGATAGCTGCCGTGAAATTCGGCTTGCGCTTCCAGATATTCGGGGAAGGACGTGCCGAAGGCGAAATCCGAATTGTCGCCATAGAGGATGACGATACCTTCCAGCGGTACATCGCCCTCGCTGCGCACGACGTGCTTAGCGTAATGCGGCACGAAGACGCTCATGCCCGGTTCGAGCGCGATTATGCCCTCGTCGGTCTCCAATGTCCCCCGGCCATGGGTGACGATGAAAAGGTTGGGGACCTGGCTGAATTCCAGCCGCTCGTCGTCATTGGCAACTTCGCCGCTCGCGATGCTGAAATGCAGAATCCGGACGGCCTTCAGCATATGCAGGGCGGTAGCCTGCGCTCCGTGCGTCTCCAACGCATTGTCCCGGCCGAAGCGCGTGACTTCGGTCGTGCCGTGCGTCCCCGTCGTGAAGAAATGCGACAGTGCGATATAGTATCGGCTCTGCACGCCGGAATCCATGTCGAACCCGTCCATCGTGCGCGTCTCGACGCCGACCTGATCCGATCCGAAGGATTGCATGGCGGCCGTACCCGCATTCACGTCGCCGCTCGCGATCAGACGCAACACGCCGATGTCCGCAATCTCGAAATACCAGGTCGGCTCGGCCGGCGCGGCGCGCGTCAGCGTGACATTATGCGGTCCGAAGCGGTGGAAGGTCAGGTGCGGTGTGGCTTCCGGATTATAGGCCTCTTCCGTACGCTCGACGGCGATCGTCCACCAGTCTTCGCCGAGCTTGATGCCGAACGTGTCGCTGATCGCCATCGGATCGGTGCGATAATCCTCGGCGAGCGCCTCAAGAATCGCATGGGCTTCGTCGGTCTCGTTCATCGGACGGGTCTCCTCAGCGGGCTGGGCGAGGGCGGGCAATGGCTGCGCGACGGCCATCAGCGATACGGCGCAAAACAGGAACGGCTTCATCATGACATCTCTCCTTGGTGTATCGCCGTTTTAATACACCATGGCTCAATTTAAGCAAGTGTTTAATTTTGTCTCCCGCTAAGTCGGCCGCAACGCGTGGGAGAGCATGTCGCCCAGCGTCTCGACGAACTCGTCTAGGGTCGGCAGCGATACCGGCCGTGCGGCTTTCTGCGCGGCCGCCTCGCGGACCCGGGTCGCGATGAGAAAGTGGATGAGCGGACCGACAATGGTGAGATGGACGATCTGCGGGTCGTAGCGGCGCGCCTCTTCGCGCAACGGAATATGCGCGAGCACCGCCTCGGTCAGCGCCATGAAACCGAGCATCTTGGTCAGCGATTCCGGCCGGAGCAATTGCTCCGGGTCCAGTTGCTCGCGCAGGATCATCGGGCCGAGATGCGGGCGGCTCGCCATGGCAGCGGCGAAGATGCGGACGAGCTCGCGTTCGGGATAGTCGGCGCTATCGAGATCCGCTTCTCCGGCGAGCTGGGCAGCATGGTCGACCGCTTCGGAAAGGATGTCGTGATACAGCGCGCCCTTGCCGCCGAAATGATAGGATACCAGCGCCTGGTTGACGCCGGCCGCCGCCGCTATGTCCCGCACGCCGGTGGCCTTGAATCCCTTGTCGGCGAAAAGTTTGGCGGCTGCGTCCATGATCGCGCGGCGCGTACGGGTCGCGCGATCGGCGATCGGCGCGGTGCCGGTGGAAGGGGCTTCGGACGCCATGCCGGCATCCTAGGCCGGGGGCGGGGCGCAGACCAGAGCAGGGGTTGTTCACGCGGCGCAAAGAAAGAGGCCGCGGCAGTTTCGTGCCAAGGCCCCAAACGCAAAGAAAGAGGCCGCGGCAGTGTCCTGCCGCGGCCTCGCCCCTATTGCCGGGATTTGGAAACCCCGCTCCCTGTCTTGGCTCAGGCGACCGCCTTACGCGACCTGGGCCTGTTCTTCCTCGACCGGGTCGCGCAGCACGTAGCCGCGGCCCCAGACGGTTTCGATGTAGTTTTCGCCGCCCGAAGCAAGGCTGAGCTTCTTCCTGAGCTTGCAGATGAAGACGTCGATGATCTTGAGTTCCGGCTCGTCCATGCCGCCGTAAAGGTGGTTCAGGAACATTTCCTTGGTGAGCGTCGTGCCCTTGCGGAGGCTCAGCAGTTCGAGCATCGCATACTCTTTACCGGTGAGGTGAACACGGTTGCTGTCCACTTCGACGGTCTTGGCGTCGAGATTGACGGCGAGCTTGCCCGTCTTGATGACCGACTGGCTGTGCCCCTTGGAGCGGCGCACCACGGCGTGGATGCGGGCGACCAGCTCTTCGCGGTGGAAGGGCTTCGTCACATAATCGTCGGCGCCGAAGCCGAAGCTGCGGACCTTGGAATCCATTTCGGCGATGCCCGAAAGGATGAGGACCGGCGTCTGCACCTTCGAAAGGCGCAGCTTCTTCAGCACGTCATAGCCGTGCATGTCCGGCAGGTTCAGGTCGAGCAGAATGATATCGTAATCATAGAGCTTGCCCAGATCGAGGCCTTCTTCGCCCAGATCGGTCGTGTAGACGTTGAAGCCTTCGGTCGTCAGCATCATTTCGATGCTCTTCGCCGTGGTAGGCTCGTCTTCGATCAGCAACACACGCATCAGGTCACCCCTTTGTTGTGGCACCGAACGAGACGCCGTCCCGAACGGCTCGGTGCAATTCATTAACCATCGAAGGTATGAACGCAAAAGGTTAAAGGCCAGTTAACTCCACGAGTCGCGGACCTGTGACATTTTCGACTCACCCGGATTTCGCGGCGGAAATGCGCGTTTTGGCGCCATTGCTGCGCTAATCTCCGCCCTGCCGCTGTTCGATTATCCGGCTCATTCGCTCCACGAAAGACCCGAGCGCTTCGTCTTCGGGCGCAAGCCGGCGCAGCGCGTCTATGGCGGCGGGATCGCCCTCCATCGCCCGGCGATGAAGCGCCTCCAGCCGGTCGAAATGCTCCGGATCCATGTCGGGAACCGGTTCGAATACGATGACCGGCGTCGATCGGCCGCGCAGAAATATCGATCCCATCGTCCGGCACTGGCTGCCGGGCAACTGGTCTATCGCGGCGTCGCTCACCAGGATTTTCGTTCCGAGCTCCTTGTTCGCCGCCTCGAGCCGCGCCGCCACATTCATCGTATCGCCGAGTGCGGTATATTGAATGCGGTCCTTGCCGCCGAAATTGCCGACGATCGCCTCGCCATAATGCATGCCGACGCGCGTGCGGCCCACCTTGTACTCGGCCCATTGCGGATCGGTGCGAAAGGC
Source organism: Parasphingopyxis sp. (assembly GCF_052168295.1). GTDB lineage: Bacteria > Pseudomonadota > Alphaproteobacteria > Sphingomonadales > Sphingomonadaceae > Parasphingopyxis. The sequence goes on along the minus strand of NZ_JBQLZN010000063.1, from coordinate 26,884 downwards.
TTCGCCGGCCTGTTGGAGCGCGATCGCGGCGCGATAGGCGCGCAAGCCGTCATCGTCGCGCGCGATCGGCGCGCCCCAGATGGCGACGAGCGCGTCGCCGACATATTTGTCGATGGTCCCGCCATGGTCGATCACCACGGCCGAGAGCGTCTCGAGATATGCGTTGAGCAGGCTCGCGACATCTCCCGCATCGGTGCGGTGGCACAGATCGTTGAACCCTTCCATGTCGGTAAATACGGTGAAGATCATGCGGCGGTCGCCGCTTAATGCGGCATCGGAGGGCCGGGCCAGGAGTTCGGTGGCGATATCGGGCGGCAGGTAGCGCGCGAGGGCGAACTGCGCGACGCGGCCGCGCTCCCACGCAATCGAGCGGCGCACGGTGACAAGCGTCAGGATAATCAGCGCCCAGCCGAAAACGGGACCGGCAGCCGGAAGGCCGTAGGTTGGCAAGGGTACGATCATTTGAATGCCGAAAGGCAGCGCCAGCAAAATCAGGAGCACGGCAATAACGCCGGCGATATGCAGCCATTTACCCTGTACGAACAGGCCGAGTATGATCGCGGACGCCATGGCGATGATGACCATCAGGCCGCCAAGCCAATCGGGCGGATCATCATAGCGTACATTGTCGAGCCGCTGCGCGATCATATGCGCCTGGACCTCAAGCCCGGAAGCGGTCGTCATTCCCGTGGCCCGATCGATATAGGGCACGTCGACGCGATTGAGGTCGAAATAGTCGGTGCCGATCAAGACAATCCGCCCAACCAGAAACTCTTCGAGAAGCGGCCCGACGGCGGGGTCCGCCACCATATCGATGGCGAGCATCGGAAAAACCGTGCCGTCGACATAGGCCGGCGTACGATAGCGGACCGGGCCGCCATAATCGGCGAACGGATCGCCTTCGCGAACGACGGCATCGGCAATCAGAGGAATTTCACCTGCGACAGGCCAACGCCTGACGACGCCGTCGCTGTCGATGCGCAGCCGCGGATCGGCGAATTCGACATTGCTGCCCGTCAGGCTATCGGAAAGCGACTGGAGATACTCCGTACGCTCAAAGGAAAGGTCGAAATCGTCGGGATCGCCCGGCATTGCAACATAGGTCGGCGTTCGCATCGCGGTGAGCGCCGCGACCAACTGTTCGTCTTCCTGGGTGGGGCTGTCCAACAATATGTCGATGACGACGGCGCGGGGGCGCGCGGCGTCTATCGAGGGCAAGGCCCGCGCCAGCATGCTGCGATCGACCGGCGATCGGCGCCCGGTCTCCATTGCCGTTTCCTCGGTATAGGCGACGAGGGCGATCCGCTCATCCGTTTCGGAAACGCCCATCGCCATCTGGTAGCGCTGGTTAAAAAGCGCGAGTTCGGCGGCACGCACCAGCGGCGTCTGCCAGCCTAATATCGATACGAAGAGTGCAAGGAAAAAGGCGGCGACGAGCAGTAACTTCGCCGTCGGGCCGAGCCAGGCGAGCATTTCGCCGAATTTCGAACGGATTTGCCGCAGCACGATCAGTTCCCCCGATTCCTAGATCGCAGAATGGACGGGCAGCGACAAGATGCGGGCAATAGGGCTTGGCCGAAGCGGTGCGCGTCAGTTCGCCGGGCGTTACCCGCCGAGCCGTTCCGCCAGATAATCGAGCAGAACGGTCACCCGCGCCGGGCGTTCGCGGCCCGGCGGCGTGACGAGATGCAGCGCGACGGGCGGGGGGGACCAGTCGGGCAGTAGCGTCACCAATGTGCCTTCCGGATCGTGCTGTGCGAGCATGAAATCGGGCACGAGCGCGATCCCGTGCCCGGCCATCAGCGCCGGCATCATCGCGTCGCTATTGTTCGCGCGCAGCGGCCCGCTGGGGCGGACATGCGCCTCTTCGCCATTTTTATGGGTAAACCGCCAGCTCTCCGGATTGGGCAGATAGGCATAGCAGAGGCAGGCATGGTCTTTGAGGTCGCTTGGATGCGCTGGGCGGCCCTTACGCTCTATATAGGAGGCAGAGGCGACGAGATGGCGGTCGATCGGGCCGAGGCGCCGGGCCTTGAGGCTGCTGTCGGGGAGGGCGGCGATGCGCAGCGCCGCATCGAAGCCGCCGCCGATAATATCGACGACATCGTCGCTCAGATGCAGGTCGATCGAGATTTCGGGATAGCGCGCGAGAAAATCGGGCAGCACCGCACCGACATGGGCGATGCCGAAGCTCATCGGCGCGGCGAGACGCACGAGGCCGCGCGGATTGGCCGCATCGTCGCGCGCCGCATCCTCCGCTTCTTCGCCCAGACTCAGCAATTGCTGGGCGCGCCCGGCCAGTTCGCGGCCGCTTTCGGTGAGCGAGAGATGGCGCGAGCTGCGATGGAGCAGCTGGACGCCGAGCGACTTTTCGAGGCGCGTGACGGCCTTGGATACGGTGGCCTTGGATACAGCTAGGTCCTCGGCCGCCGCCGTGAAAGACCGGAGTTCGACGACTTTCGCGAAAATCGCCCAGGCTTCGAGATCGGGTAGATTGGACATAAAATCGAAACGATAGTTTTCCAATGTTTCTATTTCGGTTCTATCGCAAACGCCTATCTCGGTGTCAACGAAACACGCAACGAAAGGGCAATCCGATGATCGAGAAACGACCTTTTTCCAGCCTCGGCCACGCCGATCATGGCTGGCTCAACGCCCGCCACCATTTTTCCTTCGCCAATTATTACGATCCGGCCCGGATGGGCTGGGGCAGCCTGCGTGTCTGGAATGACGACGAGATCGCCGCGCAAAGCGGCTTTCCGCCGCATCCGCATCAGGACATGGAAATCATCACCTATGTCCGCCAGGGTGCGATCACGCATGAGGATTCGATGGGCAACAAGGGCCGCACCGAAGCCGGCGACGTCCAGGTGATGAGCGCGGGCAAGGGCGTCCGTCACTCGGAATATAATCTGGAGGACGAGGAAACCCGGATCTTCCAGATCTGGATCGAAACCGCCGAGCGCGGCGCCGATCCCAGCTGGGGCGCCAAGCCTTTTCCCAAGGCCGACCGCTCGGGCCGGTTCGTGACGCTCGCCAGCGGCTTCGAGGAAGACGCCGATGCGCTCAGGATACTGACGCCCGCTCGCGTGATGGGCGCGACGCTCAAGGCCGGCGAAAGCATCGACTATGAGGTCGGCGAGGGCCGCCACGCCTATATGGTGCCGGCGACCGGAAAGCTCGTCGCCAACGATGTCGAGCTCGATGCGCGCGACGGCGCGGCCATATCCGGTGGCACGACCGTCACCCTCACCGCGCTCGAGGAGAGCGAAATCGTTCTCGTCGACGCGGCCTGAATATCCCCCAAGGCCATCCCGGTTCCCCCACCGGGATGGCCGTTTTCTTGAAGAAGGAGAGTTGTCCGATGACCAAAGTTCTTGTGCTCTATTATTCCTCCTACGGCCATATCGAGCAGATGGCCGAAGCGATCGCCGAAGGCGCGCGCGATGGCGGCGCCGAAGTCGCGATCAAGCGCGTGCCGGAAACCGCGCCCGACGAAGTCGTCGAGGGTGCGGGCTTCAAGACCGATTACGACCATCCGATCGCCGAGGTCGACGAGCTGCCCGAATATGACGCGATCATCGTCGGCGCGCCGACCCGGTTCGGCCGGATGCCGAGCCAGATGGCCGCCTTCTGGGACCGCACCGGCGGCCTGTGGATGAAGGGCGCGCTTAACGGCAAGGTTGCGGGAGCGTTCACGTCCACGGCGTCGCAGCATGGCGGGCAGGAAACCACCCTGTTTTCGATCATCACGACGCTGTTCCATCAGGGCTTTACCGTGGTCGGCCTCGACTATGGTTTTCAGGGTCAGATGGGCGTCGAGGAAGTGAAGGGCGGATCACCTTATGGCGCGACGACGATCGCCGGTAACGACGGCAGCCGCCAGCCCAGCGACACCGAACTGGACGGCGCCCGCTACCAGGGCCGCCGCATCGCCGAAACCGCCGCGAAGCTCGCGGCCTGATCTTGCGTCCCGCCGGCATGGCTGCGATCAGCGCGGCCATGCTGGCGGAGCGTATTCTTTTCTCCGACGCCGAAGCGATCGTGATCGACAAGCCCGCGGGGTTTGCAGTCACGAAGCCGAAACGCGGTGGCGATTGCCTCGAGGAGCGGCTTTCGGAGCTGCGCATGGGGTTTGCGCGCGATCCGATGATCGTCCACCGGCTGGACCGGGATACGAGCGGCTGCCTGTTGCTGGCGCGCAATCCCAAGGCGCTGAAGCGGTTCAACCGCAGCTTCGAGGACGGCAGCGTCCGTAAAATCTATCGGGCGGTGCTCGACGGTATCCTTCAAGATGAGGCAGGCACTATCGATCTGCCCCTGCTCAAACGATCCACGCGCGAACGCGGCTGGTGGATGGAAGGCGATCCGCGCGGAAAGGCGGCGCGTACGCACTGGGAAACGCTCAAGGTCGAGAACGGCAAGACGCTCGTCGAGTTCCGCCCGGAAACCGGCCGCACCCATCAGCTTCGCGTACATGCGAAAGAGGCGCTGCATTGTCCGATAGCGGGCGATCCCGTGTACGGTTCGGGCAGCGGGCCGATGCTGTTGCACGCGCGGGTGCTCCACGTGTCGCGCACCGGAAAGCCGGCAATCGCCGCCGAGGCGCCGCTGCCTGACCATTTTGGTATCTGGCGGCAGGCCTAACCGAATTGCCCGGCTTCGATGCGGAAGGTTTCGGCCGGAATCTCCTCGTCCACCTCGAAATCGGTATAGATGAAGTCATAGGCGCGTACGCCGTTGAGCCAGCTGCGCGTGCGGCCCGGCTGGACCCAGGAGATACCGGGCTTGGTGAAGAAATTGTCGAAGCGCCGTTCGTGAAAACCGCGCGGCGTGGCAAAGGCCACCCGCGCCATCCGGTAATCGGCTTTGCGCAGCGCGAAGACGCCGCGCCCGCCGCTCGGATCGATCACGCTGATCGCGAAGACGGGATCGCCGTCGACGGTATCGTCCGGCTCGCGTTCGAGCATATAGCCTTCGTCGAGCGCGAAGCGGAACATGCCGAAGCCCATGGAGGTGCGCCAGAAGGGGCTGTCCGCGCCCTCGCCGGTCGGTCCGTTGATATCATAGGTCCGCTCGCCGTCGAAAGCGATCTGCAGGCGGGGTTCGCCATCGACGAAGGAGGAAACGCGGATCTGGCCATCGGCGCGATGGCCGTCCGGTTTCGTCTCCGGATGGATGCGCCACAGGTCATAGGGGTCATGGCGGATCGGTTCGCCCGGACCGTCCGGATATTCGAGCAGATAGCCGTGCAGATGATAGCTGGTCGGCCGCAGCCATTGCGCGCCGCCCATCGCCGCCTGCGCACGCGCGACGATTTCGGCGGCCTCGAGCGCCGCATCGGCCGCCGGTTGCGCGAATATGCGGCCCGCGGGTATCGCGGCGAGCGCGCCCGCCGTCCCGCAAAGCCCGATGAACCGCCTGCGTCCGATCCCGCTCATGCCATCGCTCCCTCTGGTTGCACCGTCGGAGCCTATCCGAAGCCGCAACACGCGCAAAGGCCGCGGAACATTTGGATCGCGGGTGCAGGCTCGGCTAGGAAACGTGCATGACCGGTTTCGATCCTTCCGAAATCCCTGCCGACGCGATCGAGGAGCGCCATCTCGCGGGCACGGGCCCTGGCGGACAGAATGTGAACAAGGTCGCGACGGCCGTGCAGCTGCGCGTCGATACGCTGGCACTCGAATTGCCGTCGCACGTCTATCGCCGCCTGCGCTCGCTCGCCGGCAACCGGATGACGGCGGACGGCACGCTCGTAATCACCGCGCGTAACCATCGCAGCCAGGAAGCGAACCGGAGGGAAGCGATGGCGCGGCTCGGCGCGCTGATCGAAAAGGCGCGCCACCGGCCCGCCCGGCGGATCAAGACCAAGCCGAGCCGGGCCGCCAAGGCGCGACGCGTGGACCGCAAGAAGGTGCGCGGGCAGGTTAAAAAAGCGCGCGCCAAGCCGCGTCTGGATTGAGGTTTGTTTGTCAGAACATTGCTGTCGCAATGTCGCGGCACCGGCCCACTCCCCCTCCCGACCTCCCATTGAGTGTACCCTAGTTGGGAGGTCGGGAGGGGGAGTGGGCCGGTGCCGCGCTCAACCGCAAGGTTGAGTCTGACAGAAAGAATCCTCAGATATGCGGATATCCGAAACAACCGGGTTGCGTATGATCATGCATGAGTTCGCGATATCCGAAGCGGCCGACAAGCCTTCGCTCTATGCCGACCTCCATTCGGCGCTTGATGGGCTGACCGCCGACGAGCCCGACGCCATCGCCAATATGGCGAATGCGGCGGCGCTGCTGTGGGAATATCTGCCGGACATCAACTGGGCGGGTTTCTATCGCCTGATCGGCGACGAACTCGTGCTCGGCCCGTTTCAGGGCAAGGCCGCCTGTATCCGGATCGCGATGGGTGCGGGCGTGTGCGGGACGGCCGCGGCGACGCACGAAACGCAGCTCGTAGATGATGTCGAGGCCTTTCCCGGCCATATTCCCTGCGATGCCGCGTCGGCGTCCGAGCTGGTCGTACCGATCGTGGTGGAAGGGCGGTTGATCGGCGTGCTGGACATCGACAGCCCGTCCAAGGCGCGCTTCGATGCCGACGATGCGGCCGGATGCGAAGCGCTGGTCGCGTTGATCGGGCCGCGCGTCGCCGGCTGACGGCCGCGAACTGCCTCAAATCGGGACAGAATGGCGCATAGCGCGGCGTGGCGCGGTCCCGCCAAAACTGTTAAGAAATCGTGAACGCCCGGCGCGCGACGCGTTTCGGGGGCGAATGACAGTGGGAAGGGCAAAACCATGCGTAGCTTAGCTTTTCTGGGCCTATTGATGTCCGCGGCGATGATTCCGGGCGCCGCACAGGCGCAAAGCGACTCCGGCGCTTCGACCAACACCGGTGTCGCCATGGCGACCCAGGCCATGCGCGGCATGCGCGGGCATCGCGGCGGCACGCGCGTCTGGCACGGCGGTGGCGGCCATTATGTCCGGGGCGGCGGGCATCGCTTTTACGGTCACCGCGGCGGGCATCGCTTCTATGGCCATCGGGGCGGGCATCGCTTCTTCGGCCATCGCGGCGGCACGCGTTTCCATCGCGGTACGCGCTTTTTCGTCGGCGGTTTTCTCCCGCGCTACTTTCTCGCGCCGCGCTATTATGTCGTGAACTATCCGAGCTACGGCCTCGCACGGCCCGCCTACGGCCATCGCTGGGTCCGTTATTATGACGATGCCTATCTGGTCGACGAGCGCGGCCGGATCGCGGATCACCGCTACGGCGTCTCCTATGACGGACGCGGCTATTATGGCGGCGACCATCGCTATGACGGCCGGTATCGGGACGGCCGCTATTATGACGACCGGTATCGGGACGATCGCTATTATGACGACCGCCGGCGCGGAGACGACGGCGCGGCGGCCGTTGGTGCCGTTGCGGGCGGCATCATCGGCGGCATCGCGGGCAACCGGATTGCGGGCCGCGGCAACCGCACCGAAGGCACGGTCATCGGCGGCGCGCTCGGCGCGATAGCCGGCGGCGCGATCGGCAGTGCGGCCAGCCGGTCCGATCGCCATGACGACCGGTATCGGGACGATCGCTATTATCGCGACCATGGCCATTCCGAGCATCGCCATTCCGAACATCGGCGCTACGGCCACGAACATTCGGACCATCACGGCGATCACCGGCGCGGCGGTTATTATGACAGCAACGCGCCTGTGCCCGAATATGTCGGCGATGGCGATTATTATCCGCCGGCCGCGCCCGGCTACAGCGTCGATTACGATTATGACTACCGCCATGACGACCGGATCGTCTCGCCGCCCGCGCATCACGCGCCGAGCGTGCGGACTCACGTTACCGTCAACGGGGTGACGACCCATGCCACGCAGCACGCCCATGGCATAACGCAGAGCGCGACGACCAATATCGTCGTGCATCCGCAGCCGACGACGACGTTCATCGAAGAGGAAGTCGAATATATCGCGCCGCGCCACTAAGGCCATTGGAGCGTATCGTCACACGGCTATAGCTGCTGATATCCGCCTTCCGCTTGGGGGAGCGAGAGGGCAGAAGGGCGGCCGGGAGCGATCCCGGACCGCCCTTTTTCGTGCGGTGTCCCCGATAGCGGCGCTTAGCCGAGCCGCTCCAGCTCCTCGAAGCTCAGGCCGCCCGGCACGACGATAACCGGACAGGGCAGTTGCCCGGCGACGGTGCCGGCGAAATGCGACACGAGCGGCCCCGCCGGCCCCTCGGCCGCCGCGCCCAGCATGATGCCGGCGATATTCTCGCTCTCGTCGATCGCTTCGCGGACCATCTTGATCGGATCGCCTTTCTTCACCTTGATCTCCGGCTGGACGCCGGTCGTTTCGACCAGCTCGCCCGCCGCCTGCGCGACGGCCGCCTCGGCGCGCAGCCGTGCCTCCTCCTCGAACGTCGCCTCGACCGCCGCCCAGTTGACGAACTCCTGCTGCGGGATCAGCGACACGATCTCGACCGTCCGGCCGAGCTTGATCGCGCGCACGGCCGCATAGTGCAGCGCCGTGCGCGCCTCGGGCGTTTCGTCGATGACCACGAGATAGGTGCGCATCCTCTTCCGTCCCCCTGTTCGCGGCGAAGACTGATCGAATATCGCCGGTCTGGCAAGCCGGGCGCGTCGTCCGGGCTGTTCGCGGGCACCGTTCGCGGCTAAGGCGATGACCGTCGGTGCGGCCAAGGGGAGGGACGGCATCATGCGCAACGCGATATTCTGGATCGTCGCCATATTGGCGCTCCTGTGGAACGGGTTCGGTCTCTACGATCTCTACATGACGCTGACCGTCAATCAGGCGTATCTCGCCCAGTTTCCGCCCGAAATGCTGGCGATGATCGAGGATTTCCCCGAATGGCGCCGCCTGATGTGGACGACGAGCGTCTTTCTGGGCGTGATCGCCGCTATATTGCTGCTGCTGCGCAAGCCGATGGCGGAACGTGTATTCTGGGCGACGGCCGTGCTGATGGCGGCCGGGTTTCTCGGCTACGATCTGCCCTTCGGAAATGGCATGGAAGCCTATGGCACGGGCGGCGTCATATTCTCGTTCGTGCTGATCGTCATCCAGGTCGCCTTCGCCCTTTACGCGCGCTGGGCTGCGCGGCATGGGTTAATGCGCTAGACGCTGCGCTTCGGAGCCGAGGAACCGCCATGCCGATCGAACTCAAAATGCCCGCGCTTTCGCCGACGATGGAGGAAGGGACGCTGGCCAAATGGCTGGTGAAGGAAGGCGACGAGATCAGTGCCGGCGACATCATGGCCGAGATCGAGACCGACAAGGCGACGATGGAGTTCGAGGCCGTCGACGAGGGCGTCTTGGCGAAGATCTTGGTGCCCGAAGGCACCGACGAAGTGGCGGTCGGCGCGGTGATCGCGATTCTTGCCGAGGAAGGCGAGGACGTCGAAGAAGCCGCCAAGGCGGATGTCGGCAGCGGCAAGCCCGCGGAGCCGGCGCCCGCACCGGCAGCATCTGAGCCCGAACCCGATCCGGAAGACCCGAACAAGACGGATGATGACACTGCTCCGGCCCCGGTCGCGCCCGCGCAGGATCACGGCAAACCCGCGCCGGACACCAAGGCCCCACCAGCACCCGCCGAGGATGGCGAACGCGTGAAAGCCAGCCCGCTTGCCCGGCGCCTTGCCGAACAGAACGGCCTCGACCTCACGGCCCTTTCGGGCAGCGGTCCGCACGGCCGGATCGTCAAGGCCGATATCGAGGCCGCGCTCGAAAGCGGCGTCGGCAAGGCGCCGGCCAAGGAAGCGGCGGCTGCGCCCGCCGCGCCGGTCGATACCGATATCCCGCATGAGGCGATCAAGCTCTCGAACATGCGCAAGACGATCGCCAAGCGGCTGACTGCTTCGAAGCAGGAGGTGCCGCACTATCGCCTGACGCTCGATTGCCGGCTCGATGCGCTGCTCGATCTGCGCAAGGAGCTGAATGCGGGCCTCGAAGCGCGCGGGATCAAGCTCTCGGTCAACGATCTCCTGATCAAGGCGCTCGGCGCGGCGCTCGAACAGGTGCCCGATGCGAACGTCTCCTTCCAGGGCGATCAGCTGCTCAGATACAGCCGCGTCGACATCTCGATGGCCGTCGCGATCGAGGGCGGTCTCATCACGCCCGTGATCGTCGATGTCGGCGGGAAGACGCTGTCGCGCATCGCCACGGAATCCAAGGAGCTCGCCGAAAAGGCGCGCGACGGAAAACTGCAGCCGCACGAATATCAGGGCGGTACAGCTTCCATCTCCAATCTCGGCATGTTCGGCATCAAGCATTTCGATGCCGTCATCAATCCGCCCCAGGCCATGATCATGGCGATCGGCGCGGGCGAAAAACGGCCCGCTGTCATCGGCGAGTCCCTGCAAATCGCTACGCTCATGAGCGCCACCGGCAGTTTCGACCATCGCGCCATCGACGGCGCGGTCGGCGCCCAGCTCATGCAGGCGTTCCAGCAGCTGGTGGAAAACCCGCTGGCAATGCTGGCGTAGCGCAAGGAGATGGGCGATGAAGATAGCGGTAATCGGCAAGGGCCGGGTCGGTAGCGTATTGGGACCGGTGTTCAGCAAGGCCGGGCATGAAGTCGTCTACGGCGTCCGCAATCCGGCGGACGATAAGTACGACAATGGCGACGAGATTCCCCACGACACGACCGAGGGCGCTGCGCAATGGGGCGAGGTCGTCATCCTCGCCGTGGACTGGGGCGCGGCGGAAAGCGCGCTCGCCCAGTGCGGCGATCTGAGCGGCAAGATACTGATCGACTGCACCAATCCGCTGACGATGACCGAGAAAGGCCTCGAACTGGCGCTCGGCTTCGATACCTCGGCGGGCGAGATACTGGCCGGGCAGACGGATGCGAAACTGGTGAAGACACTGAACCAGGTCGGCTCGCCGGTCATGGCGAAAGCGCATGATTTCCCTCGTCGACCGATCCAGTTCGTTGCTGGCGAGGACGCGGAGGCGAAAACGCTGGTCAGCAGCCTGCTGCGCGATATCGGCTTCGAGCCGATCGATTATGGCGGCATCGAGAACGCTCGCAAGATGGAACCGCTCGGCATGGTCTGGATCGACCAGGCGTTCCAGCACGGGATGGACCCGGAAACGGCGTGGCATTTTATGAAGCTAGATGGCGGACAATAATGATCCCTCTCCCCTCGCGGGAGAGGGAGGGGCCCGCACGCGCGAGCGTGTGGGAGGGAGAGGGGGCGCAACACGCGCCCACGCCAAAGCCATGCGCTCCGATCAAACGGCAGCCGAAAAACGGCTATGGTCGATACTGCGCGCGAAGCGCCTCGCCGGTTTCAAGTTCAAACGGCAGGTTCCTGTCGACCACTACATCGCCGATTTCGTGAGCTTCGAACGCCGCCTGATCATCGAAGCCGACGGTTCGCAACACCTAGACAGCGCGTCTGACCAAACGCGTGATGCCTATCTCGAAGGCGAAGGGTTTCGGATATTGCGGTTTTGGAATAGCGATATTCTGAAAAATCCGGATGGGGTTGCAGAAGCCATTCTCGCTGCGCTCGAAACCCCTCTCTCCCAACCTCTCTCCCGCAAGGGGAGAGAGGAGTAGAAGGGGCGTAAGTTATGGCTGACCAATATGATCTCATCATTCTCGGCTCCGGGCCCGGCGGTTATGTCGCGGCGATCCGGGCGTCGCAGCTCGGTATGAAGGTGGCGATCGTCGAGCGGGAATTGCTCGGCGGTATCTGTCTCAACTGGGGCTGCATCCCGACCAAGGCGCTGCTGCGGACGAGCGAGATCTATCATTATATGAGCCATGCCGATGCCTATGGGCTGAAGGCGGACAATCCTGGTTTCGATCTCGCCAAGGTCGTCGAGCGTTCGCGCCAGGTGGCCGGGCAGCTCAACCGGGGCGTTACCGGTCTTATGAAGAAGAACAAGGTCGATGTGCATGAAGGCTTCGGCGCGATCACGGGCAAAGGCAAGCTGAGCGTCAAGGCCGAGGACGGCAAGACCACGGAGCTGACGGCGAAGTCGATCATGATCGCGACCGGCGCGCGCGCGCGCGACCTGCCCTTCGCCAAGGCGGACGGCAAGCGCATCTGGACCTATCGCCACGCCATGGTGCCCGAGGAAGTGCCATCCAAGCTGCTCGTGATCGGTTCGGGCGCGATCGGCATCGAGTTCGCCAGCTTCTATTCCGATCTCGGTGTGGAGGTGACGGTCGTCGAGATGCTCGACCGCATCCTGCCCGTCGAAGATGAGGATGTGTCGAAACATATGCTAAAGACGCTCAAGAAGCAGGGCATGACGATCATGACCGGCGCGGGCGTCGAAAAGCTCGAGGCCGGGACGAAATCGGTGAAGGCGGCGATCAAGGATGCCAAGGGCAAGGTGACGGAGAGCGAGTTCAGCCACGCCATCGTCGCCATCGGCATCGTGCCGAACACCGAGGATATCGGCATCGATACGCTCGGCGTGAAAACGGCGAAAAACGGCCATATCGAGGTCGACGGTTTCGGCCGGACCAATGTCGACGGCATTCTCGCGATCGGCGATGTGACGGGCCCGCCCTGGCTCGCGCACAAGGCGTCGCATGAAGGCGTGATCGCGGTCGAAAAGCTGGCCGGGAAGGATCCGCATCCCTTCACGACCGACAATATTCCGGGCTGCACCTATTCGCGCCCGCAAGTCGCTTCGGTCGGGCTGACCGAGGCCAGGGCCAAGGAAGCGGGGCACGAGGTGAAGGTCGGCAACTTCCCCTTTATCGGCAACGGCAAGGCGATTGCGCTCGGAGAGGCCGACGGTTTCGTCAAAACCGTGTTCGACGCGAAGACGGGCGAGCTGTTGGGCGCGCATATGATCGGCGCCGAGGTGACGGAACTGATCCAGGGTTATGCCGTGGCGCGCCAGCTTGAAACGACCGAGCAGGAACTCATGCACACCGTCTTCCCGCATCCGACGCTCAGCGAGATGATGCATGAAAGCGTGCTCGACGCCTATGACAGGGTGCTGCATATCTGACGCCTGATCCGGAGGAGGCATGGCGGAAGAGACCGAGCAGAAACTGGCCCGTGTGGTCTCGCCGAACATGCTGGCCATCTACAGCCTCGCGACGATCCTGGGCGCGGGTATTTATGTGGTCATCGGTGAAATCGCGGGCGAAGCCGGCCTGCTCACGCCCTTCGCCTTTCTGCTTGCGGCCGTCGCGGCGGGCTTCACCGCACTCAGCTATGCCGAGCTGGGCGCGCGCTATCCGCAATGCGGCGGCTCGGCCGTCTATGTGGATACGGCATTCAACCGGCGCTGGCTGACCTGGATTACCGGCTGGGCGGTGATCGCCACGGGCCTCGTCTCGGCGGCGACGATCGCCACGGGCTTTGCGGGCTATCTGACCGCCTTTGCGCCGATCCCGAAGGACGTCTCCATTCCGCTCCTGATCGCGGCGCTTACCGCCATCGCGGCCATCGGCATCCGGGAATCGGTCTGGTTCATGCTGTTGTGCACGGGCGCGGGGATATTGGGTCTGCTGATCGTGATGGTCGTCGCCGGGAGCAACGTCGTCGATTATCCGGCGCTGGCGGCGCAAGGATTTTCGGCAGGCGGCGGATGGGCGCTCGGCGTCCTGCTCGGCAGCTTTCTCGCCTTTTACGCATTTATCGGGTTCGAAGATCTGGTGACGCTCGGCGAAGAGGTCGAGGATGTCGAGCGGGCCCTGCCCCGCGCCATTATTATCGCACTCGGCGTTTCGCTCTTCTTCTATGTCGCGATTGCCATGGTGGCGGTTTCGACGCTCACCCCGGCAGCGCTCGATGCGACCGGCGCGCCGCTCGTCGAGGTCGTGCGCGCGAGCGGTTATGACGGCAATTTCCTCGCCGTGCTCGGATTGCTCGTGATCGTCGATGGCGCGCTCGCCCAGATCGTCATGGCGGCGCGCATCGTGCACGATCTGGGCGAACGGCGCGGCGGGGCGCCGCGATGGCTCGCGCGTGTCAACGTCAGGACCCGTACCCCGGTCCTCGCGACGGTGCTGGCGGGGACGACGATCCTCGCGCTCGCCCTGTTCTTCCCGACCGGTACACTGGCAGGCGCGACAAGCTTCATTACGCTGTGCGTGTTCGTTGCGGTCAACGCGGCCTTGCTGCGTCTGAAGCTGACCGGCGAGGCGCGGGGCAAGGGTATCGTCAGCTATCCGGTACTCGTGCCAATTGCCGGCCTGCTGTTCAGCCTCACCCTGATCGCCGGCCAGATCGCCTTTGGCTGACATCGCTCGACGGCGGCCGGCGCCTGTTGCATAGACGGGCGAAATTGCCGGAGAAACGCCATGATCCTTCGCTGGTTGCTAGCGCTCGCGCTGTGCGCCCTGCCGATATCCGCCCAAGCGGAAACGCTGGTCGTCACGGCCGACCGCATGATCGACGTGCTCGAAGGCCGGACCGTCGACAATCCCGTGGTCGTCATGACCGATGGACGCATCGTGTCCGTATCCACGGGGGACGTGCCGGCCAATCTGCCCGAAGATGCCGAGCGGCTCGATCTTCCGGGGATGACGATCCTGCCCGGCCTGATCGACATGCATGTCCATCTCACGACGACGCCCGAGATCGGCGGTTATCGGCGGCTCGAATATACGGACAGCTTCTGGATCACGCTGGGCGTGCCCAATGCGCGCGCGATGCTCGAATCCGGCTTTACGACGGTTCGCAATGTCGGCGCGCCGGACTATGCCGATGTGGCGCTGCGGCAGGGTATCGAGAGCGGTTTCTATCCGGGGCCGCGCATCGTGGCGGCTACGCGCGGTTTCGGCGTGACCGGCGGGCATTGCGATATGAACGGCCTGCCGCCCTCGCTCGTCCTGCGTGATGGCGAGCGCGGCGTGAACGGGCCGGAGGCCGTGCGCCTGCAGGTCCGCGAAAACCGCCGTTATGGTGCGGACCTGATCAAGATCTGCGTGACGGGCGGTGTCTTCTCGCGCGGCACCGAGGTCGGCATGCAACAGATGACCGAAGAGGAGGTGCGCGCGGCGGTCGAGGAGGCGCATATGCTCGGCATGCGGGTGGCGGCGCACGCCCATGGCAATGCCGGCATCCGCACGGCGATCCGCGCCGGCGTCGATACGATCGAACATGCAAGCTATCTCGACGACGAGACGATCCGCATGGCGATCGACCGTGGCACCTTTTTCTCGATGGATATCTACAATACCGAATATACGCTGAGCGAGGGCGAGGCGAACGGCGTGCTCGAGGAGAATCTCGCCAAGGAACGGCAGGTCGGCACGATCCAGCGCGAAAGCTTCCGCCGCGCCGTTGAGCTCCGCGCCCGCCATGTGTTCGGGTCGGACGCCGGCGTCTATCCGCATGGAACGGGCGGACGGCAATTTGCGCGGATGGTGCGGTTCGGGATGACGCCGCTACAGGCGATCCAGGCGGCTACCGCGAATGCGGCCGAAGCGCTGGACCGTACGGCGGATGTCGGCGCCATCGCGCCCGGGCGCTACGGTGATATCATCGCGGTAGACGGCGATCCGCTCGCCGATATCAGCGCGCTTGAAGACGTGGACGTTGTGATCAAGGGCGGGGCGGTCGTTTCCGACCGCCGCTGATCGGTTTGGCGGCGCCGAGCTGGTTTAGCCGACCGTCGCCTGCGAGGGTTTCGGCGCGGCTGCGTCGGCGGCCTTCTCGTCGACCAGCTTGAGCGACGGGTCCTTCGGCTCGTCCTTCTTGAGCGTGCCCGCGCTCTTGTGCCGGAAGCTGCCTTCGACATGGCCGCCGGTTTCGATACTGAGCTTCTCGTAGGTTACGTCGCCGACAACCTTGGCCGACGCTTCGACGATCAGCTCCTTGGCGGTGATCGATCCTTCGACACGCCCGGCGATGCGGGCCTGCTCTGCGCTGATCGCGCCCTTGACGGTGCTGTTATTCGCCTGGACCAGCGTCGCGCAGCGGATGTCGCCATCGACGCGCCCGTCGACATGGAGATCGACCGAGGCGTCGATATCCCCTGTGACGGTCACGTCGGAACCGATCACCGAGAAGGTCGAGCGGTTATCCGCGCTCGAGGGGATTGCCATTTCTTCGTTCTGCGACGGATTGGATTTCGAGAACATCGCGATCTGCCTCCAATAGGGGCCGGGGGTTCACCGCGCGGCCGTTGATGCGCACCTCATAGTGCAGGTGGGTGGCAGTCGAGCGGCCTGTGCTGCCCATTCTGCCGATACGATCCCCCCGATCGACTTGTTCGCCGACTCGCACATCTATAGCAGAAAGATGTGCGTATCGCGTTACGACGCCCGCGCCGTGATCGATTTCGATCGTCCGGCCATAGCCGCCCTTCCAGCCCGCGAAACGCACCCGGCCCGGGCCCGTGGCGAGAATGCCCTGGCCGTGGCTGCCGCGGAAATCGATGCCGTTATGCATGGCGCGCCCGCCGGTAAACGGATCGCGGCGCAGGCCGAACGGGCTTGTCATCGAGCCATAGGCCGTGGGCTGGGCGGACGGAATTGCGCGCAGCGAGAGTTCCATCACGGCAAGGCGGTTGAGCGCGATTTCCAGATCCGCGATCTCGCTGTCGATCGCCCCGTCGAGCGTCATCGCCGTGCGGATCGGGCGGAGCGGACCACCCTGTGCCTGGCGGCTCATGAGGCGCGGGTCGAGGCCGAACTCGCGAATGGCCGCCGCAGTCTGCTGCGTGCGTTCTTCCACCGCGGCGCGGAGCGCACGGGCGAAGGCGACCTGCTGCCGTTCGAGCGCTTCGAGCGCGGCGGCTTCCGGGATCGCGGCGCTGCTCTCGTCGGCAGTCTCGCCATCCTCGCCGGTTTCGGTTTCTTCGATATCCAGATTGCCGAAATGACGGCGGACCAGCGCGTCGAGCACCGCCTGGCGCCGTTCGACGCGCGCGACCTGCTCCTCGACGGAACCGCGATAGGCGGCGACCCGCGCTTCGGTTTCGATGACCTCCTGTTCGCGTTCGTTAAGGGCGATTCGGTCGCTTGCACCCTTTACCTGCAGCCCGACCATCACGAGGGTGAAGGTCAGCCAGCCCAGCGCGGCGAGCGCGGCGATGCTGACGACCCTGATCTGTAACTTACTGGATATCCTGAAAAAACGGAGCTTGCCGCCGGAGCGGATATGCAGCTCATGATCAGGAAAAAGGCCCTTGAACCGGGTCCACAGACCCGGGCCTTCCTTTTCAATTTTCGACACGTGCGACCCTGTGAGTTGAAATTTCTGCAAGCGCGCTAGCAATAATATGACGGGATCGCGAATCTATCGAACCGGGGCGCGATGAATCGTTTGGGAGTCGGGTCGAATCGACGGAACGGCGGAAAACGGACCCGTAACAAGGCGCTTTTTCTTGGAATCACAGGCCAACGCTGCCAATAGCGCGGCCATGGGCAAAGGCACGCACGATTATCGCGAAGATCCGCGCAACGCGGATATTCTCATCAACGTCAACGGCGAAATCGTGCCGCGCGCGGAGGCCCGCGTGTCGGTGTTCGATTCCGGTTTCATGCTGGGCGACGGCGTCTGGGAGGGCCTGCGCGTCCATCAGGAGCGGATCGCCTTTCTCGATCAGCATCTGGACCGGCTCTACGAGGGCGCGAAGGCCATCGACATGGATGTCGGCATCGATCGCGATGCGCTCGAGCGCAGGCTCTATGAGACGCTCGACGCGAATGGCGATAGCGAGGGTGTGCATATTCGCCTGATGGTCACGCGCGGCATCCGTTCGACGCCCTATCAGGACCCGCGCGTCGTAATCTCGCCCGCCACGATCGTGATCATTCCCGAATATAAGGAGCCGCTGCCCGCGACGGTCGAAAAGGGCATCCGCCTCTTCACCGTCCATGTCCGGCGTGGCGATCCCGCTGTGCAGGACCCCAAGCTCAATTCGCACAGCAAGCTCAACTGCATCACGGCCTGCATCCAGGCGGCCAAGGCCGGGGCGGACGAAGCGCTGATGCTCGATCCGCACGGTTTCGTCGCGACCTGCAATTCGACGCATTTCTTCATCGTGCGCAAGGGCGAGGTGTGGACGTCGAGCGGCGATTACTGCCTTGGCGGAATCACGCGCGGCACGGTGATCGATCTCTGCCGCGAGGCTGAAATCCCGGTGTTCGAGAAGAATTTCTCGCTCACCGATGTCTATGGCGCGGACGAGGCGTTCGTGACCGGCACCTTCGCCGGCGTCGTGCCGGCGACCGAGGTCGACGGGCGCGTGCTGACCGACGGACGCGGCCCGATGGTGGAGCGCTTGCAGCAACTCTATTCCGCTCGACTGGCGACGGATACGGCGGCGCGCTCCCGCCCATGACGATCCGGATCGCGATGTGGTCGGGCCCGCGCAATATCTCGACCGCCATGATGCGCAGCTTTGGCAGCCGGGCCGACTGCCATGTCAGCGACGAGCCCTATTATGGCGCCTATCTGAAGGACACGGGCTTCGCGCATCCGATGGCGGACGCGATCATCGCGGATATGGATTGCGACTGGCGGTCGATCACGAAAACGCTGAACGGCGATCCGCCCGACGGCAGTGCGATCTGGTATCAGAAGCATATGCCGTCCGAAATGGTCGGGCCGGTCGATATCGGCGATTTGAACGCGCACCGCCATGCGTTTCTCATCCGCGATCCCAAGCGCATGATCGCGAGCTATGCGAAAAAGATGGAGGCCGTAACCTTCGAGGATATGGGGCTCGAGCGCCTGCATCTCTATTTCCGCATGGAGGCCGATCGCCTGGGCAAAGCGCCGCCTGTCATCGAAGGCGCCGATATCCTCGATGCGCCCGGTCCGATGCTCGAGGCGCTCTGCAAGGCGCTCGACATCCCGTGGTACCCATCAATGCTGCACTGGGAACCCGGGCGGCGCGATACCGACGGCATCTGGGCGCCGCACTGGTACAACCGGGTCGAGGCGAGCACCGGTTTCGAGGGCGACGATCGCGGACCGGTGCAACTGCCCGACGAATATCGCGCGCTCTACGAACGCTGCCGGCCGCATTACGAGGCGCTCAGGGCGCACAAACTCACCGCCTGACTGCGTCCGTCAGTCGGCCTCGCAGGCCGGTTTGCTCTCCCAGCTCGCAGTGCCTTCGAGCGATATCTCGTCGACCTGATCGTTTTCCAACGCATCGACCCATCCCTCTATGAGCGGCTGGATCAGGCGGAAATTCGGCCGATGGCGGACGCCTTCGATGATCGCCAGTGCAGCCAGTGAACAGGTCGCGCGATAGAGCCGCCGTGAATTCGCCGGTTCGACATAGGTATCTTCGGCGCCATGAATGAGCAGCAGCGGCTCATCGACGCGGGCGAGCGCGACGATGCTTTCCCAGCCATCGGGAATGAGCAGCTCGCTGTAGAAAGGCGCGGCCTCGGCAAGATCGCTGAACGTGCCTAATGTGATCACGCCGTCCAGCACTTCGCGCGCGGCAAGCTGGATGGCGACCGCGCCGCCCAGCGAATGCCCGAACGCGTAGACACGGCCGTCCCCGCCTGCCCGCGCGCGCGCCAGGCGGTAAAAGGCTTGCGCATCCGCGATCAGCCCGCGCTCGTCGGGCGATCCCCCATTTTCGCTGAAGCCGCGATAGGAGGCGACCAGAACGCCGCTTTCGCCCTCGGCCAGCCGCTGGACATAGCCGGCCATCCGCCCCGCATTGTCGCGCCGGCCGTGCAGGACGAGAATGATGTCGGAGGTGCCCGCGTCCGGCGCCCAATAGAGGCCCGTGAGCGCGATGCCGTCCGCTGTCGTGACGCTAATGCGCTCGGGCGCGGGGCCGGTCCAGTCCGGCGTGCTGATCGGTCCGACGGGCGGTGCGTAGAGCTGCTCGCGGGCGAATTGCGCACAGCCGACCTGCGCGCCCAGTGTTCCGACGCCGAGCAGGATCAGCAGCAACAGTTTGAAGCGTCTCATCGGGCCCGGCTAACCATGGCAAGCTTAACCCGCACTGTCCGCCGCGCGCGTCGCGGCTTCGGGATCGATCCAGTTGGCGTCCGGCAGGCCGTAGAGCTGGTCGAAGATATCCATGGGTATGCCGAAAGGCCGGCCAGTCCCGGAGTTCCAGAGGACCGCCACGCCGCTGCGCAGCGCCGGATCGATCATGATCATCGCCCGATAACCGCGCACCGCGCCGCGATGCGTAAGGACCGTATGGCCCGCATAGTCGTACACGCGCCAGCCCAGCGCATAGCGCGTGTTCGAAATCCGCGCGGCATAGCGGCTGTTCCGCCGGTCCTCGCGTTCGGTGCGCACGACGGGCCGGTGGACGGTCGCGAGTATGGAGGGCGGAATGATGTTCGGCGCGCCGTTGACCTGCGCGCGCATCCAGATCGCGAGATCGCGGATCGATCCGTTGACGCCGCCCGCGGCGGGTACGCGGTAATAGGGTTCGACGACCGGCACCTCCTCGCCCGTGCCGCTATGGCTGAGCGCCCAGCTCGGGCTGTCGAACAGGCCCTGGCGCGAGATGCTGGCCGTGCGCATACCGAGCGGCTGGAACAGGCGGCGCTGCACGGCCGCCTCATAGCTTAGCCCCGTGACATCTTCGACGATCTCGCTCGCCGCGTCGAAACCGACATTCTGGTAGCGGAAACAGGTGCCCGGCGGGCAGGCGACCCGGTGGCCGGCGAGAGCAGTACGCAGCGTGTAGGGATCCTCGTCCGCTTCGAGCCGGTTGTCGAGCGCATTGCGTTCGATGCCGAGGCGATGGGAGAGCAATTCCGCGATCGTCACCTCCATCTGGCTCGAGCCCGGCAGCCGAAGCGACGGGGCGAAGCGCGATACGGGCGCGTCGAGGCTGAGCGCGCCGTCGCGTGCGAGCAGGGCGATCATCGTCGCCGCGACGCCCTTGGACAGCGAAGCCCATCGGAACACCGTGTCGATCGACACCGGATCGCCGCTTTGGTGTACCGTCTCGCCATAGCCGCGGGCGAAGGTGATCTCGCCATTTTCCATGACCGCGACGGCGAGGCCGACCATCGCATCGTCTTCCATCAGCGCGGCAATCCGGCGGTCTATCTCGTTATAGTCGATCAGGCCGGACCGCGGGTCGACCGCGGATATCTCGCCTGGCGACTGTGCGGCATCCGGCGCGGGCGCATCGAGCGCGATCGATACGCCCTCGCTGACCGCCTGGGACGGGAAGGGCCCGCTGAGCACAGGCGCCATCGCGAGCACGCCGAGGGTTACGAACAGCAGGGTCAGGGGCAGGGCGAGCCGGTTCATTTTTCGCGCAGCCTGATGGCAGATTAGTGCAAGGCGGGATAGCGTTTATTGTCCGCAGGATAGCCGGTGCCTAAGCCGACAGGGCGGCCTGCACCCTTTCGCGAAGTGCCGGGATCAGGGCTTCCCCGAACCAGGGATTTTTGGAGAGCCAGATATTGTTGCGCGGGCTCGGATGGGGCAGCGGCATGGTCGACGGGCCGAAATCGCGCCAGTGGCGGACCGTCTCGGTCAGCGTCTTGTACGGCATATCGAGATGCCAGCGCATCGCATATTGGCCGATCACGAGCGTCAGGCGGAGGTCGGAAAGCTCGGCGAGCAATTTCGCGCGCCAGGTTTCGGCACAGACAGGCGGGGGCGGCAAGTCGCCTGATTTACCCGTGCCCGGATAGCAAAAGGCCATGGGCAGGATGGCAACATGCTGGGCATCATAGAATATGTCCCGGTCGACGCCCATCCAGTCGCGCAGCCGCTCGCCGCTCGCATCGTCGAAGGGGATGCCGCTCGCCTGCACTTTCCGGCCCGGCGCCTGTCCGGCGATCAGGATGCGCGCCGATCGATGGGCCTGCAGCACGGGCCGGATCGGATCGGGAATCGTGCCCTCGCAAAGGTTGCAGTCGCGAACAGAGGGAAGCAGGGCGTCCAACGTCATTCGTTGACCTTATCCGATCGGCATCGATGGGGGCAAAATGCGGCCTTCCCGTTGGAGAGCAGGAAGGCCGCGAGGGGGACTGCCAGGGGAGAGCAGTCAGAAACTGAACCGGATGCCGATCTGCGAGGGGGAGGGATCGGTGTGGAAGGCGTCGACCTCGGAAAAGCCGGTATTGCCGAAATCATGATCGTCGGTGGCACGTCCGGCGAGCATGATCGTCCGGCGCGGGCGGACAATGTCGATGCCGTCGCCAATCATGATGTCGCCAAGCCGCGCTTCGGCGATGCTGAACCGGTCCAGCATGGCGAGCCGGGGCGTCGGTGCGGTCCGGTTGGCCGCTGGCGCGGCCATCGGCGATCCCGTCGGCAGGACCGTATGCACGGGCCGTTCCTCCAGGCCGAACTCGGCGCGCCGCCCGGCATCCCTCATCGCTTCGCCGAGCGAAACGCCGCGCATCGTTCCGCTGAGCTCGGCGACCGCGCTGCTACCGGCGCCGGTCTGGGCCAGCGCGGGTCCGGTAGCCGTCAGAGTCGCGCCGATCGCAGCCGAAGCGGCGGCCGCGGCGAAAAGAATATGCTTGATCATCGTCTGTCTCCTGGTTCCGGCCCGACGAAGCATCGGCGCGGTCACACAGGAATTCGTGACATCCGGCCCCGACGTTACGGCCGGACCCGCAAAGCTTTTCGCTTACAGTGACCGAGTTTTTCTATCCGCGGGGCGGCGGCATCAGAAACGCATGCCGATCTCGATGCCGTACAGCCCCGGTTCGCCGGCGATGAAGGTCGGCGTGCCGAACGCGCCGCCGGTATTGCCCGCATCGATCAGATACTCCTCGTCGAACAGGTTGCGCGCGAAGCCGACAATCTCGTAGCGGCCGTCGTCGAAGCTTACCCCGCCGCGCAGATTGACGAGCACATAGCCGTCCTCGCTGAGGAGCTGCGTATTGGGCACTTCGAAGAAGACCCGGCTCTGATAGGTGATCGTCGGCGTCAGGAAGAATTCGGTGCCGTCCGCGATATCCACATTGAACTGCGCGCCGCCCGACGCCGAATGTTCGGGCTGCAAGCGGAAACGGCTGCCGACGAACTGCGTCGCGCCGCCCGCCGCCGGGGCGTCGATCTCGGCATCGATATAGGCGTAATTGGCGAAGAGGCGGAGTTCCGGGACGACCTGATAGGCGGCCTCGATCTCGACACCGAAGTTGCTCGCTTCGCCGGCATTGACCGGGACGATCTGGCCCGTGCCCTCCTCGAAGAAGCTCGTCTGGAAGTTGGAGTAATCCTGGTAGAAGACGCCGATCGACCCGAAAAAGCCGTCGATATCGGCCTTGATGCCGCCTTCATAATTCCAGACGCGCTCGGCAGCGACGAGCGTGACGTCCGGCACGGTGCCGGCCGGCGTGGCAAGCGCGCTCAGGTCGATGACCGGTGCGCGGCGGCCGCGCGAGACGGTCGCGTAGATATTCACCTGATCGGTGATGCGATAAAGCGCGTTGAAGCGCGGCAGCCAGGCGTCGAACTCGTCTTCGGCGGCAAACGTCCCGCCGCCCGTGTCCGCCGCGCCGAGCAGCGAAACCCCGGGCGCACCGAGGCCGGCGAAGATCACGCTGCCCGGCTGGGTGGCACGGTAGCTCGAGCGCCGTTCTTCATAGACGTAGCGCAGGCCGGCCGTGAGCTCGAAATCGCCGAGGATCAGCGTGCCGTCGGCGAAGACCGAATAGCTGCTGTTGGTGCCGCCATTCTGGAACACGCTCTGATAAGGCAGCACCGTGGCCGCGCCGCCGGTGAGCAGCGCGGTGGCGAGCGAGGCGTTCAGCGTGCCATCGGCAGCGACGCACGGATCCGCACCGCCGAGGGCCGCCGAAAGGTTGGCCTGGATCGGCGCGAACGCTCCGAACGGCGCGCAGGCGATATAGGTGCCTTCGTCGGTCGAGAAGGGCACGCGCTGTGTCCCCTCCTCGTGGAAGATGTTGAAGCCGGCGAACCCGCGGAGCATGTCGCCGTCATAGGTGATACGGGTTTCGTGGCTCATTTGTTCGCCCCGGGCGTCCTCGGCGAATTCGAGATAGAAGAGCGCCGAGCCGTCAGCATCGAAGGTTTCGAGGCTGTCGAAGCGGCGATAACCGGTGATCGAGGTCAGCGACAGCGTGTCGGTGATCGGCGCGTTGAAGGTCAGGCTGGCGTCGAACACCTCGCGCTCAAGCCCGAGCTCCCGAATGCCGAGCACGGTCTCGCTGAACGGCGAGCCGCCCAGTTCGGCAAAGCTGAACGGGCTGGTGTCGCCGCCGGTCGGCGGGATCGATCCCGATTTGAACGCCGTGCCGATGTTGCGCTGCTGC
This sequence comes from Parasphingopyxis sp., assembly GCF_052168295.1. Lineage (GTDB taxonomy): Bacteria > Pseudomonadota > Alphaproteobacteria > Sphingomonadales > Sphingomonadaceae > Parasphingopyxis. Next base: position 2,704 of record NZ_JBQLZN010000063.1, on the reverse strand, counting down.
TCGTAGGTGAGGATCAGGTCGATCGTACTGTCGTCGGTCGGGAAGATACGGAGCGATCCGCGAATGCCGAACTGCTCGATGCCGTTGAGATCGTTTTGATCGATGCCGACGATCTGTTCGCTGGCCGTGCCCGGTTCGCCCGCGATATTGCGGATATAGCCGTCGCGCTCCTTATAGACGAACGCCAAGCGGCCGGCGATATCGTCCGACCCACCGTTGATCATGCCGTTGAGCTCGATCGCGTCGTAATTGCCGTAGGAGGCGGAAAAGGCCGCGCTGAGATCGGGCGTCGGCCGCGCGGTGACGACCGAGAGCGCGCCGATCGTTGCTGCGGTGCCAAACAGCGTCGCCTGCGGGCCCTTAACGACCTCGATCCGCTCGATGTCGAACAGGTCGAAATAGGAGCCGCGCGAGCGCGAGACGTCGATGCCGTTATAATAGATGGTCACGCGCGGCGCGATTTGGGCGCTGCCGGAATCCGATGTGATGCCGCGGATGACGAAGCCCGGATTGTTGGCGCTTTGCTCCTGGATGTTGAGGCCGGGCACGAAGGCGGAGAGCTCGTCGAATTCGTCGATACCAATATTTTCAAGCGTTTCGCCGGAATAGGCGGTGACTGTCAGAGGAACGTCCGTGATCGCTTCCTCGCGTTTCTGCGCCGTCACCACGATCGGCGCATTGGTCGCCATCGTGTCCGCCGTCGCCGCGCCCGTCGCCGAGCCTTGGGCCAGCGCGGCCGTGCTGGAGGTGCCGAGGATGAGGGCGATGAATGCGGGACGGGCTGTGCGGATCATGGACATGGCTCTTTCTGTTCGAGGGGAATGGACGGACGGAGGCCGCCGCGAACAGGATGATGCCTAGACGCCAATTGATGCGTTTATGTTGCAGTGCAATGTCGGTTTCGGGACAGTTGCGAAGGCGCGAAGCCGGTGGCACGCGCAGGCCGTTTCTACTCGCTCGCGCTTGGCGCCGGATCGAGGTTCAACAAGCGACCGTCTTTGATGCGCAGCGTAATCCGTTCGAGCGCGGACCAGTCTTCGAGCGGGTTCGCGCCGAGCACGAGGAAGCTCGCCTCATATCCATCGTCCAAGGCGCCGACGCCGCGGGTCGGGAAAACCGTACGTGCGCAATTCTCGGTCCACATCGCGAGCAATTCGCGTGGCGAGAATATGCCAAGCGCACGCAAATACTCCGCCTCCGCACGGCTGTCGGCATCGTAGAGGTCGCTGCCGATGGCGAGCGTGACGCCGGCGTCGTGCAGCAGGCGGAGGTTCGCGCGCTGGGCTTCCTGGATGGCGGCGAACAGGTCCGCATCCTGCTCGCGCATGCGTTCCGCCAGCACGGCCGTGGTGTGTACGGCGATATTTCGTTCGGCCGCCCGGGCGGCAGCATCCGGCGCTATCCGTTCCACCGACCGGCGGCCAGGTAGATGGGCGATGACGTCCACGCCGATATCGACGGCCAGCGCGAAATCGGCGGCCGTTTCTATATGCGCGACCACACGCAGGTCATGTGCATGCGCCCGCGCCGTTATTGCACGCGCCAGATCCGGATGCAGGCCGCGCTCTCCGGCATAGTCGGTATCTTCGGGCGCAGCATCGTGCGCGTCGGCCTGCATGATGAAGATCTTGATGAAATCGGGGCGGAAGCTCAACGCGATCGGCCATATCCGGTCGAGATCGTCCGCCGTGCCGACCGCAAAATAGGCATGGTCGGCCAGCGTGTCGCGGGTAAAGCCCGGATAGGCTCCGAAACCGAGCAACCGTTCGCGCAGCGGGATCGGGTGCGCGCCCGGCGCGGTTATCCCGCCATTGGCGAACTGCACGTCAACGCTGTCCGGCCGGTTGAAATTCCGCCGCGCAACGCCCGTATATTGCGGAAAGTTGCTCAATATCCCGACATAATAGATGCCGGCGTCGAGATAGCGGTCGATGACTTCCTGCTCGTCTTCGTCCCCGCCGAGATTATGGTTGTGCGCTTCGCACAGCGGCGGGATCACATGGCCGCCTTGCAGGTCGATCACCGTGTCGACCCGATCCGGCGTCGCTGAGGTCAGCCGTCCGCGATCCGCATAGACCGTCCGTGTGACGAACGCGTCGCCGTCGAACCATCGGCCGTTCGTGAATTGAAAGGTCGGCGCAGGCTCGGCCGCCGATGCCGCAGTTGCCGCGACAACGCCGAGCGAGATCAGCAAGCGGGACAAGACCTTCACGCGCATCGCTCCTGTTCTGACCGGCAAGGCCAGTGTAAAAATCGTGCGATCCGTGGTCAAACGTGTCGCGGCGATTTCGACGGACGAGCACCATTGACCGGGTGCCGGGCCGTCGCTATATCGCCGCCCGTGCCAAGGATCGGTGGTGGGGGTTCAACCCAGACGCGATTCGCTTAAGGTACGAGAGCTTGAACATTGCCATTGGCGTGTATGGGGCCTTGCGGAGCCGTTCGCGGTTACCGGAAGGCCTTTGTGCGTTTCCGGCTTCCGGCGAAACCGGGTTCGGAACATGCGCGGCGTGCCCTTGGCAAAGTAACTGAATAAAGGTGAAGGGCTTCATGCCAACGATCAATCAGCTGGTCCGCAAGGGCCGCAAACCCGAACGCACCAAGTCGAAGGTGCCCGCGCTCGAAGCGAACCCGCAGAAGCGGGGCGTCTGCACGCGCGTCTATACCACGACCCCGAAAAAGCCGAACTCGGCTCTGCGCAAGG
>NZ_JBQLZN010000062.1:0-7070 GCF_052168295.1 Parasphingopyxis sp. | reverse complement strand
CTCCCATTCATTGTACGCTGTGGGAGGTCGGGAGGGGGAGCGGGCCGGTGCGGCGATTTTCCGTCAGGAAAATTCTGACGATAAGTTACGCCGAAACCGCTTCCGTGCCGATCACCGGCAGCCGTTTCGTGACCGCTTCCGGCAGCGGCCGCACGACGAGGCCGCGCGCCGTATGCCAGAAGGCGGAGAGCAGCAGCAGGGCCGATCCGATCACCAGCGCGGCGAGCGCGATGTTCGTCTCGACTGCGCCGAACCGGTCGAACAGCCCGTTAAGTGCCCAGAGCACGTAGATCAGGCTCGACACCATCAGCGCGCGCCGGTCTATCGCCAATGCGATGCCGGCCATTACGATGTAGAGCCCGATAACGAGCGCCGCGCCCGCCACGGTCAGCGTGCCTTCGAGCACGCCGATCTCGGCGAAGATCGGGTGGACGATCAGCGGCGCCGCGAGCAGATGCAGCCAGAAGGCGACGTCGGACCGGCGCGTTTCGCGGACCGGGTCGCTCATGTCCCAGCGCATGGCCAGCGCGAATACGCCTAGGCCAGCGACGAGGAGCAGAGGGTGCAGAAAGGGCTCGACCTGTCCTTCCGTCACGATGGCGAGAAGGCCGACGACCGTCGCCACGACCGCTCCGGCGCCGGCTGCGATCGTGATCGGCACGCGGAACCGCCGCCAGTGGAAGAAGGCCGCGACCGCGGCCACTGCGCCCGCTATCGAGATATAGGTCGCGACGATCGCTTCGTCGCCCGGACCATATTGGTTCTCATCGCCCATCAGCCCCGTGCCGACCGCCGCGAACACGCCGCCGACAAAGGCGAGCAAGAGGAGGATCGAGGGAAAGGCCATGCGGCGGATTTTGGTGAAATATTCGGCGAGACCCCAGGACGCGACGGCGACGCCGAGCGCGCCGAGCCAGGGCGCCACTTCGCCGCCGAGCCAGGCGATCGCGACGAGCAGGAGCACGCTCGCTATCGCCACGAAGATATCGTTGAAGCCGGTGACGAGCCGGAAATGCTCCTCGTCGACCAAGGCGGTCGAGCGGTCGGCCGCCATGAACCGCCGGAATTTCGCTACATCGGCTTCCTTCAACGCCCCCGCGTCGATCGCCGCTTCGAGATCGCTTTCGCTGTACATCGGCACCCTTCCTGTTCTTGCCTGTATCGGGCCGCGATAGCATAGGTGTATTGGTGATGCAATACGGCACTACGATTGACAGTGGTTGACACGCTGCGGGGGTGAGGGTGGGGGCTTAAGTTGACAAAGTAGACGCACAGACGCCGGTGTGGGCGCAACGCCTTTGCGCACTGGAAAAGCGCAGGGAATGTGCGTTGCAGGCCATTGGCGCGATCATAGCGTATCGGCGGGGCTGTAGGACAGCTTATTGGCGTTGAAGCACCATCTCGGTGCCGTATAGATCGATCCGAGCGCTCTGGCCGTCCGGCGCGAATGCGACGGCGATCGGCATACCGCGAACGAAATAGGCGCCGTCCGGACGCCGGTACAACCGCCGCCCCGGCTGGCCCGGAAGGTGCAGACTCAATGCGCCATCGGCATAACGGATTGCGAAGATATCGCCGGAGGCGATCGCCCAGTCGCCTGCAATCCGCTCGGCCTGCTCGTGATCCAGGGGGACCGCGATCTCGGCGCCCTCGATCGCACCCGGAACGCGTCGCCCGTCACCGGGCTCGAGAGTCGCGGACATATAGTCGAGCCGACTTTCGCCGCCATCGTCCGTCGCGACGATGCGGAAATGGTTGAGCGTATCGGGCCTGTAGAAAAGGCCATTGCCGGCATAAGCCAGTTCGCGCCACGGCCCGCCATCGATATTGAAACGCGCGCCGTCCTGTACGTGGAGTTGCAGCATCCGGCCGTCGCCGAGCGCGTAGCGCCCCTCGAAATCGGCCAGGTCGTCGTCGCTGGCGCCGACGGGGGCGAGGTCGGGGATGGTCAGGCCGGCGAGGGTCGCAAGGATCCGGCGGGCCATGGTGGTCGTGTTGGGCCGATAGTAGCCGTTGCTCAATACGGCAACGGCGCGATCGCTTTCGGGCAGGTACATCCATGTCGCCTGAAAGCCGTTGATCGATCCGCTGTGCCAGATGACCCGCTCGCCCAGAAATTCGGTGACGTTAAAGCCGAGGCCGTAGCCCGTATCGCTGCCGTCCGGCAGGATCGTCGCCGTCCACGCCGCATCCCGCATCCGATCGCCGAGCAGGCGGCCGTCTCGCAGCGCATTCGTAAACAGCGTCAGGTCGCTGGCCGAACTCATCAGGGCGCCGGCGGCATAGGCGAGGCTCGTTTCGGCGGTGATCGTGTTTACCGGCCCGCTGCCGTCATGATCATAGCCGTGGGCGCGCCGCGGGATCACGGCGCTTTGCCGGTCATAGTGCGAGTCCGTCATCGCAAGCGGCGCGAAGATTTCCTCTTCGACATAGGTTCCGTAATCGCGGCCCTGCGGGTCCATCGCTTCGACCAGCAGGCCGAGCAGCACATAGTTGAAATTCGAATAGGATCGCCGCGACCCGGGCTCGAACTGGAGCGCGGCATCCGCCATCATGGCGACGATGCCCTCCGGCGCGATCGGATTGCGCATGATCGAGGGAATTTCCGGCAGGGCGAAATGGTCCGGCAGGCCGGACGTATGATCCAGCAGCTGCCGGACGGTCGGTCGTCCAAGCTGGCCTGGCAGATCCGGCAGATAGGCCAATATCGGCGTTCCGAGATCGACGCGCCCGGCTTCGACGTGCTGGAGAACGGCCAAGGCCGTAAACGGCTTGGAAACGGAGCCGATCCTGAACGAAGTGTCCGGCGTAACGGGGATCTGCCATTCGAGATCGGCCATACCGAACCCTTCGGCCCATATCAGCTCGCCACTCTCCACGATCGATATCGCGGCACCCGCGTCATCGCCGCCATAAGCAGCCTCTGCGATATCGGCGATGACGGAAATCGGGTCCGCCTGTTCGGTTTGGCGGGCAGGGGCCGCTGTGGAGGCGGCGAGCATGAAAAGTGCGGCAATGCCGCCGATCAGGGACTTAAACATCTCGGGTGTCCGTCAGGCGATCGATCAGCGACCTCCGTCCGAGCGCCGTCTCCATCGCAAGCAGCGCCTGTTCGAGATTGACGCCGATTTCGTCCCAAAGCGCATCGTATACGGCTTCGAAATCGCGCATGACGGCCACGATCTCTTCGACGACGGGCAAAGCCGCATCCGCGAAATCGTATAATCGCTTTCTGGCGTCGTCCGGGTCCTGATATTCGATCAGGAAATCCCGTTTAATCAACGTCTTGAGACGGGCTTCGATCATCTGACGGGAATGGCCGATCTCCCGGGCAATATCCGTGGAGGATAGCGGGCCAAGATTGTGCAGCGTCAGAACGATCGACGTCTTGCGCGCGTCGAAATCTATTCCGAGCCGGTCGAACGCTTCCGAACCCTGATCGCCGATCATTTCGGCGGCGCGCAGCAATATCGCTCCGAATTGCGGCGTGCGCGGTTTACTGTCCTGTCTACCCATAACGCAAAGATTTGCGCAAATATTTTCCTTTGTCAATATCGTCTCGATTCCGGGCTCGAAACCAGTCGAATTTTCTTTTGCGGCGAAATGTGTAGAAGCGCTCCGGGGAAGTCGGGAGCGGCAATGGTTTTCGGGGCGCATCGAGCGGCAAAAGAGGGTATTTTCGTAAACTATCGGCGCGACGATGCCGGAGGCTATGCCGGGCGCCTGTCCGACACATTGTCCGGCTATTTCGGCGCGGAGCGAATATTCCGCGATGTGACGGGCATCGAATATGGCCACGATTTCGAGGCGGTGATCGACGAGAAGCTGTCCGAGTCAGGGATTCTGATCGTCCTGATCGGCGAGAGCTGGGCCGGCGCGTCCGATCGCGAGGGGCAAAGACGGCTCGATGACCCGCACGATTATGTGGCCCGCGAGATATCGCTGGCACTGCAGGCCGGAATGCCGATCCTGCCTGTGCTCATCGGCGAGGCTCGCATGCCGCAGGCGGACGAGCTGCCGGAGAGCATCAGGGCGCTGGCGCGCTACAATGCGCTCACCGTTACCGACGAACGCTGGAATCACGATGTCGACCGGCTCGCCAAGGTGATCGCGATCGACGTGCCGGGTTCGGTCGCGCAGCGGCGGCTGGATCGGCTCAAGACGGCATCGTTGGCGCTTCTGTCTCTTGGCGGCATCTTGTCCGCCTCTGTCTTCTGTATGGCGGTGGCCGGCTGGGTCGAGGGTGGGGGCGGCATTCGCGATTACGGCTACACGCCGCTCGTCGCGTCCATCCCGTTCATGGCGATCTTCTTCGCCGGTGTGTTCACATTGCTGGGGTTACGCGACATCGAGCCGCGCAATCGCAAGTTCGGGTGGGGCGCAGTCTACCTCGCCGGCATCGGCGGAATCGGGAGCTTCGTCCACTATCTGCTGACGAACAACCAGACGCCGTCCTGGAGCTTGGTCGTGTCCTTCTGCGCGAGTACGATCATCATCATCGGCCTGCTGGCGCTGATCGCGATGGCGGGTTTCCGGGCAAAATAAAAGGGGCGTATCCGCCGCCGGATACGCCCCTTTGTCGAATGCAAGACGGGCCGGGAACGCTAGCCGGCCAGCGCCTGAAGCTTCTTCATCGCCTGCATGCCCTGTTCCGCGCCGCTCTGGGGGACGAACTCGCCGGAGCGGTCGATGATCTCGTCCCAGACTGCCGCGACGCCTTCGGCCGTGCGTTCGCCTTCGGGAAGCGCGACTCCCTGGGTGTGCGTCACGTACGACGCATGGAAGAAGCCGCCGCCCGCGCCCACGATCATGTTGGTCGGGGCGTCTTCGGCGACGAGATAGACGGCGGCCGGCACGACATTGTCGGGCGACAGCGCCTGGAACATTTCGGGCGGCATGATGTCTTCGGTCATGCGCGTGCCGGCGATCGGCGCGAGCGTGTTGCACTTGATGTTATACTTGGCGCCCTCGATGGCGAGCGTCTTGGTGAGACCGGCAAGGCCGAGCTTCGCCGCGCCGTAATTGGCCTGGCCGAAATTCCCGAAAAGCCCGGTCGAGGAGGCGGTCATCAGCAGGCGGCCATAGGCCTGTTCGCGCATCGTCTCCCATACGGCTTTCGTGACATTGGCCGAACCGTTGAGATGGACTTCGACGACGAGGCGGAAATCGTCCATCGTCATCTTCGCGAAGCTTTTGTCGCGCAGGATCCCGGCATTGTTGATGACGACATGGACGCCGCCCCAGGCTTCCTTCGTCTTCGCAACCATCTCGACCATCTGCTCTTCGTCGGTGACCGAGCCGCCGTTGGCCATCGCCGTGCCGCCGGCCGCTTCGATTTCCTCGACGACCTTGGCCGCCGCGTCCGAAGACCCCGTGCCGTCGCGCGCGCCGCCAAGGTCGTTGACCACGACCTTCGCGCCGCGCTTGGCGAGATCGAGCGCATAGGCCCGGCCGAGCCCGCCGCCCGCGCCCGTGACGATGGCGACTTTGTCTTCGAAGGAAATGGTCATGATCGGGACTCCGTGAAAGGACTGTGATTTCGGTTGACGTGCGCGTTAACCCGGTAGCCGGAGCGGTTCAAGCGAGTTTCCTTTTTGTCAGACTCAACCTGTCGGTTGAGCGCCGCACCGGCCCGCTCCCCCTCCCGACCTCCCAATCAGGGTACGCTCGTGGGAGGTCGGGAGGGGGAGCGGGCCGGTGCGGCGATTTCCCCAAAGGGAAATTCTGACGAACAACTCCCTTAGCCCGCCGTCTCCGCATCCAGCGCATAGCCGGCCGAGCGGACGGTACGGATAATGTCCGTCTTGCCGCCCTTGTTCAGCGCCTTGCGCAGCCGGCGGATATGCACGTCGACGGTGCGCGGTTCGATGTCGCTGTCATGGCCCCAGACCGAGTCGAGCAGCCGTTCGCGGCTGAACACGCGGCCCGGATGTTCGAGGAAATGCTTGAGCAGGCGGAATTCGGTGGGGCCGAGCGGGATGACTTCGCCGTCGCGGCGCACCTTGTAGCTCACCGTGTCCATCGCGACGTCGCCATGGACCAGCGTCTCGCCGGCAAGGGCAGGGCGCACGCGGCGCAGTACCGCGCCGACGCGGGCGACGAGCTCGCGCGGGCTGAACGGCTTGGTGACATAATCGTCGGCGCCGGTTTCGAGGCCGCGGACCCGGTCCTCCTCTTCGCCGCGCGCGGTCAGCATGATGATCGGCACATTGGCGGTATCGGACATGCGGCGGAGGCGGCGGCAGACTTCGATGCCCGACAGGCCCTCGATCATCCAGTCGAGCAGCACGAGGTCGGGCGGATTTTCGCGGGCAAGCAGCAGGGCCTCTTCGCCGTCGACCGTGTGCTGCACTTTGAATTCCTCGCGCTCGAAATGCCAGATCAGCAATTCGGTCAGCGCCATATCGTCCTCGACCAGCAGGAGTTTCGCCTTGCTCATTCTTCCAGCTCCTCCGGATCGGGTAGATACTGTTCGCCACCCGATCGATCTTCCAGATATTCGCCCGTCGCGGCGAAATAGACCATCTCGCCGATATTGGTCGCATGATCGCCGACCCGCTCGAGATTTTTGGCGATGAACAGCAAATGGGTCGATTGGGTGATGTTGTGCGAATTCTCCATCATATAGGTGAGGAGCGCGCGGAACAGGCTGTCATAGAAATCGTCGACGGCGGTATCGCGCTCGATCACCATCCGCGCCATTTCGGCATCGCGCGCGGCGAAGGCGTCGAGTACGTTATGGACCATTTCCTGCACGATCTGCGCCATGGCGGGCAGTATGCTCAGCGGCTCGATATCCGCGCGATGATCGAAGATCGGGACGCGCTTGGCGATGTTCTTGGCATAGTCGCCGATCCGTTCAAGCACCGTGGCGATCTTGATCGCGGCCACGGCCTCGCGCAGATCGTCGGCCAGCGGCGCGCGCAGCGCGATCAGGCGGACGGCGAGCCGCTCCACTTCGGCTTCCAGCTGGTCGATGCGGGCGTCTTCGTCGAGAATGCGGTTCGCGGTCTCAAGGTCGTGCCGGGTGAGCGCGTGGATCGCGTCGCCGATCGCCGTTTCGGCGAGCC
>NZ_JBQLZN010000061.1:0-21139 GCF_052168295.1 Parasphingopyxis sp. | reverse complement strand
GGCGACACAGGACGAGACCGTCCTCGCCGCCGAGGAAGAGCTGCCGCAGGAGCCGCTCGCAGAACTCGGTGTGGCGCCGGGAACCGGGCCGGTCGAAGAGACCGAAGTCGAGCCGGTCAACGAATTTCGCGAAGACGAGACGCCGGAAGGCTGAAACGCGCGAATCGCGCCCCTTTGCGCGCGACTCAGAGAGATTCGATCGGGGTGCGGGCCATCCGGCCGGCTGTCCGTCGATTTTGCGCGTCAAACGGCGCGCGCTTCGCGGTCCACGATCTGCGCAAAACAAAGATAGAACATCGTTACTTTTGCGCCGGTTTCGTGTAACGCTCAACCGTGCGGTGGTCTGAAATCCCTTAAAATACCCATGAAATGGTATTGATACCCATCGTTAACCTTGATACGCAAATCGTCCTGTAAGGGGCAGGGCGCTCCCGAACACCGACGTTCGACGTTGAATTTTCGTGATTCAGCGATGGGCAGCGCTTTGCGCCGAGGGAGAGGATCGGCGTGGAATTTTCAATTCCTTTTGGCGGACAGGCGCTGAACGCTGTTGACGGCAAGGGCCGCGTGTCCCTGCCGGCCGATCTCCGCGCCACCGTCGACCGCCGCGCCGCACAGGCCAAGGCCGCCAATATGCCGGTCGACGACAAGCTACTCTATATCGCCGAAGACGAAGAGCTGCCCTGCCTCACGGGCTTCGACGAGACGGAGTATTTCGCCCTGGCCGGCGAATTGCGAGAGCAGCGCGCCCGTGAAACCGCGCAAGGCGGGCGCAAGAGCCTGATCCGCCGCGACGGCGGCGGCACCGAGACATTCGCGCCGCTCCAGCGCGTCGTGTTCGACAAGGCCGGCCGGATGGTGCTCTCGGGCCTCTTGCGCGAAATCGGCGGGATCGAGGATTTCGCCTTCTTCACGGGCAACGGGCCGTATTTCGATATCTGGTCCCCGGCGCGCGCGTATTCCCATTACATGGCGATGGGCGACAAGCGGCTCTTGCGTGTGCTCGAGCATCTGTGCCGGGAGAAGGGGGTGGCGTTATGAGCGTTGCCGCCGATCCCAAACATGATCCCCGGCACGAACCGGTCTTGCTCGACGAAGTCATCGTCGCACTCGACATTGGACCCGACGAGATACATGTCGACGCTACCTTCGGGGCCGGCGGCTATTCGCGCGCGATGCTGGCCGAAGGGGCCGAGGTCTATGCTTTCGACCGCGATCCCGACGCGATTGCCGAGGGCGCGGAGCTGGCCGAAGCGAGCGATGGCGCGCTCCATCTCGTACCGCGCCGCTTCTCCGAGATGCGCGAGGCGCTTGCCGAGCATGGCGTGGACGCCGTGGACGGCGTCGCCATGGATATCGGCGTTTCCTCAATGCAGCTCGACCGGGCCGAGCGCGGCTTCTCCTTCCAGGCGGATGGCCCGCTCGACATGCGCATGGAGCGGGATGGCGAAAGCGCCGCCGATTTCGTGAACACGGCCGATGAGGAACTGATCGCCGATACGCTCTATGCCTATGGCGAAGAGCATCGTTCGCGCCGCATCGCCCGGGCAATCGTCGCCGCGCGGCCGATCGAAACGACCGGCGAACTGGCAGCCGTGGTCCGCAAGGCCGTCGGTCATCGCGCCGGCGCGCCCAAGGATCCGGCGACGAAAACCTTCCAGGCGATCCGCATCCATCTCAATCGCGAGCTCGACGAGCTGCGCGACGGGCTGGCCGCTGCCGAGGCCGTGCTCGCGCCGGGCGGGCGGCTGGCCGTCGTTACCTTTCACAGCCTCGAAGACCGGATCGTGAAACAGTTTCTCCGCGAGCGCAGCGGCCGCACGCCGGGGGGCTCCCGGCACCTGCCCGATGTCGCCGACACCGGCCCCGCGCCCAGTTTCGAAAAACCGGCCAAGGCGCAGCGCGCCGGCGCGGACGAACTCGCCCGCAACCCGCGCTCGCGCTCGGCAACCTTGCGCAGCGCGCGCCGCAGCGCCGCGCCGCCCTGGCCCATGGAGAGGAGGGTCACCGCATGACCATCACCCGCAAATTCCGTTCCGTCGCCTGGGCGGCGGCCGTCTCCTCGGCCGCGCTTAGCTGCTATCTGATCTCGCATCGCGTGGCGGCCGAGCGCAATGCGCTCGAAGCCGTCGAACGCGATATCCAGCTGGCGCGCGAGGATATCCTCTCGCTCAATACCGAATTCCAGACGCGCAGCCGGATGAGCCAGATCGAGGTGTGGAACCGTCGCGATTTCATTCTGACGGCGCCCGAGCCCGGGCAGTTTCTCGCGAGCGAGCTGCAACTGGCGAGCCTGATCGCAGAGCCCACCGCCGAGGCGCCGATCCAGCATGCGTCCGCGACCGACGAGCCGGACGAGAGCAACCTTATCGACGAGGAAGTGTTCGAGGCGCCCGATGCCGATACGGGCCGGCCGCAGATCCAGCAGGTGGCCTATATGGTGCCCGAGGGCGCCGACGGCCGGCCGATCGCCTTTCTCGATGCCGAAACGCGCGATGCGATTGCCGGCGAGGCGGCCCGCGAAGCCGAGGGCGAGGAGGACAGCGCGGATCGATGAACCGGCCTGTCGCCAAACCGGCTGAGGTGCGCAAGGTAAGCCTGCGGCGGCAAATGCAGCCCATCGTCCAGCAGCGGCTGATGATCGTCATGCTGCTGTTGCTGTTCGGTGTCGTTGCGGTGTCGATCCGGATCGGCTGGCTGACCGCGTTCAGCGGCGGCGAAGCCTATGCCGCGAGCGCCGATGCGAATTTGCCGCCGCGCGCCGATATCGTTGATCGCAACGGCGTTACCCTGGCGCGCACGATCGATGCCTGGTCGATCGCCATCCATCCCGACCGGGTCATCAGCGATCCCGAGGAACTCGCGCCCCGCCTCCACGCGCTCATGCCCGAGCGGACGACGCAGGAATATGTTGAGATTCTCACCTCGGGCCGGACTTTCTCCTATCTGCGCCGCCGCGCACTGCCCGAGCTTGTCGCGCAGGTGAACGCGCTGGGCGAACCGGCGATGGAATATCTGCGCGAGCCGGAGCGGCTCTATCCGCAGACCAATCTCGCCGCCCATGTGCTGGGCTGGGTCAATCTCGACGGTGAAGGCGTCACGGGCATGGAGGCGGTGCTCGAAGAACGGCTCATGGATCCCGCGCGGCGGAATGAGCCGGTCGCGCTTTCCATAGATAGCCGGGTGCAGGCCGCAGTGCAGAGCGAACTTGCCGCGGCGATGCGGCGGTTCGAGGCGATCGGCGCGGCCGGCATCGTCCTCGACGCGCATACCGGCGAATTGCTGGCGCTGACCTCGCTGCCGAACTTCAATCCCAATGCCGCAAACCGCTCGAGCGACCGGGCGCGCTTCAACCAGGCGACGATGGGCTTTTACGAGCTCGGCTCGACATTCAAGCCGATCACCATGGCAGCCGCCATCGAGGAAGGTGTCGTCACCGATATATCGCGGCGCTACAATGCCGAAGAACCCCTGCAGGTCGGTCGGCATACGATCAGCGATCTGCATCCGCAGCGCCGCTATCTCAACGTGCCGGAAACGCTCGTCCACAGCTCGAATATCGTCACCGCGCGGATCGCCGACGAACTGGGTGCCGAACGGATGCAGGCTGTGTTCCGCGACCTGCATTTTGACGATCCGGTCGATTTCGAACTGCCCGTGCGCGGCCGCCCGATCTGGCCCGATTATTGGGCGCGCACGACGATCATGACGGCGGGCTATGGCCATGGCATCGCCGTGACGCCGCTGCATCTGGCCAACAGCTATGCGACGCTCGTCAATGGCGGGCTTTACCGGCCGCTCACCCTGATGCGTCTCTCGGCCGACGAAGTGCCTCCGGGCGAGCGCGTGTTCAGCGAGGAGACGAGCCGCCAGATGCGCGGCCTGCTGCGGCTGATCGTGCAGGAGGGCACGGGCCGCAATGCCGACGCCGAAGGCTATCGCGTCGGGGGCAAAACGGGCACGGCCGAAAAGGCGGGCGGCGGCGGCTATCGCGAGAATGCGCTGATCACTACGTTCGCGGCGGCCTTCCCGATGGACGATCCCCGCTACGTGATCCTCGTCATGCTGGACGAGCCGCGCGGCGACGCCGGAACGGGCGGCGCGTCTTCCGCCGGCTGGACGGCCGCGCCGGTCGTTCGCCAGATCGTCTCTCGGATAGGCCCGCTGCTCGGCGTCATCCCGAGCGAAACCGAGGATATCGATACCGCGCATCTGCGCGCCATGCTCTGGCGTCCGCCGTCGGAGCGGTCATGAAGCTCGCCGCGCTCCTTGGATCGGACAGCGAAGACAGTCCCACGGTCACCGGCTTTGCGATCGATCACCGCAAGGTCGCGCCGGGCACGATCTTCGGCGCGTTTCGCGGCGCGCGGTTCAACGGTGAGGATTTCATTCCCGATGCGGTGAAGGCCGGCGCCATCGCGGTCGTCTCCCGCCCCGAAGCGAAGGTGGAGGGCGCGGCCCGCGTCACCGACGAAGAACCGCGCCGCGCCTTTGCGCAGCTCGCCGCCAAATTCTTCGCGCCCTTTCCCGATATCAGCGTCGCCGTCACGGGAACGAACGGCAAGACGTCCACGGTCGAACTCACGCGCCAGCTCTGGCGCATGGCCGGGCATCACGCCGCCTCGATCGGCACGCTCGGCGTGACAACGGCCGACGACCAGACGACGACCGGGCTCACGACGCCTGATATCGTCACCTTTCTCTCCAACGCAGCGGGTCTGAAGCGCGAGGGCGTCACCCATCTCGCCTTCGAAGCGTCGAGCCACGGTCTGTCCCAGTACCGCACCGAGGGGCTACCGGTCGGCGCCGCCGCTTTCACCAACCTGTCGCGCGATCATCTCGATTATCACGGCACGATGGAGGCCTATCTGCAGGCGAAGCTGCGCCTGTTTACCGAAGTCGTCGACAAGGACGGCACGGCGATCGTCTGGGCCGACGACCCGGCGAGCGAAAAGGTCGTCGCCGCGATCGAGGGTCGCGGCGTGCGCGGCATGTCGGTCGGCAAGAAGGGCGAGGCGATCCGACTCACCGGCCGCACGCCGACTCAGTTCGGCCAGACGCTCGAGGTCGAGGCCGAGGGCAAGAGCTTCACGATCGAGCTGCCGCTGATCGGCGCCTATCAGGCGAATAATGCGCTCGTCGCCGCCGGCCTCGTCTGGGCGACGGGCGACGACCTTGCCGCGACGCTCAGCAATCTGTCCCGCGTCCAGCCCGTGCGCGGGCGGCTCGAACGCGCGGTCATCACCAAGGCGGGGGCGCCCGTCTATGTCGATTATGCGCATACGCCCGACGCGCTGGAAGCCGCGATCGATGCGCTGCGCTGGCACGCCAAGGGCCGTCTGATCACGGTGTTCGGCGCGGGCGGCGATCGCGATGCGGGCAAGCGGCCGCTCATGGGCGCGGTTGCGGCGAAACTGTCCGACCATGTCATCGTCACCGACGATAATCCGCGTTCGGAAGATCCGGCCACGATCCGCGCAGCCATTCTCGAAGGCGCGCCGGGCGCAGTCGATATCGGCGGACGGCGCGAGGCGATTGCGGCGGCGGTCGCTGAGGCCAAGCCGGACGATATCGTGCTTCTCGCGGGCAAGGGCCATGAGCAGGGCCAGGAGATCGGCGACCGCATGCTGCCGTTCGACGATGTGACGGTCGCGCGGGAGTGTGCGGCATGAGCGCGCTGTGGACCTCGGATGAGATCGCCAAAGCCGTCGGCGGCGAAGCGCATGGCGATTTCGCCGTGAACGGCGTTGCGTTCGACAGCCGGGAAGTCGGGGCGGGCGATCTCTTCATCGCGCTCAAGGGCGAGACGACCGACGGGCACAAGTTTGTCGACGGCGCATTCGGCAACGGCGCGGCCGGCGCCATCGTCAGCGAGGATTGCGCGCATCCGCATGTTCGCGTCGCCGATACTATGGACGCGCTCAACGCACTCGGCGCTGCATCGCGCGCGCGGGCCGATGCCAAGATCGTCGGCGTGACAGGGTCGGTCGGCAAGACGGGCGTGAAGGAAGCGCTGTTCGCTGCGCTCGACCGCTCGTCGCCGGGCGACGTCCATCGTTCGGTCAAAAGCTATAACAATCATACCGGCGTACCGCTCAGCCTTGCGCGGATGCCGGCCGTCACGCGCTATGGTGTCTTCGAGATGGGGATGAACCATGCGGGCGAGCTTTCCGCACTCACGCAGATCGTCCGCCCGCACGTCGCGCTGATCACGGCGATCGCGCCCGCGCATATCGAATTCTTCGACAGCATCGAGGGCATCGCCGACGCCAAGGGCGAGATATTCCAGGGCCTCGAGCCCGGCGGCGTCGCGCTCGTCCCGTTCGATAGTCCGCACCGCGACCGGCTGATCGGCTGGGCCGAGCCCTATGCGGAAACGATCTGGACCTTCGGCAAGGGCGAGGGCGCAGACATCCGCGCGGTCGAAGCCGTGCGCGCGACCACCGGCACGATCGTCAGCGCCGTGCTGCCGGAAGGCGAACTCACCTATACCGTCGGCCTGCCCGGCGATCATTGGGTGTCGAACTCGCTGGCCGTGATCGGTGCGGTGGAGGCCGTCGGGGGCGATCTCGCACAGGCCGGGCTGGCGCTCGCCGAGCTCTCGGGCCTCCCGGGCCGCGGCGCGCGCTCGGCGATCCTACTCGAACAGGGCGAGGCACTGCTGATCGACGAAAGCTACAATGCGAACCCGGTGTCGATGAAGGCGGCGCTCAAGACGCTGGCCGAAGAACCGGTCGAGCGGCGCGGCGCGGTGCTCGGCGCGATGGGCGAACTGGGCGAGGATGCCGAGCGCTATCATGCCGAGCTTGCCAGTCCGGTCGCCGATGCCGGCGTCGCCTATGCCGTGCTTGTCGGCGAGCCGATGCAGGCGTTGGCCGACGCGCTTGGCAACAGCATCGACATCGTCCATGTGCCCGACGCGGCGGCGGCGCTCGCGAGTCTCGAGGGGAAGATTCGGCCGGGCGACGCGCTGCTCGTCAAGGGGAGCAATTATATTGGACTGGCTCGCGTCGTCGAGGCGCTGGCCGGTGGAAAGACGCCATGTTCGACCTGATCGCCAGCTATTTCGACTATGCCGGGCCGCTCAACCTGTTCCGCTATCTGAGCTTCCGTGCCGGGGGCGCGACGGCGACCGCGCTCCTGATCGGCCTGTTGATCGGTCCGCGTTTCATCGGCTGGCTGCGGATCAAGCAGGGCAAGGGCCAGCCGATCCGCGACGACGGCCCGATCACGCACATGAAAAAGGCGGGCACGCCGACCATGGGCGGGCTGATGATCCTCGCTTCGCTCTCGGTGTCGCTGCTGCTCTGGATGGACCTTTCGAACAAGCTCGTCTGGGCGTGCCTGTTCGTGACTTTGGGCTTCGGCCTGATCGGTTTTCTCGACGATTATGACAAGGTCACGAAGCGCCACCATGCCGGTATTTCGGGCAAGCTCCGGCTGTTCGCCGAGTTCGCGATCGCCGGTTTCGCCTGCTGGATCATCTTGGGTGAGACGGGCACCAATCTCCATCTGCCCTTCATCAACGGTCCGGTCGCCGATCTCGGCTATGCCTATTATGTGTTCGCGATGCTCGTGATTGTCGGCGCCGGCAATGCGGTGAACCTGACGGACGGGCTGGACGGGCTGGCGACCATGCCGGTGATCATCGCCTCGGTCGCCTTCATGATGATCATCTATCTCGTCGGCCGCGAGGACTACGCGACCTATCTCGGTATCCCGCACGTGCCGGGGGCCGGCGATCTCGCCATCATCTGCGCGGCGATCGTCGGCGCGGGGCTCGCTTTCCTCTGGTTCAACGCGCCGCCGGCGGCCGTTTTCATGGGTGATACCGGCAGTCTCGCGCTCGGCGGCGCGCTCGGCGCGATCGCCGTCACCGCGCACCATGAAGTCGTGCTCGGCATCGTCGGCGGGCTGTTCGTGCTCGAAGCACTGTCGGTCATCATCCAGGTCTTCTTCTACAAGCGGACCGGCAAGCGCGTCTTCAAGATGGCGCCGATCCACCATCATTTCGAACAGATGGGCTGGTCCGAGCCGACCGTCGTCATCCGCTTCTGGATCATCTCCTTCGTGCTGGCGCTCGCCGGCCTGTCGACGTTGAAGCTCAGATGACGCCCGCCCGCGCCTTTGCCGGAAAGCGCTATGCGGTGCTCGGTCTAGCGCGGACCGGGCTGTCGGTCGTCGACTATCTGTGGCGCTCGAGCGCGAGCGTATCGGCATGGGACGATCGCGAAGAGGCGCGCGAGCAGGTGGCGAACAAGGCGACGCTGGCCGATCCGCTCGAACTCGATCTGTCCAAGTTCGACGGCGTCATCGTTTCGCCGGGTGTTCCGATCAACCGCCACCCGATCGCCGACAAGGCACGCGAGGCCGAAGTGCCGCTGATCGGCGATATCGAACTGTTCGCCCAGGCCCGGCCCGAGCTACCGCCGCACAAGGTTGTCGGTATCACCGGCACCAACGGCAAGTCGACGACAACGGCGCTGATCCACCACATCGTGAAGACGGCCGGTATCCCGACCCGGCTTGGCGGCAATATCGGCAAGCCGATCCTCGGTGAGCGCGAGCTTGAAGAGGGCGGCGTCTATGTCCTCGAGCTTTCCTCGTTCCAGATCGATCTGACGTACAGTCTCGATTGCGACGTTGCCGTCTTGCTCAACATCACGCCCGACCATCTCGACCGGTACGAGAATTTCGACGCTTATGCGGCGGCCAAGGGGCGGCTGTTCGAAATGCAATCGCCGGACCATGCCAGCATCATCGCGATCGACGACGAGTCGAGCCGCAAGATTGCGGGCGAGACCGACGGCGTGGTGATCCAGATTTCGGCCGGTGGCTGCATGGATCAGTCCGGCTGGCCGTCGCTCCAAGGCCCGCACAATGCGCAGAACGCCATCGCCGCGATGAGCGTCGCCCGGCGGCTCGGGATAGGCGAAGAAGCCATCGAAGAGGGGCTGCGCACCTTCCCCGGGCTGCCGCACCGGATGGAGCGGGTCGCGGACAGGGGCGGCGTGCTTTTCCTCAACGACAGCAAGGCGACGAACCCGACCTCGACCGCCCCGGCGCTCGCTGCCTATCCGGCCATCCACTGGATATTGGGCGGCCGGGCCAAGGCCGACGATCTCGATGCGTGCGAACCCTATTTTGACCATGTGCGCGCGGCCTACACCGTCGGCGAAACGGCGGACATGTTCGAAAAGCTGCTCGAACCCTGGATGCCGGTGCGCAATTGCGGGACGATCCGCAAGGCGGTCAGGATCGCCGCCGAGGCGGCGCGCTCGGGCGAAACCGTCCTCCTGTCGCCGGCCTGCGCTTCGTACGATCAATATCGCGATTTCGAGGAGCGCGGCGACGATTTCCGCGCCGCAGTGGGGAGCCTGTCATGAACATGGAATCCACGATCGCCAAGACCGCAGCACCCGCTGCGCAGCGCCGCACCTTCGGCGACTATATCAGCCGGTCGCACAAGGGCCCGCTCGGCGAATGGTTCTGGGAGATCGACCGCGTCCTGCTGTTGCTCGTGACGATCCTGATATCGATCGGCCTGATCGGCGTGGCTGCCGCCTCGCCGGCTGCCGCCCAACGCTATTCGGGCGATTCCTTCCAGCTGCCCCAGCTCTATTTCTTCTACCGCCAGCTCATCTGGCTGGGCGCGGGCATCCCGATCATGCTGGTGATCTCGACGATGCCGAAGGAATTCGCGAAGCGTTTCGCGCTCGCCGGGGCGGTCTGCTTCTTCATTCTGCTGTTGCTCGTTCCGTTTCTGGGCAATGAGGTGAACGGCGCGCGGCGCTGGATCGGCTATGGCGTTGCGACGCTTCAGCCGTCCGAATTTTTGAAGCCCTTCTTCATCGTCGCGGCGGCCTGGCTCCTCTCGCTGCGCGTGACGCAGGATCCGACCCTGCCCGTCGTCTGGGCGACCGCCATCCTGACCGGCGTCATCGCGCTCCTGCTGATGCGCCAGCCCGATTTCGGCCAGACCGTGATCTTCGGCAGCGTCTGGATCGTGATGCTGATGATCTCGGGCGTGTCGACCAAAATATTGGGCGGTCTCACCGCGATCGGCGTCGCCGGCATCGGCGCGGCCTATGTTTTCTATCCGGTCGCGACGACGCGCATCAACAATTTCCTCTTCGCCGAGGGCGATACATATCAGGTCGACAATGCGATGCGCACGCTGACCAATGGCGGATTCCTCGGCGTCGGTCCCGGCGACGGCGAGATGAAATACAGCCTGCCCGAGCCGCATACGGATTACATCTTCTCGGTGATCGGCGAGGAATTCGGTCTCATGGCCTGTCTCGCCGTCGCCCTCATTTTCGGGGCGATCGTCGTGCGCGTGTTCGTCAAGCTGATCGACGAGGAGAATATCTTCTACCTGCTGGCTTCGGCCGGCCTCGCCACCCAGTTCGCAATCCAGGCGCTCATTAATATGGCAGTAAATCTGGATATGGCACCGTCCAAGGGCATGACGTTGCCTTTCATCTCCTATGGCGGCTCGTCGCTCATCGCGCTGTCGATCGGCTTCGGCCTGTTGCTCGCTTTCACGCGGCGCAACCCGCACCTGCCTGCCCTCGAAAGGCGGTTGTAGATGGGCGCGCGGCACTTCGTTCTCGCCGCGGGCGGCACGGGCGGGCATATCATCCCGGCCTTCGCGCTCGCGACCGAGCTCAAGAAGCGCGGCCATTATGTCGCGCTCGTCACCGACGAACGCGGCGCGGCGATCCCCGGCACGTTCGAGGGCGACGAGAAGCATATTCTGCCCGCCGGGCGCGTAACGAAAAACCCGCTCGGCTGGTTTCGCGCGGCGAAGAATATCTGGCGCGGCCGGGCCATGGCGCGGCGGCTCTATGAGAGCTTCGCGCCCGAAGCGGTGATCGGCTTTGGCGGCTATCCGGCGCTCCCGGCCCTGCTCGGCGCATTGGCGGAAAAGATCCCCTGCGCGATCCATGAGCAGAATGCCGTGCTCGGGCGCGTCAACCGGCTGCTGGCGGGCCGGGTCGATGCGATTGCCGCCGCCTACAAGGAAGTCGGCCGGCTCAAGGACAAGCATCTCGGCAAGACGCATCTGATCGGCAATCCGGTGCGCGAGGAAGTCGCGGTTCTCCGCTCCCAGCCTTTTCCCGCATTGAGCGAAGACGGCATCTTCCGGGTGCTCGTCACCGGCGGTAGCCAGGGCGCGAGCGTGCTGTCGAACGTCGTGCCGGACGGGCTCGCGCTGTTGCCGCTCTCCTTCCGCCGCCGCATGCAGGTCACCCAGCAATGCCGCGAAGAGGATATCGAACGGGTGCGCGATCGCTATGCCGATCTCGCCATCCCCGCCGATCTCGCCACTTATCTGCCCGACCTGCCCGAGCGGCTGGGCTGGGCGCATATCGTGATCGCGCGCGCGGGCGCGTCGACCATTGCCGAACTCACGATGGCGGGGCGGCCCGCCATTCTCGTGCCGCTGCCGATCGCGACCGACGATCACCAGACGGCCAATGCCCGCGAGATGCAGGCGAGCGGTGGCGCACGCGTCATCAAGCAGAGCCAGTTCACGCCCGCCGAGCTTGCCAAGCAGATGCAGAAGCTCGGTCTCGAGCCCGAAGCGCTGATGAACGCCGCCGGCCGCGCGCGCAGCGCCGGCTATCCGAACGCGACGCGCGATCTCGCCGATCTCGTCGAACGGCTGGGCCAGGGCGGCGGCCGCGAGGCGATGCTCGTCGGTTCGCCCAAGGCGCTCAAGCCTGCCACTGGAGCCGCATCGTGAAGGGGTTCGGCACCGATATCGGCACGATCCATTTCATCGGGATCGGCGGGATCGGCATGTCGGGCATCGCCCGGGTCATGCACAATCTCGGTTATAGCGTGCAGGGCTCCGACATTGCCGAGGGCGCGGCGGTCGAAGCGCTGCGCGAGCGCGGCATCCCGGTGTCGGTCGGCCATGATCCGGCCAATCTCGGCGATGCGGCGGTCGTTGTCACATCGACGGCGATCCGGCGCGGCAACCCCGAAGTGGAAGCGGCGCTCGAACGGCGCATTCCGGTGGTTCGGCGCGCGGAGATGCTGGCCGAGCTGATGAAATTGAAAGCCACGGTTGCGATTGCCGGTACGCACGGCAAGACGACGACGACCTCGCTGGTCGCGGCGATGCTCGATGCGGGCGGGCTCGACCCGACCGTCATCAATGGCGGCGTCATCAACGCCTATGGTGCGAACGCCCGGGTCGGCGAAGGCGACTGGATGGTCGTCGAGGCCGACGAAAGCGATGGCAGTTTCCTGCGGCTCGACGGGACGATCGCCATCGTCACCAATATCGATCCCGAACATCTCGATCATTATGGCAGCTTCGACAAGGTCAAGGACGCGTACATAGAGTTCGTCGAGAATGTGCCCTTTTACGGCGTGGCGCTGCTCTGCCTCGATCATCCCGAAGTGCAGGCGATCATCCCGCGCGTCCGCGACCGGCGGATCGTAACCTATGGTTTCGGCGCGCAGGCCGATATCCGGGCGGAGAATATCGCGGCTGACAATGGCGGTAACCGGTTCGACGTCGTGGTCCGCGACCGGGACGGCGCGACGCGGACGATCGCGGGCATCCGCCTGCCCATGGCCGGGCGTCACAATATCCAGAATGCGCTCGCCGCCATCGGCGCGGCTCTCGAACTCGGCATCCCTGACGATGTGATCGCGGGCGGGTTCGCCGATTTCGGCGGGGTGAAGCGGCGCTTCACCAAGGTCGGCGAGGTTGGCGGCGTGACTGTCATCGACGATTACGGTCATCATCCGGTCGAAATCCGCGCGGCGCTGGCGGCGGCGCGCGAGGCCACGCCCGGCAAAGTCTTCGCCGTCGTCCAGCCGCATCGCTACACGCGGCTGCGCGACCTGCTCGAGGATTTTGAAACCGCCTGCAACGATGCCGATACGGTCTATGTCACGCCCGTCTATCCGGCGGGCGAGGAGCCGATCGAAGGGATTTCCGGCGAAACGCTGGTGAGCGGCCTCAAGGAGCGCGGCCATCGCGCGGCGCACAGCGTCGCCGACGAAGCCGGGCTCGCCGCCGCGCTTTCCAGCGAAATCGCAAGTGGCGACATGATCCTGTGCCTCGGCGCGGGCGACATCACCCATTGGGCAGCGCGGCTGCCGCAACGGCTGAAGGAGGCGATGGCATGAACATGGCCGATGCGCTGACCGGACTCCCCCCGCTCGAAGGATCGGTGAAGCGGGGCGGCAGTCTCGCCGATTTCACCTGGTTCCGCTGCGGCGGCCCGGCCGAATGGCTGGTCAAGCCGAGCGATATTGAAGACCTGTCGCAATTCCTGAGCCAGCTCGACCCGGCGATACCCGTCCTGCCGGTCGGCGTCGGCTCGAACCTCGTCGTGCGCGATGGCGGGGTGCGCGGCGTCGTCGTCCGGCTGCCGAAGAGCTTCGCCGATATCAAGATCGAAGACGATCACCGGGTGCGCGCGGGCGGCGCGGCGATGGGTATCACCGTCGCGAGCAAGGCGCGCGACGCCGGGATCGCCGGTCTCGAATTCCTGCGCGGCATTCCCGGCACGACCGGCGGCGCAGTGCGCATGAACGCCGGGGCCTATGGCCGCGAGGCGAAGGATATTCTTATCGAGGCGACGCTTGTGCTGCGTGACGGCACCGTCGAGACCTGGCCGCTCGAAAAGTTCGACTATAACTATCGCCATTCGGCGGTGCCCGAGGGCGCGGTCGTCGTCGATGCGCTGTTCCAGGGCGAGCCCGGCGATCCGGAGAAGATCGGCGCGGAGATGGACCGGATCGCGGCCGAGCGCGAAGCCTCGCAACCGCTGCGCTCGCGTACCGGCGGATCGACCTTCAAAAACCCGCCCGGCCACAAGGCCTGGGAGCTGATCGACGCGGCCGGGTGCCGCGGCCTCACCATCGGCGGCGCACAGGTCTCCGAAAAACACACCAATTTCCTCCTCAATATCGGCGGCGCAACCGCGGCCGATATCGAAGCGCTGGGTGAGGAAGTCCGCCGCCGCGTCTTCGAACATTCGGGCATCGAGCTCGAATGGGAAATCCGCAGGGTGGGAGATGCCAGATGATGGGTTGGCGGAAGCTCGATAGCGCCGAACAGAAGGTGGTTGCGGACATTCACGAGCATGGATGCCACGTTATGCATGTGTTCGACGAGCATGGGACCTATCCCGATTTTTCATATTCGATAGGTTTTCCTGAAACCGTAAGTCAGCCCGAAGTCATCGTGTTCGGACTTAAGCCAGAACTCATGCACTACATGATCAACGATGTGCATCGCCAGTGCTCGAACGGGCTCGAGCTGCAAGACGGCATAGAGGTCGGAGACCTTGTTGAAGACCATGATTGCAAGCTGCGGTTCGTGCACGACAAGGCGAGCATTCGTGAACATTTCAGCTTTGCTATTTGGTACCATCGGTCTCAGCGGAAAGAGCGGATGACCGAGGCTTATCAAATAGTATGGCCGGGGGCCAAACAAGGTCTTTTCCCATGGGAAGAAGGTTGTGACACCGACGTTATCGACGCTCAACCTGCGCTTTACGCGGTGGGAGATGCCGCATGACCGAGGCCCTCACTATCGCGGTGCTGATGGGCGGCTGGTCGGCCGAGCGGGAGGTCTCGCTGATGAGCGGCGAGGGCGTCGCCGAAGCGCTCGAAAGCCTCGGCCATAGCGTCACGCGCGTCGATATGGATCGCAACGTAGCGGCGGTGCTTGCCGAGATCCGGCCCGATGTCGTGTTCAACGCGCTGCACGGCACGCCGGGCGAAGACGGGTCGGTGCAGGGCATGCTCGATCTGATGCAGATTCCCTATACCCATTCCGGCATGGCGACCTCGGTCGTCGCGATCGACAAGGTGCTGACGAAGCAGGTGCTCATGCCGCATGGCATCCCGATGCCCGGCGGCCTGATCGTCGAGAGCGAAAGCCTCTACACGAGCGATCCGATGCCCCGGCCCTATGTGCTCAAGCCGGCGAACGAAGGGTCTTCCGTCGGCGTCGCGATCGTCACCGACGACAGCAATTACGGATCGCCGATAGCGCGCGACGCGGCGGGGCCTTGGCAGGAATTCGAAACCCTTCTTGCCGAGCCCTTCATCCCGGGCCGCGAACTCACGACGGCAGTGATCGGCGACCAGGCGCTCTGCGTCACCGAACTCGTGCCGAAGAGCGGCTTCTACGATTACGACGCCAAATATACCGACGGCATGACCGATCATATCTGCCCGGCCGACATTCCCGAAGACATCGCCGAACGATGCATGGATCTCGCTTTGGCCGCGCACCGGTTGCTCGGTTGCCGCGGGACGAGCCGTTCCGATTATCGCTGGGACGAGAGCAAGGGCGCCGAAGGCCTGTACCTGCTCGAAGTGAATACCCAGCCGGGCATGACGCCGCTCAGCCTCGTGCCCGAACAGGCCAAGCATGTGGGCATGAGCTATCCCGAGCTCGTCCAGCGAATAGTGGAGGAAGCGCTATGAGCCAGAGGAAACCCCGCCGGACTGCCGCGCCGAAAAAGCGCGCGACCGTGAAACGCAGGCCCGCGAAACGGGCGCAGCGCGAGTCCGTCTCCGCGCAGCTCGCCACGGTGCTTCCGATGCAGGAGGATACGATCCGCCGCACGGGCCGCTGGACGATGATCGGGGTCTTCGCGCTCGCAGTACTCGCCGCGGCGATGATGTTTCGGCTGCCGCAGATGGCGGCCTGGCAGGTCGGCGAGGGCATCGGCCGGCTCGGCTTCACCATTGAACGCGTCGAGATCCAGGGCATCGACCAGATGGAGCGGTTGCCGGTCTATGCCGTCGCGCTGGATCAGCCGTCCATGGCCATGCCCAATGTCGATATCGCGGCGATCCGTCAGCGCGTGGAAGCGCTGAGCTGGGTGCAGGAAGCGCGGGTCTCCCGCCGCCTGCCCGATACGCTGGTCGTGGCGATCACCGAGCGGACGCCGGTCGCCGTCTGGCAGCATGAGCAGCGCCTCTATCTCGTCGATACCGAGGGCGAAGTGCTCGAAGAGGTCGCGCTCGACGCGATGCCTGACCTGCCGCTGATCATCGGCCCGCGCGCCAATCGCCAGGTCGCCAATTTCGAGGCGCTGATGGATCGTGCGCCGGCGCTGCGGCCGATGCTGTCCGGCGCCACCTGGGTCGGCAACCGGCGCTGGGATTTGCGATTCCAGTCGGGCGAAACGCTGGCGTTGCCCGAAGGTGAAGAGGATGCAGGGCGCGCGCTTTTGAACTTCGCCCGGATGGACAGCCAGAACGGCTTGCTCGGCGAGGGCTTCCGGCGGTTCGACATGCGCGTGCCCGACCGCTTCGTCGTGCGCGTCGCGCGCGATGCGGAGCGGCCGCCCGCGCCGGCCGAGAGCGACGCCGAAAGCGGCGATTCCGACGCGACGTGAGAGGAGGGGGATAGTCATGCCACAAAGCCGCACCGATAATCTGATCACCGTACTCGATATCGGATCGTCCAAGATCTGCGCGATGATCGTCCGCAATCCGGACGGCAGCGACCTGCAAGTGCTGGGCACAGGCCAGCGCGAAAGCAAGGGCATCCGCCGCGGCTATATCGCGGATATGGAGCAGACCGAGGCTGCGATCCGCGCCGCGGTCGAACAGGCCGAGCGCATCGCGGGCACCAATATCGACAGCGCCTGGGTCGGCTTTTCGGCGGGCGGGCTCGTGAGCAAGGTTACGACGATCGAGGCCGATCTTGGCGGATACCGGATCGAGGACGCGCATATCCGCGATCTCCATATGGCCGGGCTCAACGCGATCGATCCCGAGGACATGGAAATCCTCCACGCCCATCCGACGCTTTACACGCTGGACGGGCTGGAAGGCGTGAAGAACCCGCTCGGGCTCCATGCCGATCAGCTCGGCGTCGACATTCACGCCGTGCTCACCGAACGCTCGCCGATGCGCAATCTCGATCATTGCGTGCGCAGCGCCTATCTCGGCGTCGACGGGATCGTCGCCTCGCCGGTCGCCACAGGCTATGCCTGTCTCAGCCAAGAAGAGCGCGAACTGGGCGTTGCGCTGGTCGAGCTTGGCGCGGGCGTCACCAATGTCTCGCTGTTCGCCGGCGGCATGCTGGTCGGGCTGACTTCGATACCGATCGGCGCGGCGGACATCACCGATGCGGTCGCGACCGAATTCGCGATGCGCCGCGCGCAGGCCGAGCGGATCAAATGCTTCCACGGGTCGGCGACGACGAGCCCGCGCGACAATCACGACATGATCGATATCACGAGCAAGCTCGATGAAGAGAGCGGCGAAGCCCCGCGTATCACGCGCGCCCAGCTCGTATCGGTGATCCGCGAACGGCTCGAGGATTTGATGGCGCAGATCGGTACCGCGCTCGACGAGATGGGCTTTACCGGACCGGTCGGCCGCCAGGTCGTGCTGACCGGCGGCGGGGCCGAGCTCAAAGGCATCGCCGATTTTGCGCAGGGCGCGCTCGGGCGAACGGTCCGCACGGGCCGGCCGATCGCACTGGCCGGGCTTCCCGAAGCGCATTCGGGACCCGCTTTTGCGACGCTGGCAGGGCTCGCCCGCTTCGCCGCCGAAGGACCGCAAGACCTGCGCGCCATGCAGAGCCAGGTCCAGCTCGTCCACCGTACGGCGAAGGGCAGTTTGTGGAGCCGATTCATGGCTGCGTTCAGGAGTGAGTATTGAGCGATAAAGCGAGCTTTATCCACGAGTCGCGGCACTTTTTCGCTGGCAACGGCGAGTCATATTGGTGTAGTATTTGTTAATGCTTTGATCAGGATGCGAAATCGCAAGGGGAGACCACGTCATGAGCATCGAATTCACCCGTACCGAAGTCAGCGAATTGCGGCCGAAAATCTCTGTGATCGGCGTCGGTGGCGCGGGCGGAAATGCGATCGCGAACATGATCGAGGCCGAGGTTCAGGGCGTCGATTTCATCGTCGCAAATACCGATGCGCAGGCGCTCAATCACAGCTCCGCCGATACGCGGATCCAGCTCGGACCCAAGATCACCGAAGGTCTTGGCGCCGGATCGCGGCCCGAGATCGGCCGTGCCGCCGCAGAGGAAACGCTTGCCGCTATCGATGACGCACTCGAAGGCTCCCACATGTGCTTCATCGCAGCCGGCATGGGCGGCGGCACGGGCACCGGCGCGGCGCCGGTGATCGCAGAAGCAGCGCGGAAGAAAGGCATCCTGACCGTCGGCGTCGTCACCAAGCCGTTCAGCTTCGAAGGGTCGCGGCGGGCGAAGTCCGCGGACTCCGGCATCGAGGAACTGCAAAAGCATGTCGATACGCTGATCGTCATCCCCAACCAGAATCTCTTCCTGATCGCCAATCCGGACACGACCTTCAAGGATGCGTTCAAGATGGCGGACGAGGTGCTTCAGCAGGGCGTGCGCGGCATCACCGACCTGATGGTCATGCCCGGCCTCATCAATCTCGACTTTGCCGATGTCCGCTCCGTCATGGAGGAAATGGGCAAGGCGATGATGGGCACCGGCGAGTCCGAAGGCGATAATCGCGCCCGCGAGGCGGCCGAAAAGGCGATCGCCAACCCGTTGCTCGACGGCGTGTCGATGCAGGGCGCCAAGGGCGTCATCATCTCGATCACCGGCGGCGAGGATATGCGCCTGATGGAGGTCGACGAGGCCGCCAACCACATCAAGGAACTGGTCGACCCGGACGCGAACATCATCTGGGGTTCGGCGTTCAACGACGAGCTTGACGGCAAGCTGCGCGTATCGGTCGTTGCGACGGGCATCGAAGCCGAAGCGGCCGGCGAGGCCCGGCCGATGCCGGCCAAGGTGTTCAGCTTCCCGTCCGCGCGTGACAAGGCGGAGGAAGCCGAAACCGAGACTGTCGAAATGACGGAGGAGCCGGTCGAGGAAGCGATGCCGCTCGCGAAGGACGAGCCGGAAATCGCCGCACCGTCCGAGCCGATGGAGATCGAAGCGCCCGAGGCTGAAACCCCTGAAATCGCTGCGGAATCGGAAGCCGAGGAAATCGCCGAAGAGCCTGCTGCCGAAATCGAAGAGCCTGCTGCCGAAATCGAAGCGCCTGCCGAGCCTGAACCCGCCGTGACGCGCATGTTCGACGATACGACGCCGACGCCGACCGTTACCGAGCGGCCGGCCCGCCCGACCTTCACCGTCCGTTCCGCCGGCGAAGAGCCGAAGGAAGTCTCCGCTGAGAAGACGGAGACGATCACCGACGATGAGGACGAGCTGCTGCTCGATGCGGGCAATATCGTCTCTTCGGGCGACGCGGACGCCAAGACGCCCGCGGCCAGCAAATGGATCGCCGAGGATGCGAAGGCCGAAGATGCGCCCGCTGCGAAACCGGCGCGCGCCGGCGGCACGCTGTTCGAGCGCATGTCCAACATCGCGCGCGGCGCGGCGAAGGTCGAAGGCGAAGAGAAGAAGGCGGCGTCCGGCGGCGGCAGCGATTCGATGGATATCCCGCGCTTCCTGAACCGGCAGAACAACCAGTAGCCATGTGATTGGCGGTCTGAGCCGTTCCCGCGTCGCGCGGGGCGGCTCATGCCGTCGTTTCGCCGTCGAAGCGCGGCGCTTTATCGCGTAGCCATGCAATCTAGCGCGTGCTTTCGGGC
Source organism: Parasphingopyxis sp. (assembly GCF_052168295.1). GTDB lineage: Bacteria > Pseudomonadota > Alphaproteobacteria > Sphingomonadales > Sphingomonadaceae > Parasphingopyxis. Next base: position 1,546 of record NZ_JBQLZN010000061.1, on the reverse strand, counting down.
ATCACGCTGTCTATGATCGTCGCGTAATGCCTCTCGCCCCGTTTTCCGATCGCAGAAACCGTGTCGGCGCCCGTGCGCTCATGCTCTCGCTGCTCCTGGCGGGTACCAGCGTTGCGGCGCCGGCCGCCGCGCAGAACCCGCAGGCCTTTCCGTTCATGGACCGGGCGCAGGACGCGCAGGCGGCCGTGCGCAGCCTCAACCGGAACCTCAGCCGGCTGGCCGACAATCCCAACGATGCCAATGCGCTCGTCGGCGCAGGATCGGCGGCCCTGACTCTGGATGATGCCGAAGCGGCGCTCGGCTTCTTCGTGCGCGCGAACGAGCTCAGTCCGCGCAACGGCCGGGTGGCGGCGGGCCTTGGCGGCGCGCTCGTCCGGCTCGAACGGCCGCTCGAAGCGATGCAGCAGTTTCGCGAGGCCGAACGGCTCGGCGCGCCGCTGATCGAATATGCGGGCGATCGCGGCCTGGCCTATGACCTGCTCGGCCAGCCCGCGCTCGCCCAGGCCGACTACCGGCTCGCATTGGGCCGCAACCCGAGCGACGATCTGCGCAAGCGGCTCGCGCTCAGCCTCGCCATCTCCGGCGATCGCGACGGCGCGCTTGAAGTGCTCGATCCGCTGCTCCGCGCGCAGGACATGACGGCTTGGCGCACCCGCGCGTTCGTGATCGGGCTGACCGGCGATGATGTGCGCGAGACGATCGAGGCCGCCGCGATCGCGCTGCCGCGCCGCGAGCTCGAAATCCTCACCCCCTATCTCGGCCGGCTTTCGCAGCTCAGCGATGCGGGCAAGGCGCAGGCCGTCCATTTCGGCAATTTCCCGACGAGCGGCGACGGGCCGCGCTACGCCCTGTCCGATTTCCCAGATCTCGCCGCGGCCGGCACGCCGGGCGCCGGGCTCGTGCCGCAGGGCGAGGCGCTCGGCCAGCGCAGTGAAGCCCAGCGCCGCCGGGAAACCCGCCGCGAGCAGCGCCGCCGCGAGCGCCGCGAAGCCATCGCCCGCCGCGTCGCCGCACGCGAAGGCGCATCGCGGCGCCGCCCCGGCCGCAGCCAGCCGGTGGAGATCGCGCAGGCCGAAGTGCCCCCGCCGCCTGCACCGCCTCCACCGCCCCCGCCACCGCCACCACCTCCTCCTCCGCCACCTCCACCGCCGCCCGCACCTGTGCCGCCGCCGCCGCCCGCACCTGTGCCGCCGCCGCCCGCACCGCCTCCACCAGCGCCCGCTCCACCGCCGCCACCGGAATCGCAGCAGCAGGCCGCGGCGCAGCCCGGCTTCTCCGAGCCACCGGCTGGTCGGCCGGCGAGCGCGCAGTCGCCCGATGTGGAAGAGCAACTCGATGTGACGCCATCGAGCTTCTCGCTTGCCGATCTCGAGGCGGAGCTGCGGGCGCGTGCGCAGCGCGAAACGCGGGCCGAGGCCCAGCAGCAAAGTGCGCGGGCGCAGCCGGAATCGCTCTTGCCAGCCGCGCTCGCGGCCCTCACGCCCGCACCGCCACCGCCACCGCCACCGCCACCGCCACCGCCACCGCCACCGCCACCGCCACCGCC
>NZ_JBQLZN010000060.1:0-1533 GCF_052168295.1 Parasphingopyxis sp. | reverse complement strand
GCCGAGCCCGAATGGTATGTGGACCTCTGGCTCACCATCGTCTGGGTCGCCTATGGCGCGGTCTTCATCGGCACGATCGTAAAGCGCAAGGAGCCGCATATCTATGTGGCGAACTGGTTCTTCCTGGCCTTCATCCTGACGATCGCGATGCTTCACATCGTCAACAATCTGGCGGTTCCCGTCAGCTTCCTCGGCTCGAAAAGCTACAGCGCCTTTGCCGGGGTGCAGGATGCGCTGACCCAGTGGTGGTACGGGCACAACGCGGTCGGTTTCTTCCTGACCGCTGGCTTCCTCGCCATGATGTACTATTTCGTGCCGAAACAGGCGGAGCGCCCGGTCTACAGCTACCGGCTGTCGATCATCCACTTCTGGTCGCTGATCTTCCTCTATATCTGGGCGGGTCCGCACCACCTCCATTATACCGCGCTGCCCGACTGGGCGCAGACGCTCGGCATGGTGTTCTCGGTGATGCTGTGGATGCCGAGCTGGGGCGGCATGATCAACGGCCTGATGACGCTCAACGGCGCATGGGACAAGATTCGCACCGATCCGATCATCCGGATGATGGTCATGGCGCTCGCCTTCTACGGCATGAGCACCTTCGAAGGACCGATGATGTCGATCCGCGCGGTCAACTCGCTCTCGCACTATACCGACTGGACGATCGGCCATGTGCATTCGGGCGCGCTGGGCTGGAACGGCATGATCACCTTTGCGGCGATCTACTATCTGGTGCCGCGGCTCTGGGCGCGCGAACGGCTGTACAGCCTGCGCATGGTGAACTGGCACTTCTGGCTCGCGACGGTCGGCATCGTTCTTTACGCCGCCTCGATGTGGGTCGCCGGCATCATGCAGGGCCTGATGTGGCGCGAATATGGAGCGGATGGCTATCTGGTCTACGCCTTCTCGGAGGTCACCAGCGCCATGCACCCGATGTACCTGATCCGCGCCGCGGGCGGGCTGCTCTACCTCGCCGGTGCCGTCGTCATGGTCTACAATGTGTGGCTGACGATCGCCGGCAAGAGCCGCACCGAAAAGCCGATGACCGATACGCCGCACGATCCCGAAAAGGATCGGCCGATCGTCACCCCGCAAACCGTTCCCGCCGAATAAAGGACGCACGACATGGCATCCCGATTTTTCGACCACAAGAAACTCGAACGCAACGTCACTCTGTTGTCGGTATTCGCGTTCATTACCGTGGCCATCGGCGGTATCGTGGAGATCGCGCCGCTCTTCTACATCGACTCCACGGTCGAGGAAGTGGAAGGCGTGCGGCCTTACACGCCGCTCGAACTGGCCGGCCGCAACATCTATATCCGCGAAGGCTGCTACACCTGCCACTCGCAGATGGTGCGCCCGTTCCGCGACGAGGTGGAGCGATACGGCCATTACAGCCTGGCGGCGGAAAGCATGTACGATCACCCGTTCCAATGGGGGTCGAAGCGGACCGGGCCTGACCTGGCGCGCGTCGGCGGCCGCTATTCGGACGAATGGCATGTCCAGCACCTGATCGACCCGCGCTCGGTGGTG
>NZ_JBQLZN010000059.1:0-86607 GCF_052168295.1 Parasphingopyxis sp. | reverse complement strand
TATAGCCGTTGGGCTCGCCCTGGTCGGAGAGGATATCCTCGATGATCCGCGCCAGGCCTTCCGCGCCGTCGCCGAATACGCCGCCGGCCGCCGCGATCAGATCGTCCTGCTGATAGGTGGTGCGATTTTCCGCCGGGGTAACCGGCGCGCCGTCGGTCGTGGCCTCGGCCGTAACGGCTTCGTCCTCATAGCCGGGCGTATCGGGGATATAGTTGGGATCGGAATAGACGGTCGTGTCGTTTTCGACGGTTGCATCGCCATCGAACGCCGGTTCGTCGTCGAACGTCGCGCCCTGATCGGTGGTCGTGCCGCCGCTCTGATAATCGGCATCGGTATAGCCGCCCGCTTCGAGCGCGGCATCGGGATCGACCGTATCGACCTGCGCGGCGGCCGGCGCCAGCGCCATGCCCGCGATGCCGAAGGCGGCCGCGATGGAAAAGAGGCGTTTTTTGAGCATGATGCGTCCCCGCAAATATCAGCGGCGAAATTCTACGCCTGCCGCGGAGTCCCGCGCAATTCGCGCTGGGACGAAGCGAGTCGGTTCTGCGCCGAAACGAGTCGATTCTGTGGATTTTCGGCTTTGCCGGGCGGCGTGGACGGCGCGCTTACAAGCTGTTGATCGCAATGTCCGGCCCCGCTATACGCGCCGTTCGGCTGCGCGAGGACACGTGGGTGAGTGGCTGAAACCACCGGTTTGCTAAACCGGCATACGGGGATTACCCGTATCGAGGGTTCGAATCCCTCCGTGTCCGCCAGTCCTCCCGCGCAAGTTTCGGCAATGACGCAGAATGCACGCCGCAGGCGTCTGCGCTATTTCGCGCTCCAATAGATATCGACGGGCACTTCGACCTCGGCGAGCACGCGGCCGATGGGGACGTTGGAGAGCGGGCCATCTTCGATCGCCTTTTCGAGCACGTCGCGCTTTTTCTGGCCTGCGAGCGTCACGATCATCGTATGCGTGCTGAGCAGCGCGCTTCGGGTGAGGGTCACGCGGTCGAACGGTGCGCTTTCGGGCTTCGGGTCGGGCGTAACGCCGACCGCGCGGCGGCTCTTGGGCGCGTTGATCGCATCGTCCATCTGGTTCGGGAAGATCGATGCGGTCGAACCGTCCTCGCCCATGCCGACCCAGACGAGATCGACCGGCCAGCTGAACCCGGCGAGCCGCGCATCGGCGCTCTGGCCCGCTTCCTTGGTGCTCCAGTTCTGCGCATGGTCGATCAGCGGTTCGACCGTTGCGCCGACCGAACCGAGGATGCGCTGCAGCATTTCGTAATTGCTGTGTTCGCTGCCTTCAGGCACGATCCGTTCGTTGGTCGGGAAGACGCGAACCTTGGACCAGTCGAAATCGCGCTTCGCCAGCGTTTCGAGGATCGGCACGGGCGTCCGCCCGCCGGGCAGCGCCAGCTCCGCCTTGCCGTTGGTTTCAATGGCTTTTTCGATGATGAAACCGATATCGCCGGCGACTTCGCCCGCCAGCGTTTCATTGTCTTCGAATTCCCACCATTCCACTTCGATCATCGCATCGGCTCCGCTGGCTGCGTTCGTTTCCGCCCCTATAACCGCTATGGCGGCGAAGGCCAGAGGATGCCGGGATTTGCACCGTGCCCGCGTTTCACCGATAGTTTCGGCGGCCGGGCGGATGTGCGCCGAGTCGGCAAAGTCATGCAGTTTGTCATTTTCACAGCCTTGGGAGGGGTCTCATGAAATGTACGTCGAAAGCCACCATGTCTCTGCTTGGAGCGGCAGCGTTCGGGCTTGCCGCCTGCGGAGGGGGCGCTGAAGAGCCGGAAGAGGAAGTCGTGGAAGCGCCGCCATTGGCGGATCCCTGCCCAGACAGGGTGCAGGACATGCGCGGGTCCGAGGCCTCGTTCACCTGTTCCTGCTCGGCCGAAACCGCCGAAGCCGGAACGGTCTGGGGCGCCGGGCCGTACTCAGACGATTCCGCCGTCTGCCGAGCGGCCATGCACGCCGGTCTTGTCGGCGACGAGCCGGCGAACGTGACGATCAACTTCATGCCGGGCCGCCAATCCTATTCGTCGACAGAGGCCAATGGCGTCCAGACGTCCGAATGGGGCGAATGGGGCGGCAGTTTCGCGTTCGAAGGCGTTGAACTCAACGAGCCCGAAGAGGAAGTCGCCGCAGTCGAGGCCTGTCCCGACGATGCCAGCGACCTGCGCGGCACCGAAGATCCGTTGACCTGCAGTTGCGGGCCCGACGCGACGATGGCCGGTTCGGTCTGGGGTACGGATATCTACACCGACGATTCGAACATCTGCCGCGCGGCCGTCCATGCCGGGGTCATCACTACCGATGGCGGCGATGTGACGCTTACGCCGGAAGACGGCCAGGAAAATTATGCGGGATCGACGGCGAACGGCGTCGAATCGCGCGACTATGGGGCCTGGTCCGGCAGCTTCGCGTTCGAAAGCGTGGAGGCTGGCGCCGGGGACGAGTAAAGGCGCTTCGCTCTCAATGGCGGGCGGCGGTTCAGAACAGCCGCCGTCCGTCTTTTATCACGACAGAAGCGGCATTGCGGCCGGGCCGGCCGGTGACCCCGCCGCCCGGATGCGCGCCCGATCCGCACAGATAGAGACCGGGCACCGGCATGCGATGATCGGCGAGGCCCAGCATCGGCCGCATCGCCCAGAGCTGGTCGAGCGACATGCGGCCATGGAAAATGTCGCCGCCGACGAGCCCGAAGCGGCGTTCGAGATCGAGCGGGGAAAGGGCGAGCTGCCCGACGATGCTGGCGCGGAAGCCGGGCGCATGACGCTCGACCGTATCGAGGATCGCATCCACGGCGGCATCCTTGTGCATATCCCAATCGAGCGCGGGATCGAATTGCTGGCAGAAGAGGCTCGCGACGTGCTGGCCAGCGGGCGCGAGGCTGTCATCGAGCGTCGAGGGGATCAGCATCTCGACGATCGGTTCCCGGGACCAGCCATGGGCGCGCGCATCGGTAAAGGCTTGGTCCGTATAGTCGAGGCTAGGTGCCATGATGATGCCGCTCGACAGATGCGGGCCGGGTTCGGGCAGGCAGGCAAAGCGCGGCAGTTCGGAGAGCGCGACATTCATCCGGAACGTCCCCGAGCCAGAGACGTGGCTCTCCATTCGCTTGCGCACCGCCGTGTCCAGCAGTGCGGGATCGAGCATGTCGAGCAGCAGGCGTTTGGGGTGGACATTGCCGATGACGAGATCGGCTGCCAGCCGCTCGCCCGCTTCGGTCTCCACGCCATCGGCGCGGCCATTGTCTGCGAGCACGCGCGCGACCGGCGCGTCGGTGCGGATGGTGACGCCCGCCGCTTCGCAGGCCCGCGCCATCGCCTGCGTGATCGCGCCCATCCCGCCGATAGCATGGCCCCATTGCCCCGGTTTGCCGTTCACTTCACCGAAGACATGGTGGAGCAGGACATAGGCCGATCCCGGCGTGTCGGGGCTGTGATAGGCGCCGACAACGCTGTCGAAACCGAAGGCGGCTTTTACCGGATCGCTTTCGAAGAAGCCGTCGAGAAATTCGCGCGCCGAGCGCGAGAAGAGATCGATGGTATCACGCTGCGCTTCGAGCGGCAGTTTGAGCGCGGCGCGCGCCTGGCCGATGGCACGGAATAAGTCTTCGAGTCCGCCGCCGGCGTTCGGCGGTACGGATTTGGTCAGTTCGCGGAGCAGCCCGGCGGCCGCATCGAGCCGCCGCGCATAGTTCGGCAGCATCGCCGCATCGGCGGTCGAGAATTTCGCAACCTCTTCCGCGCTCCGCCCGCCGCCCATGAGCAGATAGTTGCCCGCATCGAGCGGCAGGAAATTCGCGATGGGCCGCTCGACGATGCTGAGGCCATGATCGGCGAGGCGCATCTCGGCCGCGATTTCGGGATCGAGCAGGCCGACCGTATAGCTTGCCGTCGAATTGCGGAAACCGGGATGGAATTCTTCCGTGACCGCCGCGCCGCCCACGATGCCGCGCGCCTCGAGGATCTCCACCCGGTAACCGGCGCGCGCCAGATACCAGCCGCATACCAGCCCGTTATGCCCCGCCCCGATGATGATCGCCCTCTGTGCCGCCATGAAACGGTTGTGCGGTCTGCCCCGCAAAAGCGCAATTGAAGGTTAAGCTGTTCGCTGTAATAAAAGCGTCATGAACGAATTGAGCCGACAGATGGAGCAGGCGTCCGCACTGCCGAGCCTGGGCAGCTTTGCGAGTGAAGCGGTGGCTTTGCTCGCGGCGGCGCGCAAGCGCGGCGCCGATCATGAAGCGGCGCGCGGGATTGCCGGTAATGGCCGGCCGGTGCTCGTTTTTCCCGGTTTTCTGGCGTCGGACCGCTCGACCGTGCGGCTGCGTCAGACGCTCGAACTGGCGGGCTACACTGCCCATGGCTGGGGCCATGGCATAAATCTCGGCCTGAAAAAGGGCCTGTTCGACCGGATGACCGACGCGGTGGTCGGGCTCGCCGAGGAGACGAACCAGCGAATCGCGCTGGTCGGCTGGAGCCTGGGCGGCGTCTATGCGCGCGAACTCGCCAAGGTCGCGCCCGATGCCGTGCACCATGTCGTCACGCTCGGCAGCCCCTTTTCCGGCGATCCGCGGCACAATCGCATCTGGCGTTTCTACGAGCTGATCGCCCGCCATCCCGTCGACAAGCCGCCGATCGATGTGCGGCTTCACGAGAAACCCCCGGTGCCGACCACCGCGCTCTGGTCTCGCCGCGACGGCGTGATCCCGGGCAATTGCGCGCGCGGCAATGCCGGCGAGGTGGACCGCGCGATCGAGCTCGATTGCCGGCACATGGATTTCGCGTCCGACAGCCGCTCGCTCCGGACCATCCTCCAGACATTGGCACGGGCCTGACGGCAACGCGCCGACGTTAGCGCGGCACTGCCGTTTGTTTCGCACAAAGGCTGCGCTACTATCGGGCCCGAAAGGACGGGCCATGTCCAGACCGCTGCTCATTGCCGCCGCCGTGCTGCTTGCGCTGATGATTTTCGCGCCGCGCAGCCTCTCGAACACGGTGCCGCCGGGCGCCGATACCTGTCCGTTCGACGCGACAGAGTTGCGCGGGACCAGCGAGACGCTCGCCTGCCACTGCCCGGCCGAGGACACCAATGGCGGCGGGATCTGGGGTAGCGTCATCTATACCGATGACTCGCGGATTTGCCGCGCGGCCGTCCATGCCGGGGCGATCACGCGCAATGGCGGGATGGTGCGGCTCGAAATGCTGCCCGGCCGCGATCGGTACCGCGGATCGGAGCGGCAGGGGCTCGTCTCGCAATCCTTCGGCGAATGGCCGGCCAGCTACCGCTTCCTCTGGTCCGACCCGCGCGATAATGCGCGCGCTCTGCGCTGCCCCGATACGGCGCGCAACATCGCGTTCGGCGAAGCGATCCGCTGCCGCTGCCTCGGCATCGACAGCCGGGACGGCACGGTCTGGGGCACGGGCGTCTATACGGACGGATCGCGCATCTGCCGCGCAGCGGCCCATAGCGGCGTGATCGGCGAGAGCGGCGGGATCGTTATCGTGCGGCGCGAAGCGGGGCGCACGCGGTATCAGGGCTCGATGCGCTTCGGCATTGCCTCGCTCGATCATGGCGAATGGGATGGCAGCTTCCGCGTGATCGCTGGCGAGGGGAATTTTTAGGGCGCGCTGTCCGGCAGGAAGGGCGCGGCGATTTCGGGCGTGATGCGCGCCGGGCGGCCGGTTTCGCGGTCGAGCATCGCCCAGGTCGTCTTCGCCCTGATCCGCGGCTTTCCGTCCGCGCCGGTAAATTCCATATAGCGGTTGAACCGGGCGCCTTTCGGCCCCTCTTCGATCCAGGTCGTGCCGGTCACCTCGTCGCCTTCGAGCGCCGGGCGCAGATAGTCGATCTCGTGCCGGATCACGACCCAGATATAGGCGTCGATATGCGCCGGGTCCGCCACCGCATTCCAGTGCGCGACAGCCAGGTCCTGAATCCACTGGACCCAGACCGCATTGTTCACATGGCCGAGCTCATCGATATGCTCAGGCCGCGCGGTAACGGTGTGGGAGAAAGGCATCGGAACTCCTTTACCCCTCTCCCTGTACGGGAGAGGGAAAGCTGGTGCGCAGCATCAGCAGGGAGAGGGTACAGAGCGAAGCGTGGTTGCTCTCGCGCAGCGCTGAAGGACCCTCTCCAACTGCGACTAGGCTCGTGCCTCGCCAAGTCTCGTTTCCTCTCCCGAAATGGGAGAGGAAATCTATCTACTCCTCCGCCCCGAGCTGCGTAATCATAAAGGCCTGCGCTTCGGCTTCGTCGCGCAGTGCCTGGAAGCGGCCGGACTGGCCGGCATGACCCGCCCCCATATTGGTGCGCAGCACGGTGAGGTCGTCGTCGGTCCGCAGATGCCGCAGCCGCGCCGTCCATTTCGCCGGTTCCCAATAGGTGACGCGCGGGTCGTTGAGGCCCGCCGTCACCATGATCGGCGGATAATCCTGCGCGCTGACATTGTCATAGGGCGAATAGCTCTGGATCAGGCGGAAATCGTCGGCGCTCGTGATCGGATTGCCCCATTCGGGCCATTCGCCCGGCGTCAGCGGCAGCGTATCGTCGAGCATCGTGTTGAGCACATCGACGAACGGCACTTCGGCGACCACCGCGCCCCAGAGATCGGGATCGGTGTTGACGACGACGCCCATCAGTTCGCCGCCCGCCGAACCGCCCGAAGCCGCGATCCGTCCGGCGCTCGTATAACCGCGCGCGATCAGACCGCGGGCGACATCGACGAAATCGTTGAACGTGTTAGTCCGCCGGTCGAGTTTGCCGTCGAGATACCATTGATAGCCGAGATCGTCGCCGCCCCGGATATGGGCGATGGCGAAGATGAAGCCGCGATTGGTGAGGCTCAACTGCCGCGTCGAGAAAGTCGGCGGCACGGCATAGCCATAGGCGCCATAGGCATAGAGATGGACAGGCGTATCGGGCCCGATCTCGGTGTCCCGCCGATAGACGAGGCTGACCGGAACCATGGTGCCGTCGCGCGCCTCGATCTCGAGCCGCTCGGTCGCGTACTGGCTGGCGTCATAGCCGGACGGGATCTGCTGGACCTTGAGCGTGGTCAGTTCGCCGCTCGTCACGTCGTAGCTGTAATCGGTGTCCGGCGTGACCATGGATTCATAGTCGATCCGGATCGTGTCGGTGTCGAATTCGGCGACCGGGCCAAGGCCCGCATCATAGCTGGCTTCGGGGAACTCGACCGATGTCGGCGGTGCGAAACTGTACTGCCAGATCTGCACCTGATCGAGCCCGCGCTCCCGGCCTTCCAGCACGAAATAATCGGCAAAGGTCGTGAGGCCCGTCATGTAGAAATCGTCGGATCCGGCGATCGCTTCGCCCCATGTGCCCGGCGCGTCGAGCGCGGCGGTGTAGACGGCGAAATTCACATGGTCCTGGTTGGAGAGGATATAGAGCGTGCCCTCGCGCTCCTCGACTTCATATTGCCGGTCGGTGACGCGCGGCGAGACGAGGATGGGCTCGGCCGCAAGATCGGCTAGCGGCACGAGGCGCACTTCGTTGGTGACATTGTCGCCCGCGCTGATCGTCAGGAAGCGGCGCGACTGGGTCTGGTCGATGCCGATCTGCATCCCTTCTTGGGTTTCGCGATAGAGTTCGCGATCGGTGCTCGCATCGGTACCGAGCGTGTGGTGCATGGCGACCTTGGTCCGCCAGTTATCGTCGACTGGCGTGTAGACGATGCTGCCCGAATCCGCCGCCCAGATGACGCCGCCGAGCGTGCCCGGAATCTGGTCTGGCAGGTCTTCGCCTGTCGTCAGATCCTTAAAGCGCAATATATAGCGTTCCGATCCGTCGGTATCGGTCGAATAGGCGAGCAGGCGCGCATCGGGGCTGATCGCGATCGTGCCGAGGCTGAACTGTTCATGCCCCTCGGCCAGCGCGTTCTCGTCGAGCAGCAGCTCGTCATTTGCGCCCGGCTCCGCGCCGCGCGGGCGGCGGTACCAGAGCCGATACTCCTGCCCCTCATTATAGGCATACCAATATTCGTATTCGCCGTCGGGGATCGGCACGCTCGCGTCATTCTCCGGCAGCCGGCCGCGCATCTCGTTGTAAAGCGTTTCAACCAGCTCCTGATGCGGCGCCATCACGGCCTGGAAATAGGCATTCTCTTCATTGAGATATTCGAGCACATCCTCGTCATCGATCTCGGGATAGCCCTGATCGCGCATCCAGTGATACGGGTCCTCGACCGTGATGCCGTGCATCGTGAAGCTGTGCGGCCGCCGGTCGGCGACGGGCGGTTCCGGGAGAGTAACTGTGGCGGTTTCGGACACGGACGGGCTTTCTTCCTGGGCGATAGCGGGAGTGGAAACGGATACCGCCAGCGCGAATAGGCTGGCGGCGGCGAGCGACGGGCGTGACGGCATTTTCATGACCTTTCAGGCAGTGGCGCAGGCGAGCGCCTGTGGCTATGATGGACGCTAGTAACGACCAAAAAGGCCAATTGCCATGTCCACCTATGAAGACCGCCTCAAGGCCCTCCGCGAGGAGCTGGCGAGCCGCAAGCTGACCGGCTTCGTCGTGCCGCTCACCGACGAGCATATGAGCGAATATGTCGGCGCTTATGCGCAGCGTCTCGCCTGGCTCACCGGTTTCCAGGGCTCGGCCGGTTCGGCGGTCGTCATGCCCGAAGAGGCCGCGATCTTCACCGATGGGCGCTACACGATCCAGGTGCGCGAACAGGTGGACGGCGAGCATTGGGAATATGTAAGCGTCCCCGGCACGAGCATCGCCGAATGGCTGGGTGACCATGCCGATAATGGCGCGCGCATCGGCTATGACCCCTGGCTCCACACGCGCCAATGGGTGCAATCGGCGGAAAAGGCGCTCGCCGAGAAGGGCGCGGAGCTGGTTGCGGTCGATACCAACCCGATCGACGCGATCTGGCCGGACAAGCCGATGCCGTCCGCGGCGAAGCTGATCGTCCACGAGGATCGTTTCGCGGGGAAGACGTCCGCCGAAAAACGGCAGGACATGGCCGATGCGATGGCGGAAAAGGATGTCGACGCCGCGGTGCTGGCCGCGCTCGATTCGATCGCCTGGACGCTCAATGTGCGGGGCGCGGATGTCGATCACACGCCCGTCGCGCTCGCCTATGCGATTGTCCACAAGGATGCGACGGCCGATCTCTATGTCGAGCCGGACAAGATGGACGACGATGTGTTGCGCCATCTCGGCAATGGCGTGCGCGTGCATGCGCGGGGCGCCTTCAAGGGCGCGCTGGCGGAGTTCAAGGGCAAGAAGGTGATCGCCGATCCCGAGCGCGCGGTTTCCGCGATCTTCCAGGCGCTCGACGATGCCGGGGCGACGATCGTCTCCGAACAGGAACCGGCGGTGCTGCCCAAGGCGATCAAGAATGCGGTGGAACTGCAGGGCGCGCGCGATTCGCACGAACGCGACGGCGCAGCGCTGGTGCACTTCCTGCACTGGCTCTCATTGGAAGCGCCCAAGGGCGGCGTGACCGAGATTTCGGCTGCGCGCCGCCTCCAGCAGTTTCGCGAGGAGAGCGAACTGCTGCGCGATCTCTCCTTCGATGCGATTTCGGGGGCCGGGCCGCATGCGGCGATCCCGCATTACCGGGTGACGGAAGAGTCGAGCATCCCGCTCGAAATGGACCAGATCTACCTCGTCGATTCCGGCGGCCAATATCCGGACGGCACGACGGACGTGACCCGCACCGTGATTATCGGCACGCCGACGGCCGAGATGCGTGACCGCTTCACGCGCGTCCTCAAGGGCCATATCGCGCTCGCCACGGCAGTCTTCCCCAAGGGTACGCGCGGCAGCCAGCTCGACAGTTTCGCGCGGCAATATCTGTGGCAGGCCGGTCTCGATTACATGCACGGCACCGGCCATGGCGTCGGCAGTTTCCTCGGCGTGCATGAAGGGCCGCAGCGGATCAGCGCCGCCAACTATCCGGGCAGCGGCTGGGATGAGCCGCTGCATGCCGGCATGATCCTCTCCAACGAGCCCGGCTATTACAAGGCGGGCGAGTACGGGATCCGGATCGAGAATCTGGTCGCTATCGAGGAGCGCGAAATCGACGGCGGGGAGGCGGTGATGCTGGGCTTCGAAACGCTCACCTTCGCGCCGATCGATCACAAGCTGATCGACGCCAGCATGCTGACACCGGCCGAAATCGACTGGGTGAACGGCTATCACGCCGATGTCGTCGCGAAGATCGGGCCGCATCTCGACGATGCGACCGCGGCCTGGCTCGGCGAAGTCTGCGCCCCGCTCGACGGATGACACGCTGGGAGCTCAACCGGCTGCTGATCTGGCCCGCGCTGATCCTGTCGAAGCTTTTGTTGATCGGGATATTGTTCGCGCTGATGGTGCAGTAGCGGTCAGGATTTCTCCGTCTTGTCGCCCGCCTGATGTTCGCGCGCCTGGCCCCTGCGGCGGCGCAGATTCTTGCGCAGCTCCTCGGCCAGCCGCTTGGCACGTTCGTCCTTCTCGCTCATGCGCGAAAACCTGCCGAAAGGCGCCCGAAATGCCAAGCCTCTTCTTGACATTCAGGGCCGTCTCCGCGCATAGGCTCGCGCGCATTCCGGCACATGGTACGCTGCTGTAGCTCAGTGGTAGAGCGCACCCTTGGTAAGGGTGAGGTCGAGAGTTCAATTCTCTCCAGCAGCACCATTCCGCCCGAACCTTCAATGCATCGTTGATTGCGCGAGGGTCGCCGACCGGCGTACGGCCGGCCGGCACCCCCTCTCTTCGTTATTCGCTGCTGACTTCTGAGATCGACAGGCGCGCGGCTTCCAGCGAGCGCGAGCCATAGGTGCCGATCCAGATTTCGTAACGGCCGGACATCGCCGGGTCGAAACGGATCGAGGGGTTGAGGCCCTGCCCGCCATCGTCGTTGCAGTACCAATTGCCGTTGGGCGCGTTTATGACGAGCGTCGTGTCGGCTTGGGAGGCCGCGGAAATGATCAGCGGCAGGCTGCCCGCGCGGAAGTGCAGGCGCACATCGGGCGCGTTGGCGATATAGCCGCGGCAGGAGCTGCTGATCGTCGATGCGTCGATACTGCCGCCCGAGCGCAACCGCACCGTATAGGGATCGGGCGTGAAGCCGCCGTTCAGCCGGACCGTTTCATAGGTCGGATCGGCGTTGATATTCTGAGCATTGGCCGGCGTCATCGCAAACAGGGTCGCCGATGCGGCGAGCGCCGCGATGGATGTCAGTTTCGTCATAGTCTTAGTCCCCAAAAACGCTTCGCAAACGATCCGCTTGCGAAACAAACTGTTGCCGACCCTGACACTCCAACGACCTTGTGACGCGGGAATTCTGAACCTTGCCGGAACGCGTCGTTCATGGAGAATGCAAATGCGTGCGTGCGGGCTTTACAAGGCGGCCTGCGCGAAATCGGCGAGAATCCGGCCGATCGATGCGGTCATCTTGTGCGCGGCGGCGAGGTCGAGCGATTCGTCGGTTTCCTTGAAATTGGCCTTGGGCCCCATCAAGCCCGTGGCGAAAATCGGGACGTCCTCGAACTGCTGTGCGATGATCTCGATCGCCGGATATGCGCCGCCGATGGCCCAGCTGACCGCCGGGTTGCCGAAATAGTCTCTCGATGCCGCGTCGAGGCTCTGCGCAAGCCAGTCCGGCAGCCGTTCCGCGTGCCAGCTGGGAAGGATATTCGACGGCGTGAAATCGACGGTCGCATCATATGGCGGGTTCTCTACGAGCTGGCCCTCGATAATATGCGCGGCCTCTACGCTATCGCAGGTCGGCGGTACGCGAATACCTATTTTGATGGAGATGCGAGGCGGCAGTATCCCGCCGACTATGTCGCCCGACGACAAACCGTCGATATCCGCGACAGCGAGACCGGCATCCCATACCGGTCGCGATGCCGCAGCCGCGGGCGTGTCGGAGATGCCGGCGATGTCATGATCTATCCCTGCCGCATTGAGAAAATAGCGGCCCGCAATCGCATCCGTATCCAACCCGCCGCTCGTGAGATGTGCGGGCTTCTTCACGGCGAGTCCTGGCAGGGTCATCGAACCGGTCGTCAGGTCCGCGACGCGATCCAACAGGGTGAAGGCGATGCCGAGCGCCGAGGGCGCCATGCCGGCCGCGCCGGAATGTGCGGGCTTGCTGCTCACATCGACCGACAGCTGCCCTTCGACGACGCCCCGATAGCCGGTCAGGTGCCAGATACGATCATAATCGGCGCAGATCGATTCCAGAAAAACGATCATGTCCGGATCACCGGCAATCGCGGCCAATTCCGGCAGGTAGCGGGGCAGGTAGATACTGGCACTTTTTTGTGTCGTTTCCAAAAACAGGACGCAGCGCGGCCGTGCGATATCGAGCTTCGACAGGGTCGCGATTGCCGTGATGTAGCAATGGGGTGCGAAGCCGCCGTCCACGCTGCCGCGGCCATATAGCTTGTCGTCGCGCAAAATCGGCTCATAGCCTGACAGTCCGTGGCTCCACACGGCCGCCGACGGGTGTTTGTCCAGATGACCATAGCAGAGCACCGTACCGTCCACGGTTCCGGGTATGTCGATGACGAGCATCGGCGAATTATTGATCGCATCGAGCGTGGTGATGACCGTGCCGTCCGGGCAATGGTCGGCGGCCCAGGCGGAAACGTGTTCCAGGGCAGCGTGCGTGTTGGGTACTGAGTCGTGCCCGGGGTCGAAGGCGGGCGACAGGTTCTTGATCCGGATGAATTGGCTGAGCGAGGGCAGCGCTTCCTCGTCGAACAGGCGGCATATTTCGTCGTAGAAGTCGGGAACCAGATTGGTCATGTCTATTTCCACTTTCGGTCTCGATCGCGGCATCGCCCGTCTCTTCGGAAGGTAAGACGCTGCAATCTGCCCCGTATCGTTTTGTTTTCGGGGCTTGGGAAAAGCTTATGGGGTGCGTGCGGAAATAGCCAGCCGGTGCGGCTTTGATCGTCCGCTCCCGCGGTAGTCAGGCCGACAGGCGCATCGCGTCTTCGGCATTGTACGTGCCGGCCCAGATCTTGCGCGCGGAAGTCCGGATCGCGTGCCGGGACAATTCCGCGTCGGGCTTGCGATCTTCGAGCAGGGTCGGGAAAGCGAGGCTGGCCTCGAGCGAAGCGAAGGTCTGTCGGCAACAATCGTCGTCGATTGCGATGTCGAGCCCCTGCAGGCGACCGGATTGCGCAATGGCGGATTTGAGGCCCTCGACCAGCGGCGCGGCGATCCTTCGCCGATACTGGATGCCGAGCCAGGGTTCCGTCGGTTCGTCCCGGACGCGCAGATAGAGGAGCTGGCGATAGCTTCGGCTCTGGAGCGCCGTCGCCGCCAGTTCGACGAACCGGTTGACCGTTTCCAGCACCGTGGCTTTGGGGTCCGGCCGGTCCGCGAGCATGTCCGCAACCTCGTCGATGAGCAGCGTGACGGCGGCGCGATACACATCCTCCTGCCCGTCAAAGGAATAGTAGATCTGCCAGAAGGACATGCCGGCTTCTGCGGCGATGTCGGCAATCGTCACGTTCGGCCAGGGCCGGTTGAGGAACAGCGGAAGCGCCCTTTCGGCGATGGTCTGCCGCCGCTTTTTCCAGTCGATAACCGATCCGTTTGACCGCCGCGCCCGAGCACTCATCGCCATTCTCCATCATAAGGTACGATGCGTACTATATATAGTATGTTGCGTACCAGATAATCCAGTCAGAAAACGCTAGGCCTCGCAAAGAAGTCAGAAAAAAATCCTATAAATCTGTCATATATAGGCCTGCAGACCTGTGATGAGATTGCCACAGCTCGATTCTAAAGTACGAATCGGACTATATTTGAGTTGAGCGATTCGATTGCTCTTTGCATAAGTCCGGGGCTTGAGATGCCCGCCTGCCGACTGGCGCGGTGTCGAAACCGAAGGGCAGGGGCGTGCGTCCGCGATCGGCCATGATGGCCGCCGCCGACCGCATCCCGAGGCTCGAACAGGGGAAGGTTTGCATTCAATGACTCACAAGGAATCCAACATGACATCTTCGACACGCAAGCGGACGATCGCCCGACTGCTGGTGGGCACGGCTGCGGCCAGCGCGATCGGCGTACCGGCTTTTGCGCAGGACAGCGAGACGCTTGCCGCGGCCAGCACGACGCAACCCGCGATCGTCGTCACCGGCACGCGCATCACGAACCCGAATCTCGAACAGTCGAGCCCGATCCAGGTCGTCGGCCAAGACGAGATCGACTATCGCCAGGCGACGAACGCCGAAGAGCTGATTGGCGAACTCCCGGGCATCGCGCCCGGCGTTAACAGCTCGGTCAACAACGGCAGCGCTGGCGCCGCGACCTTGAACCTGCGCGGTCTCGGCTCGCAGCGTAACCTTGTTCTGCTGGACGGTTCGCGGCTTGTCGCTTCGACGCTTGGCAGCGCCACCGATCTGAACATCATTCCGGTCGCCCTGGTTGAACGCGTCGAGGTGATCACTGGCGGCGCGTCTTCAGTGTATGGCGCGGACGCCGTCTCCGGCGTTGCAAACTTCGTGCTGCGGCAAGATTTCGAGGGTGTCGAGGCCGCCGGCACTTTCGGTCTTACCGAGCGGGGCGATGGCGAGCGAATTCGCATGGACCTGACGGTTGGTGCAGGTTTTGACGATGGGCGCGGTAATGCGGTGCTTTCCATCGGCTACCAGGAAACGGACGCGGTGCTGCAGTCGAACCGGCTGGTGTCGCAAAACGCGACCTTCGGCGGGCAGGCCTTCGGTTCGAACACCACTGTACCGACACTTATCAACGGCATGCAGCTCGCGCCGGACGGCCAGTCGCTGATACCCCAATATAATACGTTCAACTATGCGCCGTTCAACTATTTCCAGACTCCACTCGAGCGCTACAATATGTTCGCGATGGCGAGCTATGAGATAACGCCCGGCATCGAAGTCTATACGCGCGGCATGTTCACGCGCGCACAGGTCGATGTCGCGGCCGCGCCGTCCGGGCTGTTCACCCAGGGATTCCAGCTGCCGCTGAACAATCCGTTCATCAACGAGACGATCCGCCAGCAGATCTGCGCGATACCGACCATCGCGATCGATCCGGCGACCTGTACGGCGGCGGGCCAGGCGACCGGGCCGAACGATCCCAATTTCCTCGCGCCGACGGTCGTGCTTGATCGCCGTCTGGTAGAACAGGGGCCGCGGCTCACCGAGAACACGACGAACCAGTTCCAGCTCTGGGCGGGCGTTCGCGGCGATCTCAGCCCGACGATCAGCTACGACGTGTCGGCGACATATGGCGAATCGCGCCGGGCTTCGACGAATTTCCGGTACGGTCTGATGTCGCGCGTGCAGCAGGCGCTGTTCGCGGCGGACACGACCACCTGTTACGATCCGTCGAACGGCTGCTTCCCGATCAACATCTTCGGGGGCGGCGTGGGCACCAATATCGATCCGCAAGCCATCGCCTTCATCGACCAACCGGCGGGCGCGACCGTTGAGACGTCTCTGGCCGTCGTCAACGCGACGCTCAACGGCACGTTCGGCGAGACCGGCTTCTTCACGGAAACGCCGATCGGTTTCGCGGTCGGCGTCGAATATCGCGATTACACAGCGGGGCAGGTTGCCGACGTGCCGTCGGCTACGCAGGGCGAGGTCATGGGTTCAGGCGCACCCTCGCCGTCCTTCCGAGGCGGTTACGACGTGATCGAGGCATTTGCCGAACTCATCGTTCCGATCGTCGAGGATGTTCCCGGTTTCTACAGCCTTCAGGCCGAAGGCGGCATCCGTGTATCGGATTACTCAAACACGGGTACGTCCGTGACCTGGAAGGCGGGTGGAAGCTGGGAGCCGTTCGAAGGCTTCCGCTTCCGCGGCATCTATCAGGTGTCGGTGCGCTCACCGAATATCGGCGAGCTCTTCCTGCCGACGACGATCGGTCTCACAAACCTGACCGTGGACCCCTGTGCGGGTCAAAATCCGGTCGGCAATGCAACGCTGACGGCGATCTGTATCGCCCAAGGCGCGCCGGCCGCGGCGATCGGCAATATTCCCCAGCCGTCATCGGCGCAGATCAATACGAGCTTCGGCGGCAATCCCGCTCTCGATGTGGAAGAGGCCGAATCGATCACGCTGGGTCTCGTGGCCACGCCGCCGCAGATCCCCGGTCTCGTACTGTCGATCGACTATTTCGACATTACCGTGACCGATGCGGTCAGCAGCCCAACGGTGCCGGATATTCTGACGCCGTGCTTCGGGCCCAATAGTGATGGCAACGGGTCGGACCCGTCGCTGTGCGCGAGTTTCATCCGTAACCCGTTCAACGGTTCGTTGAATGGCGGCGCAGAAACGCCCGGCATTCTCTTGCCCCTTTCGAACCTGGGCCGGTTCGAAACGAGCGGTGTTGACCTGCGTGTCAACTACACGCTGCCGGTGAGCTTCGGCTCGATCAATTGGGACTTTAACGGCACCTGGTGGGATAGCTTCGTCATCCAGTCGACGCCGACATCGGGCGCGCTTGAGTGCGTCGGGCTCTTTAGCAGTGCCTGCGATCCGATCAAACCGGAATGGCAGTTCAACCTGCGCACGACGGTCGCTATCGACGATCTCGTCGACATCTCGCTGCTGTGGCGCTGGATCGACGGTGTGGAGTATCAGTTCCGCGGCGCCGGCCAGGGCTTCCTACCCGAGTCCGAGGCCTTTGACGAAGCGAACTATTTCGATCTGACGGTCCGGTCGAATGTCAGCGAGAATTTCGACGTGACGCTGACGGTCGAAAATCTGCTCGATCGCGATCCGCCAAAGACGAGTTCCTTCATCGGATCGACGGCCTTCAACAATGGCGAGACCTATCCGTCGACCTATGACGCGCTGGGCCGCCGGTACACGGTTACCGGCCGGATCCGCTTCTAGGGCGACGGCAAACAGTTAGAACGTTTGGTCACGTTCTAGTCGATGGCGGGGGTGGTTTTGGAAGTCCCACTCCCGCCATCATTCACTCGGCGCGCGGGCATGCGGGGCCGTGTCTATCCGCTGCCCGCGCTCGCATCTTTTTTAGTGTGCGCGAAGAGCAGCCGGTCGAGCCAGTCCATCCGCATCCTGAGCGCGCTCATCGCATTGTCGTGAACGAACTGCTGGAAGGGCACGTCCATCTCGCTGTTATAGGCTTCCACTTCTTGGATCTTCTGCGCGACCTTCGCCTTGGCGTCCATGATCCAGTCGAACCGCTCCTTCTCCGTCAGCAGGTCGAACGTCATGACCCGGATGCGCAGCGGATCCTCGATCAGCAGATGCGCGTCGAGAATCTGGCGCGACCAGTGGCGCAGCGCTTCCAGACCCTTTTCCGTACAGCTCCAGACTTCGGTTCCGCGGCCATCGCCCTCGACATAGCTGCCCTCGATCAGGCCCGCCTTGTTGAAGCGGCGGATCATCGGATAGATCTGGCCCTTGCTCTTGTTGAACGCGGCGACCGGGCTTTTCCCATAGGTCTGTGCGATCTGGTAACCGGTCACGGGCTGGTTGCGGCGCACGACATCCAGCAGGGCGCCTTCATGTTCGCTGAGAGTGGGAATCTCTTCGGATTCAGCCATGAATTCGGAACGCTTGTTCTTTCGATGCCTTTCTCGCCTCGATGTGGAACTTTTTGCGCGCTTTGTCACCCGTCGCGCATGGCGGCATGTGTGCGATATGCGTCGCGTCTCCAATGCGCTTTTCTAGTTGCTATTGATAATCATTCCTAATAAAATTCCGGCTATGCAATCCAGACTAAACCAGCCATGAGGCCCCGCATGCGTATCCTTCCCACCATCGCGATTCTCGCGGGACTCTTCGTCGCCGCCTGCGGATCGCCCGATTCCGGCAGCGAAATGGGTGCCGGTAACGGCCAGACGCTGACCATTTATTCCTCGCGCCATTATGACTCCGACTATGCGCTGTACGAGGCGTTCGAAGAAGAAACCGGCGTCACCGTCGAGGTGATCGAGGCCGATGGCGATCTGCTCGTCGAGCGGATATCGGCGGCCGGCGACCGCAATCCGGCCGACGTGATCATCACCGCGGATGCCGGCCGGCTCTGGCGCGCCGAACAGGCCGGTCTGTTCGCGCCGGTGAGTTCCGAGATTCTCGAAGCCCGCGTGCCGGAAAGCATGCGCCATCCTGACGGTCTGTGGTTCGCGGTTTCGACGCGGGCGCGCATCATCGTTTACGCCGAGGAACGGGTCGATGCGGGCGCGCTGACCGGCTATGCATCGCTCGCCGATCCCGCGTTTCGCGGCCGTGTCTGCGCGCGCTCTTCGGGCAATGTCTACAATATCTCGCTGCTTGCCGCGCTGATCGACCGCTGGGGCGCGGATGCGGCGCAGCAATGGGCCCAGGGCGTGGCCGCCAATTTCGCGCGCGAACCGCTGGGCGGCGACAGCGACCAGATCCGCGCCGTCGCGGCCGGCGAATGCGACGTCGCCATCGTCAATCATTATTATTTTGCGCGGCTGGCTGGTGAAGAACCGGCGGTGACCGAAGGCCTAGCGATCTACTGGCCGAACGCGGAACCGGGCGTGCACGTCAATATTTCGGGCATGGGCGTGTCGCGTAACGCGCCCAATCCGGAGCTCGCCCGGCAATTCCTCGAATTCGCGGTGTCGGATCGCGCCCAGCGCTTCTTCGCCGAACTGACCAACGAGTACCCGGCTGTCGCGTCGGTGACGTACGAGAACGCCGTGCTCGACGAGCTCGGCGATTTCCAGGCCGACCCGCTCGCCGCGACCGTGCTCGGCGAGAACCAGGCGGAAGCGCAGCGCTTGTTCGATCGGGCCGGATGGCAGTAACGGCCGAAGGCATCACGCGTAACCCGTCGCGGCCACCGCTGCGCCTTGGCTTCAACCCGACGCCCTTCGCGGTCGCGGCAGCGCTGATCTGCGTCACCCCGGCGATCGCGCTGCTGGTCATCGCGCTGGGCGGTGCCAGCGACCATCTGCGCCACCTCGCCGATACGCAGCTCAGCCTGTACGCATGGAACTCGGCGGCGCTGGCGGTGCTGACCGCTCTCGGCACTGTCCTGCTCGGCGTTCCGGCGGCCTGGCTGATTGCGCGGTACAGCTTTCCCGGACGCGGCTTTTTCACCTGGGGGCTCGCTTTGCCGCTCGCCATGCCGGCCTATGTCGCGGCCTATGCCTGGGTGTCGATGACGGCGGCCGGCGGGCCGGTCTATGCCGCGAGCGGCGGCGCGCTGCCGACCGTACGCGGATTGATCGGCGCGGCGTTCGTGTTTTCCTTCGCCTACTACCCTTACGTCTTCCTGCTCGCGCGCCAGGCGTTCGAAACCCATGGCACCGGCGCGGCGGATGCGGCGCGCAGCCTCGGCGCCGGGCCGTTTCGCGCATTTTCCGAAGTCGCGCTGCCGCTCGCCCGGCCCGCGATCATGGCGGGCGTGGCGCTCGCAGTGATGGAGACGCTGGCCGATTACGGTGCGGTCGATTTTCTCGGCGCGCCGACCTTCACCGTGGGCATCATCCGCGCCTGGGGTTCGTTCGGCGAGCCGGCCGCCGCAGCGCAGCTCGCGTTGATCCTGCTCTTCGCGATGATGCTGCTGTTTGGCGTCGAGCGCGCGGCGCGCAAGCGCCGCAGCATCGCCGAACGCGGCGGTCGGCAGCATCCGCCGCCCCGGCAGCCATTGTCGCCCGCCAAGGGCTGGCTCGCCTTCGCGCTATGCCTGACACCGCTCGCCATCGGCCTGATCGTGCCGGGCGGGCGGCTCGTGCAGCTCGCAATAGAGACGGAGGTGATACGGATGCCGTTCGGCGCCCTGCGCGGGACGCTGATCCTCGCCTCGGCCTCGGCGCTCATCGCCGGGATGCTCGGGCTCGGCGCGGCCTATGCGGCACGCACCGGTGGCGGTTTCGCGCGTGGCGCGGTTCGCGCGGCCCATGCCGGCTATGCGATACCGGGCGCGGTCGCCGCGGTCGGCGTGCTCGCCGTGCTCGCCTTCGTGCAAACCGCAGCCGACTCCGCCCTGGGTGCGGCGGCCCCGGCCATTGCGGGCGGCGGCGTGCTGGCGCTGCTCTTTGCCTATCAGGCCCGTTTCGCTGCAGCAGCGATCGGCCCGGCCGAGAGCGCGCTGGCGCGGATATCGCCGAGCCTCGACCATGCGGCGCGCACGCTGGGCTCGCGGCCCGGCGGGGTGATCCTGCGCGTCCATCTGCCGCTCGCTTTCGGCGGTATAGCCACGGCCGCGCTTTTGGTGTTCATAGAGGTGATGAAGGAATTGCCGGCGACCATGATCCTGCGGCCGATCGACTTCGAGACGCTGGCCGTGACCGCGCATAATTACGCCTCGGACGAGCGGCTGGCCCAGGCGGCCCTGCCCTCGCTGATGCTGGTGGCGATCGGGTTGCCGGCGATGATCATCGTCGCCCGGCTGGTTTCGGGTAACGGGCGGAGCGAAACCGTCCATTGACCGAACCGTTGCTCTCCGCCCGCAGCCTGACCAAATCCTGGCATGGCCGCCCCGTCCTCCGCGCGGTCGATCTCGATCTGCGGAAAGGCGCGGTCACGGCGGTGCTGGGGCCTTCCGGTGCAGGTAAATCGACCCTGCTGCGTGCCATCGCGGGGCTGGAACGTATCGACAGCGGCACCATCGCGTGCAATGGCGAGCTGCTGACCGACGGCGCCGTCCGGGTGCAGCCCGAGGACCGGAATATCGGCATCGTCTTTCAGGATTTCGCGCTCTTCCCGCATCTGACCGCGCTCGGCAATGTGCTGTTCGGCCTGCGCCGCCAGCCGCGCGCCGCGCGGCGGGAGATCGCGATGGCCAAGCTCGCCGCGGTCGAGCTTGCCGACAAGGCGAACGCTTATCCGCACACCCTGTCGGGCGGCGAGCAGCAGCGCGTGGCGCTCGCCCGCGCGCTGGCGCCGGAGCCCGAGATCATCCTTCTGGACGAGGCTTTTTCCGGGCTCGATGCGCGTCTCCGCGAAGCGCTGCGCGAAACCACGCTCGATGCGCTCAAGGCGTCGGGCGCGGCCGTGCTGATCGTTACGCATGACGCGACCGAAGCGATGTTCATGGCCGACGAACTCGCGCTGATGGTCGACGGCGCGATCGTCCAGTCCGGGCCGCCCGCCGCCGTCTATCGCAGTCCGGTCGCCGCCTCGGCAGCGCGGCTCCTGGGCGAGGTCAATGAATGGAGCGGGCGCGTGAAATCGGGCGCGCTGGCAACGCCTTTCGGCAGCCTCGCTGCGCCTGATATTGCGGACGGCGTATTGGCTACGGCCCTGGTGCGCCCCGAAGGCGTCGTGCTGACCGCCGCAGAGACAGGCAGATACAGGATCGCCGGCCGGCACCTGCTCGGTGCATCGACGGCCTTCGCGGTCGCCGCGCCCGGCGGCGAAATCTGGCAGGCGCGTATGGCGACGGCAATTGCGCCGGACGCCGATGCGGTCGAAGTCTCCTTGGATCCGAGCCTGGCAAGCGTCGTGCCGGCCGGGGACGATTAGCGCGCCGTCGCTGGCGGCCCGTCCAGCCGCCTCGCAAGCTTCACCAGCAGGATGATGAGCGGCGGCACGAGCACGGCGGAGAGCGCGATCTTCGCGAGCATCTGCCCGGCGAGCAGCGATCCGATCGGAAACTCGCCGTAAAAGGCGATCGTGATGAAGATCAGCGTATCGACGGACTGGCTCAGCGCCGAGGCGATCGCCCCGCGGATCATTACGCCAACACCGCTATCGCCGGCCGCGCCGCGCAATGCCGCGAATATCTTGACGTTGAGCAGCAGCGAAACCCCGTATGCGATCGGCCCGGCGAGCATGATGCGCGGGGTTTGCGAGAGGACCGTCTCGAACGCGCTGAGATTTTCCGCCGGCATCTTGTCAGACGGTGGCAGCGAGAGGACGAGCGCGATCAGGATGACCGAGACGGCCAGCGGGATGAAGCCGAACAGCACCAGCCGGTTCGCCGTCGCCTGGCCATGGGTCTGCGCGACCGTGCTGGAAATCACGACGAGCATCAGGAAGGCGAAGATGCCGGCCTCCACGGCGAGCGGCCCGAGCGCGACCTGCTTGAACGCCAGAACCCCGGCAATGCAGGTCATGCCGCCATAAAGGATTGAAAAAATGAAGAGCGAGCGCGATAGCGGGCCGGAGGCGGATGCCGCGTCGCGGGGAGCAGGTGCGGTTGACATCGCGACCCTCTATCCTGTTCCCGGCTCCAACAAAAGAGGGCCGCCGGAAGACGCGGCGTCGTTTAGGGCAATGAAGTGAGAACGGTTTGAGCGATACGGAGTTTGACGTTCTGGCGATCGGCGATGCTGTCGTCGACGTGATCGCACCGGCTGACGAAGCGCTGCTCGCGTCCGAAGGCGTGCCCAAGGGTTCGATGCGGGTGATCGACCGCGCCGAGGCAGATCGGCTCTATGCGCGCATGGGCCCGGCACAGGAGACGAGCGGCGGATCGGCCGCGAACAGCATGGCCGGTATCGCCGCGCTCGGTGGGCGCGCGGCCTTTGTCGGCCAGACGGGATCGGACCAGCTCGGCAAGATCTTTGCGCACGATATCCGCGCGCAGGGCGTGCAGTTCGACACGCCGCCGCTGACCACCGATATCGCGACCGGCCAGTGCCTGATCCTCGTCACGCCCGACGCCCAGCGGACGATGAACACCTATCGCGGCGCGTCCGAATATCTGTCGGTCGATGCGCTCGATGCCGACCTGATCGCGCGCGCGAAGATCGTCTATCTCGAAGCCTATCTCTGGGATCACGAAGCGCCGCGCGCGGCCATGAAACGGGCTGCCGATCTCGCCCATGAGGCGGGGCGCAAGGTCGCTTTCACGCTGTCCGACATTGCCTGTATCGACCGGCACCGGGCGGATTTCGTCGGGCTGCTGGAAAGCGACCGGATCGACATCCTGTTCGGCAATGCGGAAGAGGCGCGCGCGCTCGCCGGATCGGCCGATCTCGAAACGGCCGTCGCCGAACTCGCGCGCCATGCCGGGCTCTGCGTCATCACTTGCGGCGCGGAAGGCGCGATGGCGGTGCAGAAGGATGCGACGGCCGCCGTACCGGCAACGCCGCCGCGCGCGCTCGTCGATACGACGGGCGCGGGCGATCTGTTCGCCGCCGGCTTTCTCGCGGGTCATGCCTGGGGCCGCCCGCTCGAGGCGAGTTTGCGGTTGGGGGCGGCGGCCGCGGCCGAGGTCATCGCCGATTATGGTGCGCGTCCATTGGGCGCGCTCGACGGTCTGGCGGCCAATTGACCGTTTACAAGATCGCCGTCCGCCGCCATGCGGTGAGCGTATTAC
Source organism: Parasphingopyxis sp. (assembly GCF_052168295.1). Classification (GTDB taxonomy): domain Bacteria; phylum Pseudomonadota; class Alphaproteobacteria; order Sphingomonadales; family Sphingomonadaceae; genus Parasphingopyxis. Next base: position 63,378 of record NZ_JBQLZN010000059.1, on the reverse strand, counting down.
GAGTCCGGGGGCGAACCTGAATGCAGAGACTGGCGGTGTATTGCGGCGCGAACGCAGGCACGGAGCCGCGTTTTGCCGATACGGCCAAGGCGCTGGGCAAGGAAATGGCCGCGCGGGATATCGGCCTCGTCTATGGTGGCGGCAAGCTCGGCCTGATGGGCATTATTGCGGATTCGGTGCTCGATGCAGGCGGCGAGGTCCATGGCGTGATCCCCGAGGCGCTGGTCGATCTGGAAGTCGCGCATCGGGGACTGACCGAGCTCCACATCGTTTCCTCCATGCATGAGCGCAAGGCGAAGATGACGGACCTGTGCGACGGGTTCATCGCGATGCCGGGCGGGATCGGCACGCTCGACGAGCTGTTCGAGGCCTGGTCGTGGAACGCGCTCGGCTATCATGCGAAGCCCTTCCTCCTTTTGAATGTCGATGGTTTCTGGGATTCGCTGATCGCCTTTGTCGACCATGTCGTCGCCAACGGCTTCATCTCGCCGGCGCGGCGCGAGCAGATGTTGGTGTCGACCGAAATCGGCGAGGCGATCGACCGGCTCGGCGCGGCGGAGAATGGCGCGAAACAGGGCATGGTCTGGTAGCCGTGCAAGGCGGCGGCATCCTGATGAGCTTTGCCGGGATCCTCGCGATCCTGCTGATGGCGTTTCTGCTTTCGGCCAACCGCCGGGCGATCAAGCTGCGCATCGTCGGCGCGGCGTTCGCGCTGCAGGCGGGGATGGCCGTGCTCGTGCTCTACACGCCCTGGGGCCGGGCCGGGATCGGCGCAGCGGCGCAAGGCGTCTCCAGCCTGCTCGGCTATGCGCAGGAGGGCACCAATTTCATCTTCGGGCCGATGGCCTCGCCGGAAATGGGCGGGAACAGCTTTGCGCTCTCGGCGCTCACGGTCATCATCTTCTTCGCCTCGCTGATCTCGATCCTCTATTATCTCGGCATCATGCAGCTGATCGTGAAATGGGTCGGCGGCGCGATCCAGATCGTCACCGGCATCACCCGCGTCGAATCGCTGGCGGCCGCCTCCAACATCTTCGTCGGACAGAGCGAATCGCCGCTCGTGATCCGGCCCTATCTCGCCGCGCTGACCAAGGCGCAGCTCTTCACGCTGATGAGCGTCGGAATGGCGGGCGTCGCGGGCACGATCCTCGCGGCCTATGCGGCGCTCCTGGGCAGCGAGGCGCTACCCTTCCTGCTCGCCGCCGCCTTCATGTCGGCGCCGGGCGGCATATTGATGGCGAAGATCATGATGCCGGACGAACCGGACGGTATGACCGAGCCCGAGGCCCAGCCCATCGGAGCGGACGATGAGGCGGAACCCGCCAATGTCATCATGGCCGCGGCGCAGGGCGCGCAGACGGGCGTGAAGCTCGCCGTAGCGGTCGGCGCGATGCTCCTCGCCTTCATCGCGCTGGTCGCGCTGGCCAACGGACTGCTATCCGGCATCGGCGGCTGGTTCGGCGCGGAAGAACTGACGTTCCAGCAGCTGCTCGGCTATATCTTCGCGCCGATCATGTTCCTCATTGGCGTGCCCTGGGAAGAGGCGGGGCTCGCGGGCAGCCTGTTCGGCGAGAAGATCGTGCTCAACGAATTCGTCGCGTTTATCAGCCTCGGCGCGGTGGAAGGACAGCTCTCGACGCGCAGCTATGCGATCGTGACGTTTGCATTATGCGGTTTCGCCAATTTCAGCTCGATCGCGATCCAGATGGCGGTCACCGGCGGGCTCGCGCCCAACCAGCGCCCGATGATCGCGAAGCTCGGCATCCGCGCGCTGGCCGCCGGTTCGCTGGCCAACTTAATGAGCGCGGCGCTCGCAGGATTGCTGCTGAGCTGATAGAGGGTGGTAAAGCCCCGACGCGCATTTTTCAGGAATATATGCAGTGCCCGAAACAGTCGCTTCCGTGTCTCTCAAGGACTCAGATACCGATCCTGCGGCTTTCGCCGAGGAGATCGGCAATTCGTTCAAGACCTATGGTTTTGCCATTGTCTCCGACCACGGCATACCGGCCGATCTGATCGCGCGGGCCGATGCGAAAGCGCGCGAATTTTTCGCGCTGCCCGAGGAGGTGAAACGCAAATATCATGTGCCGGGCGGCGGCGGCGCGCGCGGCTATACGCCGTTCGGCGTCGAAGTTGCCAAGGATGCGACCGAGCATGATCTGAAGGAATTCTGGCATGTCGGCCGGTCGCTGCCCGAGGGGCATCGCTTCGCCGAACTGATGCCGCCCAATATCTGGCCCGAAGAGGTGGAAAGCTTCCACGATACGTTCACGGCGCTTTACGCCGCGCTCGAAAGCGCCGGCATGCGGATATTGACCGCCATCGCCACCTATCTCGGCCTGCCCTCCGATTTCTTCGACGACACGGTCGAAGACGGCAATTCGGTGATGCGGCTTATCCATTATCCGCCCGTCCCCGAGGACGCGCCGGGTGTGCGCGCCGCCGCGCATGAGGATATCAACACGATCACGCTATTGCTCGGCGCGGAAGAGGCGGGGCTCGAACTGCTCGACGCCAATGGCAACTGGCTGCCGGTCAAGCCGAAGGAGGGGGAGCTCGCCGTCAATATCGGCGATATGCTGCAGCGGCTGACCAATCATGTGCTGCCCTCGACGACGCACCGGGTCGTCAATCCGGCGCCCGAGCGGCGGGGTTTCTCGCGCTATTCGATGCCCTTCTTCCTGCATTTCCGTCCCGATTACATGATCGAGACGCTGCCGAGCTGCATCAGCGCGGACCGGCCGAACCGCTATCCCGAGCCGCTGAGTTCGCACGATTATCTGCAGGAACGGCTCCGCGAGATCGGGCTGGCCTAGTCCGGCAGGCTAGCGGCGCTCGGCGTCCGCGAGATTGTCCGCGCCGAAACTGGCTGGCAGCAAGGCGGCAATGGTCGTTTGCGATAGCGTCCCACCGTCGCCCGATGCGGCGATGATCTCGATATCGACACCCGACAGATCGGCGGCTTCGGCGATGGCCTGACGGCAGCCGCCACAGGGCGTGACCGTCTGCGTGCCGGCCAGCGCGCCATCGGCGCCGATATGGCCGCCCGCGACCGCGATACGGCGCACCTTGTCGAGCCCGAACGCCTGTTGCGCCGATGTGAGCGCGGCGATCTCCGCGCAGGTGCCGAGCCGGTAACAGGCATTTTCCATATTGCTGCCGGTCGCGATGCTGCCGTCCTCGGCCTCGATCGCGCAGCCGACGGAAAAGCCCGAATAGGGCGCGTGCGCGCGCTGCGCCGCCGCGCGGGCGAGGGCGACGAGTTCTGCGGCACTGTGATGGGTATCGGCCATGCCTCCGCCTTAGCGGAGAGCCAGCGGATCACCAATATCGCGCGTCAGGCGGCGATCGCATGCTCGGTTTGCGGCTGGGCCTCCAGCCAATCCCAGGCTTCGTTCTCCTCGTCGGCATCGAAGCAGCGGATCTGCACGCGGAACAGCGGATCGAGCGCCTGGACCATCGTTTCCATCCAGTCCGGCGCGCCGACCAGCGCATAGCGGTCGAGCGTCCGGATCATGTCGCGCTTCATCGCCCAGAAATCCGAGTCCGCCAGCCCGCCGGCCGCAAAGCCGCGATAGCTTTTGAACCGTCCGAGCAGCCGCCGCGGCTGGCCGAGCTTGAGCGACTCGTTGAACTGGTCGGCGAGGGCATTCATCTGCGCGGCGGTCAGTTTGCCGTCCAGTTCGAAGCCGAGCACGTCGGGCGTGTCGGTCTCGATGATCGTGAAGGCGGACCGGTGCGGCAGCAACTCCTTGCCCTCGACCCATGCGAGCGCGCGGTCGCGTTCGTCCATCGTGAAGGTCTCGTAGGAAATGCCGGGCAGCAGCGCGCTTTCGAGGCGCGCCGCCCAGCGCAGCCAGGTCGTATCGGTGACGACGGCGATCCGGCCGAGCTTCTCGCGCTTGCCGATCAGTTGCCAGCCGCGCGACATTATGTGCGGCAGGCCGTCGGTCTCGAAGCCTTCATAATTTTCGATAGTGCAGAAGAAATGCGTCTTCTCGTTCGTTTCGACCGCGGCTTCGAGACGATCGAGCATCTCGTCCATCTCGGCGCGGGAAACCTTACCGCTAAACTCCGCGGCGATCACGTCGTCGCTGCTGGGCAGGAAATTCAGCATGATATCCTCCTTGGGGTGCGGGTATGTCGGAACGACTCACGGATATCCCAGCCGGTGCGCCCATGCATTGATCCAGCGCAAGTGCGCGGGATTGGCCCGCGCGAAGGCATGGTGCATGTTAGGGGGGTGCGCGGCGGATGGGAGAAAATCGAATGGCCGAAATGCGCGCCATGCAGCTGGACGAGCCCGGTCGGCCCCTGCGCGCCGTCACCCGGCCGGTGCCGGAACCGCAAGGCGGCGATCTGCTCGTCGCGATCCGCGCCTGCGGCGTCTGCCGCACCGACCTGCATGTCGCCGATGGCGATATCGATGCGGCGCTGCCGATCGTGCCGGGCCACGAGATCGTTGGCACGGTTGCCGCGCTCGGGCCCGACGCCGAAGGATTCGCCGAGGGCGACCGCGTTGGCGTGCCCTGGCTCGGCCGAAGCTGCGGCGTATGCGCCTATTGCCTTAGCGACCGCGAAAATCTGTGCGACGCGCCGCTCTTCACCGGTTTTTCCCGCGATGGCGGCTTCGCGACCCACGCGATCGCGGACGCGCGCTTCTGCCTGCCGATCCCGCAGGCATTTGACGATGTGCACGCCGCGCCGCTGCTCTGCGCGGGGCTGATCGGCTACCGGTCGCTCCGTATGGCGGGCGAGGGACGCGACATCGGTCTGTACGGCTTCGGCGCCGCGGCGCATATCGTTGCCCAGGTGGCGGTCTGGCAGGGCCGTAACGTCTACGCTTTCGCGCGTCCCGGCGATGCGGACGCGCAGGCCTTCGCGAAATCGCTCGGCTGCATATGGGCGGGGTCGTCGGCGGAGGCGCCACCCGCTGCGCTCGACGCCGCAATCATCTTCGCGCCGGTCGGCGCATTGGTGCCCGCGGCTTTGAAGGCGGTGCGCAAGGGCGGGCGCGTCGTGTGCGCGGGCATCCATATGAGCGACATTCCCGCCTTTCCCTATGCCGATCTGTGGGAGGAACGGTCGATCCTGTCTGTCGCGAACCTGACGCGCCAGGACGGTATCGAATTCATGGAGGTTGCGGCCAAGGTGCCGGTGGAGACCCACGCGACGGTGCTGCCGCTCGGCGAGGCCAATGCGGCACTGGAGCGTCTGCGCGCCGGCGAAGTGGAAGGCGCGCTCGTCCTGTGTCCGTGAGCCAAGGGCGCGCCGAATGCGTCAAGCCGATGCCGCGCCCGGCGTGAAAGCGGGATCGTCGGGGCTGACTTCGGTCTTCACCCGGCGTTCCTCACAGAGCGTCCGCTTGTAGAGTGCGCCGTCCCTGAACCAGTGCCAGGTCCGAGATCGCCGGCCGCCATTTTCGCTCATCACGATGATCTCGACGAAATGCGCGCCGGGCTCGTCGCGGCGCGTGAGGTTGAGCATCAGCACATCGTCCTCGGTTTCCCAGGCATAACCGTGAAATGTCGGCATGTCCCACCACAGCTTCCCATCGCGATAGACGGCCGGGAGGCGCGCGCGCTGTTCGCGGCCATCGTCCCAGGTGAACAGGTTGTGCTGGATATAGGCGGCGGGGCCGCGGCCCGGAAATTCGCACACGATCCGCGCCTCATGACGATCGAGCAGCACGCCCTCGGCATCGACATGGCGGTAGACGCCGGCCCAGACGCCTTCGTGCCGTACCATTGCGGGCATCAGATCGTCGAGGATCCGGACTCGGTCTTCGGTCATCGCATCGTCCCCGGTTCGTGCGCGTCACCACCGGGCTATCACAGCCGATCTAGGCCTTTCCAACAACCAGTGGTATGCCTGCGCGGGACAGGAGAGAGACATGAGCGACAGCCGCCTGCGCAGCCGGTTCATCAAGCCCTCGATGGACCCTAGGAAGCTCCAGCATTTTCTCGCCGTCTACGATCTCAGGCATTTCGGCCGGGCGGCGACCGATAACGGCGTGACGCAGCAGGCGATTTCGAAGAGCGTGAAGAAGCTCGAGGAGCAATTGGGCGTCGAACTGTTCGAACGCGGACCCTATGGCCCGGCGCCGACGGTATTCGCCCATACGCTGGCCCGGCGGGCGAAGGTCATCCTTTCCGAAGCGCGGCTTGCGGCGGCGGAGCTCAGCGCGTTGCGGGGCGCCGAGGACGGTTATGTCCGCGCCGGTATCGGCTGGTCCTTCGTCTCGCGCATCGCGCCCCAAACCGTGCTCCGCTACCGCCGCCGACGGCCGAACATCAAGGTCAGCCTGGCAACCGGCGCCTCCGATACGCTGTTCGAGCGGCTGCTCAACGGCGAGGTCGAGTTCGTTGCGAGCTGCCCGCTGCCGGAATTCGAGGTCGATCCGATGCTCGAAACGCAACATCTCTTTCGCGACTACGACCTGATCGTGATGCGTCACGATCATCCGCTGGCGGATCGGCCCAACGTCTCGCTCGCCGACCTGGCCGAGCAGACCTGGGCGACCTCGGGCACGATGGGCGGGCGCTGGCGCAAAATCTGTTCGACCTTTCTCGCGGCAGGCGTCGAGCCGCCAGCCAACACGATCGACATGGATTCGGTCGGCATCGCCAAGGCGATGATCGCGCAGAGCGATGTGATCGCGCTGCTGTCGAGCGAATTGGTGATCAACGAGACCATGGCGGGGCAATTCCGCACATTGCACCGGTCCGAGTTCCCCTCCGAACGGATCGGAATGCTGACTACGCGCCGCAGTTCGGCGCTGCAACCGGCGGCGCAGGCCCTGATCCACGACTTGCTCGCCGTTACCGAAGCGCTGAAGCCCGGCATGCCCATAGCCTAGAGGCCAATACTTCTGGTTGTCAGCATGAGCGAACGGGTTGTTGGTCAATCCGCGCCCATGCGTGGTTGCTTGGCCACACTGTTTGCATAAAGAATAATTTGTCCGGACAAATCTTGTGAAACGCCGGATAGTGTCATAGTCATGCGGCAGCAGGGTTTTGGGAGAAACGAAATGGTCGCCACTCGCACAGTTTTTAAACTTTCCTTATCGGGCGCGGCGATGGCCGCGGCACTCGCCTCGGCGCCCGCCATGGCGCAGGACGGACAACAGACGGCGCAGACACAGACCGGCCTCGGCACGATCGTCGTCACGGCGCAGCGCCGCGAGGAAAATGTCCAGGAAATCCCGATCGCGATCAGCGCCTTCAACCAGGCAGAACTGGAGAATCGCGGCGTCTCCGACGCGCTCGATCTCGCCCAATATGTTCCGAACCTCGTTGGCCTCAACAATACCGGCCTCGGTTCGGCGAACTCCTACTTCCTGCGCGGTATCGGCAATACCGAGACGATCGCGACCTTCGATCCGCCGATCGGCACCTATGTCGACGACGTCTATATCAGCCGCCAGAACGCCAACAATCTGAGCCTGTTCGATGTCGAACGGGTCGAGGTCCTGCGCGGACCGCAGGGCACGCTGTTCGGCCGCAACACGACCGGCGGCGCGATCTCGATCGTCCTTGCCGAACCGGGCGACGAATATGCGGGCTATGCCGAGATCGGTTATGGCAGCTACGATTCCTGGCTCGGCCGGGCGTCGGTCGATATTCCGATCGCCGACACCTTCGCGCTGAAGGTTTCCGGTTTCGTCGAGCGCGACGACGGTTATGTCCGGAATGTCACGACCGGCCAGCGCAACAATGACAGCAACGCCTGGGGCGCGCGCCTCGGCTGGCGCGGCGAGCTCAGCGACAATGTGCGCTGGACGGGCTCGTTCATGCATATCGAATCTGACGGCGAGAACCAGCTCAACTTCGATTGCAACCCGGCCAACCCGACCGATTGCGACGGCCGTTTCTCGACGACCGGCCTGATCGAAGGGGCTCGGCTGACGAACGGTCCGCTCGTCGGCCTGCTGACGGGCGAGAAGCAGTTTTTCGGCATGGCCAACCGCACCGAAAACAACATGATCACCTCGAACCTCGAGATCGGCGACCGGGATCTGCGGGTGAATGTGATCACCGGCTATATCGATCTGCGCCAGCGTTTCGCGCTCGATTTCGCCGACGGGCGCGGCTTGCCGAGCATCTCGTCTCCGGTTCCGCCGGTCCAGGGTTTCGCCGCGGGCGGGTTCACCATCGCGAATGACGGCTCGCACGAGCAGTTCACGCAGGAGATCAAGCTTACCGGCAACCTCGGCGACGGCCTCGTCGATTTCGTCGCGGGCCTCTATTATTTCCGCGAATGGAACACGACCGATTTCGGCGACATCTTCACGCTCGGCATCGCGCCCGGCGGCTTCCCGCTGTTGCTTGCCGATCGCGTCCTCGAGAATAACGCGGAAGCATGGGCCGGCTATGTCCAGGCCGACTTCAACGTCACCGACGCGCTGACCCTGACGGCCGGCGTCCGCTACACCGATGAAGAGAAGGACGTCACCTTCATCGACAATCGCGGCAGCCTCGGCAACGGGCTGTGCATCGGGCCGAACCAGTTCGGGCCGAGCCCGTGCCTGATCAACTCGAATCTGATTGCCTCCAACGGTGCGCAGATTCCGACCGAACAGAGCGTCGATGTGTGGACCCCGCGCTTCGCGATCAGCTATCAGGTCAATCCCGACTTCATGGTGTTCGCCTCGGCGACGCGCGGCTTCAAGTCGGGCGGCTGGAATGCCCGCGGCACGTCGCCCGGCACGCTCCTGCCGTTCGATCCGGAATTCGCCTGGAGCTATGAAGCGGGCTTTCGGTCCGAATGGTTCGACCGGCGGCTGCGGTTGAACGTGACCGGCTATATACTCGATGTCAGCGGGCTGCAGACCCCGTCGGCGCTGATCAACCCGAATACGGGCGCGATCGACTTCATCACGCGCAACTTCGCGGATTACGAGAATATGGGCCTCGAGGTCGAGATCAACGCGCAGCCTTTGCCGGGCTTCAACGTCTTCGCGGCGATCGGCTATCAGGACGATGAGTATCAGATCCCGTCGAACGCGCCCGATTTCGATGCGTTCGGCGTCCAGTCGGTCGGCGCGCAGCAGGCTGCCTGCCGGGCGCAGCTGGCGGCCGGACTCACCGCCGGCGGCCGCGATCCGGACGGGCCCGGACCGGCGCCGAGCGACCAGGCCACGGCCTGCGCCAACGGCATCGTCACGGCGGACGGCTCGATCGCCGAACCCGTGCGGACGCCCGATTGGACGCTCGCCTTCGGCGCAAGCTACGAAGCGGTCCTCGGCAATAGCGGCATGACGCTGACGCCGTCGGTCAACGCGACCTACCAGTCCGACCAGGAAGTCGGCACGTCGAACGTGAACATCTTCGATGCCGGTTTCACGAGCCCCGGCGGCGTTGCCTATCAGGGCAATCTCGCGGGCAACGGCAATTTTGTCACCGGCTCGTTCAGCGAAGCGCACTGGATCGTCAATTCGAGCCTCACGTTGCGTGGCGAGGACGATAACTGGGCGTTGACGCTCGAATGCAATAACTGTTTCGACGAGGAATATATCCAGTCGGCGCTGGCCAATTACAGCTATCTGAACCGGCCGCGTACCTGGATGGTCCGGGGCAGGATCACCTTCTGATCATGGGCGCAAAACGCGCACTCAGGACGGCCGCCGGCCTTTTCGGTCTGGCGGCCGTTCTTTTTCCAGCGGCGGTGACAGCTCAGTCGGATGCGGACCCGGTGCTCGAACAGCGGCTCGGCAGCTTTCTCGCGGGCGGCTACGAACCGCTGACGACGCCCGTCGGCTGGTATGCTCCGACCGAGCAGGTGCGCGGCGGCGACTATCCGGATATCCGGCAGCTTGTGGAGAGCGATGCGTTCGATGCGGACGCCATCGCCGCGGTCGCCGCCCATGCCGGGCGGATCGGCAGTTCGGCGCTGCTCATTTCCCATCGTGGCCAGCTCGTCCATGAAAGCTATTGGCAGGACAGCGGCCGGGACACCTATTTCAACCCGCAATCGATGTCGAAAACGGTCGCCGCGATGCTTATCGGCGTCGCGATCGCCGAGGGGCATATCGCGAGCGTTGACGATCCGGTCGGGCGTTACATCGCCGAATGGGCGGACGATCCGCGCGGCGCGATCACCATCCGCCACCTGCTCCATATGTCCGGCGGGCTCGCCCAGCTCAGCGGCGATTACGGTTATGCTGTCGTGCCCGAGAACCCGTCCGTGGCGCAGTTTTTCGGCAGCGATTTCGTCGGCCCAATCCTCGGCCTCGCCCAGGTCGATCCGCCCGGCGCGCGCTGGGATTACAACAATAACGAAACCAACCTGCTGGGCGTCGTCGTCGCGCGCGCCACGGGCATGCGTTACGCCGATTTCTTGTCGGACACTCTCTGGCGGCCGCTCGATCTCGCCGATGCGTCGCTCTATCTCGACCGCGAGGGCGGCACGCCGATGATGAGCTGTTGCATCCTGTCGCGGCCAATCGACTGGCTGCGGATCGGCGAGCTTGTCGCCAATCGCGGCGCGTTTGGCGGGACGCAGCTCGTGCCCGCCGACTGGATCGATGCGATGCTGGCGCCCGCACCGACGCGTTCGAATTATGGTTATCTGACCTGGCTCGGCGATCAGCGGGTTGGCGGAGAGCCCGATCCACGGCCCGGCCTCATTCCCTGGCAGAGCGAGCCGTTCGCGGCGGATGATTTGATCTTCCTGCATGGCCATGGCGGGCAGCGGACCTGGATCGTCGCGTCGCGGGAACTCGTGATCGTGCGCGCCGGGCGGAGCTGGCCGACCGAATGGGACGAGGCCGCGATCCCCAACGCCGTGATCCGCGCACTGGACGAGGGCGACGCGCAATGAATGCGGTGACGCGCCGGAATTTTCTCCGCGCGTCCGTCGCCGCCGCGATCGCACCGGCCGTGCTCGGTACCACGCGCCGATCGAGCGAAACCGCTGACGTGCTGGTTCTCGGGGCTGGCCTCGCCGGTCTCTCCACCGCGTTGCAGCTTGCCGATGTCGGGGCCTCGGTGCTGCTGCTCGAGGCGCGCGAGCGCCCCGGGGGCCGGGTGCAAACCCTGTTCGATCTGCCTGGCCGTCCCGAGGCGGGCGGTACACAGCTCAGCTCCAATTATCGGCGCTTCGTGGGCCTTGCCGAGCGGTTCGGCATTCCGCTCGTCGAGGATTCGCCGATGCAGCGGGACGGACCGCCCGAACTCTACATAGCTCTGCGCGGCGAGACGATCCTGCCCGCTCAATGGCTCGGTCATGCGCTCAACCCGTTCGAAGGGCCGCTCGCCGGGCTGCCGCCTTGGGCGCTGCCCTTCGCCGCGATGGGACGCGACAATCCGCTGCCCGAAGTCGCGAGCTGGCGCGATCCGGCCTTTGCAGAATATGATCGTCCGGTGTCCGACCATCTGGGCTGGACGAGCGAGCAACTCCGCCTCGGATTCGGCATCAATCCCGGCTATGGGGCGTCCGCCTATAGCCAGTCCGCGCTGATGTGGTTCCAGATCATGAAGGCGATCGCCGAGCCCGGCGGACGGCTGCTGACCGTCGAGAATGGCAACCAGCGCGTGCCCGATGCGATGGCCGCGGAACTGGGCGACCGGGTGCGTTTCGGCGTCGCCGCGCGCAGCATCACGAGCGGGCCGGAGGGCGTGGAAATCCGGATGATGGACGGCAGCCGCTATCGCGCCGACCGCGCCGTGATCACGTTGCCGACCAGCGCGCTCAGAACCGTCGATATCGACCCCGCGCCGCCGCTCCTGCAGCAGCGCGGCATTCGGGCGCTGCCCTATAACCGCGTCGTGCGTGCCTATTTCGCGCCCGAGCGGCGTTTCTGGGAGGAAGACGGCCTGCCGCCCTCGATCTGGAGCGACAGCTATGCCGGCCGCGTCTTCGCGCTGCGTGGCGGCGGGGGCAGCGAGATCACGATGATGCAGAGCTTCATCACGGGCCGTGCGGCCGAACTGCTCGACCGTATGCCGCAAAGCGAAGCGATGGCGCTCGTCCAGGCCGAGATCGAACGCATCCGGCCGGCATCGCGCGGCGCGTTGCGCCCAGCCGCCTATGTGAGCTGGGGCAACGATCCTTATGCAGGCGGCGCCTATGCCTGCTGGGCGCCGGGCCAGATCACCGCCTTCGCCGACGCGCTGTCCGCGCCCCACGACCGCCTGATCTTCGCCGGCGAGCATACCGCGATCCGCGCACGCGGCATCGAAGGCGCGCTGGAATCCGCCGACCGGGCGGTGCAGGAGGTTTTGGCGGTTTGAGTCCGACAGAAAAAGGGCGCCGCGTCTGGTAACGCAGCGCCCCTATTCTGGCAGCTAGGCCTAGCCCAGGTTAGTACCGCGCGCTGACCGCGACGCCGAAATGGCGGCTGCGGCGGAGCGCGCCGACGAAGTTACGGCGGAAGCTGTTGTTCGCATCCGCATAGCGCAGCACGAGCGGCGAGCTATCCTCGTTCGTCAGATTGTTGACGTAGAAGTGGATCCGGTAATTGTCGTTCCGGAACCCGGCCCGCGCATTGACCAGCGTCGTATCGCCATTGTCGATCAGGTTGTGCACCTGGGAGAAGACCCGGCTGCGGTGCGAGATGTTCGCGCCCGCGAAGAACTCCCAGCCGCTCCCACCGATATCGGTGCGATAATCGACGTCGGCGAAGATCGTGTGCCGCGACGTACGCGGAATCTGCCGCCCGGCGATCGATCCGAAGAGCGACTGGCAGCCCGGCGTATTCGGGAACTGGTCGCCGATCGAACAGTCGACGAGATTGTTATCGCGCACATCGTTGAGCACGCCCTCATTCTCGTCGAACCCGCTCGTGAATTCGGGATCGAGCAGCGTGTAGTTGGCCGTGAACGTCCAGTTCGGGTTCGGGCGCACCTGCGCTTCGATCTCGAAGCCCATGATCCGCGCGTCGCCCGCATTGGTGATGGCCGACACCGTATTGTTCGCGTTCTGCACATTCTGCGTCAGCTGATAGCCGTCGATCTCGTTGAGGAAGGCGGCGAAGTTGAAAGTAAAATCGCCGAACGTGTTCTTCGTGCCGATCTCGTAGGAGATCGCGTCTTCCTGCTCATAGGTCGGCACGCCGGCGGCGATCGCCGTCACGCCGTTGAAACCGCCCGGCTTGGTGCCGGTGGCGAACACCGCGTAGAACAGATTGTCGGGCGTCGCCTGCCAGCTAAGCGTGATCCGGGGATCGAAGCTGTTGAAGGTTTCGCGTCCCGCAGCCTGGTTCAGGATCGGCCCGCCCGCATCCTGTTCGACCGCGGAAAAGGTGATGCGCTCGGACGCATACCGGCCCTCAAGGCTCAGCTCGAGATTGTCGGTGATGTCGAAGGCGACCGAACCGAACACGGCGAGGTTGCGGATGTCGGTTTCCGTTCGGTCACGCGAGTTCGGTGCGGTAGGTCCGAACAGCGGGAAGACGAAGCCGCAGATCGGGTTCGCCGCGCATCGCGCCGCTTCGGCCGCCGTTGCCGCGCCGAGACTCGCGCCCGCCTGCACGAGCGCATTGGCCGGCACCTGGCGGACGTCCTGCGTATTGATGCTCTGGTCGAAATAATAGCCGCCGAACAGGAAGCGCCAGCCATCGCCATCGTACAGGAATTTGAGCTCCTGGCTGAAATCGTCTGTGTCGGTCAGTCCTTCGAAGGTGAAATCGACGGTCGTGCCGACGAATCCGAACGGGAAGATCGGGCCGGCCGGACCAAAGCCGATCGGCGCACCGGCCGGGAAGCGGGCGAACACCGCCGTCTGGAAGGCGGTTGCCGAATAGTCGGCATCGACGGCGAATAGCGTGTCGCGGTCGTTATAGCCGGTTAGCGAAACCAGCGTCAGATTGTCGGTGAGGTCGACCTCGATCCGCGACGACAGGTTCAGCGTGTCGATATAGGTGCCGACCGGGCTGCCCGCGGCGAACTGGATGCTCGGATCCGCGGTGACGGGCTGGGGCTGCAATGTGCCACAGAAATAGCGGCCACCGCCGCCATAGAGCGAACCATTGTCGAAGAGGCAGTTGTTGGCGGTCGCCGGCTGGGCGAACAGCGCCGACTGGCCATCGTCGATTTCCGAATAATAGCCGCGCAGGCGCACCCGGACCGGGCTGCCGACGGGCTCGTAGGCGATGACGCCGGAAAAGGCGAGCGACTCTTCCTGGCCGAAGGTCACGCCCGTATTCGGATTCACATGTTCGCCGCCGAAATCATAATAGCGGACCTGCGCGCCGGCGGTCAGGCCTTCGGCAATGCCGCCCTCGATATTGCCGGTAATCTCGTAGCGATCGTCTTCGGAGATATCGACCGTCAGGCTGCCGCCCAGCTCGTCACTCGGCGTGCGTGTGATGATGTTTATCGCGCCCGAATAGGTGTTGCGTCCGTAAAGCGCGGACTGCGGGCCTTTGACGACCTCGAGCCGTTCGATGTCATCGACATTATAGTCGGAGATCGATCCGGTGATGTAGATACCGTCGATAAAGGTCGCAACGCCGGAATCGCCGAGGATGTTTGCCTGACCGCGAATGACCGGCCGGTTGGAATCGCGTCCGAACTCATTGTCGAAAGTGAGGCCCGCCGTGGTCGCCGCGATATCGGTGAGGTCCTGCAGGTTGAGTCGCTCGATCGTTTCCGAAGTGGCGACTGCAACCGAAACCGGGGCGTTCTGCAGCGCCTCGTCGATCCGCCGCGCGGTGACGATGATCGGCGCGCCCCCGCTTGCCGTGTTTGCGCCTTCCCCGACCACCTGCGCGTGCGCCGCGCCCGGCAAGGCGATGGCGGCGATACCCGCCGTGGTCGCGAGCAAAAATCCCTTGTTCCGTGATGTCATTAGTCCCTCCCAAAACTATTTGTTTCAATCAGTCCGTGTCCCCAGTAAATTTGTCCAGACAAATTTTATTTTTGGCGCAGCGAAGTCCCTGACTGTGGCGCAACTGCAACGCCTATGTTGTCGCGATTTTACCTTTGGTTGTGGCCCAGCCGGTCGTTGTTTGGCGCTCGCGCCGGGCAGTGGATGACGTCGAGGCCGAGAAGCTCGGTATCCGGCGTCAGATAGCCGGGCTGTACGGGCTCCGTGCGCGCCAGGTCTGTCGACAGATAGCGTGCGCTATTGTCGCACAGCACCGTCGCGACCGGGCAATCGCGCCCGCGCTCCGCCACGACCTTCAGTGCCGCGACGATATTCGCGCCGCTCGAAATGCCGACACCGAGGCCGAGACGATGGGCGAGCTGCTGCGCCATCAGGATCGCATCGCCATCGGCAACGGCAATCACCGGAGCGAGCTCGTCTAGCTTTACGATATCGGGGATGAATTCGTCGGACACGCCCTGGATGCGGTGATGCCCGACCTTGTAGCCGGTCGATAGCGTCGGCGATTCCGCCGGCTCGACCGGATGGACGGCGATGTTATGGCCGTACGCCGCACAATAGCGGACCGCGCCCATCACTGTGCCGCCCGTGCCGACGCCGGCGACGAACGCGCCGGGCTCAGCGCCGGTGCTCGCCATCTGCGCGAACAGTTCGGGCATCGTGCCTTCGGCATGGGCGCGCCAGTTATCGTCATTCTCGAACTGGCGGGAAAGGAACGCGCCTTCGCGCGCGGCCATCGCTTTCGCCTGCGCGATCGCGCCGAGAAAACCGCCTTCTTCGCGCGAGACGAGCCGCAGCTCGGCACCATGGCTGGCGAGCAGCGCGCGGCGTTCGGCGCTCATCCAGTCGGGCATGAAGATCGTTACCGGATGGCCGAGCGCCCGGCCGAGCGCGGCGAGCGCGATCCCCGCATTGCCGCTCGTCGCCTCGACGATCGGCTGGCCCGGCGTAAGTTCGCCGCGCGCGATCGCAGCGGAGAGGATGCCGTGCGCCATCCGGTCCTTGATCGATCCGGTGAGGTTGAGGAATTCCGCCTTGGCGTAGACGGTCGTCCGTTCGCCGCGAAACCGCGTATGGATCGCGATCAGCGGCGTGCGGCCGACAAGATGGCCGAGCGGCGCGCAGCAAGGCGCGGGCGCGATACTTTCCGACGACTGGCGATGCGCGATAGCGGCCTGTGTGAGCACGATAGTCTCCCCTTAAGGCCGGCCAAGTTATTGGCTCAACGGCGCAAAATCATCGCCAAACTACATGGTCGATGGACATTATTCGAAAAAATATTCTATTATATATCCATATGGCAAAAAAGATTGACGAGACTGATCGCCGGATATTGGCGCTGCTGCAGACCGACGCGACGCTGTCGCTCGAGAAGATCGGCGAGCGGCTGTCGCTCTCGGTCAATAATGTCTGGCGGCGCGTGAAGCGGCTCGAGGCGGACGGCGTGATCGCGCGCCGCGTCGCGCTGATCGATCCCGAGGCGGTCGGGCTCAACGTCACCGTCTTCGTCGCGATCAAGACCAGCGACCATAGCGAGGACTGGCTCAAGGCCTTTGCGACTGCCGCGCGCGCGCTGCCCGAGGTGGTAGAGCTGTATCGCATGGCCGGCGATGTCGATTATTTCGTCAAGCTGCTCGTCCGCGATGTCGGCGATTACGACCGGGTCTATCGCAAGCTGATCGCGACCGCGCCGATGAGCGATGTCAGCGCGAGCTTCGCGATGGAGCGGATCAAATTCGATACGGCCCTGCCGCTATAACCTGCCGCTTTAGGCCGCCGCGCCTGCCTCTTTGAGCGCCGCGATTTCCTCCGCCGAATAGCCGAGGTCCGCCAGCACGTCATCGCTCTGATCGCCGGGTTCGGGCAGCGTGTCGGGCGCGCCGGTGCGCTGCCCTGCCATGTCGATGGGGAGGACGGGCAGCTGGACGGTGCGGCCATCGGTCAGGGTGACGTCCTGCAGCCCGCCGCTCGCGACGAGGTGCGGATCGTCGAACAGTTCCTCGGGTTTGCCGATCGGCGCGAAGGGCAGGCCCGTGCCGTCGAGCTTCGCGATCAGTTCGTCGCGGGTGAAACTCTTCATCAGCGCGCTGATCTCCGGCATGATCTCGTCGCGCGCCTCGACGCGGGCATTGTTCTCGCGCAGCTCCTTACGCGCCCAGAGATCGTCGAGGCCGAACAGCGCGCAGAATTTCTCCCAGAGCGCATCGGTGACGACGCCGATGAAAACGGGCTCGTCGGCGGTCTCGAACACATCGTAGATCGCCCAGGCCGATACGCGCGCGGGCATCGGCGCGGCCGCCTGACCCGTCACCGCCTTTTGCGCCATATGCTGGCCGACCAGATAGACGGTCGTCTCGAACAGCGAGGCCTGCACCTTCTGCCCGCGCCCGGTGCGGTAGCGCTGCTCGACGGCGGCGAGGATGGCGATGACGCCGAACATGCCGCCCGTAACGTCGATCACGCTCGCCCCCGCACGCAAGGGCCGCCCCGGCGGGCCGGTCATATAGGCGAGCCCGCCCATCATCTGCGCAACCTCGTCGAGCGCCGTGCGATTCTCATAGGGTCCGGGCAGAAAGCCTTTTTCCGAGCAGTAGATGAGCTTGGGGTTGGTCTCGGCCAGCGCCTCATAGCCGAGGCCGAGCTTCTCCATCGCGCCGGGCCGGTAATTCTCGATCAGGATATCGGCGCTGTCCGCCAGCTTT
This sequence comes from Parasphingopyxis sp., assembly GCF_052168295.1. Taxonomy (GTDB): domain Bacteria; phylum Pseudomonadota; class Alphaproteobacteria; order Sphingomonadales; family Sphingomonadaceae; genus Parasphingopyxis. The sequence goes on along the minus strand of NZ_JBQLZN010000059.1, from coordinate 45,847 downwards.
TTCGCCGCGACGAGGCCGTCAGGGTCCTTGAGGTTCAGGCAGATGCTCTGCTTGTGCCGGTTGTACATCGGGAAATAGCCGCCGCCCGAACCGAGCAGCCGCCGCGTCCGGTCCCCGCCGATCGGTTCGACGCGGATCACTTCGGCGCCGAGCTCGGCGAGGATCGCACCCGCGGCCGGCCCCATGACCATATGGGTGAATTCGACGACGCGCAGGCCCGAGAGAGGTTGTTCGCCCATCACGCGGCCTCTCGGAAGCCGAGCGGGAGGCCGGCATCGGGCGTGAAGCCGTAGAGCGGCTCGCCGGGCAGGGCTTCCGCGATGATCTCGCGCACCTTCAGCAGTTTTTCGAGATCGATTCCGGTTTCGTACCCCATCGCTTCGAGCATGAAGACAAGATCCTCGGTCACGATATTGCCCGATGCGCCGGGCGCGAAGGGGCAGCCTCCGAGCCCGCCCAGCGAAGCGTCGAACGTCGTGATGCCCTCTTCGAGCCCCGCCACGACATTGGCGAGCCCGAGACCGCGGGTGTTATGCAGATGCAGCGTATTGAGCTTGTCCGCGCCGACCGCCGCCTTCACCTTGCGCACGAGCCGCCGCACCTGTTCAGGGTTCGCGTACCCCGTCGTGTCGGACAACCCGACCTCGGCGACGCCCGCCTCCATCGAAGCCTCGGCGAGCCGGACGACCTGATCCTCGTCGACCGGCCCCTCTATGGTGCACCCGAACGCTGTCGACAGCCCGACCTCGAAATGCGGGCGTTTGTCCTCGGGCTGCTCGGCGACCAGTTCGGCGATCGGACGGATTTCGGCGAGCATGGCCGGATGGTCCTTGCGGACATTGTTGATGCTGTGCGTTTCTGACATCGAAAACGGTATCGACATCTTGTCGACGCCGGCGGCGATGGCGCGCTCCGCGCCTTTGAGGTTCGGGATCAGCGCCACGACCTCGAGATCGGGCAGCGTCTTGGCAAAGGCGACGAGCTCCGCCGTATCCGCCATTTGCGGCAACAGCTTGGGCGGCACGAAACTGCCGACCTCGATCTCGGACACGCCGGCCTCGGCCTCGGCCTTGATCCAGGCTTTCTTTGCGTCGAGATGCATGACGCGGTCGATGCTCTGCAGCCCGTCGCGCGGGCCGACTTCGGAAATGTGGATGTGGCCGGTCATCTGCCGTCTCCCAAATATATCCAGGGCCGGGCCTCGCGGTCGGCCTTTTGCCATATGGCGATGTCGTCCGAATTTTTCAGCGTGAGGTCGATCGCGTCGAGGCCTTCCAAGAGCATAGCCTTCGCTTCCGCACCGATATCGAACGTCCAGCTCCGCCCGTCGGGCAGCGCGATCGTCTGCGCGGGCAGATCGATGGTCACGGCCGTATCGGCCTCGGCGATCGCTGCGATATCGGCGCGCGCGAGTGCTGCGGGCAGCACGCCGTTGCGCACGCAATTGCCCGCGAAGATCGGCGCGAAGCTCTCGGCGATGATCGCGCGGATGCCATATTCGGCCAGCGCCCAGACCGCATGTTCGCGGCTCGATCCGCAGCCGAAATTGCGCCCGCCGAGCAGTATCTGCGTGCCTTCATATTTCGGGCGGTTGAGCACGAAATCGGGCCGCTGCTCGCGCCCGCCGATCTCGGTGTAGCGCTGCCCGGCGAACAGCCCGTCGGCCAGCCCCGTCTTCCCCGTGCTCTTCATCTCGCGCGAGGGGATGATTTGGTCGGTATCGATATTGTCGCGCAGCATGGGCGCGGGAAGAGAGGTGAGGGTGGTGAGGGGGTCAGGCATGTACAAGCCTTCCACCCCAAATCCGTTTGGGCTGAGCTTGTCGAAGCCCTGTCCTTCCTTTTTCGACCGTGGCAAAGGAAGAACGACCCTTCGACAGGCTCAGGGTAAGCGGGTTATTGACGAACGGCCGACGCATCACCTCACCTCCCGCGGATCGGCGATCGCGCCCGCAAGCGCACTGGCCGCGACGGTTTCCGGGCTGGCGATATGCGTCTTTACATTCGGCCCCTGCCGGCTTTCGAAATTGCGGTTGGTCGAGGAGATCACGCGGACGCCTTCGCCGAACGTTTCGCCGCCTGCGTAGAAGCACATCGAGCAGCCGCTCTCGCGCCATTCGAAACCGGCGTCGAGAAATATGCGGTGGATACCCTCGGCCTCGGCTTCGCGCTTCACATGGCTGGAGCCGGGCACGCAGATCGCCTTCACGCCTTCGGCAATGCGCTTGCCTTCGAGCAGGGCCGATGCGCGGCGCAGGTCGGAGAGGCGGCTGTTCGTGCAGCTGCCGATAAAGGCCGCGTCGATGGCGAGTCCCTTGAGCGGCTGGCCCGGTTCGAGCGCCATATAAGCGAGCGGCCGCGCCTCGGCATCGTCCGGCACATGCCCGCCAATGCCGATGCTCGCCTCGGGGCTCGTGCCCCAGCTCACCATCGGCTGGATCGCGCTGGCGTCGATGGCGATCTCCGCGTCGAACTGCGCGCCCGGATCGCTGCGCAAGGTGCGCCAATGAGTGAGCGCCGCGTCCCAGTCTTCGCCCTTCGGCGCATAGCGCCTGCCCTCCAACCAGGCGAAAGTCTTGTCGTCGGGCGCGATAAAGCCGCTCATCGCCGAAAATTCGGTCGTCATGTTGCAGAGCGTCATCCGTCCTTCCATCGACAGCGCCTCGACGGCCTCGCCGGCAAACTCCACGGCATGGCCCTTGCCGCCCGCCGCGCCGTGCGCCGCGATGAGCGCGAGGATCATGTCCTTGGGCGTCACGCCGGACGGCAGCGCACCGTCGAACGTCACGCGCATCGATTTCGGTTTTTCGAGCCTGAGCGTACCCGTTGCCATCGCATGTTCGGCTTCGGAACTGCCGATGCCCCAGGCGAGCGCGCCGAACGCGCCTTGCGTGCAGGTATGGCTGTCCGGCGCGATCAGCGTGCAGCCGGGCAGGACGATCCCGAGCTCGGGCGAGATGACATGGACGATGCCCTGATCGGGATCGGTGACGTCGAACAGCGTGATGCCGGCCGCCCTGGCCGCGGCGCGCAGCTCGGTGATGAACACCTGTCCGCCCGGCATCAGTGTCCGGTCGCCGCGCCCTGGCCTTGTGTCGACGATATGATCTGCAACGGCGAACACACGCGACGGATCGGCGACCTTGCGCCCCGCTTCGGCCAGCGCGTTAAGCGCCGCCGGCCCCGTCCGCTCGTGCAGGAATATCCGGTCGATCGCGATCAGCTGCGCGCCGGCGGGCAAATCGGCCGCGACATGGCTGTCCCACAGCGTGTCGAAGAGGGAGGTCGGTGTGCTCAGCTACCCTGCTCCATTTCCGCGTCCATAGCGCGCCAGTCCTTCGTCACGGACGTCTCCTGAATGGACGTGCGCGTTTCGAGCGCGCCGTCGCGGATCCAGTGCCATGTGCGGCAGCGATTCTGCCCATCGTCTGAAAGCTGGATCATTTCGTAGAGATAGAGCGAGGGATCGCCGGTGCGTTGCCAATAGAGCATCATCGTGCGGTTATATTCGTCGAGATCGACGGCCGAGGCCCAGCCCTTGATCAGGTCATTGTCCCACCAGACACGCCCGTCGCGATAGTCTGCGGGAAAATCGCGGATCTCGGTGCGCCCGTCCGGCCAGGTATAATGATTGGTCTGATGATAGGGGTAGGGCCCCTTATCGGGAATGCGGCAGATCAGGCGCGAGGCGTGCTCGTCGACTTTCTCGTTCGCTGCGTTGAAATAGCTGTAGGTGCCGTCCCACACGCCTTCGTGGCGGGCGAGCAATGGCATGTCTTCGCGAATTCCCATGGGTCAATTGTCCTTGTCGAGGAGGGCGAGATGATAGGGGCGGGCAGCACGGGCGCGGAGCAGGTCGCGATGCTCGGTCGCCAGCTTTTCCAGCGCCAGATCGGCCGGATCGAAGGCGCGGGCGTTGTCCGCTTTCGCTTCGTACCAGGGTTCGAAGAAATGGCGGGCGCGGACGATCTGCCAGGCGGTCGTGAGATAGGCGCCGAACCGGTCGGGCGTCAGATCGGGATAGAGACGCGCCGGATCGCCGGGCGGCGGCGCGGGGATATGGGTTTTGAGCGTGCCGAGTTCGGCAGACACGGCATCGATCAGCGCCGCCCATCCGGCCCAGTCCTTGGGTGCCTGGCTGTTCCAATCGTCAGAGAGGCCGTGGCCGGGCAGGTCGATATGGAGCGCATCGGGCGCGGCGGTGCTGTCCAGCGCCCGGCCGGGCTCGTGGAGGTGCAGGGCGTCGGACCCGCGATTGCCGCGCCAATGGATGAGGCCGTCAAAGCCGCCAGTGTCTATCGCGACAAATCCCCGGTCATCCGCTTCAGGCAAGGCGGGTTCCTCCGGATATTCTCCCGCCAACAGATGATCGAGGCTCGCATGCTGATGGTCGTCGGGTGTCGCGACCTTGCGCGCCTCCCAGCCCGAAGGCATGTCGCCCAGACGGTCGATATGCGCCTGCAGCGGATCGCCATCATAGGCGGTGATCAGGCAGGGCGGCATCTCCGCATCGGTCGGCGGGATATCGCGCGGCGCGCGCAGCACGGCACCATAGCCAGCCTGATAGGCGTTCCCCGCGTCCAGCATCTCGCGCACCACGGCATCGACCCGCGCCGGATCATCATGTGCAACGCTCAGCCGATGCGCCTCGTCCGTCGCGAACCAGGGGAAGAACCAGCTCTGTTCGAGTATCCGGTTCCACAGCCAGGTGAGGTGCTCGCCATAGTCGGCCGGATGGAAGGGCGGCAGATAGGCATCGCCGAACAGCGCCATTTCGTCCGGCGTCCATACCGCATAGCCGCCCATCGCGGCGCGGGTGAAACGCGCGGGGCTCTGTTTGAGCGCCGTCATCAGGATGATCGCGCCCGAATGAAAGCCGTACGCGGCGCAGCGGTCTATACCGAGCGCGTCGAGCAGGGCGTGCACGGCTTCCGCAAAGTCATTGATATCGGGCTCGCCGGGCAGCGGATCGGACTGGCCGAAGCCCGGCGTATCGGGCGCGATGCAAGTGAAATGCGGCGCCCATTTCTCCATCAGCGCTGCATATTCGGCCGAACTGCGCGGGCTTTGATGCACCATCAGCAGGATCGGGCCACTACCCGCCTTGCGATAATGGACGTGGCGATCGCCAAGTCGAATGTAATGCCGTGTGATCATTGGGGCATAATTTGTCCGGACAAATTTCTCTCGACAAGTCTTTTCTTTCGCGGCACGATAATCGCACGGAGGAGCGAGAGGAGAAAGGCGCCAGATGCAGGGCACAAAAATGGTCAGCGACGGGAAGACGGCGCGCGAAATCTTCGACGGCGTGATGGCCAATCCGGCGCGCAAGAAATACGGCTTCGGCGAGAAGCTCGCCATCGTAAATGTCGATATCCAGCGCGCCTATACGGACCTTGCTGCCTTCAAGACGGCCTATGAAACCGATCCCGACCAGATCGCCCATGTGAACCGGATTTCCGCGCTCGCGCGCGGCAAGGGCATGCCCGTCATATGGTCGCGCGTCGCCTATAAAGCCGATGCGGGCGATGCTGGCGTCTGGGGCACGCGGACCGATACCGAGGATTCGCTGCAAAACATCAAATATGATTCCGAGCGGCACGAATTCGATCCGCGCTGCGAGATCGACCCCGACGACATGACCTTCACCAAGCGCATGCCGAGCGCTTTCTTCGAGACGCCGCTCGCCAGCTATCTGGTCTGGCACAAGGTCGATACGGTGGTGGTGACGGGCGGTTCCACTTCGGGCTGCGTGCGCGCGACGGCGGTCGATTCGCTATCGCACGGTTACCGCACGATCGTCCCGATCGAGACCTGCGCGGACAAGCATGAGAGCTATCACTTTGCGAACCTTACCGACCTCCAGCTAAAATATGCCGATGTCGAACCGGTCCAGGCGGTGATAGACTGGCTGGAGGCGCGTTAGTGCGGGAAGGCGAAGCGGACCCCGAATTGTACGATTTCAAGGCGTGGCGCGGTCGGCCGAAGCTCGCATGGCCGGACGGCAAGACCTGCGCCGTCTGGGTGGCGCCGAACCTTGAGTTTTACGAGCTCGATCCGCCGACCAATCCGCACCGCAAGAGCTGGCCCAAGCCGCATCCCGATGTGGTCGGCTACAGCCATCGCGATCATGCCAACCGCGTGTCGCACTGGCGGATGGCGGATGCGATGTCGAAACACGGCTTTCCGGGATCGGTGAGCCTGTCGGTCGCGCTCTGCGATCATATCCCGGAAGTCGTCGAGGATGCGAATGCGCGCGGCTGGGAGTTTTTCAGTCACGGCATCTACAACACGCGCTACAGCTACGGGATGGACGAGGCGCAGGAACGCGCGATCATCGAGGATTCGATTGCGACCGTGAAACGCGCGACGGGGCAGACGATCCGCGGCTGGCTCGCCCCGGCGCTGACGCACACGCCGCGCACGCTGGACCTGATCGCCGAATATGGCCTCGATTACACCTGCGACCTCTATCATGACGACCAGCCGACCGATGTGAAGGTGGTGTCTGGCAAGCTGACCGCGATCCCCTACAGCCTTGAGGTGAACGATCACTACGGCTTCTTCATCTACAATATGAGCCCACGGGAATATGCCGATACGCTGATCCGGCAGTTCGAGCGGCTGGCGCGGGAGGGAGAAGAGTCCGGCACGGTGATGTGCATCCCGCTCCACAGTTACCTGATCGGTCAGCCGCACCGGATCGGGCCGTTCGAGGAGGTGCTGAAGCATATCGCGGCGGACGGTCGCGCCTGGATCGCCAAGGCCGGGGAGATCGTCAATAGCTATCGCGAGCAGACGGGAGATGCGTCATGAGCCTCGATCCCGCCTATCTCGACTATCCGAAGCGCCAGCGCGGCATGGATCACGAGCATTACCCGTACAGCCGCTTCGATACGCGGCTGCCCGTGCAATGGCCCGGTGGCAAGAGCGTTGCGATCTGGCCGGTGATCAGCCTCGAATGGTTCCCGATTACGCCGAGCGACGAACCCCTCCGCGCGCCCGGCCATATGCAGACCGCCTATCCCGATTACCGCCACTATACCGCACGGGAATATGGGACGCGCGTAGGTCTCTACCGGCTGCTCGACGCGTTCGAGGGAATCGGCGCGAAGATATCGGTCGCAACCAACAGCGCCATCGCCAAGCGCTATCCCGAAATCGTCGAAGCGGTCGTCGGCGCTGGGCATGAGATCATCGCGCACTCAACCGATATGAACGGCACCATCGCCAGCGGATTGCCCGAGGAAGACGAACGCGCGCTGATCGCGCAGTCGCTCGATACGCTGGAACAGGTGTCCGGGACCCGGCCGCGCGGCTGGCTATCCATCGCCCGCTCGCAGAGCTTCAACACCGCTAGGCTGCTCGCCGAAGCGGGCCTCGACTATATGTGCGACTGGGTGAATGATGAGCTGCCCTACCGCTTCGCGACCGAAGCCGGCGATATCGTCAATATCCCGCTCAACCACGAGCTGTCGGATCGCCAGATCGTCAACGTCCAGCAGCAATCGGCGGACAGCTATGTCCAGCAGATGCAGGACGCTTATGGCTGGCTGGCTGGCGAAGCCGCAAATCATGGCGGCCGCATGCTGCCGATGCATCTGACGCCCTATATCATGGGGCTCCCGTACCGCATGGATGCGTTCGAAGGCCTGCTCCGCTGGCTGGCAGACCAGCCGGGCGCATGGTTTGCGCGCGGCGACGCCATTCTCGATAGCTGGAGCGCGCAACAGTGAAAATCCGCAATCCCCGGACCGGCGAATATGATTACGAAATCAGCCCGGCTGATGCCGACGCAGTCGCCGATGTCGCGCGATCGCTGCGCGCCGCGCAGCCGCAATGGGCGGCACGGCCGCCGGAGGAACGCGCGGATATCCTCCGCCGCTGGGCCGATGCGGTCGAGGCGCATCGCCAGCCCCTGTTCGAGGCGCTGCGCACGGACACGGGCCGGGCGCTGATCTCCGCCGTCGAGGTCGACGGGCTGTCGGCGACGATCCGGCGCTGGGCCGATATCGCGCCTGGCCTGATCGCCGCGCACAGCAACGCCGACGTCCAGCTCGCCCATCCGACCGTGACCAATTCGACCCGGCTCGTGCCATACCAGTTGTTCGGCGCGATATCGCCGTGGAACTTCCCCATTATCCTGTCGACGATAGACGCGATTCCGGCTCTTGCCGCCGGGTGCGCGGCGCTGATCAAGCCATCCGAAGTCACGCCGCGCTTTATCGCGCCGCTGCGCGATACCATCGCCCAGGTCCCGGAGCTGGAATCGGTACTGGCGCTGATCGAGGGGGATGCGGAGACGGGCCAAGCGCTCGTCGCCAATGTCGATTATATCTGTTTCACCGGTTCGGTGGCGACCGGGCGCAAGGTGGCCGAAGCCGCGGCGCGCGCCTTCATCCCGGCCAACCTCGAACTGGGCGGCAAGGATCCGATGCTGATCCTGGCGAGCGCCGATCCCGAACGCGCGGCCAGGACGGCGCTGCGCGCGAGCGTCGTCGCCACCGGCCAAGCCTGTCAGTCGATCGAGCGGATATATGTCGCGCGTGATATCTATCAGCCCTTTCTCGATGCGCTGGTGCGTGAGGCCGAGGCCGTGTCGCTCAACTATCCGGATATCGGCAGCGGCGAGATCGGCCCCTTCATCTTCGCACCCCAGGCCGACAAGGTCGCGCAGCACATCGATGCGGCGCGCGAGGCGGGCGCGCGCATATTGACGGGCGGCACGGTAGAGACGCTGGGCGGCGGCAAATATCTGCGGCCGACCGTTATCGCGGACGCCACCGCCGATATGGCCGTCGTGCGCGAAGAGACATTCGGGCCGGTGCTGCCGGTCATTCCCTTCGATACGGTCGATGAGGCAGTCGCGGCCGCCAATGACAGCGATTATGGCCTGTCGGCGGCGGTCGTCGCCGGCACTGCGGAGGAAGCCGAGGCGGTCGGTATCCGGCTGGAGGCCGGGGCGATCTCGATCAACGACGGGTCGATGACTTCGATGGTCTGGGACGCGGAAAATGAGAGTTTTAAACTGTCCGGCATGGGCCCCTCGCGGATGGGTGATAGCGGTTTGTTGCGCTTCTTCCGCAAACAGGCGCTGATCCGCCAGAATGCCGAACCGGCGACCATCGCCGGCTTCTCGGAGGAGAATCTAGGATGAAAAAGCTCGCACTATTGGCCCTGATGGCCTGCGCGCCTGGCATGGCCAGCGCCGGGCAAAGCGAGAGCGACGACCAGACCGCCTCGCCCGGCGTTGCTGCCCCAGATGAGCGATCACCGACCGATTTCCGGCGCAGCACGCTGATCGTGCGCGATATCGATGCGTCGCTCGCCCTCTATCGCGACGTGCTCGGCTTCTCGGTCAATTACGATACCGAGGTGACGACGTCGGGCGTCGCGCTCCCAGCCGGCGAACCGGGCGCGCGGGCGCGCTTGGTTTTGGCGAACGCCAACGACCCATGGATCGGCTGGATCGGCTTCATGCAGTGGCTCGAGCCCGCGCTGCCCGATCCCGGTCCCTATCCGACCCGGCTCGGCATCGGCGATCATGTGATGATCATGAACACCGACGATGCCGAGGCGCGCTGCGCCGCCGCCGCGGAAGTTCCGGGCGTCACCATGACCGCGCCCGCGCGGATGCAGGAATATCCGGGCCGCGATGGCGCGCCGCCGATCCGCGTCATCGGCTGCAACATTTTCGATCCGGACGGCAATCTGATCGAAATCAACCAGTTGCTGCGCGAATGAGCGCCACGCTGCTTCTTGCGGCGATGCTGCAGGGAACGGCCACTGCCCCGGCCACGCCCTGCGCCGACCCCGTCTATATGGTCGTGGCCGGCCCGACCCATGATCGTGCGCGGATGATGGCTTATGGGCAGGCGATCGCGGACTCGCAGATCTACGACCGGCTCGGCGGCTATTACATCAACGCCCCGCGCGCCGTGGCGACGTTCGAGGGCGATGCGCCGCCCGGCTATGCGACGCTGATTGTGCGCTTTCCCTGCCTCGCCAATGCGGAGGCCTTCTGGAACAGCGATGTCTATCAGAATGAAATCCTGCCGCTCCGCCAGAATCCGAGCGCCGGCGATTATTTCGTGACCGTCTATCCGGAGATACCGCTGCGGCCCGAGATGGTCGGCAAGGTCGGAGAAGCCGACTATCTGGTGCGGTTCGAGGGCAGCGAAATTCCCGAACGGCTTGGTTATGCCGACCCGCCGGGCTTGGTGCTCGGAGTCGATGCGAACGCGGCGGACCTGGCCGCACCGTCAGACGGTTGGCCCGAGGCGCGGCTGTTGCGGCGCGATGCGGTGACGGGCGAAGCGTGGCGGCTCTCGGCGGACCGGGCGTCCGATTTCGATGGCGGCGCGGCACCGGCGCTGACCGAAATCTACGTTCTGCGCGGATCGATGCGGTTCGCGCGCGTCGCGCTGGGGCCCGGCGATTATGCGCGGCTCGGCGCGGGCTATGACATGGGCGAGGTCCGGCTCGGTACGGACAGCGATATCCTGCTCTTCCGCTATCCCGAAAGCGCGCCAGCCAGCCCACAGCCCGAACCGCTGATCGTGCGGGAAGCCGAAACCGAATGGACGGCGGGCACGGTCGCGCGCGATGCGGGCGCCGAAGCGCCGCTGATGATCCGGCGGCTCTACACCGATGCCGAAACCGGCGCGCGGACGCATCTGGTGCGGCTCGCGGCGGGCGTGTCCGTGCCCTGGGAAATCCATTCGACGGCCGAGGAAGGTTATCTGCTCGACGGCGATTATCGCCTCGCCGAATGCCTGCCGAGCGGTCGGCGCGATTACGACTATGCGCCCGGCGGCTATTTCTATCGGCCCGCGGGCGTTATGCATAGCGGGCCGCAATCGACTACAACGACCGGCGCGACGTGGCTGATCCGGACGCCGCGCACGCTCGACGCGCTATTCTATCCGGCGTGCCCGAGCGCGCCCGCAGCCCCGGAGAATGAGGAGGAGGAAACCCCATGACCCCGACCCTGCAACATGCGATGAAGCCCGAACTGACGGTGGAAGAGGCCGCGCGCGGCCGCTTCGTCTCGGGCATCCGCAGCCTGATCCTCAACGATCTCGCCGCCGATATGCGCGCCGGCTACGAAAAACGCGCCGCGCCAGCCTTCCGCCGCGACCATGGCCGCGCGCCCGAAACCAGCCGCGAGGCGCATCTGGCGCTCCGCGGCGATCCGGCGTTCAACATCTACAGCGCGATGCGCGTGCAGGCGCAGAAGATGGTCTGGGCGAGCGTCGCGGATATCGTCGAACGCGATCTCGAACGGATGGAGGCCGAAGCGGCCAAGGTCGCCGATGCGCCGGGTTCGCTGACCCTCGATCCGTCGCTCGACGTGCCGCGCAATGTCGATGCGATCGACGTCCATCTGATGCCCGGTTCCTATACGCGCGGTGCCGAAACGCTCGAAGCGGGCGCGGTCTACGATCAGGGGCTAGCGGTCTTCTCGATGGGGCTGATGGGGGCCAATCTCGACGATATCGGCCTCTCCATGGCGCGCTATATCAAGGGCAAATATCCGGATTTCAAACCGCGCGACATTCTCGATACGGGCTGCACGATCGGCCACAATACGCTGCCCTGGAAACAGGCCTATCCGGATGCGCGGGTCGAGGCGATCGACGCCGCGCCGGGCGGGCTGCGCTATGCTTCGGCGCGCGCGAAGATGCAGGGGCAGGAGGTGCATTTCCGGCAGATGTCGGCCGATGCGCTCGATTATCCCGACGAAAGCTTCGATCTCGTCTGGTCGTCCATGTTCCTCCATGAGCTCTCGAAAAAAACGCGCGCCAAGGCGTTCGCAGAGGCCTATCGCGTGCTCCGGCCCGGCGGACTGATGTTGCACATGGAATTGCCGCCCAACGACCAGATGGACGCGTTTGACGGCTTCTATCTCGACTGGGATAGCTATTATAATTCCGAGCCATTCTACAAAGGGTATCGCGACGAAAGCCCGCCGGAACTCTGTGTCCGCGCCGGGTTTGCAGAGGACGACTATATCCAGTTCGTCGTGCCGAGCATCGGCATCTATGGCGAGCAGGCGGTCGCGGATACGATTGCGGCGGAAGAGGGCGAGGCCGTGGGGCAGGAAACGACGGGGCGGCTGGCCGAGGGCGTGATGTGGTTCGGTTTCGGCGCCTGGAAATCATGAGCGGCGACCACAAGACCGAAGGCCCGCCGATCAAGCCCGAGGATGCGCCGGACAGCATTTACGGGCCGGACGGGCAGCCCCGCTTCTTCGCTGAGCCCGGCATGGACCGGTTCGTCGCAGTCGTGATGAATCTCGCCCAAGAGATCTGGGTGCAGGAGGAGCGGCTGATGGCGCTCGAGGGCGAGGACGCCGATGCCGAAACGCGCGATGCGAAGCTCAAGGCCTTTATCGACCGGGTGTTCCAGCCTATCCGCGAACCTGACGCCTGAGGCGGGTCTGTAACCGTCACGGGCAAACGCGCGAAGGACGGTGCAGCATGCGCATCAACGCCGATTTCTCGAAACCCGCTATCGTCCGCCCCGGCGATGTCGACTGGACCGCATCGCCGATGCCCGGCGTCGAGCGCAAGATGCTTGACAGGATCGGCGAGGAAGTGGCGCGGGCGACGTCGATCGTCCGCTATGCGCCGGGCTCGCATTTCTCCGAGCACGCGCATGGCGGCGGCGAAGAGTTTTTCGTGCTGGAGGGTGTTTTCTCCGACGAAACCGGTGACTTTCCCGCCGGCACCTATGTCCGCAATCCGATCGGGACGCGCCATACGCCGCACAGCGATCCGGGCTGCACGATCTTTGTGAAGCTGCACCAGTTCGACGCGGACGATACCGAGCAGTTCGCCGTGCAAACCCGGACCGCGGAATTTCGGCCCGGGCCCGTGGAGGGCTCGACTGTCCTCCCGCTGCATCGTTTCGGATCGGAGTCGGTCGCGCTCGTGCGCTATGCGCCGGGTACGCGCGCAACCCCGGACCGGCGCCGGGGCGGCGAGGAGATTCTCGTGCTCGAAGGCGTGCTGCAGGACGAACGCGGCAGCTATCCTGCCGGTACATGGCTGCGCTACCCGCATCTCTGGGACGGCAGGGATCATTTTTCCGAGAAGGGCTGCCTCCTCTACGTGAAGAGCGGACATCTGCCGACCGGATAGAATCTCCATTTCGCACCCTGTTCTGGAGTACTGGGTGGCTATCGCTGCCGCGCAGGGCTACGCCGAACGACAGTTCGTCGTTTGTGTGGGGGCACGAGTATGAATTACGGCAGCTTTTTCTACGATTACACGCCGCATGGCTATTGCATCATGTGGCAGCCGGGGCTGGTCTGGACGCATGTGATATCCGATGCGCTGATCGCGCTCGCCTATTTTTCGATCCCGATCGCGATCCTCTATTTCATCCGCAAGCGGCCCGATATCCGGTTCGGCTGGATCGCGGCGCTGTTTGCGGCCTTCATCCTTGCCTGCGGGCTCACGCACGTAATGGGTATCTGGACGCTGTGGAACGGCGATTACGGCATTCAGGCGCTGATGAAGGCGTTCACCGCGCTGGTGTCGGTCGCAACCGCCATCGCGCTCTGGCCGCTCATCCCCAAGGCGCTTGCCGTGCCGTCGACGGCGCAATTGCAGCGTACCAATGAGGAGCTTTCGGCACTGGTCGCGGAACGCGACGCGGCGCTCGTCCGCTTGCAAAGCGAGATCGAGGAACGCACCAAGGCCGAAGAGGCGCTGCTGCAGGCGCAGAAGATCGAATCGATCGGCCGGCTCACCGGCGGCATCGCGCATGATTTCAACAATCTGCTGCAGGCCGCGTCCGGCAATATCGAGCTGATCCGCACGCGCAGCGACGCCGACGATCGCGTATCGCGCTGGATCGGCAATGCGGGCGCGGCGATCGAGCGCGGCAAGCGGCTGACCTCGCAGCTCCTGTCTTTCTCGCGGACGCAGAAGATCGAGCTCGAACCGCTCGAGGCCAGCGAGGTGGTCGAGGAAGTGGGCGAGATGATCCGGCGAACGATCGGGCCGCAGATCGATCTCACGGTTCGAACGTCACCGAAAAAAGTGGACGTGCTCGCCGACCGGACGCAGCTCGAAATGGCGATCCTCAATCTTGCGATCAACGCGCGCGATGCGATGCCGGACGGTGGCAAGCTGGAAGTCGCCGTGCGGTCGACGAATTTGCCGGTTTCCGAAAACGATCTCCCCGCCGGCGACTATGTCGATATCGTGGTGTCCGATACGGGCGGCGGTATCGATCCGGAGGTCCTGCCCAAAATCTTCGAGCCTTTCTTCACGACCAAGGAAATCGGGCAGGGTACGGGGCTCGGCCTTTCCATGGTGTTCGGTATGGCCAAACAGTCCGGCGGCATCGCCTTCGTCGAATCGACCGGAGCGGACGGCACGACGATCACGATCCGGCTCCGCCAGGCGCACCGGGACGACAGCCAGGCCGATGCCGGCGCGGAAAGTGGCGCCAGTGCCACCAGGCTGCCGAAGCTCGATGTGCTGCTGGTCGACGATGAAGACGATGTCCGCGGCACCGTTGCCGATATGCTCGAACATCTGGGGTGCCGGGTCAGGGCCGTCGCGGACGGCGAGGCTGCGGTCACTGAGATGCTGAGCGGCCGGTTCGATCTGGCGTTGCTCGATTTCGCCATGCCGGACCGGTCCGGTGCGCGCGTCGCGGCGATGCTGCGCGTCATCCGGCCCGATCTGCCGATCCTGTTCATCAGCGGTTATGCGGATACCGAAGCGCTCGAACAGGCGGCCGGCGGCGATTATCGGCTGCTCCACAAACCGTTCAGCGACCATGAGCTTGCCGCCGCGATCCGCGCGGTGATCGCGGAAGGGTAGCGCAGCCGGCCAGAAGCGCTCCAGACGTCAGATCGGGGCGGTCACCGGATCGAACTCCATCATCTCGCGATCATTCATCGGCGCGCTTGCGGGTTCGAATGTGTCGGGATCGATCGCCTGCGTCACCTGGCCCTGCCGGATCGACATCTGGTGGAGCAGCTCGGTGCGCGGTTTGCGCGCCGCCTCATGGCGGGCCAGCGCGGCCGCCGGATCGGTTTCTTCAGCGAACGCCCGGGCCAGCACATAGCCGTCCTCGATGGCCATGGCCGCGCCCATGCCGAGAAAGGGCAGCATGGCATGGGCCGCATCGCCAAGCAGCGTCACCCGGCCCTGCGCCCATTGCGGCAGCGGTGCGCGATCGTACAGCCCCCATTTGATGATGGATTGCGCCCGGTCGATCAGGCCCATGACATCCGGGTGCCAGCCATCGAACGCCGCGCGCAATTCGTCCGTCGATGCCGGTATCGACCAGCCTTCGGCGATCGCCTCCTGCGTTTCCGCGAGGCCCGCGCAGTTCACGATCTCGCCGCCGCACATGGTGTAGCGGTTGAAGGTCCGCTGCGGGCCGATGAAAATCGCGCTGCGGCCCAGCCCCATGAAGGGCGCAGCTTCGGCCCGGGGCACGAGGAAGCGATAGGCGACATGATCGGTAAAGCGCGGCGTATCGCCGGGCCATAGCTGGGCGCGCACCGCCGAACGCACGCCGTCTGCGCCGATCAGCACATCGCCATATGCCGTCTCGCCACCGGCAAAATGCGCGGTCACGCCATCGCCATGATCCTCGAAGCCGGTCAGCCGCCGGTCCGTCAGGATCTTCGCGCCAAGGGCTTGGGCAGCGGCGATCAACACGGTTTGCAGATCGGCCCGATATATGTGCCGGACGATATTGGCCGCGCCATCGTCGGGCAGGCCGTCTCCCTCGTCGCGCGCGCCCATCAGCAGCCGGGCCGTGCGATAGTGGAGAAAGGGCAGGGTGCCCGCGGGGCAGGCCCGGGCGGCGACGTCAGCCTGGGTGCCGAGCGCCCGGAACACATGCTGTGCGCCGATACCCAGCGTCAGCCCGGCGCCCGTTTCTTCGAGCCGCGCCGCCGCTTCATGGACTTCTACCGTGAAGCCCCGTTGGCGCAGGGCTATGGCGGCCGTCAGGCCGCCCAGCCCTCCACCGACGATCAGTATTTTCAAGAGCCGGCCTGCGGCGCGGCGTCGCCCGGCCCGAAGCGTTCGAGTTCGACGAGCTCGTAGCGGTTCATCATATAGCCGTCGATGCTGCCCTTCACGACGATGGAATCCTCGTCGGCCGTTACCCACATGTCATAGGCGGGATGCTCGGTGCCGCCCATGCCCTCTTCGTCGACGAAGCGGAAATGGCGGCAGGCGAAGGTGCCGGCGGCGACCGTCATTTCTTCCTCGCCGACATATTCGAGGCCGATATTGACCTCCGCGATCATCGGCGGCGTTGCGCCGCGATGATCGGGCGAGGGCAGAAACACGCGCACATTGCGGCGGTGCGGGTCCTTCGACAGGTCCATGCATTTCGTCAGATAGCCGTCGCCGACGATCGGGTGCGTGCCGAAGCCGTCGAGCGCGCCGTTCATCGGCATTTCCTGCGACAGCCGCCCGATGGACGGGCCATGGCTTTCGCAGATGACCGTTTGGGCATCGTGATCGGCATGCATCCAGCCCGTGCCCAGATAGTCGTCGCCCAGCGTCAGATGCACGTGCAGGTCGAGCGGTTCCCCGTCGGCGCCGAGCCGGTAGACGATATCGCGCAGCACGGTCGGGTCCGGTTCCTCGATCTCACAGCGCGCGCGCATGATCGTCGATCCGTCGCCATGATGGGTGAAGGCGAACCATTCGCGGCCGCGTTCCCGGCCTTCCCATTCGGGCTTTACCGAGGTGTAGCTGATTTTTCCGCTGACGGTGCGATGCTGCATGGCACTCCCCTGTTTTGCGCGTTTGCGACCATGCCTGCGCATTTAAAGCTTGCCAAGTGAAATTTGTCCGGACAAATTATGCGCGAACTGGGAGGGGTCGATGGAATTTCTGACAGCCAATGAGCTGAGCATCCTGCGCTGGGTGCATATCCTGGCGATGGTCTATTGGCTGGGCGGCGAATGGGGCGTCTTCCAGACCAGCTATCACGTCACCAATCCGGCGCTGTCGCTCGAGGAGCGGCGGCGGCATATGGAGACGGCCTATCGGATCGATATCCTCGCGCGCACCGGCATCGTGCTGCTCCTCCCGCTCGGCCTCCATATGGGCAAGCTCTACGGCTTCGTGCCGATCCTGGAGGGCGCAGGCGTCTGGTGGATGTGGCTCTTCTTCGCGGTCTGGCTGGCCATGACCTGGACGGCTTTCATCAAGCGCGAGACCGATATCGGGATCAAGGTGACGCGGGCCGAGGAATTGCTGCGCTATCCGTTGATCGCCGTGCTGTTCCTGGTCGCCTTCATGGCCTGGGGCGGCACCGGCCCTGTCGAGACCGGGCCGGGCAATTTATGGTATCCGGCGAAGATCGGGCTCTATGCCTTCGCGCTGTGCATCGGCCTGTTCCTCAGGCTCGTGATGCGGCGCTGGACGGTGCGGTTCCGCAAGCTCGCCGAAGGGCCGGATGCAGCAGAAGAGGCCGCGCTGGCACGCGAAATCGGCCAGGCGCGAATCTCGGCCTATATTTACTGGATCACGATCGCGAGCGTCTGCTTCCTCGGCGCGGTTAAGCCCTTCTAGCTCGTCTGCAGATCTTCGACGACATCCTGGATCGGCGGTTCGAACTCTTCGAGCGCCTGTAGCGCCTGATGCGGGCCGCGCATCACGCGCGCGATATATTCGCGGATCAGCTCGCCGCGCTCCTGCCCGGCCTCGCGGTCTGGCTCATAGGCTTCGATGTCCGCGCGGCTGATCGTGCCCTTGGCCTCCAGCAGCCGTTCGACCGTGTCGAGCCGCTCGCGCAGTACGGATACCTCGCCGATCACGGCCATCAGCATCGAGAGCATTTTCTCTTCCTCGGGATCGCCGAGAAAGTCGGGGCGCTTGCCCTTGGCCTTGAGATTGGCCCGCGTCATCCAGTCAATTTCTTCGGTCATTCCGCGGCCTCCTGAATGGCTTCGGCATTCTTCCATGCGCCATAGGCGTTCCACACCGCAGCGCGGCCATGGTCTTCGGATTCGCCGGTCGGCGCCGCGGGGAAGATATCGGTATCGACGACGGCGCGGACGCCGACAGTGAACAGTTCGTCTCGCGCGAAGCCCGCCTTCACCATCTCCTCCTTGAGGTCGAGCGCGTGCATCGCCGACCAGAAGGGCTCGTTATTGTTGAACGCGTCCCAGTCGCGGATGAACTGCTCGTAGAGCGGCATTTCGTCCGAATATTGCGGCTGCTCGACATGCAGCATCAGCCCGTCATCGGCGAGCACGCGATAGCCTTCGGCGATGATCTTGGGCAACGCCTTGCCGGAGAGTTCGTGCAGGAACATCGTCGTCTGCACCCAGTCGAAATATCCGTCCTCCCAGCGCGAGAGATCTTCGGCATTGGCCTGGACGAAGCGGATATTCGTCGCACCGAGTGCCTGAGCGCGGGCATGGCCGTAGCGTAGCGACGGCGCGGCGGTATCGATCGCGATCACCTCGGTATCGGGGAATGCAAGGGCCAACGGCACCGCGTTATGGCCGATCGTGCAGCCGATATCGAGGATGCGCTTGGGCGCCCAGCCCGGCCGTTCCTTGGCGATCCATTCGACCAGCGCCTGCCCGCCGCCATCGTTGAGCGCGCCGAGCGCGCCGCCCGTCGTTGCGAACAGGCCGCAATCGTAATTGGCGCCGGCCGAGACATCGCCGGGCCGTTCTTCGCCATGATAGCTGCCCGGCATGCAGTGAATATCGACCGCGGCCTGATAGCGCGGCACCGCGACCGATGGATCGAGCTCCAGCGTATCCTTGCCGGCGTTGAGCGCTTCGGCCTTGGCGTCCAACGCGTCGAGCTGGCGCAGCACCATCGCGCGGCCGTTCTGCTGGCGCATCTCCATCGAATTGCGCTTGAGCGCCGACCAGAAGCTGTGGAACGGATCGGCATTCATCGCATGGCGGATTTCGAACCGGTCCTTGGGCTCGCGGCCATGCTCCTTGACGAAAGCGGGCAGGACGCGCTTGTCATAGGCGAGCTTGTTGCCCGGGCCGAGCGTGCCGGCGAGAAACTTGTTGAGGTTTGCGAGAAAATCGAACCGCGCCGCCTCGTCATGGCGGGGTTCGGGAAACATCTCATGCCGCGAAACGGCGGTATAGGGCGGGGCGACGTCGATCTTGCTCATCCATTCTCTCCGAGATTGTCCGCGATACTATAATTAGTCCGGACAAATTTCCAGACCATGATCTGGATCAAAAAGCCGCGTGCAGAACCGATATCGGCGCAATGCCGCCTATATCAATCCTTCGCGCACCATGCGTTCGATCACCTCTTCCTGCGTCCGGCGGAAATAGTCGCGATCGGGGACGCGTGGCATATCGCCGTCCATCATGCCGTTGGCGGCGTGAATCTGCGTGTCCGCATAGACCGGCGCGAACAGTTCAAGCCGCTGGCGCGCGAGGAAGTTCGTCATGCTCGGCGTGCGGCGACCTTCGCGCAGCCCATCGATATCGACGGTCGCAAAGGCGGTGAAGGTTTCGCCGCTGTTCGATTCGGCGACGACGCGGCCCTTCCAGTCGATAACCTGCGAATTGCCGTCGGCCGAGGCGAGCGGCAGCGCCGCGCCCTCGATCCCCGCCGTGTTCGCCGACACGACATAGGCCATATTTTCGAACGCGCGCGCCTGCTTTGCCACGTCCTTGGGCGTATCGAGCGGCGATCCGATCTCGGACGAGCTGTGCACGAACACTTCCGCGCCGCGCAGCGCATGGGCGCGGGCGATTTCGGGATAGAGGATTTCCTCCGACGCGATCGCCGCCAGATTGCCGATCTCGGTCCGCGCCACCGGGAACACGCCGTCGATGCCATAGATATCGAGATAGCGCGACCAGACATCGTGCGGCGTCGGCGCGAACATGGAATTCAACCGGCGGTAGCGCAGCACGACCTCGCCCGATGGCGCGATCACGAAGCTGGTCTGGAAATAGAAATCGGGAAAATTGCTGTCGGCCTCATAGGCGTTGCCCGCGAGAAACAGGTTCGCCCGCTCCGCCACGCCGCCTAGCGCCTCATATTCGGGCCCGTCGATTTCGAGCGCCGCCTTGTCCGCGAAATCGGGGATCGAGATGCGCCCCGGATAGCTGGTCAGCAGATACTCCGGCAGCACGGCGAGGCGCACCGGATGGCCGCCATACTGTTCGATGAAGACACTGGCCGAGCGCAATTTCGTCTCGACCTCGCCGATCATCGCCATCATCTGCGCGCGGGCGGCGGCCCGGTCGGGCGTCGCCTCTATGGAACGGGCGGCGAGCTGCAGCGCAAGCGCCGAATAGAGCGGGGTTTCAGGCATTGCGTCTTCCTGCGCCATCAGGGCGGCATTGGGCAAGGGCAGCATGCTCGCGAGCATCGCTGCCATGATCTGCCGCCGGTCCATATACATGATCGATCATCCCAGCCCGAGCGCCCCGGGATTCATCCGTCCCTCGGGGTCGATCGCGCGCTTTACCGCTTCGAGCAGCTTCCAGGCCTCGGGGTCGCTACGCGCTTCGAGCGGATAGGCGCGCCCGATCTGGAAATGCACACCGTCCATCTCGCCGAAAATGTCGATCACGCCCCGCCGCAGCGTAGCAACGAGCGCGCGGGCCTCTTCGTTCACCGGAAAGCCTTTGAGCTTCGCGAGATGATCGGGCTCGACAGAGCGGCGGTGCATTTCCTGCATCTCGTCCGGCCAGTAGAAGACGGGTTCGATGAGGAAACCCGTGCGGCCGACGGTCAGGATCAGATAGCCGGCGCCGACGCCGAGCCGTTCCATCTCTTCGCCATGGCGTTCGTACAGCGCGCCGATCGTTTCGATCGTTTCCAGCGCGCGCGAATGGCGGACGATGCCGTGAACGGGCACCCAGCGCTCGCCGTCCGGTCCGACCATCGAATTGACGGGCGGGAAGGGGTTGGCGCGCATGACCTTGGGGATCGTATTCTCGACCTTGGTGCCGCCGGCTTCGGCGACGATTTCCTCGACGCGGCGCATATCGGCATCGACCGCCGATTGATGCCGCCCTTCGCAGATCAGATGCGCGGAAAAGGTCGCATCGTCGAGGAAGGAGCGGCCCGCGGCAACGACCTTTGCGCCTTCCTTGATGCCCTTCCAGAAACCGCCTTGGCTTTTCATCATGCCGACCAGCTGCTTGGCATCCTTGGTCAGGCTGTCGCGCTTCATCCGCTGCGCCTGCAGGAACGGGTCGAAACCGAAACATTCGCTCGCCAGCCCTTCCCGCGCCACCTGGCTCATCGCGGCGGTGATCTGGTCGGGCGTGTCGAATGCGAAGGAGCCATAAGCGAACGCCGTCGCGTCGCGCATCATCGGCAGCGTCACCTTGGCCTTGATGCCGAAGCTGCCCGCGTCCGATCCGAACAGGCCGGTCAGGTCCGGGCCGAAGGGGCGGAGAAATTCGCTGCCCGTGCGCATCACGGTGCCGTCGGCGAGGACGACCTCCATCGCGAGCGCGCTCGGCGCGATGGTGCCGTTGGTCGCCCCCCAGAACAGGCCGTTCTGGCTCATCCCGCCGCCGATATTCGCCTTGATGCCGGAGAGCGTGCCCCAGACCGGCGTACGCAGTCCGCGCGGGTGCAGCTCTTCGTACAGTTTATGCCAGGTGCAGCCAGCCTCGACGGTGACGGTCATGTCCGTCTCGTTGACTTCGAGGATGCGGTCCATCGCGGCCATGTCGATGATCAGCGCGCCGGCTTCGGGCGCGACATAGCCGGATGTGTAGCTCATGCCCCCGCCGCGCGGAACGATGGCGACGCCGCTATCGGCGACGGCAGCAAGGCCGCGCGCAAGCATGTCGGTATCGGCCGGGCGGAAGATGCCCAGCGGATCGGGGCCGAGCGTGTAGACGTCCTGCGCATAGAAGGTGCGCTCGGCCGGGTCGGTGATCACCGCATCGGCGCCGACGGCTTGGGTCAGCAGGCCGAGCGTATCGCTATGGGCGGGCGCGGTTGCCATCAGGCCGGCTCCGCCGCCGGCTCGGTGGACGGCCCCTCCTCGGCCTCCGGGAAGGTCTCGGGATAGCGGCCGAGAAACAGCAGTAATCCGCCGCCGATGACGAAGCCGCCCATGGCCACGGTCAGAATGGGATCGAAGCTGCCTGTCCGGTCGAACACCTGCGCATAGAGCAGGGGCGAGGCGGCCGAAAACAATCCGAACGGCATATAGAGCATGCCGTAGATCTTGCCATAATTGGCCATGCCGAAATAGCGCCCGGTCAGATACGCGATAAGGTCGCTCTCGGCGCCGGCGGCGAAGCCGAGCAGGAAGCCGGCGATGGCGGCCAGCGGAAAGGTGATGCTGTCGCCAATCAACAGCCAAGCCGATATGGCGGGCAGGCACAGGAGCGGGAAGGCCACGAAGCCCTGCCAGAAGCGGTCGAGCAGTGCGCCGGTGATCAACCTGCCGGAGAAAATCCCGATGCCGAGGATACCCATGACGGTCGCCTGGGTCTGCGGATCGATACCGCGCAGGCCGAGCATCCGGGGCATGTTGATGAACGCGCCGCCGAAAGAGGCAGCGATCAGCGCGATCGACAACCAGATCACCCAGAAGCGGTAATCCTTGAGCGCCGTTCCCAGGCCCACGCCGGTCAGCTTGCCGCTCGCGCTCTCGATCGCCTTCGGCCGTTCTTCCGGCCGCGGCTCGCGAAACAGGAAGTAGCCGACGATCAAGGCGGTTATGGGAAAGACGGCGATGACGAGGAACATCTGCCGCCAGCCGAAATTATCGATCGCCCAGACGGCGACTTGCGGGATGACCATGGCGGCCAGGCTCGTGCCCATCAGCAAGATCCCGAGTGCAAGCCCGCGATGCTTGAAAAACCAGAGATTGATCGCGCGGCTCCAGGTGACCGGGGTCGAGCCGATCCCGACAAGGCCGACCACGACCCAGAAGCCGTAATAGATGTAGAGCGTGGAGGGGTCGTCGGAGGCGGGGGTGAGCGAGATCGCCGCGAAGGCGAGCGCAAAGGCGAACAGCGACCACAGGGCGACCGGCCGGACACCGAAGCGATCCGCCATCCAGCCGAAGACCGGCGCGAGGAAGGAGGCGATAACCCCGAACAAGGTGATCGGCACCAATATCTGCGTCTGGGACCAGCCGAATTCGGCGGTCAGCGGTTCGGCGGTGAAACCGATCACATTGTAGGGGATGGGCGAGGCGCCGCACGCGACGCCGAGCACCCCCGCGAACAGCACCGTCCCGCCGAGACTGAATTCGCCTTTCTGCGTCTTGGAATTCATCGTCTCTCCTCGCGGGCGGCGACCACCCGTTTACGCTGCAATAGCCGTGTGTGTCTCGCCTTATTCGCTATGCCCGCTGGCCGGTGCGCTTTCGCCCTCGGCCGCGCGCCGCTCGTCGATCATCCGGCGGAACACGGTCCAGGTCGTATCGTTGGGCCGAGCGTCGTCGCCCGGAGGCGGCGCGGTATATTCGGGATAGTTGGCCGCGATCTCGTTGCGCAGCACTTCGGGCAATTCGTCATAGCCGCCGCGCAGCTTCGCGCCGACCGCGTTGAAGATCATCTGCCCGTCCCGGCTGCGCATCCGCATCCAGGGCAGCCATTGCGCCACGCGGACCCAGCTCACGCTCGGATAGGCGGTATTGGCTTCGCTATCGAGAATCTCGTCGGCGCGCGCGGCGAAGTCGAAAATCTCCATCGCCTGATACATGTTGCCGGTGAATTCCTGATAATCGCCGCCGAGCGGGTTCACATAGAAGAGCGGGACTTCGAACGGGATCAGTACCCAGTCGCCGATGCGGCGATAGGTCGAGATCCGGTAGGGCGATCCGTCGCGCGTCACCGGGAAGTTCGGCGCACGCATGTTCACCGGATCGTTGGCGACATGCATCACCTCGACCGTTTCGCCGGTCCAGGGATTTTCCCAGCTCCGCAGCACTTCGTCGGTCTCGGGATCGGTGTAGAGCATGATCTCGCGGCTGACCTGCCGATAGCCGGTGCCGCGCTCGGGATCGGTCACGCTCACGCATTGGCGGATATTCATGCCTTCGAGGTTGAACAGGTGCCGGTCGCGCTCGCCGCGCACGCGCGAATAGGCCCGGCCCGACCAGTAATAGACGGCCGGTTCGCCGTCCTGCTCGCCGCATTGCAACCGCTTCGAGATTTCCACCGCGTCTTCGGGGTTGGACGGATCGAGCGTCCGCGCGTCCGCCGCCGCGCCGGTTCCCGCGAAAGCGATCGCCGCGCAAGCCAGTGCCAAATTCCTGATACCCATTAGTCCTCTCCCCAAAGCCTTTAATGTCTACGTAATTTGTCCGGACAAATTTTGACTTTGTCAATGGCGCGAGTCATAGCGAAGCGCAAGGGGAGTTTCCATGTCGCTCGATGCCATCGCCTATCCAACGCTGGTCTACATCCATCTGCTGCTGTTCGTGCTGTGGCTCGGCGCGGATGTCGGCGTCTTCCTGCTCGGCCAGCATTTCCGCAAACGGCACGATTATACGCTGGAGCAGCGAATCGCGCTCCTTAAGATGCTCGTGCTCGTCGACATGACGCCGCGCAGCGCCTGGGCGCTGATGGTGCCCATCTCGCTCTCGGTGCTCGCCGTCGGCAACTGGTGGGACGTGCCGGGCTGGCTCTTGATCGCGAGCTGGATCGTCGGGGGTTTCTGGCTGTGGCTGGTCTGGGACGCGCATATCCACGACCAGACGCCGCGGGCCGCGCGCGACCGTAGCATCGAGAATTGGCTCAAATACGGCCTTACCGCCTTTTACCTGTGGCTCGGCATCCAGTCGCTCGTCACCGGCGCGCCGCTCGATCAGGGCTGGATCGCCTGGAAGGCGGCGCTGTTCGGCGCGATCTTCGCCGCCGCCATCATGATCGACGTCGCCTTCAAGCCCGTCGGGCCGCAACTCGGCAAGCTGCTTGCCGAGGGATCGAGCGATGAGACCGAGATTCCGTTGCGCCAGACGATGGACCGCACGCGCATCTGGGTCTGGATCGTCTATCTCCTTCTGATCGCGACAAGCTGGCTGGGCGTGGTAAAGCCGGTCTTGTGACCGAATTTACGGGCGGCCGGACCAATCGGCGCTTGACTTTAAATTTGTCCGGACAAATTGTGCGGATACGAAAGCGTTACAGGAGAGAATCGACGGGCATGGGCGGATTGAACTCGATATTGTTCGTGCCCGGATCGCGTGCCGACCGCTTCGCCAAGGCGGCGGAAAGCGGCGCCGACCTCATCTGTATCGATCTCGAAGACGCCGTCGCGCCAGGCGACAAGGATGCGGCGCGCGAGGCAGCGATCGGATCGCTCGATACGCTCGATCCCGAAGGCGTCGCGATCCGCATCAACGGTCTCAAAACCGCGGCCGGCCTGCGCGACCTGCTGGCGCTGCGGGATGCCGAGACCAAGCCGCGCCTGGTCTTCATCCCGATGGTCGAAAGCGCGGCCGAGCCGGAAATCGCCAGCGCGGTGCTGGGCGCGGGTGCGCCCGGCCTCGTGCCGCTGATCGAGACGGTGAAAGGCCTGCGCGCCGGGGACGGCATCGCGGCGGCCCCGGGCGTTGCCGCGATGATGTTCGGCGGCGGGGATTTTTCCGCCGAACTCGGCACCGATCTCGCCTGGGAGCCATTGCTCGCGGCGCGCGGCGCGTTCGTGATGTCGGCCGCGGCCGCGCGGATACCCGCCATCGACGTGCCCTTTATCGCGCTCGACGACGATATCGGGCTCGAAGCCGAAGTCCGCCGGGCCAAGGCGCTCGGCTTTGCGGCCAAGGCGGCGATCCACCCCAAACAGGTGGAAACGATCAACAGCGTTATGCGCCC
Organism: Parasphingopyxis sp.; assembly: GCF_052168295.1. Lineage (GTDB taxonomy): Bacteria > Pseudomonadota > Alphaproteobacteria > Sphingomonadales > Sphingomonadaceae > Parasphingopyxis. The sequence goes on along the minus strand of NZ_JBQLZN010000059.1, from coordinate 20,050 downwards.
GACCGAAGAGGAACTGGCCGAGGCGCGCGCGGCGCTCGACGCCTATGCGGCGGCGGGCGGCAAGGTGATCCGCCACAATGGAAAGATGCTCGAAGCGCCGGTGATCAGGCGGTTCGAGGCTATGCTCGGAATGGACGGGCTCGGAACAAAGGGAAAAGAGCATGCGTGATGGAGTAATCGAAGTCGAACCCGGGCGTTTCCGCGAGGTGCAGGGCCGCTATTTCGAGGATTTCGAAGTCGGCCATATCTATGAACACCGCCCCGGCCGCACGATCACCGATACCGACAATGTGTGGTTCACCTTGCTCACCATGAACACGCATCCGGCGCATTTCGACTATGAGCTCTCAAAGGACACCGAGTTCGGAAAGCCGCTGGTCGTCAGTCCGTTCACCATTGCGCTGATGACCGGCATGAGCGTCTCCGACACCAGCGGCAAGGCGATCGCCAATCTCGGCTGGGACGAGGTACGCATGACCAAGCCGCTGTTTGTCGGTGACACGCTCTATTGCGAGAGTGAGGTGCTCGAAAAACGCGAGAGCAAGAGCCGCCCCGAACAGGGCATCGTGACGTTCAAGACGATCGGCAAGAATCAGCATGGCGATGTCGTCAGCCACTACAAACGGACCGTACTCGTCTGGAAGCGTGGCCATGGCGGCCTCGACGCATAAGGAAACGAAACAGATGGCAAGCGCACCCGATACCAGCCGCCCGCCGATGGACCCGGCCGAAGAACAGGCCCTGCTCGATTCGATCCAGAAATGGATCGACCGCGAGGTCCGCCCGGTCGTCATGGAACATGACCATGGCGATATCTGGCCCGAGGAACTGGTCAACCAGATGGCCGAGATGGGCCTGTTCGGCGCGACCATCGGCGAGGAATATGGCGGGCTCGGCCTGCCCGCGACGACCTACGCCAAAATCGTCGCGCTGATCTCCTCCTACTGGATGGCGATCACCGGCATCTTCAATTCGCACCTGATCATGGCGGCGGCCGTCGAACGGTTCGGGACGCCCGCGCAGAAGGCGAAATGGCTGCCGAAATTCGCGACCGGCGAGATTCGCGGCGGCCTCGCGCTGACCGAACCCAATGCGGGCACCGACCTGCAGGCGATCCGTACGACCGCGGTGCGGGATGGCGACGATTATGTCATCAACGGCACCAAGACCTGGATTTCGAACGGCATCAAGGGCTCCTGCTTCGCGCTGCTCGTGAAGACCGATCCCAAGGCCGATCCGCGCTACAAGGGGATGAGCCTCTTCATCGCGCCCAAACAGGACGGGTTCACGACCGGCAAGAAGTTCGACAAGCTCGGCTACAAGTCGATCGACAGTGCCGAGCTTATCTTCGACGATTATCGCATTCCCGCAGACCATCTGATCGGCGGCGAGGAAGGTCAGGGTTTCTTCCAGGCGACGGGCGGGCTGGAGCTTGGCCGGATCAACGTGGCGGCGCGCGGCGTCGGCATGGCCGAGGGTGCGCTCCGTATCTCGACCGAATATGCCCAGACCCGCGAGACGATGGGCACGCCGATCGCCAACCATCAGGCCATCCAGCTCAAGCTCGGGGAGATGGTGACGCGGGCCCGCGCCGCGCGGCTGCTCACGCTCGATGCGGCCGAAGCCTATGATCGCGGCGAACGCTGCGACATGGAAGCGGGCATGGCCAAATATTTCGCCTCCGAAGCAGCGGTGAAAAATGCCGATGAAGGCATGCGCATCCATGGCGGCTACAGCTATTCGAAGGAATATGAGATCGAGCGCTATTATCGCGACGCGATGCTGATGTGCATCGGCGAGGGGACGAACGAGATGCAGCGCATGATCATCTCGAAGCAATGGGTGAAGCGGAACCCGGTGTGAGCCAGCGCCCGCTTCCCCTTGCCGGCTATCGGATTCTCTCCGCCGAACAATATGGCGCGGGGCCCTATGGCACGATGTTTCTCGCGCAACTGGGCGCCGAGGTCATCAAGATCGAACCGCCGCCGAAAAATGGAAAAGGGGGCGGGGACACGGCGCGTGCGGTCGGCCCGCATTTCCTGCGCGAGGGCGAGAGCCTCTATTTCCAGACCTTCAACCTCAACAAGAAATCGCTGACGCTCAATCTGCAGAGCGACGAGGGCCGGGAGATTTTCCGCAGGCTCGCGGCGGACGCGCATGCCGTCGCCAATAATCTGCGCGGCGACCTGCCCGAGCGGCTGGGGCTGACCTATGACGCGCTGAAGGACGTCAATCCGCGGCTCGTCTGCGCGCATCTTTCGGCGTATGGCCGCGATAACGAACGCGCCAAATGGCCGGGGTACGATTATCTGATGCAGGCCGAGGCGGGCTTTCTCGCGTTGACCGGCGAACCGGACGGACCGCCCGTGCGCTTCGGCCTGTCGATGGTCGATTTCATGACCGGGACGATGATGGCGGTCGGGCTGCTCGCCGCGCTCGCCGATGCCGAGCGGTCCGGGCTCGGGCGCGATATCGATGTCGATCTGCTCTCCGCCGCCGCGCACCAGATGAGCTATCCGGGCATCTGGTACATGAACGAGGACGATGTGACGCCGCGCGCGCCCTTCGGCGCTCATCCGACGGCGACGCCGAGCCAGATGTTTCGCACCGCCGACGGGTGGATGTTCGTGATGGCGCAGCTCCCCAAATTCTGGGCGGTGCTAGTCGAGGAGATCGGCCGGCCCGAGCTTGCCGAGGATGCGCGCTTCGCAACGCCCGCCGCGCGCCGCGAGAATCGCGATGCGCTGACGGCGGAACTGGAGTCGATCTTCGGCGCGCAACCGACCGCGCACTGGGTCGATCTGCTGAAGGGCAAGATGCCGGTCGCGCCAGTCAATTCTCTCGAGGATGCGATGGACAATCCGTTTCTCGAGCAAACCGGCATGATCGATCATGTCGACCATCCGGACCGCGCGGGGATCAAGGTGCTGACCAGCCCGATCAAGGTCGATGGCGAGCGCCTGCCGACGAGCGCCGGGCCGCTGCTCGGCGCGGAGAGCGACGATATTCTGGCCGAACTCGGTTACGATGCCGACGCGATCGCCGCCCTCAAACAAAGCGGCGTCGTGTGATTCGATGGGGCAGCTCGACGGCATAACGGTGATCGACCTGTCCCTGTTCCTGCCGGGTCCGATGGCGACGATGATGATGGCCGATCAGGGCGCCGAGGTGATCAAGATCGAACCCGCTGCGGGCGATCCGGCGCGGCAGATGGCGCCCGAAGAGGCCGGCCAGTCGGTCTGGTTCCGCAATCTCAATCGCGGCAAGAAAAGCATAGTGCTGGACCTCAAAAGCGAGGCGGGCGTGGCGCGGTTGCGCGAGCTCGTCGCGAAGGCCGATGTGTTCGTCGAGGGATTCCGTCCCGGTGTTATGCAACGGCTCGGTTTCGATTATGCCGCCGTGTCCGCGATCAATCCGGCCATCGTCTATTGCTCGATATCGGCCTTCGGGCAGGACGGGGCGATGGCCCATCATCCGGCGCACGACCTCGCGGTGCAGGCGCTGACTGGCTTTCTGTCGGTCAATGACGGCGCGGACGGGACGCCCGTCGTCCCCGGCGTGCCCGCGGCCGATATGGCCGCCGGGCTCACCGCGCTTTCGGCGATCCTCATGGCGCTGATCGGGCGCGAGAAGACCGGACGCGGGGACTATATCGACGCGACGATGTTCGAGGCGATGCTGCCCTGGTGCGCGCATATCGCGGGCGGCGCGATCGCGGGCGGCGAACCGCCGCGCTCGCAATCGCAGCGCTCGCTGGGCGGCGCGGCCTTCTACAATGTCTATGCGACGAAGGACGGGCGGCATGTCGCGCTCGGCGCGCGCGAGATGAAATTCGTCCGAAACTTGCTGACCGCAATCGACCGGCCGGATTTGATCCCGCTCGGCGAAGCCGAAGCGGGCGAACCGCAAGCCGAACTGCGCGCCTTTCTGGCCCAAACCTTCGCGACGAAAACCCGCGACGCATGGGTCGACTGGTTCGCGGACAAGGATGTCGCCTTCTCGCCGGTGCTCGATTTTCGCGAGGCGCTGGCCAGCGACCTCGTCGCCGAACGCGGGCTGCTGGTCGAAGCGGACGGTGCGCATCAGATCGCGCCCGCTATCCGGTTCAAACAGGCGGCGGGCCGGCCGATGGGGCCCGCGCCCGAGCTGGACGAGCACGGATGAGCGGGTCAGCCTTCGGCGTCGATATGCATCGAATAGGCGAAGCGGTCGCCGGGATGATGGCTGGCCGAAATCTCGAAAATCCGGTTCTTCGCGTCGCGATAGGCGCGCAGGATGCGCAGGGTGGGCGCGCGGCGCGAAATGCCGAGCGCCTTGGCGATATCGGCGCTGGCGCCGACGGCTTGAATATCCTGGGTCACATAGGCGACCTTGACCCCGGCGAGCTCTTCGAGCTGGCGGAAAATCGTAACCTGGGAGGACCGGATTTCCGCCGCGGCTTCGGCATAGTCGCCATGGACATAGGCGTCGGTGATCGCGATCGGCTTGGGATCGCCAAGTCGCGTGCGGACGCCCTGAAACTGGAACCAGTCCCCGTCCGTATCGCCGCTGACATGGTCGGCGATGCGCCGCGGCAGGCTCGTCAGCCCCACCGGTTTGAAATCATATTGCGTGTCGCGCGCATATTGCAGCAGCTCGCCGACATTGGAGAGCGGCTGGTGCAGCGTGCCGCCGCGCGCCGCCGCCGGCTGGATCACCGTGCCCGATCCGCGCTTGCGCTGGATAAGCCCTTCGGCGACGAGCCGGCGCAGCGCCTCGCGCACCGTATAGCGGCTCACCCCGTGTTCGCGGCACAGTTCCGTCTCGGTCGGAAACTGCCCGTCCTCGCTCAGATCGCCGCGCAGGATAGCCGCGCGCAGCGAATCGGCGAGCTGGACGTAGCGGGGCTTGGTGATGGCGTCGGACAAGAAACAATCCCTCTGCGGCGGCGTGCCAGAGCGGTGGCTGTATGAGCGAACCGCTGCTGACGCAACTTTCGGAAAGACTAACGCGGCCTGTCGGCGAAAGCGATAGGCAGCGCGCCCGGCTGCACCTGCTCGACTGGCTGGCCTGTGTCGCAGGCGCGCGGGAAAGCGACGTGGCGGGGCGCGGCGGTCTGCTTTCCATGCCGCTCGCCGGCGCCGCACTGCTCGGCAATGTCTTGGAGATGGACGATGTGCATCGCACCGCTCTGTTGCACCCCGGCCCGGTCGTCTGGCCCGCGGCTCTGAACGGTGCGCCGGAAAGGCTTGCCGATGTTCTGGACGCCGCGATACGCGGCTATGAGGCGATGATCGCCATCGGCAGTGCGCTCGATGCGCATCATTACAGCCTGTGGCACCCGACCGCGACGGCCGGCGTGTTCGGTGCGGCGGCTGCGGCCGGTTCGCACTGGGACTTCAGCCGCGACACGATGGTATCGGCGCTGGCCAATGCGGGCTCGGTTAGCGGCGGCCTCTGGCATATGCGGCATGACGATGTGATGACCAAGCAATGGCATGTCTATCATGCGGTCAGCACGGGGTGCGACGCGGCGTTGGCGGCATTCAACGGTATCACCGGCCCGGCTGCGCTGCTGGAGGGGCCGCAAGGCTTGTTCGCAGCGATGACCAAGAAACCGGGTGTGCTGGCCGAGAATGGCGATAGCTGGCTTATCCACCAAGTGAGCTTCAAGCCGTTTGCCGCCTGCCGCCATGCGCATCCCGCCATCGACGTGGCGATGGAGCTGCGCGCGGCGGGAAAGCTTGCGCCGCCCTTCTATGTCGAGACCTATGCCGATGCACTGGCCTTTTGCGACCGGCCCGATCCGGTGACCGAGCTCGACGCCAAATTCTCGCTCCAGCATGCCGTGGCGGTCGTGGCCGACGGGCGCAAGGCGGAGCCGGCGGATTTCACTGAAGCGGCGATCGCCGAACTCACCGGTCTGCGCGCGCAGGTCAGTGCGGTCGAGGACCCGGCGATCACCGCGCGCTATCCCGCGCATTTCGGCGCGCGGGTCAACGGGCTGGAACTCGTCGATACGCTGGGCGATCCGGAACGGCCTGTCAGCGAGGACGCGATTGTCGCCAAGATGCGCAGTCTTGCCGATTGGGGCGGACTCGACGCCGGGGAAGCGGATCGCGCGGCGGAGATCGCCTTGCACGGCGATAGCGCCGAAGCCGTCGACACACTGCTGAAGGATTGGCTTGGATGACCGCGACGCAGCGCCTTCTCGACTTTGCGGCGGCCGATCACGCGCTGCCCGAAACCACGCGCGAAGCCGCGGTTCGCCTGCTCGCCGATACGCTAGCAGGCGGCGCTGCGGGTGCGGCGTCGGACGAGGCGCAGCGCGTGCTCGACGCGGTGCGCGGCTGGGGCGGGTGCAGCGGCGAGGATGTCCGGCTCATCGGGCTCGACGAGCGTCTGTGTGCGCCCTCCGCCGCATTCTTCAGCGGTTTCGCGATCCACTGCCTCGAATGGGATGCGGTGCACGAACCGGCGGTCGTGCACGCGCTGTCGGTCGTCACGGCCGCGCTGCTAGCGGCCTCGGACCGGAAAGGCGGGAGCGATACCGATGCCTTTCTCGCCGCGCTTGCGGTCGGCGTCGATATCGCGAGCGGCATGGGCGTCGCCGCGACCGGCGCCATGCAATTCTTCCGCCCGGCCACGGCGGGTGTGATCGGCGCGGCAATGGCCGTCGCACGGCTCGAGGGCTTGGATGCAGACCGTTTCGCCGATGTCCTCGGCCTCGCCTACAGCCAGGCCGCCGGGACGATGCAGGCGCATGTCGAGGCCTCGGTCGCGCTGCCGCTGCAGATCGCCCATGCCGCGCGCGCCGCGATCACCGCGGTCGATCTTGCCAAAGCGGGCATGGACGGGCCGCACCATGTGCTGGAAGGGCCGTTCGGCTATTTCGCGCTCTTCGAGCCCGGAAGGCTGCCGCGCTACACAGATGCGATCGGCGCGCGCTGGCTGATCGAAGAGGTCAGCATCAAACCCTTTCCCTCGGGTCGGGCCAGCCATGGCGTGCTCGGCACGATCGACGACATGATCCGGTCGGGCGAACTCGATCCCGAGACGGTCGAGAGCGTCGATGTCGCCGCGCCGCCGCTGATCAACCGTCTCGTCGGGCGGCCATACATGCCGGACATGGCGCCGAGCTACGCGCGGCTCTGCCTCGCCTTTCTCGTGCCGCTGCTGTTGCGCGACGGCATCGTCAATCCGGCCTGTTTCACCGCCGATCAGTTCGCCGATCCCGCGCTTTCTGCGCTCGGCAAAAAGGTGACGGTCCGGCTCGACGACAATCCCGATCCCAACGCGCTCGGGCCGCAACAGCTCACGATCACGCTCAAAAATGGCGGCCATGTCGCGCGCACCATCACCGGCAATCTCGGCAGCCCGGAAGCGCCGATGAGCGCTGAGCAATCCAGCGCCAAATATGATCTCTGCCGCACACTCGCATCGCTCGATGCGGACGCGCGGCTCTTCGACGACCCCTTAGGCTACGCAACGGACCCGCAATGAGCTTTCCCACCTATTTCGAGGCCTTCGACGCCAGGCAGATGCTGGCCGATTATCCGGTCGGCGAGGATTTCGTGTCCCGCTACACAGCCATGTCGCGCGACGAACTGCACGCGATCCAGGATGCGCAGTTCAAACGGCTGATGAAACGCGGCTGGGAAATTCCCTTCTACCAGCGGCTCTGGGGCGCCAAGGGCATCGAACCCGGCGATATCGGCGGGCTGGAGGATATCGGCAAGCTGCCCGTATACGACAAGTCGGACCTGATGGCCTCGGTCAACGATTATCCGCCCTATGGCGATTTCGACGGGCGCGCCGAGGGGCCGGACAGCGATCCCGTCATCTTCCATACCACGAGCGGCACGACGGGCCGGCCGCAGCCGTTGATGTTCGGGCCCAAGGGGCGCGAGGTCACGAACCTGCTCGTCGGGCGCATGTATCGCTGGATGGGGCTTACCGGCGATGACGTGATCCAGTCGGTCTATGGCCATGGGATGATCAATGGCGGCCATTATATCCGCGAGGCCGTCACGCATTACACGAACGCGCTGTTCCTCTCCGCGGGGACCGGAATCGAGACGCGCTCGGTCAACCAGGTCAATCTGATGGCCGATTTCGGCGTCACCGTGATGGTCGGCTTCGTCGATTATGTCCGCAAGCTCGCCGAAGTTGCCGAGGCCGAAAAGCTGTTCGACCGGATCAGGTTGCGCATGATCATCGGTCATCTCGGTACCGAGGACCGCGCCTCGACCGAAGACGCCTGGCACGGCGCGAAGGCCTATGACTGGTATGGCGTCGGCGATACCGGTTCGATCGCAGGCGAGGGGCCGGACCGTAACGGATTGTACGTCTGGGAGGACGCGCAATATCTCGAGCTGCTCGACGTCGATACGGGCGCGCCGGTGAAAACGGGCGAGACCGGCGACATGGTCGTCACCTGCCTGTTCAAGGACGATATCGCGCCCTGTATCCGCTTTAACACCCATGACGTGACGGAAGAGCTGGAGGGCGCGAACGATACCGGTATGGTCTTCAAGCGCATTTCGGGCTTCAAGGGCCGCAGCGACAATATGGTCAAGCTGCGCGGCATCAACATCTTCCCGCACGCGATCGGCGCGCTGATCGAGAACCGCGCGGACCTGACCGGCGAATATGTCTGCCGGGTGACGCGCGACGACAGCGGCAAGGACCATATGTGCGTGGTCATGGAAAGCCGGGGCGGCACGGACGAGGGCGAGATCGGCGAGATCCTCAAGCGTGGGCTCGGCATCGAGGTCGATATCGACATGGTCGGCGTCGGCGATACCGCGAAGGACACGCAGATCGACGTCCGCCAGAAACCGATCCGCCTGATCGACGAGAGGAAGCTTTGACCGAACCGCTCCATCGCCACGGCATTGCCGGCCTGCTCGCGCTGTATCGTGCGGGCGAGGCGATGCCGTCGGCGGTCGTGGAAGCGGCGTTCGAGCGGATCGCGGCGCTGAACGGCGATCTCAACGCCTTTGTCGAGCTGGACGAGCCGGGCGCGATGCAGGCGGCGGCAGAAAGCGACCGGCAGATTCTGTCCGCCGCGCCGCGCGCGCTCGAGGGCGTGCCGGTGGCGATCAAGGCCAATATAGATGTCGAGGGGCTGGTAACGAGTGCCGGGATCAAGGCGCGCAAGGATTGCGTTGCCGCGGCCGATGCGAAGGTCGTCGCCGACCTGCGCAACGCCGGCGCGATCGTCCTCGGCACGCTCAATATGGAGGAGGCCGCGCTCGGCGCGAAGACCGATAATCCCTGGCTGGGCGCGGCGGAGAACCCGCACCGGATCGGCCATACGCCGGGCGGCTCCTCGGGCGGCAGCGGCGCGGCGGTGGCAGCTGGCCTCTGCGTCGCGGCGCTGGGCACCGACACGCTGGGCTCGGTCCGGGTGCCCGCCGCCTATTGCGGCGTGTACGGGCTCAAGCCGACCTACAACGCGATTTCGCAGCACGGCCTCGAAATCTGTGAGGGATCGTTCGATGCGATCGGCCCGCTGGCGCGTTCGCTCAGCGATCTCGAAATCGTCGCGCGCGAACTGATCGATTTCGCCGATCCGCAGAGCATCGGGACGCCGGTCACGCTGGCAGGGTTCGGCGATGTCGAATGCGAGCCCGCGGTCGTCGCCGTCTATGAGAAGGCTGCCGGCCTGCTCGACGCGCGCGGGACATTCGCGCTGCCCGATCCGCTATCGCGCATCCGTTTCGCCGGTTTCATCCGCGCCGCGCGCGCGCTGCACGATCATCTGGCCGATCTCCGCGCCGCCGATCCGGACGGGCTGTCGGAGAATCTCAAATATCTGATCGATATCGGGCCGAAGCGCTCGGATGCCGATCTCGCCGAGGACGCGGCGGTGCTCGCGCGGACTCGCGAGGCGCTGCATGCCGCGGTCGATGCGCATGGCGCGATACTGCTGCCGACCGTGCCGCAGGCCGCCTTCCCGCACAGCGAACAGGCCCCGGTCAACCAGGCCGATTTCACCTGTCTCGCCAATATCGCCGGCCTGCCGTCGATCAGTATCCCAGCCGGCGCCGATGACGACGGCCTGCCTGTCGCGGTGCAGCTGATCGGCGCGGCGGGCAACGAGGCGGGACTGTTCGATCTGGCGCGCGGGCTGGACCTGCAATTGGACGGCTATCGCCTGCCCGATCTATTCTGAGAAACGAGAGGAGACAGACATGCGGATCATCGTATTGTTCAACCTGAAAGACGGGGTGAGCGTCGAAGACTATGAGAATTGGGCGAAGACACGGGATATTCCCGGCGTCAACGCACTCGGATCGGTCGACGGCTTTACCGTGCACAAGGCGACGGGTGTGTTCGGCGACAACAGCGCCAAGCCGGCCTATGACTATTTCGAGATCATCGACGTCAACGACATGGACGCCTTCGTCGCCGATATCTCGACCGAAGAGTTCCAGGCCGCGGCCGCGCCGTTCCAGGATTATGCGGACAATCCGCAATTCATCCTGACCGAAGATTTATAGAGGTGGCGCATAACCTCCGTTAGCCCTGAGCCTGTCGAAGGGCGTCTATCGGTTGAAAAGCGCCCTTCGACAGGCTCGGGGCTACGGAACGAGAGGACGAACACATGAAGTTCAAAGGAAAGACGATCGTCGTGACGGGTTCCGGCAAGGAAAAGGGGCTGGGGCAGGGCATTCTCCAGCGTTTCGCCGATGATGGCGCGAACTGCGTCGTGTCTGACATCGCAATCGACGCCGAGGCCGAAGGCGTGGCTGAGGAACTGCGCGGGCGCGGCGCCGAGGTCGCGACGATCGCCTGCGACGTCAGCGATCCAGCGCAATGCGACGCGCTGGTCGATGGCGCGGTCGACCGGTTCGGCGGCGTCGACATCATGGTCAACAATGCGGGCATCGGCTTCATGATGACCCCGATGCTCGACGTGAAGCCCGAGGACTGGGCGACCGTCATCGCGGTCAATCTTTCGGGCGCCTTCTACTGCACACAGGCGGCCGCCAAGGCGATGGTCGCGAAAGGCGGGGGCGGGCGGATCATCAATATCGCCAGCCAGGCCGCGAAGACCGGCTTTCCGCACATGGCCTCCTATTGCAGCTCGAAGCACGGGATGGTCGGGCTGACCCGGTCCACCGCGCTGGAGCTGGGTGGGCACGGGATCACCGTGAACGCCGTGTGCCCCAACCATGTGACGACCGGGCTCGGCCAGAAGCAGAACGAATATTTCTCCAAACTGCTCGGTTTCCCGAGCGTCGAGGCCTATCTGGAGAATATGAAGGCGCGCAATCCGATGGGGCGGCCCGGCCTGCCGAGCGATACGGCGGCGGCCTGCGCCTGGCTCGCCAGCGACGAAGCCATCTATGTCACCGGCGAAGCGCTCAACGTGTCGGGCGGAGAGGAAATGCATTGATGGCGCGCTATGCCGGGTCCTGCCATTGCGGCGCGCTGACGCTCGATTTCGCGAGCGAAAAATCGCCGGCCGATCTCGGCGCGCGGACCTGCCAGTGCAGCTATTGCCGCAAGCAGAACGCGTCATGGACGTCGGACCCGGAAGGCCGGGCCGACATCCGCATGGCGGGGCCCGTCACCCGCTACAGGTTTGGGACGAAGACGGCGGATTTCCTCGTCTGCGCCACCTGCGGCGTCCTCATGGCGGCGGTCAGCGAAATCGCGGGGCGTATGCGTGGCGTAATCCATGTCGGCTGTCTTGAGGACAGCGCGGCCTTTCTCGCCCAGGCCGCGCCGATGGATCTGGACGGCGAGCTGCTGGACGCGCGGCTCGACCGCCGCGCCCAGCGCTGGACGCCCGTCGCGATAATGGAAAAGGTGTGAAGACGATGCAGGAAGAACGGATCGACTGGCCGGACGGCGGGAAGATGGCGCTGAGCGTCGTCGTCAATGTCGAGGAAGGGTCGGAAATGACCGTCGCGCGCGGCGACAAGGGGATGGAGCCGGTCGACGAACTCGGCATCCATATCCGCGCGCCGATCCGCAATTACGGCAATGAGAGCAATTATCTCTACGGCATCAAGGCCGGCGCCCCGCGCATCGTCAAGCTGCTGCGCGACTATGACATCATGGCGAGCTGGACGGTCGCGGCGATGAGCCTCGAAAACCATCCCGAGATCGCCGAAGCCATCGCCGAACTCGGGCATGAGCCGGTCAGCCACGGCTGGCGCTGGGTCCATCAGTTCAAGCTCGACGAAGACGCCGAGCGCGAGTTCATCCGCAAGGCCGTCGCGTCCATCGAGAATACGGTCGGTGTCCGCCCCTATGGCTGGCTCTCGCGCTATTTTCATACGGACGAGACGCGGCGGCTCCTGATCGAGGAGGGTTTCGCCTATCATATGGACGATTATTCGGGCGACGTGCCGTTCTGGGATCGCGAAACGGTGCCCGGAAAGCCGATCGTGATCGTCCCCTATCAGCTCGACAATAACGATATGAAGATGTGGACCGACCCGGCGCTGACCCCGCATCAATGGCTCGATTATGCCAAGGCCAATTTCGACCAGGTCTATCGCGAGGGCGAGGCGGGCAATCCGAAGATGATGAGCCTTGGCCTGCATTTGCGCATCATCGGCCGGCCGGGCCGCATCTGGGCGCTCGAGGAATTCTTCAAACATGTCCGCGCCCACTCGGATGTCTGGGTAACGACGCGGCACGCGATCGCGCAGCATTTCGCCAAGGTGGAGCCCGCATGACGCTGCGCCTCGAAAAAGAGGGCCGGATCGCGCGCTTGCTGATCGACCGGCCGGACAAGCGTAATGCTTTTACGCAGGACATGTGGGAGCTGTTTCCGAACCTGCTCGCCGATGCGATGGACGACGAGGCTATCCGCGTGATGATCGTCAGCGCGAGCGAGAGGGAGAGCGCGTTCAGCGCAGGCGCCGATATCGCGGAATTCGCGGCCGGGGCGAAGGATGCCGATTGGCGCGCGAAGAATCAGGCCGCGATCCGCAAGGTGCAGCACGATCTTGCCCGTGCGCCTAAGCCGACCGTGGCGGTGATCGACCAGGATTGCATCGGGGGCGGCTGCGGGATCGCAATCGCCTGCGACATGCGCGTCGCCGGGCCCAACGCCCGCTTCGGGATCACGCCTGCGAAGCTCGGCCTCGTCTATTCGCTGCACGACACCAAGCTGCTCGTCGATCTCGTGGGTCCGGCCCAAGCGAAGCGCATCCTGTTCACCGGCCAGTTGCTGTCGGCCGAGGAAGCGCAGCGGATCGGGCTCGTCACGATCCTCGCCGACGATCCCCATGCCGAGGCGACGGCGCTGGCCGAGACGATGGCGTCGGTCTCGCCGCACAGCCAGCGCACGAGCAAGGCGATCGTCCGCCGTATCCTCGACGGGCAGGCGGACGACGATGCGGAGACCGCCGCGCAATTCGATGCGGCCTTCGAGGGCACGGACTTCAAGGAGGGCGTCAGCGCCTTTCTTGAGAAGCGAAAGGCGCAGTTTTGAAACACGGATCCATTCTCGGCGGCGTCGTCACGACGCCCGATCTCGACATGGCGCTGGCCGATTATGAAGGGACGCTCGGCCTGAAGCTCATCGAACGCGGGCCGCTGCCGGACGATCTGGCCGCGAGCTGGGGTGTACCGGCGAGCGCGGGGCAGCCGATGGCGATCCTGCAACCGCAAAGCGGCGCGCATTGTTTCATCCGGCTCGTCGAACAGCCCGATCATCCCGATTTCAGGCCCACGCGAACCTATGGCTGGGCCGCTTATGAGCTAACGGTCCAAGACGTGTTCGGCTGGCCGGACCGGCTGCAGGGCAGCGGCTTCGATATCGTCGGGCCGCCCAAGGAGTTGGAGGGCCTCCCTTATTTCGTGCCGATGCAGGTGCTCGGGCGCGGCCGGGAGATGGTCTATCTGAACGAGGTGCGCGAGAATACGCCGTCTTCGGACCTGCCGCATGCCGGGTCGCTGACCGACCATATCTTTATCGTCATCCTCGCGACGCCCGACCGGGCGGGGACCGTCGCCTGGTATTGCGAGACGCTCGGCCTCGACGAGGGCGATACCTACCGCCTTGAATATACGATGATAAACGACGCGTTCGGTGCGCCGCCGGGCACCCAGTCGGACCTCACCATGGTGCAGAACGACCGGCTGCCGATCGTCGAGGTCGACGATTATCCGGCCGAAGCGACCGCGCGGGCGCGGCATGATGGTATGCTGCCCCCCAGCAATGCGCTGGTGACGCTGGCGGCCGACGATCTGGGCGCGCTGGATTGCGAGTGGATTGCGCCGCCTGCGCTGCGATCCGGCCCGCTCTATGAGGACCGCCGCGCCGCGACGGTTATCGGCCCGGCCGGCGAACTGCTCGAACTGGTGGAGACAGGAAGATGACCAAGGTTGCGCCGCAAGCCGCCTATATCGCCTGGTGCACGGATCATCCGGGTCCGGAGCCGCAACGGCTGCGTAAGGAGCTCGCGCAAGCGCATTTCGCGCATATCGAGACGATCATGGACAAGATCCGGGTCGCCGGGCCGGTGCGCGATGCTGACGGCAATACGATCGGCTCGATGCTGATCTTCGATGCGGAAAGCGAGGCGGAAGCCCGCGAGCTGCTAGACCGCGATCCGTACGCGAGCGCCGATATCTGGGAAAGCGTGGAGGTGCGTCCCTTTTTACCTGCGGCCGGCGAATGGATCGGCGGCAAGGTTTGGTGAAGAACTCGATGAAAATATCCGCTGGGGCTGAGCCTGTCGAAGCCCTGCCCTTCGCCTTCAAAGATCGAAAAAGAAGTACAGCCCTTCGACAGGCTCAGGGCGAGCGGGTTTCTTTTTGGCCGCTTGCATGCTTCCCCGCCGACCAGTCGCCGCCAAAATTCTCCAGCGCATAGCTGAGCGGGGCGTCTTCGAGCGGGGTTGCGAGCGTGTCGTTCCAGCGGTTGAGGAAGCCGAACAGGCCGAGCAGCGCAATCATCTCGACGATCTGCCGCTCGCTCCAATGCTGCCGGAGCGCTTCGAAATGCGCTTCTGTCGCGGCATTGGGCGTCTGCCCGGCGGCGAAGGCGAGGTCGAGCGCCGCGCGCTCGGCGTCCGAAAACAGATCGCTCGTCTTGTAGTCCCATACCGCCGCGACTTTTTCGCCGTCTACGCCCGACATTTGCGCCGCACCATGCGCGGTATGCGCCTCGCAATAGCGGCAACCCGCGGCGCTGCTCGCGACCATCGCCATCAGCCGCTTGAGGCCGAGATCGACCTCCGGCGAGCCGTAAATCGTCGCGATCAACCCTTCAAGCGCACCGAGCAGCTCCGGCCAGCGGGCCATCGTCATAATGTCGTTCGAGGCGAACCCCATGCGGGCCTCGGCTTCCGCCAGCCGCTCACGCAGCCCATCGGGCAGTTGGTCCGGCGCAAGCGGTTCGATATGCGCCATCAGGGGAGGAGAACGGTCGAGCCGACCGTCTTGCGCGCTTCGAGATCGCGATGCGCCTGCGCCGCCTCTTCGAGCGGATAGGTCTGACCGATATCGACGCTGAGCACCCCTTCGCCGAGCAGCGCAAAAAGCCGCGCCGCCCCGGCGCGCGCTTCGGCGGGATCGGAATAATAGTCGAACAAAGTCGGCCGGGTCGTGAAGAGCGAACCCTTCTGCGCAAGAATCGCCAGATTGGTGTCGCCGACCGGCGCGCTCGCATTGCCGAAGCTGATCTGCAGGCCGCGCGGGGCGAGCGAATCGAGCGACGCCTCCCAGGTCGCCTTGCCGACGCCGTCGAAGACGACGCGCACACCCGTGCCACCCGTAATCTCGCGGACGCGGGGCGCGACCTCTTCCTCGGTGTAGAGGATCACATGATCGGCACCCGCCGTCTTGGCTTTCTCCGCCTTTTCTGCGCTGCTGGTCGTACCGATCACCTCCGCGCCCAGATGTTTGAGCCATTGGACGAGCAACTGCCCCGTGCCGCCAGCGGCTGCATGGACGAGGACGGGCCAACCGCCCTCGACCTTGCCGCAGCGCTCGACGAGAAATTCGGTCGTGCAGCCCTTGAGGAAGGCCGCCGCCGCGACATCGTCCGCCACGCCGTCCGGAATCGCGAAGAGCCGGTTGGCAGGCATATTGCGCGCGGTCGCATAGGCGCCGAGCTGCGGGCCGAAAGTGACGACGCGGTCGCCTTCCTTGAAGTCGCTCACGCCCGGCCCCACGGCCTCGACGATACCCGCCGCTTCCAGCCCCAGTCCGCTCGGCAGTTCGACCGGATAAACGCCCTTGCGGTGATAGGTGTCGATCATGTTCAGGCCAACGGCTTTGTTACGCATCCGCACCTCGCCTTCGCCCGGATCGCCGAGATCGACATCCTGCCAGGTTATGATCTCGGGCCCGCCATGTTTCGTGATTTCCGCGCGTCGCTCGCTCATGCGTCCGGTCCTTCTTCCGTTTGCTGCACCGTGCAACTCGCCTGCATCCAGCGCAAGTTGATGCCGATCCGCTCCGCGCCGGGATCGGCCCAGCTATAGGAGACCGCGCGCTCGGGCTCGTCTTCGGTGTGGACGTAGAGCACGAGGCTCGGCCGGTTGCGGGTCGGCGGCGGCCAGATGACGTTTCGCATGCGGATAATCGCTATCGGCGCGCCGCTGTCCCCGCCACCCGCGCGGATGCGGCCGCCCTGATCGTGCATCATCAGACCGTTATCGAACGTCCATTCGCTCTCGCCCTCGGCCACGGGCTCCGTCTTGCGCACGGATATCCAGCAGGAGACGGGCCGGGCGCGGCGCATCTCCATCATCCGCCCGTCGGGCCAGCTGAAGGTCATGCCCGACGCGCTGACCCGCTCCATGCGCACCGGCAGGCCGTCGCAATCGCCTTCGCTGCCTACCAGCACGAATTCTGCGCCCTCGGGCCGCATCAGCCGGGTGCAGTCTCCGGCGGTCAGCGCGGTGAATTCGCCGCGCGCTTCGATCGTCACCGGCTGGCCCTCCGCGCCGTAGAGCGGCTCGCCGAACGGATCGATCGAATGCAGGCGCATGCTGCCATCATCGCCCGTACTGAATCGCAGGCTGATCCAGCGATCCTGCGGTTCGCCCGCCTCGCCCTGGAAATAGACCTGTTCGGTATTGGCATAGGTGCCTGGCACGAGGTCGGCGAGGTCTTGCGCGGCGGCGGCCGTCGGAAGCGCAGCGAAAGCTGCCAATATCGGGATGAAACGCATGATCGGCCCTCCTCTGCGGTGCCTGCACGCTATAGCGATGGGCGACAAATGCAAATCTGTCCGGACAAATTTTGACAGCCCTCGCGAATCCGGCAAAGAGTATGGGCGGGAGGATCGCGACGATGCGTCACTGGATTGGGTTGCTGCTGTTTCTGTTCACCGCTCCAGCGCTTGCGCAGGACGGGCCGGCGCCCGATGCGCGTACGATCCTCGAACGCGCGACCGCGGCGGCGGGCGGCGAAGACTGGCTCAATCCCTCGACGCTCCAGCTCTCCGGCCATGCCGTGTTCTACGGTCCCGACAGCGCCGAACCGCGCGCCCGGTCCGACGATTATCGCATGTGGCGCGTCTTCGATCCCGACCGCACCGCGAGCCATAATGCACAGGGCAAGGTACGCATCCGCGCGGGCATGGGCGACGGGGTCATGTTCGAGGTCGGCTATGACGGCGAGACGACCTGGACGCAGGACGGCATCATGCCGCGCGAAGAGGCGGACGCTTATTGGGCCTCGGCCTTCGGCTTCGGGATCATCCGGCGCGCGCTGGGCGAAGGCTTCACGTTGACCCGCATCCCCGACGGCAATTCGAACGGGCACGATATCTATAAGATCCGCATCACCGATCCGGGCGGCGCGGAGACGATCTTCGGGATCGATCAGGAAAGCCACTATATCCGCACGATGGAATTCGCGACGCCGCGCGGCTGGCATATGCGCGTCTATGACGATTTCACCACGCTGACGGAGCCGAACTGGGTGCAGGCCGGGACGGTCACGCTGTCGTACAATGGTGTCGTCTCGAACACCGTCTATTGGACCGAAACGGTCGTGAACGCGCCGATCGCCGATCGCATCTTCGCCTATCCGCCGAGCCCTCTTGATTAAGGAATCGCCATGCCCGCCTATATGATTGTCACCGCGAAAATCGAGGATCGCGGCGCCTTTATCCAGGGCTATGGCGCCGCCGCCGGCAAACTCGTCGAACAATTCGGCGGCAGATATCTGCTGCGCGGTCCGGGCGCGGAATTGCTCGAAGGCGATTTCGGGGATGGCGCGTCGATGGTCATTTCGGAATGGCCGGACAAGGCGGCCGCCAAGGCCTTCTGGAACTCGCCGGAATATGCCGAGGCGAAGAAGCTGCGCGAAGGCATCGCCGACGTACAGGTGCTGCTGATCGAGGCGGACAGCATCACGGGCTGACGACCGCGGCCAAGCTGTTTCCTCGCGTGCCGCGCTCGGCTAGGCCGTCCGAAATCTTTTTCGCAGGACAGACGAGACATCATGACCGCCATTCCCGATTCCACGCCCCTAATTATCGGTGTCGGCCAGTATGCCGAACGCCCGGACGATGCCGATTATGCCGCGCTCTCGCCGATGGATCTGGGCGGCAAGGCGCTCGGTGCGGCGATCGCCGACTGCGGGGCGGATGGCGATGTCGCTGCCGCGATCGACACGATTGCCGCCATTCGCCAGTTCGAGATTTCGACGCCCGGCGCCGTCGCGCCGTTCGGCAAGTCCAACAATGTGCCGCGGTCCTATGGCAAGCGCGTCGGCGCGGACCCGGAGCGCGCGATCCTCGAAATCGTCGGCGGGCAGGGGCCGCAAAAGCTGGTCGGCGAACTGGCGGCGGATATTGCAGAGGGCCGCTCGGGAGTCGCTGCGATCGTCGGCTCCGAAGCGATTTCGACGGTGCTGACGCTGGGCAAGGCCGGCGAAAAACCGGACTGGTCGGAAGAGGTCGATGGGAGCCTCGAGGATCGCGGTCTCGGCATGCGCGGCCTGCTGGACAAGACACTGATCGCGCATGGCCTTGTCACGCCGATCTCGCTCTATGCGCTGTTCGAGAATGCCCGGCGCGCGGAACGGGGCATGGGGCTGGACGCCTATCGCCGGGAGATTGGCGAGCTGTTCGCGCCGTTCAGCAAAGTCGCGGCGCGCAATCCCTATGCCGCTGCGCCCGTCGCGCGGACGGCGGAAGAACTGGCGACCGTCACCGAGCGGAACCGGATCGTCGCCGAACCCTATACGCGGATGACGGTCGCGCGCGACCAGGTGAACCAGGCGGCCGCGATCTTGATCGCCTCGGCTGGCGAGGCGCGCGCGCTCGGCGTGCCCGAAGAGAAATGGGTGCACATCCATGCTGTCACCGATGCGAAGGAGCTTTCGGTGCTCGAACGCCCGGATATGGCGGTGAGCCCGGCCTCGATCGCCTCGGTGCGCGACGCGCTTGAGATGGCAGGGATCGACATGGATGCGATCGGCTATTTCGATCTCTACAGCTGTTTCGCGATTGCCGTGACCAATATCACCGAGGCGTTCGGCATCGCGCCCGACGATCCGCGCGGCCTGACGCTGACCGGCGGGCTGCCTTTTTTCGGCGGGGCGGGGAACAATTACTCGGCGCACGCAATTGCCGAGGCCGTGCAGAAGGTGCGCGCCGACGAAGACTCCTATGCGCTGGTCGGCGCCAATGGCGGCTTTATGAGCAAATATGCGACCGGCATCTATTCCCGTCGCGCCGCCGACTGGAGCGGCGGCGAGCGCTTCCGGAAACTGCCCGACCAGGCGGAGAAGCTCGCCGTGCGCGACGAATATGTCGGCGAAGCCGTGGTCGACACCTATACGATCGTGCCCGGCAAGCACGGGACGGTTGCGACGGTCATCGCGCGCACGGACGAGGATGCGCGGATCGCCGCGAACGCAGCGCCCGAGGATGCGAAAACGCTGGCGGTCTTGCAGGAGGGTACACCGTTCGGGCGGAAAGTTACGGTGCGCGCCGAGGGCGGCCGTAACCTCTTCACCTTCGCCTAAATCGTCATTGCGAGGAGCCGTCAGGCGACGTGGCAATCCAGAGCTGCAGGCGAAATCGTTAGCTGCTCTGGATTGCTTCGCTGCGCTCGCAATGACGAGTCGGTGG